>NZ_JBFTQF010000018.1:0-70713 GCF_056398865.1 Arthrobacter sp. 01T419
CCGCTGATTCCGCCGGGGGTGCCGGTGGTGCGTTCGACGAGGGTGTCGGCCATGATCTGGGCCCGGGACCGGGTTTCCCCGGAAGAGGAGCGGAGGGTGTCGGCGTGCCGGGACAGGGCCGCGTGCACGGCCACGCCCTGCGCGACGGGGAGCAGGGCGGTCAGATATGTCATGGTGTCCGGTGCCGGGCGGAGGCTGACGTGCCGTTCCGCCGCCGCGTGGCTGGCGCGCTGGGTGACCGAGCGCGGGTCCCGGCGGTAGGCCGCGGTCCGGGCCGCGGCGATGATCGCCCGGTCCCCGGCGCCGTCGAAGGTCCCGGTGTCGGCGGCGAGTTCCTCGTCCACCGCGGAGCGGTCCTCGGCGGCCAGGCAGGCTGTTTCCTTCACGAGCAGGGTCGCGCGCCATTCGTTCAGCCGGCCGGTGTCSAGKGCGGCGAGGGTGTGCGGCATCTCGGTCACGAGGGCCTTCGCGAGGCCGAAGAGCCGGGATCCGCGGGCGGGGGATTCCCGCCGGGCCAAGGCGACCTGCGCTCCGACGCCGCGTCCCTGTTCGTCAGCCGGGACGCCCAGGTCTTTCTCGGCGCTGCGCTGGGCGGCATCGAACGCGACGGCGATCCGGGCCTGCGCGGCGGCGGCCGCCGACTTCAAATCCTCAAGGGCACGCAACTGGTTTATCAGTTCAGTATTGTCGGTGCTTGGCCGGAGGGACGTAACGGCGCCGAGTAGTTCCTGTATTTGGACGCGCGGGACGGCACCATCCGGGCCGGCCTCCGGACGCGCGCCGCCTGAAGGCGCGGCTGATCCGATCAGCTGTGTTCCCCGAATCCCGGCCATAACCAAAGCATTCCGGAGGGGTACGACAGTAAGAGGCCGAAGAACATCTGCCCGCCGATAGACCCGCAAATCGGCAGAACGCCCCCGGCCTCCAGCGAAAGCTATCCCGCCACCAACTCAACCTCGTAACCGTCGGTGTTCACCAGATAGGCGGCGTAGTGGTCGGGGCCGCCGGCGTGGGGGTATTTGCTTTCGAACATCTCGTACCAGCCGCAATCGGCGCCGAGCTCCCGGAGCCGGTCCACGTTCTCCTTCGTGCCTGCGTGGAAGGCGAGGTGGTTGAGGCCGGGTTCCGTCCTGCGGTGCGTGCTTCCGGTGATCGCCGCGGATTGTTCGATCACAATGTATGTGGCTCCGAGTTTCCAACTGCAGCCGTCTGGCCACTCTTGGAATTGTTCGTAGCCGAGTTCGGCCAGCAGCCAGCCCCATTCCTCTTGTGCACGGGCGATGTGCGGCACCCAAATCTCGACGTGGTGCAGCGAACCCACTGGAACTTCAGCCATGCCGTGAGTCTACGTTTGCCTGAGGCCCGCCGGAATGCCCGGCAACTCCACTACGAATGCCGCGCCTCCCTCAGCAGCCGTGCGAACGCTGATGCGCCCACCCAGCCGCTGCACGATCCTCGCGGCGATCGACAAGCCCAGTCCGCTGCCCACGGGCCGTTCGCCGCTGTACCTGGCAAAGAGCGCACCGCGTTCAAACGCGACGGCGGCATCCGCCTCCGTGAGCCCAGGTCCGCCGTCGCGCACTTCCACGGTGAGCCCGCCGCCGGAAGGATACGCCGCGAGCACCACGGGAGAGTCCTCCGGCGTCACGCGCAGCGCGTTTTCCAGCAAACCGTCCACCACTTGGCGCAGCCGTTGGCCATCGCTACGGATGGGCAATGCTCCAGCAGGCAGCTCGAGCCGCCCCACGATCCCGCTTTGAACGCACACGGCCTGCCAGGCCTGCCAGCTCTCCTGCAGGATCAAAGATGCATCCACGGGCTGAAGTTCTACGCGGAAATCGTCGGACTCAAGCCGCGCCAATTCCAAGAGATCGCGGACGAATCTGTCCAGCCGATTGGTTTCAGCCACGAGGGTCTGCCCGACGCCGCTCACCTCGGCTCCGCTGATCACGCCGTCGGCCAAGGCCTCGGCGTAGCCCCGCAGCGCCGTGAGGGGTGTCCGGATTTCGTGCGAAATGGAGAGCAGGAATTCGCGTTGGCGCCCTTCGCTGGTCCGGAGGGCGGCGTCGAGGGCGGCCAGCGCCTGCGAAACCTCCACCACCTCGGCTGGTCCGCCGGGCACCACCGCGACGGCTCGTTCTCCGGCCGCGAGCCGGTGCGCTGATTGCGCGGTGCGCACCAACGGCCGGCTGAGCCATTGCGCCAACAAGCCGCCAGCCACGATGGAGAACACGAGGCCGGCCGCGAGGGCGATCAGCATGCGGCTCAGCAGGGGAGCGGCGGCCGCGCGGATCTCGGACACAGGCTGCGCCAGCACCACGCCACCACCTGCCGCAACGGGCCGGGCTTCGAGGACCACCGTGTTTTGCGGACCGTCCACGGTCCTGGATACCGACTTTCCGGCCAACACATCCGCCACGGTCTTCGCATCCACCAACCTGGCGCCGCCACCTGTCACGCGGCCGTCAGCGCTGATCGCAGCGAGCCTCGCGCCGTGGGTCAGCAGATCGGCGCGGAGGTCCTGGAGGCTTCCGAGGCTGGTTTGTTTGCTGAGGGAATCGGCCTCGACTGCGAGATACTTCTTCGCTTCGTCAACCGCCGTGGCGTTCACCAGTTGGGCGGCCAAAAGGCCGGCGAGCACGACGGCGACAGTCGCGACGGCGGCAATCACCGCCGTCGTGCGCCCTGCCAGTGTGCCGAACCAGCGCCTCACGCTGAATCCCCGGAGGACGACGCAACCGCCGAGTACCCGACGCCGCGGCTCGTCGCGATGGGGGAGTGCTCGCCGAGTTTGGCGCGGAGCTGTGCGATGTGCACATCAACGGTCCGTCCCGCGGCATAACTTGCCTGGCCCCACACAGCCGAAAGCAGCTGCTCGCGCGAAAAGACGCGGCCAGGATGGGCCATGAGATAGGCGAGGAGGTCGAACTCGGTGGCGGTCAGCGTGATTTCGGCCGTGCCCGCGCATGCGGTGCGGTTCAGCGGATCCAGTTCGACGCTGCCCAGCACAAGCGGTTTGGGCCGCGGCGTCCCTTCGGTCCGGCGCAGCACCGCCTTGACCCGCGCGACCAGTTCAGAGGGCGAAAACGGCTTGGTGAGATAGTCGTCGGCGCCCAACTCCAAGCCAAGGACGCGGTCAACTTCCTCATCACGGGCAGTCACGAATAGGACAGGAGTCCAGTCCTCCGCCTGCCGCAATTGCCTGCAGAGTTCGATCCCATCCATGCCCGGCAATCCGACGTCGAGAATCACCGCGACCGGTTTGAGCCGCCTGATCTGTGCCAGCGCGGAAATCCCGTCGCGCTCCACATGTACGCCGAAACCGGCGCGGCTCAGGTACAGGCGCTGGATATCGGCGATTGCCTGTTCGTCCTCGGCAATCAGCACCAATCCGCGGCTGTCTTCCATGCGTCCATTCAACAGCAAGGACGGACGCCCCGGAGCATCCGTGGCCGGTGACAGGGACGGTTTTACATTCCTCGAACATTCGCCGAACAATCAGTTCATGCGGCCGGACGAGAGTGTTGTGAAGAGAGCTGGCGGACGGGCCGCCAGCCGGAACAAAGGACACTGACCATGGACAACACCGCCCCGAACTCCAGTACCCCAACTCAGCGGCGCAAGGGCAGCAAGGCCCGCACCGCCGTCGTCGGCGTTCTTGCCGCCAGCCTCCTGCTGGGCGGTGGGGTGCTTGCCGCCAATGCGGCGAGCTCGCCCAGCGCTACAAGTACGACGGCGGCTGCCACCTCCCAGCCCACGGCGACGGCTGCCGCGGCCAAGTCTGCCCTGGCACGGCATCCGCTCGCGGCCGCCCTGCGGTTCTTCGTGAACGGTGACAGCAGCAAGCCCAACTACGGCCAACGCGCCGCGAAGATCGCCACCTTCATCCTGGACAAGCGCCCGAAGCTGGCCGCAAAGCTTCCAGCGGCGTTGCAGGCCGACCTGAAGGCGCTGAAGGACGCGGCGGACGGCGACCGCGTGGCGAAAGCAACCCACATCAAGGACACCGCACTGAATGGCGGCTATGGGCCGAAGATCCAAGCGCAAGCCAAGCGGATGCAAGAGCAGAAAGCGGACCGCAAGGCCTGAGGCGCTGCCTAGGCCGGGACTTCCGAAAGGTCCCGGCTAGGCTCCGCTTCCGCAGGCGTGCCGAGAGGCTCGCTGTCGAACGGCATCTCGTCGAGGTCGATCAACGGGTTGGTGTCCTGGGTGGCCACCAGCTCGCGAGCCTCCGCCTGGGTGTCCACGCTGGGCATGGAACCCGGGAGCGGGCGCTGCGCGGATTCACGCAGGAAGTAGATGGCGACGGCGCCCACGATCGAGGTTGCCATGAGGTAATACGCGGGCATCATGTCGTTGCCGGTGCCCTGGATCAAGGCAGCGACGATGAACGGCGTGGTGCCGCCGAAGATCGCTACGGAGAAGTTGTAGGCGATCCCCATTCCCCCGTAACGGCTTGAGGTCGGGAAGAGTGCCGGCAGCGCAGAGGCGAGGTTGGCTATGTAGAACGTGACCGGGAAGGCGATCAGGGCCAAACCGGCAAGCGTGGACCAAATATCGCCGATGCCGATCAGCAGGAATGCCGGAATGGCGAACACAATGGTGCTGATGGCGCCGATCCACAGGACGGGCCGGCGGCCGATCCGGTCGGAGAGCTTGCCCGTCAGCGGGATGCAGACTGCCATGATGACCAACACGGGGATGGTCAGAAGGGTGCCGTGAACGGGGTCGTAGCCCTTGGACTCGGTGAGGTAGGTGGGCATGTAGGAAGTCAGCATATAGCCCACGGTGTTGGCGGCCGCAGCAAGGATCATGGCGAGGATGATCTGGCGCCAGTAAGCCTTGACGATGCCGATGGGGCCCTTGGCTACTGCGGCATCGCCCGCTGCGGCGTCCGCGGCGAGTGCTTCCTGGGCATCCAAAGTGGCCTGGAACTGGGGTGATTCCTCGATCTTGCTACGGAAGTACACGGCGATGACGCCGAGCGGCCCCGCGATGAGGAACGGCAGCCGCCAGCCCCAGTCCTCCATGGCCGATTGGCCGAGGGTGAGCTGCAGGATGGACACGAGGGCCGCACCAAGGGCAAAACCGATGTACGAGCCCATATCCAGGAAGCTCGCGAAGAAGCCGCGGCGCTTGTCCGGAGCGTATTCGCTCACAAACGTGGTGGCGCCGGCGTATTCACCGCCCGTGGAGAAACCCTGGATGAGTTTCAAAATGACCAGCAGTGCCGCCGCCCAGATGCCGATCTGTGCGTATCCCGGTAGGAGCCCGACGGCGAAGGTACTCGCCGCCATCAGCAGGAGTGTTGTGGCGAGCACCTTTTGGCGACCCACCTTGTCGCCCAGCCAGCCGAAGATTACACCGCCGAGCGGCCGTGCCACGAAGGTTGCGGCGAAGGTTCCCAGCATGAACAGGGTCTGCACGGACTTGTCGGCCTCGGGCAGGAAGACAGGACCCATCGTGGTGATGAGGTAGCCGAAAACGCCGACGTCGTACCATTCCATGGTGTTTCCGACGATCGTGCCGCCAAGGGCTTTTTTCAGCATGGGCTGGTCTACGACGTTGACGTCGGATACTTTGAGTCGACGGCGTGTTGGAAGTTTCAATTTTGAGGTACCGCGTGGTGCGGTTTTGCTCCTTCCAGCGGCGTTCCTAGCGCCTGCTGGAGAGTCAGTGATGCTTTGGTCTATGGGCATTTGGGCCGCTCCTAGGGGGGTCATTTGCTTGCGACGTTTAGCTGCCGCGCTCTGGGCAGGGTTTCAATTTTACGCGAGTTTCGCCGAAACTAAGAGTCGGACTCCCAATTTTGGGCGCTCGAAGGCGCCTTTCGGGCCCAAATGTCTGACATCCAAATGCCGCCCACAGCCCCGGAATCACGCGGATTTTGGGGCGTTTCGTGGCTGCGTTACCAAATTTTTTGGTTCAGGACCACGAAACGCACAGTTTGCTGATCATTTTCGGTGGGTTTACCGTAGTTTTCCGAGCACCATCGTGGCATCGAATTCTTCGGAATGGACCACCCTCGCGGAAAGCCCGGCGAGCTCGAACAAGGCGGCCGTCGTTGGGGCCTGGCGGACGCTCGTTTCGATCAGCAGATGACCCCCTGGAGCCAGCCATAACGGCGCCTCCCCAGCTATCCGGCGGTGCA
This sequence comes from Arthrobacter sp. 01T419, assembly GCF_056398865.1. NCBI lineage: Bacteria > Bacillati > Actinomycetota > Actinomycetes > Micrococcales > Micrococcaceae > Arthrobacter > Arthrobacter sp. 01T419. The sequence continues at coordinate 6,152 of NZ_JBFTQF010000018.1, forward strand.
CGTCCAGGCCGTCCGCGCCGCCGTCGAGCGCTATGAGCGGTTCATGCAGACGCGCCTCCGGCGGCATCATTCCGATCGAGTCCGTGGGCACGTACGGGGCGTTGGCTACCAGTACTTCCACGCGGCCGCGAAGGGTCTCCGGGAGGGCCGAGTACAGATCGCCTTCATGCACTTGTCCGCCAGCAGGCCCGATGTTGCGAGCGGCGCAGCGGATCGCGACTGGATCGACGTCGGCAGCGTGCAGCTCGATGCCGCCCACTGCGGCCGCCAGTGCGGTGCCGACGGCACCCGAACCACAGCAAAGATCGACGACGACGGCGCCCGGCCGGGCGATGCGGGCCGCCTCCTGGACGAGGTACTCCGTGCGGCGGCGGGGGACGAACACACCCTGGTCTACGGCAATGTGCTGGCCGCAGAACTCAGCCCAGCCAAGGAGGTGTTCGAGGGGCAGCCCCGAGACGCGCAGTTCGACCATCCGGTCGAGTTCCCCGGGAGCGTGCGCCGCAGCGATCAGGAGCTCGGCCTCGTCTTCGGCGAAGACGCAACCGACCGAACGGAGCCGGGCCGTGATGGCGGAATGGGAAGGCTGGAACGTGCGTGCTGACATGGGAGAGCCTTTCGGGATACCGAGGGGTGCTCTCCGGGCCATGCTAGCCGAGAGCGGACGTGGAGGCGACGCCCGAAGCGCGCTCCGGGAAAGTCAGGGTTCACAAACACGGTCTGGAGTGTCTAGGGTGGGTTCATGGGAACACTGATTTTTGAATAGACCAGCGGGTCCTGGTTCGTCGCAGATGCTGGCTACGCCACTGCTGACGTTGATCCGACGCCGTTGAGTTTGAACCGACAAAAATCCATGCCTGTTGAGGCTTCGCCTCCGCGCTGTTCCTGTTGCTGCTATTTGGACCCTGGGTCTCGCAGAGGACGTCGCAGTCCCGAGGACCTCCTCCGGCAAATCAAGAACTTTAAGGAGTCCACTGCATGACACCGAACGCACCCGAAACCAACGCCGAGCAGGAACCCGCAGAGCAAGCGGCGGCCGTGCAGGAAACTGACGCCCTGGCTGCAGGCATCAAATCGAAACTGACTGACGCCCAGAAGGAAATGCTGGCCCGCAAGTCCAGGGGTGGCGCCGGGGCAGGCTGGCAAAGCACCGGAAAAGGACACAAGCCAACCCAAGCGAGTGGCAAGCAGGCCAAGTCCGAGAAGAAGGTCCGCTGGTAGATCCTGCTGAGGAAGTTCCTACAGACAAGCGGACCGCTCCCACCTAGTATGGAAAATCCCTTCGTTTCACTGCAGAAAGGAAGAACAATGGCTGCGAAGCACGTTGCGCAACAAATCGACTCCGAGGTCGCAAGCCACTTGGTCGAGTCCATGGATAAGACAACCATGCCGGCCCCGGAAACTGTGGCCATGACGCTGGCGTCGAACCAAGGACCATCCTGGCCGGACGGCAGCGGCAAGGCCAAACACCCCAAGGACCGCGGTGCCAATCATGGCCGCGTCGGGCAGCAGGCTGCGGTCACCGCGGTCCACCGCACCAGCCGTCCTCAGATGCCGCACTCGTCCTAGAAATATTCGACACAGAAAATGCCCTGCGCCCCGGGAATTCCGGGGTCGCAGGGCATTTTCCGTGTCGCAGGTCCGTTCAGGGAGCGCGCTCGACGTCGTCGGGGGACTTGTCCGGCCGCCACCCGCGCCAGACGGGATGGCGCATCCTCTCGGTGCCGGTCCAATCGCCGAACGTCACCTCTCCCACGAGCTCGGGGGAAACCCAGTGGGCGCCGCGCGCGTCCTCGGCGGGGATGTCGTGGAAGGGAGAGTCCGGGCGATCGAGCCCCTCCAGGCGCTTCAGGATGTCCCGCAGCTGCCAGTCCTTGAAGCCAGTGCCTACCCTGCCCGCATAGCGCAACTTGTCGCCGTCGGGGATCCCCACGAGCAACGCGCCAATGGTCCCGAGCCTCGCGCCGGAGCCCGGCCGCCAACCACCTACCACCACCTCCTGCATGCGTTCCAACTTGAGCTTGATCCAGGACCTGCTGCGCCGCCCCGGCTGGTACCGGCTGTCGGCGCGCTTGGCCATGACGCCCTCCAAGCCAAGCTCGGCGGCGCTGGCCAAGAGGTCGTCCAGATCATGCTCCAGCACTTCGGAGATATGAATGGGGGAGCCTTCGGCCGGCATATCGGCATGGAAGTCTGCCAGCCGGTCTCGGCGCTCGCTGAGGGGCAGGGAGGTGAGGTCGGCGCTGCCGTCTTTTTCGGTAGTGTGGCGGGATCCGGCGTCGTACAGGAGATCGAACAGCATCAGCTGCACGGGGACCCCGGCCCGGGCGCGCTCGACGTCGCCTGGCTTGTAGAGGTTCATCCGCTTCTGGAGCAACTCGAAGCTGGGCCGGCCGTTCTTGCTGAGCGCCACGATCTCGCCATCCGCCACAAAATCGTGGTGCGGCCAGTAACGCGGATCCGCCAGCTCGGGGTAGGTGGGCGTCATGTCGATCCCGGAGCGGCTCGTCAGCCTGATCTTGCCACGCGATCCTGAAACGATGGCCCGGAAGCCGTCCCACTTGAGCTCGAACAGCCAGTCCCCGTCCGCCACATCGGCGGTGGTCCCGGACGTCGCGAGCATGGGCGCGTAGCTGGGTGTCCCGTTCGATTGGTGCGCGGCCTCAGGCAACAGCACCGTCCTGTGGCCCGGTTTGTCCTTCATCAGGTGGATCAGCCACTGCGACGGCGACTCTCCCGTGTGGATGAGTGCGAAACGGCGGGTGCCGTGCAATCCGCCGCCGGGCTTGCCGGTGAGGGTGGCGATGACTTCCTTGCCGTCGCGCCATTTTTCGCACTCGAACTCTCCGCTGTCCCAGATGCTGACAGTCCCGGCGCCGTATTCGCCCTTCGGAATGATGCCAGTGAACTCCGCGTACTCCATCGGGTGGTCTTCGGTCCGTACGGCCAAGTGGTTCTTTGCCGGGGTGTCCGGCACTCCCCTGGGCAGCGCCCAGGACGCCAGGACGCCATTGTGCTCCAGCCTGAAATCAAGGTGGAATCGGCGGGCATGATGCTCCTGGATGACAAAGATTCCGCCGGGAGGGTTGGGCTCTGCATCAGGCTGGAGTGGGCGCGCACCGGGTTGATGCCCGATGGCGGGAAACGGTTCGGGCGTCCGTTGCGGGTCGCGCTTGTCCACATAGCTCGCCAGCCGCGGGTTCACGGCGGTGGCCTCGCCGCCCGAGGTGCCCCCGACGGCGGTGGCCTCGCCGCCCGAGGTGCCCCCGACGGCGGTGCTTCCGGCCGGGGTGCGCTGGCCTCCCGGGCCGGAGGCGCCGTCGTCGTTCTTGCTTTGCGTGCCGCCGGAGCGCTTGGAGCCGTTGCCTGTGTGCGCGGGCGTATGCCCGGACTGCCGGGCGGCCACCACGGCGAAGGGGTCTTTCCCGTCTTTGACGCGCTTCATGACGGCCGTGAAGTCCAGATGTTCAAGCTTGGGGGAGGCGAGTTCCCGCCACGTCCTGGGAGCAGCCACCATGGGGTGGGCGCGACCGCGAAGGGAGTACGGGACGATGGTGGTCTTGTTCCCGCTGTTCTGGCTCCAGTCCACCAAGACCTTGCCGTTGCGCAGGGTCTTCTTCATGTCGCTGACCACAAGGTCCGGGTGGTCAGCCTCGAGGGAGCGCGCCAATTCGTGGGCAAACGCGGAGACCTGCTCCCATTTGCGGGTGCCATCCAGCCCGGCGTAGAGGTGGATCCCCTTGCTGCCGCTTGTCACAGGGACGGGATCAAGGCCGATGTCCTGCAGAATGCTGCGCGCCAGCTTGGCGACTTCAACGCATTCGGGGAGGCCCGTGCCCGGGCCGGGGTCAAGGTCCAGGACCAAGCGGTCGGGCGGCAACATGGTTCCGTCGGCGTCCACTTGCCATTGCGGCACGTGGATTTCCAAGGCGGCGATCTGGGCCAACCAGGTGAGCGTAGCGAGGTTGTTGACGAGCGGGTAAACGTTGCTGTGGTCCCTGTGCTGGATGGTGACCCGGGGAACCCACGACGGCGTCGAGTCGTCCAGGTTCTTCTGGAAGAACATCTGCCCGGGACTCTCCGTGGTCCCTACTCCATGTACCCAACGCTTGCGGGTGGCGGGTCGGTTAGCGGCGGCCGGGATCAGGAATGGTGCCACGGCGGCATAGTACTCGAGCACTTCGGCCTTGGTGGTGCCAGTCTCCGGGTAGATGATTTTGCCCAGGTTGGTGAGCGTCAGCTCGTGGCCCTCGACGTTGACGCGTTCCTTTTGGCTGGTTGCCACCTCTTCACCTCCGCCTTGTTGTGATGTTCACTTAGTGCATGAGGGCCATATGGAAGGGTTCTATCGCGTTCGGGCTGGTCAACGTGCCTGTCAAGCTCTACAGCGCCACCGAGGACCACGATGTCAGTCTTCACCAGGTCCACAACAAAGACGGAGGCCGCATCCGCTATCAACGGAGGTGCGAAATCTGCGCCTCTGTTGTGGATTACGAGGATATCGACAAGGCCTACGAAGAGGAAGGCCGCACTGTGGTGCTGTCCGCCGCGGATTTGAAGTCGCTGCCCGCGGAGAACAGCCGTGAAATCGAGGTAGTGGAGTTCGTTCCGGCCGAGCAGTTGGACCCCATCATGTACGAGCGGCCCTACTACCTGGAGCCCGATTCCAAGTCGCCCAAGGCCTACATGCTGCTCCTGCGGACCCTGCAGGACACCGAGCGCGTGGCCATTGTGCAGTACGCCCTCCGGCAGAAGACCAGGCTCGCTGCGCTGCGGGTGCGGGGGGACGTGCTGATGCTGCAATCCCTGCTCTGGGACGACGAAGTCCGCGAGGCCAACTTCCCGTCGCTGGAGACCGACGTCAAGATTTCGGACAAGGAGCTCGAGATGTCCTCTGCGCTGGTGGACTCCATGGCGCGCGACTTCGAGCCCGAGCAATACACCGACAACTACCAAGTGCAGTTGCGCCAACTCATTGCGGCCAAGTTCGAAAAAGGCGACTCCATCGACACCGAGGAGACCTTCGGCGTCACGGCAAGCGAAGGCGAGGGCGGCGAGGTCATCGACCTCATGGAGGCCCTCAAGCGGAGCCTCGACAAGAAGCGCGGCAAAGCGTCTGCTGGATCGGCCGCTGAGGAGCCCGACGACGGCGCCACCGCCAAGGCGGCCAGCAAGCCCAGGGCGAGGGTCAAGAAAGCCTGACGCGCCGCCGTCGTGCTCCCCGAAAACTGGACATGTCCCTTGCACGAACRCCGTTCCCACGAACGCCGCTCCCACGAACAAGGGACATGTCCCTTGTTCTGGGCGAGGGGTGGGCATAATCCCAATATGTCCACTCGTGGGCCCGGGCGGAGGGCATGTCCCTCCGGGATTCCCGGAGCGAGGACTGGACATGTCCCTTGCACGAACGCCGCTCCCACGAACAAGGGACATGTTCCTTGTTCTGGGCRAGGGGTGGGCATAATCCCAATATGTCCACTCGTGGGCCCGGGCGGAGGGCATGTCCGGTGGGTGGTCTAGTGGTTTCGCAGCGCTGAGATCAGCTCGGCCTTCTTCTTGCTCGAATACCCTGTGACGCCCAGTTCCTTGGCTCTGGACTTGAGTTGCGGCACGGTCCAGTCCTCATAGTCGCCCGAGGTGCCGCCACGCCGGCCGATTTCCTTGCGGCCTTCCTTGGCAGCGGCATTCGAGATCCTGGCGGCCTTTTCCTTGGATGCGCCATCCTCGCGGAGGGTTTCGTAGAGCTCGGGATCTTTGAGGCTGGGATTTTTCTTATTTGGCATGGGTTCCTCCTTCGGTCTAGGTCCAACTATGAGGGGAGCTCCATCCGGAATCCGCAGCGGCACTGCAACACCTTTGTCGCCAGGTACACGTCGAGCAGATCCACTGCGGGGTCCTCGGTGGACATGGGCGCATACACGCTGTGGAATCCGGTTCCAGAAATTTTCATGGGTTCGCCGCAATGGATGTATTCGCCGCCGAATTGCAGCACACCCGATACTGTTCCACGCTGGTTCAGGATCGCAGCGACGTCCTGGAAAGTCGCAGCATGGGCATAAAAGGTATCGCATTCCACGCAGGTGTAGGCGATATCCACGAGTTCTGCCATCGGCGGCTTGAGGGGCTCGATGGAATCAAGAATCACGTGCTCATTGGTGCCGCAAAAGCCGCACCAGATTCGTTCAGCCCCGGGACGCGGTGCGCCGGCGGGGAGAATCGGGTCAGAGATAGTCGGCATTGACTTAACCCCTTGGACCGGGAAGTGCGGCTCCCGCCCACAGCAGAAGCCGCACTTCGAGTGGACTAGTCCTTCTTGAAAGCGTCCTTTACCTTTTCGCCGGCCGCTTTCAGGTCGCTCTTGGCTTGATCCGTCTTGCCTTCGGCTTCGAGCCTTTCGTTACCCGTCAGCTTTCCGGCCGCCTCCTTGGATTTGCCCGCAAGCTTTTCGCCGGCGTTCTGGATCTTGTCATCTGCACCCATGGACGTACTCCTTTGGTGGTAGTTGTTTTACTTCTTCTCGCCAAATGGTGGAAGGCAGGCCACTGTGGGGCCAGCTGCCGTCGCTCAGACTCCGTGCGATCTCCGGCCGGAAACAAAGCTGAGAAGCCAGCCGATGGCCGCGACGATCAGGAGGACCAAGCCGACCCAGAGGAGCCAGCTCACGGCCTGCGAGAACCCGCCAACGAGCAAAAGGACAATTGCCACAACGCCTGCAATGATCAGAAGAGTGTTCATCGTCACACATTCCTTACTTTGAGTGGGGCCGCCGGCAAGATGCCCGGCCCCTCGCGGTGTATTCGGTTGTCAGTTCGAGTGCGAACCGTGGTTCCTCACCGGCCCCCCGGATTCCATGCGAGGTCTTGCTGTAGCGGATGCCGCCCCGTTTTTCGGAGTTTTCGTCCGGGACGGGCTGCTTCCGACTTCCTCTATGGTACTACTAAGCACACTTATCAAATCAAGTGCTAAGTACGCTTACAAAAAATTCTGAGTATCGTCGTAGGGTGAATGCAGGGTCATGCGCCGGCTTCTGGGGCTGATCCAACCCATTGTCAGCAGTCGTCTTGGAGGGGAACCATGAAAGCATCGCAAACTCTGGCAGACAATCTTCAGCTTGTCCTGACGGACCTTATCGAACTCCAGTTACAGGGCAAACAGGCCCACTGGAACATTGTTGGCGCCAATTTCAGGGACCTGCATCTGCAACTCGATGAACTCGTGGCAGCGGCGCGTGAGTTCGCTGACGAAACAGCCGAAAGGATGCGGGCGCTTCATGCGCTCCCGGATGGCAGAAGCAGCACCATCGCTGCCTCAACCCGCCTAGAGCAGTTCCCCACGGGGCTGACGGAGACCAAGGACGCCGTGAAGTTGATCACCGATCGCCTCGAGCGGACTGTCCAGACCATGCGCGATGTCCACGACCAAGTGGACGAAGAAGACCCCACGACGGCGGACCTCCTGCATGCTTTCATCGCGCGTTTGGAGCAACTCGCGTGGATGATCAGTGCCGAGACCATGTCTGCCAGTGCGTCCGTGGCAGACCCACAGGAAGCCTAGGAGTCGGAGCCACGGCATGCCACGGCTCCGACGCAGTCATCCCGGCACGCCTGGTATTTCCCGGCGAAGGTCCGGCCGCGGTTTCAGCTATCACCGTCCGGACGGATCCCTTGTCGTGGGCGATGAACGAAGGCGTCTTGAGGCGCTCGCAATTCCCCCCGCGTGGGCCGAGGTCTGGATATGTCCCTTCGAAAACGGGCATATCCAGGCAATGGGAGTGGACGACGCCGGCCGGAGCCAATACATCTACCACCCCGGGTGGCGGGCCCGGCAGGACGCTGAAAAATTTATCCGGGCTGCGCGCCTCGGCGTCGCCTTGCCCAATGCGCGGCATACGGCCTCGCGCCATCTGCGCGAGTCACCTTCGGAAAAGACCGGAACCCTGGCCGCAGCCGTGCGGCTCATGGATCTGGGGGCCTTGCGCGTTGGATCGGAGGGCTATGCCCGGCGAAATGGATCGTACGGCCTCACGACCCTGAGGTGTAAGCACGTGACGGTCAGCGGAGACACCGTTTCCCTGCATTTCCCTGGGAAGAGCGGTCAAGCGTGGGAATCCGCTATCGAGGATCCCGTGCTGGCCCGGTTCCTCAAGCCCCTGGCGGACAGGCCCGGCAGGCAGCCCTTGTTGGCTTTCAACGAAGGCGATGGCTGGGTCTCCCTGAATGCCACGATGGTCAACGAGTACCTTCGCCACATCACAGGCGGCGGCTACACGGCCAAGGACTTCCGGACCTGGAAAGGGACCGCGGCGGCCGGCATGGCGCTCGCAGGCAGATCGAATGTACCGGCCCGCCAGCGAGTCCTTGCGGCCATCAAGCAAACCGCCGAACTCCTCGGCAACACGCCAACCGTGGCGAGGGCATCCTACGTTGATCCCCGCATCGTGGAGGGTTTCCTGGCCGGCGACCTCGAAAAGCTCAAGGCCACGGAGTCCGACATTGCGGACTATCTGGCATCTTTGCCGTGAACACAAAAGAGCATGCTCCCCGTTGGCTGCGAGGAACGGACATAGCGCCAATATGTCCATCCTTCAACGCCAAGGGAGAGCATGCTCGGTGGGTTACTCGGCGTCGTGGTCCGTTTCAAGAATCTTCACGAGGCGGTCCAGGGCTTCGTCGGCTCCGGCGCCCTCGGCGCGGAGCACCACGACATCGCCGAAGGAAGCTCCCAGGCTCATAAGGGACAGGATGCTCGCGGCGTCCATGGCGTCGTCGGCGGGCTCGCCTTCGCGGGCGATGGTGACCTCGAGGTCCAGTTCGCCGGCGGCTTCGGCAAAGATGGCTGCCGGGCGGGCGTGCAGGCCGACGCGGCTGGCGATGGTGGCGGTACGTTCGGACATTGTTGCTCCTTCGATTGTGGGCTTGGGGAAAGTCTAAAGACCCAGCTCGTCCAAAATGGGCAGTTGGGCGCGAACAGTTTGGCGTGCGGCTGATGCACTCGGAGCGGACAACGCCGCCGCTGCGAGCTTTTGGGCATGCGCCACGGTGACGGTTGCCAGCACGGCTGAAACGGCAGCCAGTGCGCGAGAACTCATCGAAAGCGTCGCGACGCCCAGTCCAACGAGTACGACGGCGAGGGCCGGGTCCGCTGCTGCCTCGCCGCAGACTCCCACCGGCCGAGCCGTGCCGCCCACGCTGGCGGCAGCAGCGCCGTCGGCGGTCAACTTCACGAGCTGCAGCACGGCAGGCTGCCACGGATCATTGAGCGTGGCGAGCGGACCGAGTTGGCGGTCCGCGGCCATGGCGTATTGGGTGAGGTCGTTGGTTCCGAGCGATGCGAAGCTGACTTCGCGCAGCACGGTGGCGGCGGTCAGGGCAGCAGACGGGACCTCCACCATGACGCCGGGCACTTTCAAGCCGGCTGCGGAACAGAGGGATGCGAAATGCGCGGCTTCCTCGGCCGTGGAGATCATGGGTGCCATGACCCACACCTCGGCTTGGTTGGCGGCCTCTGCAGCGGCGATCGCCTTGAGCTGGCGCTCGAGTACGCCCGGGGACGTCAAGTCGGTGCGGTAACCGCGGACGCCCAATGCGGGGTTGGGTTCATCCGCGTTGGTGAGGAACGGCAGGGGCTTGTCCGCGCCGGCGTCGAGGGTTCGGACCACCACCTTCTTGCCCGGGAACGCGGCAAACACGGCGCCGTAGGCGGCGATCTGCTCCTCGACGGTGGGTTCGTCGTCGCGATCCAGGAAACAGAATTCGGTGCGCAGCAACCCGACGCCCTCGGCACCGGCGTCGGCGGCTTTGACCGCGTCGGCGCCCGTACCGACGTTGGCGAGCAGCGGAACCCGGAACCCGTCGGCCATCATGTTGCTGCCGCTGAAGGCGGCAACGGTAGACGCCTGGGTAGCCCAAGCCTTGGCCGCAAGGCGCAGTTCCTCGCCCGGATCTACCGTGATGGTGCCGGCAGCGCCATCGACGTAGATCTCGGTGCCGTCCCCGATCTCGTCGACCCCCGGGGCCGCGACGATCGCCGGCAGGCCCAGGGCGCGGGCCAGGATGGCGGTGTGGGACTGCGGTCCGCCGCTCGAGGTGATCAGGGCGATCACCTTGGCGGGGTCCAAAGTGGCGGTGTCTGCCGGGGCAAGGTCCTCGGCGGCCAGGATGAACGGAACGTCCGACGCCGGGATGCCCGGCGCAGGCAGACCGCGCAGTTCTGAAACGATGCGGGCGCGGACGTCCAGGACGTCGGCCACGCGCTCTGCCATGTAGCCGCCGAGGGCCTTCAACGAGTCCGCAACCGTGGCACCTGCCTCCCAGATGGCCCGCTCGGCAGTACGTGCGCCGCCCGGGGCATCGGGGGAGAGGAGCTTGATGGCCGATTTCACCAGCATCGGATCGGCGGCCATCAAGGCGGTTGCTTCCAAGACCTCTTTGCCTTCGCCGGACGCGGTGGCGGCTCGGGCACGGAGTTCCGCCTGCACGGCCTTGGCGGCATCCTTGATGCGCTGGCCTTGCGATTCGACGGTAACGTCCGCAGGAATGTTGACGTTCGGGTGCGGTTCCTGCACCGGCTTCGGCATTTGCCGAACCGGCCCCAGAACGCGCCCTGGAGCAACGCCTACGCCTGAAAAGGTCTGCATGGATTTAGTCCTCTACTTGCTTGCTGGGGGCTGGTTCAGGCTGCTACGGCGACCGGAGCCTGCTCTGCCTCAACGGGCTTCCGGACTGCCCAGCGCTTGAGTGCGAGCAGGAGGAAAGCTGTGATGACAGCGCCGACTGCGATCGAGCCGAAGAACAACAGGAAGTTGTTCATTGCGAAGAAGACGAAGATTCCGCCGTGTGGAGCCTGCGAGGTGACCCCGAACGCCATGCTCAAGGCACCTGTCACTGCGCCGCCCACCATGCTGGCCGGGATCACGCGGAGCGGGTCGGCAGCTGCGAACGGGATAGCGCCTTCGGAGATGAAGGAGGCGCCCAGCAGCCAGGCGGCCTTGCCGTTTTCACGCTCGGCCAGGCTGAAGCCCTTCTTGTTGAGCACGGTTGCCAGTGCCATGGCCAGCGGCGGCACCATGCCGGCCGCCATAACGGCAGCCATGATCTGCCAAGGAGCCTGGTTGGCCGCACTTCCGGCCCCAAGGCCGGCCACGGCAAAGGAGTAGGCAACCTTGTTGACGGGACCGCCCAGGTCGAAGCACATCATGAGGCCCAGGATGATGCCGAGAACGATGGCAGAAACGCCGGTCATGCCAGAGAGCCATGTGTTGAGGCCCTTGGTGATGGCAGCGATGGGGCCGCCGAGAACCAGGAACATGAGCCCAGATGCAACGATCGAGGCCGCTAGCGGGATGATGACCACGGGCATGAGGCCGCGCAGCCAGCGGGGAACCTTGAAAGTGCCGATCCAATGTGCCGTGACGCCGGCCAGCAGACCGCCTACAAGGCCGCCCAGGAAGCCTGCGCCCATGTAGCCTGCAACAGCGCCGGAGACGAAGCCAGGAGCGATGCCGGGCCGGTCCGCGATGCCGTAGGCGATGTAGCCCGCCAAGGCAGGGACGAGGAAGCCAAGCGACAATGCGCCGATCTTGAACAGCACGGCGCCTAGGTAAGCGCCCAGTGGGCCCCAAGCGTGCGCGGGGAACTCGGTGGGCAGGCTGCCAAGGGTGTTGGCGCCAAGAATCTTGTCGGCCGCACCGGCGATCTCATAGCCGCCTAGCAGGAAGCCCAAAGCAATGAGCAGGCCGCCACCGGCGACGAACGGGATCATGTAGCTGACACCGGTCAGCAGGACCTTCTTGACCTTGGTGCCGAGGTGTTCGCTGGCGGCTTCGGATGCGTGTTCGGCGCTCTCTTCAGCGCCGAAGTGTGGAACCCGGTGGGCGTGGGGATCGGAGGCGGCGGCGATGGCTTCCTGCACCATCTTGGCCGGCTCGTCGATACCGCGCTTTACGGGCGCGTTGATGACCGGCTTGCCGGCGAAGCGCTCCTTGCCGCGTACATCGACGTCTACTGCGAAGATCACAGCGTCTGCGGCGGCAATGACAGCCGGGTCCAGCGCGGTGAATCCGCCCGAACCCTGCGTCTCCACCTGCAGGTCCACGCCGGCTTCCTTGCCCGCAGCCACGAGGGAGTCGGCTGCCATGTAGGTGTGGGCGATGCCGGTGGGGCAGGCCGTGACAGCGACGATGCGCTTGGGCGCCATCGCAGAAGCGGCACGGGCCGAAGCCGGCGCAGGCTCTGCAGCGGGCGCTGCCGAGTCGGCCGCGTGCGCAGCCGGCTTGTCGGCCAGTGCGCCGTCAACCAAGTCAACGATGTCCTGCTCAGTGGCGGCTGCGCGCAGCCCCGCAGTGAAGTCCTTCTTGATGAGGGAACGGGCCAGCTTGGAGAGCAGCTTCAAGTGCTCCTGGTCCGCTCCTTCCGGGGCTGCAATGAAGAAGATGATGTCCGCGGGGCCGTCCTTGGCACCGAAGTCCACCTTGTGTGAAAGCCGGGCCATTGCCAGGGTCGGCTCAGTCACAGCAGCGGAGCGGCAGTGCGGGATGGCGATGCCGCCGGGCACGCCCGTGGCAGTCTTTTGCTCGCGGGCGAAGGCGTCCGCGAAGAGCCCTTCAACCTCGGAGGCGCGTCCCGCTGCGGCAACTTTGCCTGCCAGGAAGCGGATGACGTCGGCGGGAGAATCGCCGAGGTTCTGGTCAAGGGAGACCAGTTGGGGGGTGATGAGCTGGGTCACTGTTAGTCCTTCTAGAGGGCCGTGATGGTTACGGCGTCGGGAGTTGTTTGGTGTACCGCCGGGACAGTGGAGCCCGGCAGCGAAGCAGCGGCGGCACCGTGTGCCACAGCCTGACGGAGGCAGTCCTGTGCGGAACCGCCGCGAGTGGCGGCCAGCAGATAGCCAGCAAGGGAAGAATCGCCGGCACCAACTGTGCTGACGGCTTGGATCGGCGGATGCGTGGCGAGCCACGCGCCGTCGGCGGTTACCAGGACGGCGCCCTTGGAACCGAGTGTTGCGAGTACTGCACCCACACCGCTGCCGACGACGGCGGCAGCAGCCCTGGCGGCGAGGCCCGGGTCCGCTTCCAGTTCGTCAGCCGTGTGGACGTCTGTGAAGCCGGCCGCGGCGGCCAATTCGGCCAGTTCTTCGGCGTTGGGCTTGAGGAGATCGGGCTTGCCGTTGATGGTGCCCTTTGAATCGCTACTGATAGCGGCCGCCAGCGGGGCGCCGGAGGAGTCAATCGCTATAAGAGGCGGTTCGCCGTCGTTCCCGGAACGGAGACGACGGGCGACAGTGGCGTAAAAATCTGCCGGAACTCCTGGTGGGAGCGATCCGGCCAGTACCACCCAGCTCGCGCCACGGGAGCGGTCAAGCAGCAGCCCGATCAGGGCTTCCTGCTCGTCCAGGCTCAACTTCGGGCCGGGTTCGTTGATCTTGGTGGTGACGCCGTCCGGTTCGGTGAGCGTCACATTGCTGCGCAGCGGCTCACTGATGGGGAGCGCCGCGTAGGGGACGCCGTCGTCGAGCAGTCCCGCGAGGACGGGATCGGAATCCGCGCCCGGCAGGACAGCAACGGTGTCCAGGCCCGAGGCCACAAGCGCCCGGGAGACATTGACGCCCTTGCCACCGGAGTGCTGGTGGACGGCGACGGCGCGTTGGACCTCACCGCGGGCCAAGGGGGCCGGGAGCTCCACGGTACGGTCCAGGCTCGGGTTGGCGGTCAGGGTGACGATCATGCGACCACCACGTCGACGCCGGCCTCGGCCAAAGCCGCGGAGAGCTCTTCAGAGGGTTCGTGGTCAGTAATCACGGTGTCCACATCTTTCAGGGCAGCGAACTGGACGAGGGTTTCCGCGTCCAGCTTGGAGGAGTCCGCGAGGACGACGACGCGCCGTGCGGACGTGACGAAGGCGGCCTTGACGGCGGCTTCTTCGGGGTCAGGGGTGCTGAGCCCGAACGTGGCGTGGATACCGTTGGCGCCGACGAAGGCGATGTCCGGGCGGAGCCGGGAAGCGGCTTCGACCGTGGACTGCCCCACCGCGGCCTGCGTGAGGCCGCGGACGCGGCCGCCCAGGATCTGGAGGGAGATGTTCGGGTTGCCGGAGAGCCGCCCGGCAATGGGGATGGCGTGGGTGATGACAACCAGTTCTTCACGGGCGGCGTTTCCGTTGGCGGAGGCCAGGTGTTGGGCCGTGCGTTGGCCCAGCAGGCGGGCCAGAGCCTCCGTGGTGGAGCCGGCGTCGATCAGGATGCTGCCGGCCGCGTTCTCGGGGATGAGCGCAAGGGCGGCCTCGGCGATACGAAGCTTTTCCGGTTGGCGCTGGATGGCGCGCTCAACGACGCTTTCCTCGCGGGTGCTGAGGCGGTCCGAGGGGACAGCCCCGCCGTGCACGCGGCGGAGGTTGCCGGCGGATTCGAGGGCAGCGAGGTCACGGCGAATGGTCTCCGTGGTGATGCTGAATCGGTCCGCGAGGTCTGTGACGCTGACCCGTCCGCGCTCGGCGACGAGCTCGGAGATCAGCTGTTGGCGCTCTTCAGCAAACACATACCCTCCATTGCGTACAAGCGATCTGGTACATCAGTGACAGTCATCACATGATGTGGAATTGCTTGACTCTATCTTTGTTCATGTTGGTCTGTCAACAGAAAACAACATAAACAAAGATTCGGGTGTATGTGGGCGTGTTTGGGAGCGTGCTGACAGTAGTCGCGGGGTGGCTACAAAACGGCGAAGAGCGCACCGGCGCGATGATGGACCGGACCGGCACAGGGCTGGCCAGCCCGGATGGGTTGGTCAAAGTGGCCGTAAGGCACTTTCCCGCCAGGCGATACGGCAGTCAGCCTTTTTACTCGATCCGGCTGGGGCCGGGGTAGTCGATGGGGAGGTTGTCAGGGTCGGGAGGGTCCGGCAAACGGAGCTGCGGAGAAGGATCCGCGGCTTTGCGCTGCTTGCTCCGGTATTTGTCCAGTTGGTCGGACTCTTGCCGGGGATCGCCTTCGAGGCGTCGATTCTGTGCACTTTCGAGCTTCATCATGCTTCCTTCGGGTAATGCTGCGATGCGGTTAAGTAGGTATTCCCAGCTCCAAGCCGCATCTGCATCTCAAGATCTTGGTAGGAGAAGGGGTCGCGGGGGAGAACTCCGATATCGGGGCCATCCTGAATCCCCCGACGATTCAGGATGGCCCCCGACTGCTGGACAGCGGCTGGGTGGCTGAGTGGCTTTAGGAAAACCCGCAGGACATCCACCTGTAGAACACAGCGAGCCGCCAGGAAGGCCGCGGAGTCTGGGCCTGGATGGATTCGATTGACAGGTGCGCGTCTGGGCCACAACCGCCACACCACAGGGGAAGGACGCCGGACTGACGAGGTTCGTGGGGTACCGGGGATTCGGAGACGGTCGACATCGACTAGCTCCGCGCCGGTATCAGGAATTTGCTCATGGGGCAGCACCTTTCACGTGAATGAAATGGCGCCCGGCTGCTTGAGCGAAAACAGGCCAAAGACTCGGCCCTTGTCCGGTGGTCTGCGCGGACTGTAGAAGAATTGTGCACTCCACATCTCCCGTGCGCAACCCCGTCGGAGAGTTTGTCCAAGTGGTGGACGCTAGATTGGGATGCTCTTTTTCCTCCGTTGCTGGCCTGCAGCTCTTAGACTGGGCCATGGACGAAATCGGCCTGAATGCTTCGGTGGCAGGGCAGCTTCAGGATTTGGTCATTGATAGCGAGGACGTCAGCGGTTTCTTGGAAGACCTTGCGGTGTTCGCTGYGTCGTCAGTGTCTGCTGCGCGCGGCCAAGACGTCCTGTGCGGTATTACTCTGAGCCGGCGACGCCGATCGATGACTGTCGCCGGAAGCAGTCACGAAGCCCGTCTCATTGACGAGGTGCAGCAAGCCTACGGAGATGGACCGTGTTTGGAGGCCATGAGAACCCTGAAGTCCGTCCTGGTTTCGGACACGTCCGCGGACCCTCGGTGGCCTGAATACTGCACCACCATCGCGGAGCGTGGACACCTGGCCGTCCTCTGCGTCCCCTTGGGTTTGGAAGAGGGTGCGACGGCGGCGATCAACCTGTTTGCCCCGCAGAGCGATGCTTTCGATGAGGCCTCCGTCCGAAGCTGCGAACAATTCGCGAGCCAAGCAGAAAAGGCCTTGCGGCTGGCTATTCGGATCGGTGCCTCGCAACAACGTGCGGAAGACCTTGAGCAGGCCATGCGTTCCCGGACGGCCATCGATCTGGCAACCGGCGTCATTATGGGCCAGAACAGGTGCAGCCAAGAGGAGGCCTTCAGGATCCTGACCAAGGCCTCAAACGGCAGGAACCAGAAACTGAGGGATGTTGCCGAATCCCTTCTCAAGTCCCTGTCGAGTGAAGCGCCGGTCTCGCACTTCGAACCGTAAGCGCCTCAGCTGGGTGGGTCCTGCCCCTAGCTGCGCTCAGCGATATTTTTGACGCTCTCCACGAGGCTGTCCCACATGCCCTTCGAATGTGCGGCTTCATCGGCACTGGCGTTGTTGTCCTGGGATAGGGTCAGCTTGGTGATCCCGCCTTCAGGCTCCAGCGTCCACGTCAGCGTGTGATAGTTCGCAGGCTCGTCGTCTTGGCCAGATAGTGGACTGAAATGGGTGTTTACCAGCCGCCTCCCGGGCTCGAACTCGAGGATGACACCCTTGTCTTCGTACTCTTTTCCCTGCCAAGTGCCGCGCCAAGCAATCGGTCCGCCGACCGTCCAATCGGTGACAACCTCGGTTCCGAACATGAACTCCTTGATGGCCTGGGGGTCGGTGAGCACTGACCACACCCGGTGGGCGCTTGCATGGATCGTGATGGTTGAACTCGCGATGAAGTTGCCCGCCATGTCCTTCTCCTCTTTCAAGTGGTCGGCGTCCGGAAGCTCGCGAAACAGAGTCTACGCCCGGGGGAGACGGCCAGCGGAGCCATGCCAAATTGCGCTCTCGATCACGTCAAGAGATTCGGGGTGTTTTCTCTTAGGCTCGCAGCACATCTCAGATATGTGTCTCTGAACTGGGGCGATAGTCAGAGTTCGACGGTCGTTAGGCAGTTTGCCTTCGAGGTGCATGCAGCATCGTGCAGTTTGACCACGTCCGGAAAAGCCGGGTCCGTAGCGTGATGTCTCACACATCGAGTTCCCATTCAGAACCATGAGGAGACATACATGCCGAACTACAGGGTGTCCATGGACATCGGCGGAACGTTTACCGACATTGTCGCTTACGATCAGCACGCCGGAACCTATACGGCCACCAAATCATCCACTACGCCGGGGAATCTGAGCGCGGGCGTCATCGCCGGCCTTGAGTCCATTGTCGACGACCTGTCCGACATCGAGTTCCTGGTCCACGGCACCACCCAGGGATTGAATGCCTTCCTTGAGCGCCGCGGCGTGCCGGTGCTGCTGCTGGCCACCGCCGGCGTCGAAGACACTTATCACATTGCCCGCGGCCCACGCCTTGAGCTCTACAACGCCCAGTACCGCAAGCCTTCCCCGCTGCTCGAGCGCAAGGATGTCATCGGTGTTGGGGGACGCCTTGATGGGCAGGGCCTCGAGATCAGGCCTTTGGACGAAGTTGCTGTCCGTCAGGCAGGCCGTCGGGCAGTTGCCGAAGGTTATGGCGCAGTCGCCGTCGCATTCCTGTTCAGCTACAAGAACCCCGCTCACGAGCTTCGGGCACGGGAAATCCTGCTCGAAGAACTAGGCGAAGACTTCACCGTTTCGCTTTCCCACGAGGCCGCGAAGGAATGGCGCGAATACGAGCGCACTTCATCCGCCGTCGTCGAGGCCTATACCGGACCAGTCGTCCGCAACTACCTCTTGGACCTCGAAGAGAAGCTCGCAGACCGCGGTGTGGAAGCTCCACTGCACATCATGCAGTCTTCCGGCGGGGTGCTCACCGCTGAGTCCGCACGGAAGCGCCCGCTCCAGACGCTGCTCTCGGGCCCGGTCGGGGGCGCCATGGGCGACGTCGAACTGGCCGGCGTTTCGGGAAACCGCAACCTGATCGGCGTCGACATGGGCGGAACGTCCTTCGATGTCTCCTTGGTAGTCGACGGCAAACCCGACGTCTCCACGGAGGCACATCTTGAAGGCCTTCCGATGCTCATGAGCGTGGTCAACATTCACACCGTGGGCGCTGGCGGTGGCTCGGTCGCCTGGCTCGAAGCCGGTGGCCTCCGGGTCGGGCCGCGTTCCGCGGGAGCCACGCCCGGACCTGCCTGCTACGGACGTGGAGGCACGGAACCCACGGTCACCGACGCCAACCTGGTGCTGGGGCGCGTGGACCCGGACTGGTTCGCAGGCGGACAAGTCTCCCTGAACCGCGAAGCGGCGATCGCCGCCCTGAAAACGGTTGGCGACCGGCTCGGCCTGGACCCCATTGCCATGGCCGAGGGGATCTGCGACGTCGCCAACTCCCAGATGGCCCAGGCGATCCGGACCATCACGATCTCCCGCGGGATCGAACCCCGGGACTTCGCGCTCGTGGCATTCGGGGGCGCTGGTCCCATGCACGCAGTCTTCCTCGCCAAGGAACTGGGCATCCCGGAAACTGTCGTCCCCCGGTTCCCCGGAGCGTTCTCGGCCTGGGGCATGCTGCAGACCAACATCCGCAAGGACTTCTCGGAGCCGTATTTCTACCTCGACGAGGATATTGACGTGGCCCACATGGCCGGTGTGCTGCGGTCGATGGAGTTTGACGGCCTGAGCTCCCTGGCCTCCGAGGGGGTACCGGAGGACAGCCGCCTCACCAATGCATCAGTGGATGTCCGCTACCAATCGCAGGAATTCTCCCTGAACGTTCCGCTCGCCTCCGCTGACGAACCGGAATCAACCGACTTCGTTGCCGCGTTGGCCACGCGTTTCTCCGCGATGTACCACGAGCGCTATGGGCATTCCAACCTCGGGGCGCCCATCGAAATCGTGGCGCTACGGACACAGGCCGTTGGTGACCTGGGCCGTCTTGACGCACCACGTTTCGCCACCGCACAGAGCGCTGAGTTCAAGCATGAAATCCGCCCAGTGGTGTTTGAGCAAGTCGAACACGAGACCACCGTGGTCCGTCGTGACGACTTGGCCGCCGGCCATGCCTTCGAAGGCCCCGCCATCATCGTGGAGCAGACCGCCACAACAGTGGTGCCTCCCGGCTTCGACGTCATCGTCGACGAATTCGGCTCCCTGATCATCCGCACTCAAGACGTCGAAGGAAACTGAGGTACCAGCAATGACAATCACTGCAGTCAAGACCCTGGATCCAGTCACCGTGGAGATCATCCGCAACGCTCTCACCAGCGCCGCGGACGACATGAACGCCACCCTCATCCGCTCCGCCTACTCACCCATCCTTTACGAAGGAGGGGACTGCGTCGTGGCGCTCCTGGACACCGAGCACCGCGTGCTCGGACAGTCCGCTGGGCTGCCACTATTCTTGGGCAACCTGGAAACCTGTTCCATCGCGGTGGAAGAACTGTACGGCCGCGACGTCTGGAAGGAAGGGGACGTCTGGATCCTCAACGATTCTTATCTTGGCGGAACCCACCTGAACGACGTCACCATTTTTGCCCCTATCTTCGAGGATGACGCGGTGGTCGGCTTCGCGGCCACCCGTGCGCACTGGATGGACATGGGCTCCAAGGACGTCGGCGGTTCCATGGATGCGACGGACATCTTCCAGGAGGGCTTCCGGATGGGCCCGGTCAAACTGATCGAGGCAGGCATTGAAACCTCCGTGGTGGATCTGATCCGAACCAATGTTCGCTTCCCCTACCAGACCATCGGTGACATGCACGCGATGATCGCCGCCCTTCGGATGGGTACTACCCGGATGAAGGAGCTCGTGGGCCGTTACGGGAGGGACCAACTGAATGCTGCCCGGGATGAGATCTTCCGTCAGACGGAGGAAATCGAGCGCGAGACCGTCCGCAACATTCCCGACGGCGTCTACGAAGCCGAAGGCGTCCTGGACAACGACGGCATCAACCTGGACACTCCGATTCCGATCAAGCTAAAGATCACCGTCTCTGGCGATACCGTTGATTTCGATGTCACCGGATCGGCTGACCAGACCATGGGGCCGGTCAACTGTGGCGCCGCCCAGGCTGTCTCGGCACTGCGGGTCGGCTACAAACTCCTTGTCAGCCCGGACTCCAACTCGAACGGCGGATCCTTCCGGCCGTTGACCACCCAGGTGCGTTCAGGTTCAGTCCTTGGCGCGGTGGCGCCAGCGCCGTGCCAGTGGTACTTCTCCCACCTAGGACTATTGATCGACCTGGTTTCCAAGGCCATGGCGCCGGCCATGCCCGAGCGGGTTGCCAGCGCCAGCCATGGCGACTCGATGATCATCACTGCAGCCGGTTTCGATCCGCGCTTCGGCCGGAACTTCGTGACCATGGAGGCCACACTGGGCGGTTGGGGAGCCTGGCAAGGCACCGACGGCGAGTCCGCCATGATCAACAACGTCAACGGCTCCCTCAAGGACCTACCCATCGAAATGATGGAGACCCGCTACCCATTCCGCATCAACGAGTACTCCATCCGCCCCAACTCCGGCGGCCCCGGCCAGTGGCGCGGCGGCAACGGAGTCATCCGTGAATACGAGTTCCTGGCCGACTGCGTCGTGGGGCTCTGGTTCGAAAGGTCCAAGACCCCGGCCTGGGGACTCTTCGGCGGCTCAGACGCCCAAGGGCCCGAGGTTGTGTTCAATCCAGGCCGCAGCGATGAGGTCCGCACCCTGAAAGCCAACGCCCGCAAGGTCAAGGCCGGCGACATCGTCCGGCTCGCCGTCGGTGGTGGCGGCGGCTTCGGGGACGTCTCCCAACGCTCCCGGGACGAGATCACCTACGACATCGTCAACGGCTTCATCACCGAGGACTTCGCCAAGACCCACTACGGATACTAAGCCCGCCCACAGAAAGACACCCCAATGAAAAACATCAAGCAATCGGCCGCAGCCGCGGCGCTCATCGGGCTAGCCCTCCTGACGTCAGCCTGCAGCCCACCCACGCAAGCGACCGCAGGACCAGCTTCGACGGCGGACACCGGTAAACCCCTCAATGTCGGATTCTTCGGCTTCGCCAAGTCCAACGGCTTCGCCCAAGGAACCTTCCTCGGCGTCCAGCAGGCAGCCAAGGCCAACAACGCCACCGCCACGTTCGTAGACCCCAACTTCAACGCCCAGACCCAGGTCCAGCAAATCCAGGACGCCGTCACCTCAAAACAGTTCGAGGTGATCGTTGTCCAGGCGAACGACAACCAGGCCCTCATCGCCCCACTGCAGCAGGCCGTCCAAGCTGGCATAACGGTGGTGGTCGAGTTCTCCGTTATCGGCCCGAAGTTCGACACTATCCAGCCCCAGGTCCCGGGTGCAATCAGCATCGTTGACCTTCCTACCAGCAACGGCAAGATGCTCGGCCAAATGGGCAAGGATGCCTGCGCCAAAGTCTCCAAAGACACCTGCAAAGTGGCCTACCTCGAGGGATTCAAGTCCCTGCCGCTGGATAACGCCCGGACCGAAGCAGTGAAAGCTGAGCTGGCCACTGATCCGAAGATCAAGCTGGTGGCCAGTGTCGAAGGCGGATACACCCAGGACAGCGGCCGGCAGGCGTTCCAGAACGTTTCCCAAGCTAACCCGGACGTCGATGTCGTCATCGGCGCATCCCAGGCGATCACGGGTGCGGCCGCCGCGGCTGGCAATAGCAACATCAAGTTCATTGGCAACGGCGCATCCACCTCGAATGTCGAGGCCGTCCGATCCGGTAAATGGTTCTCCATCTACGTCAGCGACGTGGTGGCGAACGGCGCCAAGGCCACGGAACTCGGCCTTGCCAAGGCCCGGGGACAGCAGGTGGAAACGGCAGTGGACGAGGCGAGCTTGGCTCCCAACAAGGCCAAGGGCACGAAGGAAGCCCTCGACGCCGTGAACTACGTCTCGAAGTACTCGGACTAGCCGACTTATCCCCCTCGTGGTCCTGTCCTGCCGGGGCTGAGGTCCCGGCAGGACCGGCCAAAACTTCCATTCCATCTCCCGAGGTCAAAATGGCTATACAACAGTTGGATTCACCAGAGCGAGTCAATCGGAGTGCCGCTCCGGAAATCACCGTCTCCGGAATCGGAAAGCGGTACGGTGCCAGCACTGTGCTGCGCGATATCACGTTGTCGGTGGCTCCCGGGGAAATCCACGGCATCATGGGGGAAAACGGTGCTGGCAAGAGCACGCTGCTGAAGATCCTCGGCGGCGCCATCGCGGCAGATTTCGGCGTCGTCAAGCTTGACGACCGGGAGGTGAAGATCACCGAGCCCCGGGACGCCATCGCACAAGGAATATCCCTCATATCCCAAGAGCTGGCGCTCATTCCTGGCCTTTCAGTGCTGGAGAACGTCTTCCTGGGCCGATGGGCCAACACGGGAAGTCTGCTCCGGTCGCGGCGGGACGCCGATCACTTGGAGCGCCTCCTGGCCGAGACCGGCTTTGAGCTTGACCCCCGGGCGATAGCAGGGGACCTCCCCATCGGTCAGCAGCAGCAGGTCGAAATCCTGAAAGCCCTCGCCCGTGGCGCCAAGGTGCTGTGCATGGACGAGCCGACGGCGGTCCTGAACGAGGCCGAGAAGGCGAAGCTGTTGAAGGTGATCAGGAGCCTCGCGCGTTCAGGCACCACCGTCATCCTCGTATCGCACTATCTGGAGGAAGTCCTGGGTTTAGTGGACCGCGTGACCATCCTCCGTGACGGACAGCACATCACCACTGAAGACGCCTCGGGGCACACGCCGGAGTCGCTCGTCGGCCTGATGGTCGGCAGGGAGGTCGATTTCCTCATCCCGGAGGTTCGGCCGGTGCCTCCGGAAGCAAAAACGGTGGTCCAGGTGGCGGGACTGAGCAGCTCAAAAGTGCAAGACGTCTCCTTCACAGTCCGCCAAGGCGAAATCCTGGGTATCGCAGGCCTGGTGGGCAGTGGCCGTAGCGAGACCCTGCTCGCCATGTTCGGTGCTGATCGAACCACCGGTGGACATGTCCAGATCAACGGCCGACGCCTCCGTGCCAACTCCATCCGGGAAGCCATCAAAGCCGGAATGGCCCTCGTCCCCGAGTCGCGGAAAGAACAGGGCCTGGTCATGTCCCGGCCGGTGGACGAAAACATCGCCCTCTCCACCTTGTCGGGCCGATCACTGGGCGGTTTCGTCAGGGTAGCCCGGGAAAAGGCAGCCGTGTCCGAGATCAGCCATTCCGTCGACCTGCGCGGCGCCCGCCGCGGCTCACTGATTGCCGATTTGTCCGGAGGAAACCAGCAGAAGGCGCTCTTCGCCAAGTGGCTGCTCAATCCTCCGGCGGTGCTGCTGGTGGACGAACCCACGCGTGGTGTCGACATCGCGGCCAAGGCGCGCATCCACGGCATGATCGCCGACCTCGCAGCAAAGGGCACGGCTGTCGTGGTTGTCAGCTCCGAGCTCGAGGAAGTCATCGGTCTGTCCCACCGTATCCATGTCATGAGGCAAGGCCGCATCGTTGCTGAATTCGACCGGAACGCCTCCCGCGATGAAGTCATGACTTCCGCATTTCTGAAATAGGTGAATCAAATGACCACAGTTACCGTTGCCGTGTCCGAGCCGGCCGAGAAGAAATTCAAGCTCAATGTCAGGGATTTCGGGATCGTCTTCGGACTGATCGCCATCATGCTGTTACTGACCCTCAATACCGGAACGTTCCTGACGGGCCGAAATTTCATCAACCTGTTCGACCAAGCTGCCATCGTGGGGCTGTTGGCCGCTGCCGCCACACTGTGTATCGTCAGCGGTGTCTTCGATCTCTCCTCCACCGCAAACTTGGCGGTCTCCGCCATCGCCGGAGTGATGATCACCCAGCACTTAGGGGTGATCGCGGGATTCGTCGGCGCATTGTTGGTGGGAGCCGCCCTGGGAACCGTCACCGGCCTGATCGTGGTCAGTACGAGGGTGAATTCCTTCATAGGCACGCTGGCGGTAAGCATCATTTATCGAGGCCTGGCCATCGTGATCACGGGCGGAGCCATCGTCGCCCCGCTGCCCGAGCAACTTGCCGCCTTCCAGACGTGGACCTGGCCCAGCCTCTTCGGCCTCACTGCTGGCTCTGTGCTCATGGTTGCCATGACGGTCGTCCTAGGCATCGTCCTCTGGCGCACTACGTTTGGACGCAGGATTTACGCCGTGGGCGGCAATAAGGAAGCGGCACGCCTTAGCGGTATCCGCACCGGTTCCATCCACGTCGCCGTCTTTGCCATCAGCGGTCTGTGCTCCGCGATGGCCGGCATGATTCTTGCTTCACGCGCAGGCTCAGCCCAGCCAGCCATGGCCATCGGCATCGAACTCACGGCCATTGCCGCCGTGGTCATCGGAGGCACCAGCATTCTCGGCGGGCACGGCGCTATGTGGCGGGCCTTCGTCGGAGTCATGATCCTGACCGTCATCGGCAACGGCTTCAACCTACTCCACTGGGACACCACCTACCAACAGGTTGTCACCGGCATCCTCATTCTGCTTGCAGTCGCCGCGGACGGATTGTTCTTCCGCAAGCGCACCGGATAGGCCCTCTTGGGGGGACGCTATATATATGGAGCATGGTCGTGACCTGTTGAGCGAACTGCAGCAGGCTGAACAGGAGGCCGAACAATGCGCATAGGGCTGCGGTTGCAGGGAACAAGCTGCCGGACCTTGGTGCTGGACGGGCACAACGTGGTGGCCGCCGCGGCTGCGATGCGATGCGGCACGCTTGCGGAGGCAGTCGACACCACCTTCGAAGAGCTTCGTCACGAGCTTGGTGCGGAAATTACGAAAGTCACGGACATTACCTCCGACGCCGGACGCGTCCTCGCAACACGGAAACTAGCCTCGGTCATCGCGATCCGGATTTCGCCCCGCCCGCCTGCGGACGCGTTCCACGTGACTGGGCTGCCGGCACTCGTCGAACCAGTGGTGGCCCGGACCGTCCACGTCGGCGGAGGCCACGACCTGAGGGGACGCCCCCTCGCTCCGCTAGGGTTGGAGGCTTTCCTGGCCGAACTTCCGGACATCCTCTCCCGAGAGGTACGGAACATTGCAATCACCTCCGTGGGGTCTACTGCGTCGAAGGATCACGAAACGCGCATTGCCGATGCCATCCTGTCCAGTGACAGCGAAATGCGTATCAGCATCTCCAGCGACTTCTATTCCAGTGTCTTCCGCGACCGTGACTACACAGCCATCCTGAACAGCGCCCTCATGGAAACAGGGGAGGGCCTGGCCGCGATGCTGGAAGCGTCGGGACGGCGGCATTTTCCCTTCGCCACGATGTGGTTCGCCAAGAACGACGGCGGCCGTGCGCCGCTTGCGCGGCTGGCGGTGATTCCGATTCACGGGTTGCGCCCCGAACCCGCTATGCAGATCCTCGGCGCGGCTACCTTGGCCGGCGCCCCGGATGGGGAGGTCGTCATCTGCACGGACTCCGGGGTCACTGTGGGCCAAATCCGCGGGGGCCTCCCTGCTACGCGAAGCGTCATCCGCCAAGGGTACGAGGCGAGCCTCGCCAGCAACGCCGCCGTCGTCGAACCGTACACGGCCGACCATCCGGTCCGCCCTGCGATCCCCTCGGTGATTGCCGACCTCCGAAGCGGGCAGGACACCCCGCTCCCGTTCGGGCTGGTTCCCACGCTGGCAGCTGCGCACGACGCCGCGCAGGTGGGGTCCGCCGTCGCGCCCCTGACCGCCTGGATCGACAGGTTGGAGACGGTAAGCGGGCGGGCGGACCTCCAGTTGGTGCAGCGTCGCGCGGAAGAAGATGCCGAGTCGGCGGCCGTTCAGTTGGGGGCGAGCCCCGGGCTCACGCGGATCATTGAATCGAACGTGTACGCCATGCCCTACGGCAACCCCGGCATCGTGCGGATCAGGGTCCAAGCTGCTGGTGAAGTCTCCGGGGACACGATTGAAGATGCCGCCGAAATTCAGGTTCGGGCACCTTTCGGGGCGGAAGAGGGTGCCATCCGATGAGCGCCCTGCTGACGGCGCAGGATGTCCGGCACCTGCGAACCGGCGCCCATTTCCTGGCCTGCACCATCGACCCCACAGCCATCTACGTTTACGCGGAGATGATCGAAAAGGCCATGGAAAACCGTGCTTTGGAACTCATCTCGATTGACGAGCTGGCCCCCGATGACCTCGTGGTCGCGATCGGAATGGTCACTCAGGGTCTCTTGATCGCGGATATGCCTCCGGTAGGCGATGAGTTCATCGGGTGCATCCGTGCCATCGAGGCCACGCTCGGCCGGCAGGTACGGGCGATCTATTCGCTAGCCGCCGCCAACATCAACGGAATTGTTCCCCTCATGGTCGGGCTGCAGTCCTCGCTGCCGGTGATTGATTCCGACCCCATGGGCCGTGTTTTTCCCTTGATCAGCCAAACAACGCTGAACATCGGCCACGTCCCCATCAGTCCGATCGCCCTCATGGGAGTTACCGGCGAACGGGCCGTGGTGGAGGCTGAGAACCCGCGGCGGGCCGAAACTCTGGTGCGGGCCCTCGTTACGGAGATGGGTGGGTGGGCCGCTACAGCCATGTATCCGTGCTCAGCGGGCCAAATGCGCGAGCACGGAGTCCACGGCTCCATCAGTCGGATGATCCGAATCGGGGAGATTCTCGACGCTGAAACCTCGGTCGCCCGGAAGTTCCAGCAGCTCGCTGAATTTCTGGGTGCCACCCGGATTGCCCGTGCCCGGGTGAGTCACGTCGAAAGCCTGTCGCGCCCTTCGGACCTAGGCCTTCCGGCGCTGCCGTCGAGTGTCACGCTCTTGGACGAACGATCCGGGCAGATCATCCGCTTGGAGATCCAGAACGAAATCCTGCTGGTCCTCGTCGACGGCGCCATCGCTGCGGCCGTCCCGGACATCGTCTCGCTGCTCAACTCCGAGCACGGCACAGTCGTCAACATCGACGATGTGCGGGTGGGCGATGTCATCGACGTCCTGAAAATCACGGCTGCAGCGCAGTGGTACTCGGAGGCTGGCCTTGATCTTGCTGAACCAAAGGCCTTTGGTATTCCGATCGAGCACCCAAGGCGGCAACATGCGTAGATCGAAAAGCGAGAACCATCTGGATGTCGCCGGACTCCTGGCGCACGGCTCCCTCCGCGGTACCACCCCGCTGTATCTCACTCCGTCCAGCGCGGCAATCGACGGCGTCGCTCTTGTCTCCCAGCTTGATGCCATCCAGCGGGTGCGGCCCAACACCGTCATCGTCCTGGCAGCGGAGATGGGCTCCGGCGGCTGGCTGGTGTCCGCAGCCCTACGGCACGCCTGGGAGCGGAAGGCCAGCGCCGTCGTCGTCGCTGGAAGTACCTACTCCAGCGCGGTGGTCGGCCTCGCCGAGCGGCTGGGTATCACCTTGCTGGCCGCCGAGGGCGACACGTCGGGCATCGCCCTCGCACTGGCCGCTGAAATCGGCGCTGCCCTGTCTGTGGTGGACGCTGAGCTGGCGCGGTTTGCCCGAGCGGTCGCGAAGGACACTACCTTGGGAGCTGTCCTGAAGACCATCTCCAGGGAGCTGGACGGTATTGAAATCTTGCTGGAGTACGACGCCGTGAGCCTGGCGTCCGCGGGAACGCCCACCCGGGAGGCCGTCGAAATCATTACCGTGGATGTTCGCGGGTCGAATACCTCCATCCCGTCCAGGCTCACCGCGCGAGTGCCAAGATCCGGAGTCCACAACCTGCAGCTCGTCCGGTCGATCCTCGAGGTGGCCACGCCGTCGGTAAACGCTGCGTGGCTGTTGGGAGATGTCCTCGACACCGCGCGTGCAGTACCCACGGCGGCCCTGGTCGGCTTAAACCACGAGCCCGATTCCTCCTGGACCACGTTCGTGGAACGTCACCGGCATTTGCTCTTCCAGCTGGGCTGGCGTGGGGAGGAGCAATATGTGGCCGTGTGGATCCGCAGGGCGTCGTTGGAAGCCCATCGTCCGGAGCTTACAGCGGTGCTGCGGCTGCTCTGGCGGAAAGTCACAGTCCGCAGCCCCTTGGCCGAAGTCCACGGTGGCTGGCTCGCCCTTGTTCCCGCCGGATACCAAGAGGCGGCGGATCAGCTCGAAGCGCGGATCCGGGTCCGTCTCGGGAAGTCTTTGGGGGAACTTGGTCTGGGGGCGGGACTCTCCCGCTGGCGCGAGGAACCAGCGGTACTGCCGAATATCGTCCGTGAATCCCGTTTGGCCGCTGAATCCGCTCTCTCGACCGGACCTGGCACGGTGGCAGGCTTTGCCAATCTTGACGTCGCGGCGGCCGCGACGTTCGTCGATGAGGACTCGGTCCTGCTCGTGGCCGAACTGACGCTGCCGCTGCTCATGGTCAGCCCGGACAGGGACCTCGTCATTGCGGCTGCAGGGGCCTTCCTCGACCACCACGGCTCCGTAAGCCTCGCAGCAAGCTCCCTTGACCTGCACCGGAACACGCTGCAGACCAGGCTCAACCGTGCCCGCGAACTGGGCGTCCCCCTCGACATCCCAGCCAAGCTTCTGTCCGTCCATCTCATTCTCAGCGCACTTCGCCGCTCAATCCACAGTAAGACGAGTTCCGCCAATCCCGGCTCAAACCAGAAAGGACTCCCATGAGTTCCCAGTTCGACAACTTTGACGATGTCTATGCCGCCGCGCAGGAAGGGCCCGGCGTCATCCTGTTCACCGCTTCCGTCATCGCCGACGCAGGCACCAGCATGGCGCGCATCTATACGAGCCACCCAGGGGTCTACCCCGTCGGCGGAAGGAAGACCCTGGGCGGGGACACCAACCCGGTGTGGCTCGAGCAGGTCCTCAAGGGCCAGCAGCCGTTCCTTGCGGCGGACAAGGAAGCAGTCCGGGCATTCTTCTTCGACTCCGCAACCATTGAGTCGCTGGGTTGCGGTGCCATCGTCAACGTTCCAGTGGTAAGCAACGGAGAGACCATCGGATCCATGAACTTCCTTGCCCCTGAGGGTAGCTATGGGCAGACATCGGTGGATGCGGCCGTGGACATCGCCCAGCGCGCCGTCCCGCTGTTCGAACAAGCGCTCACCAGCACCAACTAGTCCTTCGCGGGCGGCCGCCAAGGAGCGACGCCCGCGAAAACAGCTGAAAGGAACTTTCACACGTGACCAACACGGGAACACTGACCATCCGTAACGCCCTCATCTTCGATGGCGAGACCCGGAACCTGCTCGAAGGCTCCATCACCGTCCGCGAAGGCCGGATCACGGAAGTGGGGCGAGACGTGGAAGAGGCCGGAACAATCGTTGACGCCGACGGCCGGACCGTGATTCCCGGGCTCATCGATGCGCATTTCCATGCCTACGCGCTCAGCTTGACTGCCGCCAAGAACGAAACAGGGCCATTGAGCTACTCTGCGCTCGCAGGGGCCAGGCGACTTGAGGCGGCCTTGAACCGGGGCTTCACGAGCGTCCGTGACGTGGCCGGGGGAGACATAGGCCTTGCCAATGCCATCGACGAAGGCTTGTACGCAGGTTCGAGGTACTTCTTTACCGGACCGGCGCTGAGCCAGACAGGTGGCCACGGTGACATCCGGGCCGCGGACGACGGCGGTTGCTTCCATGGCGGCCACATGTGCGAAGTGGTGGACGGCGCGGATGAGCTGTTGCGGGCCGTGCGCAACCGCTTCCGCACCGGAGCCACGGCCATCAAGCTCATGACGTCCGGCGGAGTCATTTCCCCCGTCGACCCCATCAGGGTTCCGCAATACAGCTCGGCCGAAATCCGCACGGTAACGGAAGAGGCGTCCCGCCGGGGCAGCTATGCGACGGCCCACGCTTACTCGCCCGAGGCCATCCGTCATTCGGTGCTCAACGGGGTGCGCTGTATTGAGCACGGCAATCTGCTGGACGCTGAAACTGCCCGCTTGATGGCTGACAATGAGGTCTACCTGGTACCAACTTTGGCGACCTACGACGCGATGGCCAGGCGCGGCGAAGAAGTCGGTCTCACGGAGGTAGGGGCGGCCAAGAACCGGGAAGTGCTGAATGCCGGCCGGAACGCCGTCGAGCTGGCCCGCGACGCGGGAGTCCGGATTGGATTTGGTACGGACCTCATGGGGGAGTTGGAGGATGAGCAACTGGCCGGGCTCCGCCTGCAATGCGAAGCACTGGGTGTCTACGATGCGCTCCGCTCGGCAACTTCGACCAACGCAGCCCTGTTGCGTCGCGATGACCTGGGCCGTATAGCCGAAGGAGCCTTTGGAGACCTGGTCATCCTGGACGGAAACCCCGTCGACGACCCGTCGGTGCTCTGGGACGAAAGTCGCATGCGTACAGTCATCAAGGCTGGACAGGTCATCACAAGGCAGTAGCCAGCCGCGCTCCGGGCTCTGAGACCCGTGCGGTCCAACAGGCCACGGTCCTACCCGCCCCACTAAGCTGTGGCCCATGGAAACAGTGGTGTGGTCCAAACCGGAAAATGAGCGTGCCGGGACGCCGCTGCTTGTGATGATGCACGGATACGGTACGGACGAGCAACGGATGGTGGATCTCTTCCCACAGCTTCCCCGGGAATTCACCTGCGCTGCGCTCCGTGGGCCCATGCCGATCGGGGACCACTACGGCTGGTTCCTGCTGGACTACTTCCTGGCCAACGACTTTGCGGACGTCATCACCGCGACCAACAAGGTGTTCGCCTGGATTGACTCGGTCAAACGCAACCACAGCAGCGTGAGCCTCCTGGGCTATTCCCAGGGCATGGCCATGGCCAGCACCCTCCTGCGGCTCCGCCCGGAAGGCTTCAAGGCGACGGTCGGCCTCTCCGGATTCGTGCTGGAAAACGATCTTCTGGCGCTCAGTGAATCCTTCGAATCGCCACCGTTCTTCTGGGGGAGGGACAAAGCTGACCCGGTGATCTTCAGGGATGCGATTGAGCACACCGAGGAATGGCTCAACAAGAATATGGCTCTCACTGCGAGAACCTATCCCGGCATGGGCCACCGGATCGAGGCGCGGGAAATGGCGGATGTCAGCGCGTTTCTGACGTACTACGTCCTCCACTGAGGTGAGGTCCGCGTCACATTCGGTGATGCTGGAAAGCAACTCTTGATTGCCAAAATTGTAAGCGCTTACACTCTTCTTCGGCGGTGCAAGGATGTGCCGTCTAATCCAGAAGATGAAAGGGTTGAGGCCGTGTTGAATGGTTAAGGCTCAACGCGTGACAATTCAGGACGTCGCAGTCCTCTCAGGCTTGTCCATCTGCACCGTTTCACGCGCCCTGCGGAACCTGCCGAACGTGTCCGAAAAAGCACAGGCGAAAGTGGCCGACGCCGCCGCCAAGCTCGGCTACAAGGCATCCTCCGCCGCGGCCCGGTTGGCCGGCGGAAGCACCGGCTCCATCGCGATCATCGCCCCCACCGCCACCGCCTGGTTTTTCGCCCAGGCCGTCGAAGCGGCCGAGGAAGTGTTCGGAGACAGCGGTTTCGACACAGTTTTGATCAGCCTGCGTGGCAAGTCGAGCGTCAAGCGGAAGATCTTCGGCGACCTTCTTGGCCTGTCCCAGCGCGTAGACGGCGTGCTGCTCCTCAACGTTGATTTGAGCGAATACGAGGTTGCCCTTCTGGCCGCGTCCGGCCTCGCAGTTGCAAGCGTGGGGATGACTTCCGTACCGTGGGACAACGTAGGGATCGACGACGAACTTGCGGCTTGGCAGGCCACCTCGCACCTTTTGGGGCTGGGTCATTGGGATCTGGCGGTACTTTCCGGGCGCGAAACCCAGGAGAATTCCGTACTGACGTCCAGCGACCGGCTCAAGGGGTTCGGCCGGGCATTGAAAGACCATCACCTGACCGTTCATCCGGATTTGGTCATCAACTCGGATTCCACGATCGACGGCGGACGCAAAGCCATGAACGAGCTCATTGCCCACCGAAGCCTTCCCACGGCGGTCTTTGCGGACTGTGATGAGGCGGCCTTCGGAGCCCTGATGGCCATGCGCGAGCATGGACTGTCTGCGCCGAAGAATGTCTCCGTGATTGGAATCGACGACCACCCCATGAGTTGGTTCCTTGGCTTGAGCACAGTGGCGCAGCCGGTGGCGGACCAGGGTGCCTTCGCCGCCAACCTGCTGGTCGACCGCCTCCAGAACGCCGACGCTCCCAACGAACCCTCCAACCACTTCCTCGACACCAAGCTCATTGAACGCAAAACCACGCGCCGCCAGCGCTGAACGGACCACTCCACACGATGACTGATACCCGAGCAACCCAGAAAACTGCCTGGACGGGCGCGGCCGCGCTCCTTTTCGACCTCGACGGCGTGCTGACGCCCACCGCCGTGGTGCATGAGCAGGCCTGGCAGGAGCTCTTCGACGGCTACCTGGCGGAAACCGGCCATCCGGACGGCTACCAGGAGAGCGACTACTTCGACCACATCGACGGCAAGCCGCGCTTCGATGGTGTGCGGGATTTCCTCACCTCCCGTGGAATTACTTTGCCGGAAGGACCCACCGACGACGATCCCGCCAAAACCAGCGTGCAGGGCTTGGGCAACCGCAAGAACCGGATCTTCAACGAGATTGTGGATTCACGCGGCGTCGAGCCCTACGCGGGCTCTGTCCGCTTCATCCACGCTGCGCTGGAGTTGGGACTCAAGCTCGCCGTCGTGTCCTCTTCGCGCAACGCGCCGGCCGTCCTGAAGGCGGCCGGACTGGATG
Source organism: Arthrobacter sp. 01T419 (assembly GCF_056398865.1). Classification (NCBI taxonomy): domain Bacteria; kingdom Bacillati; phylum Actinomycetota; class Actinomycetes; order Micrococcales; family Micrococcaceae; genus Arthrobacter; species Arthrobacter sp. 01T419. The sequence continues at coordinate 38,812 of NZ_JBFTQF010000018.1, forward strand.
GCTACTTCCCTGTGGTGGTGGACGGCCAGGTGGCTGCCGCCGTCGGGCTTCCCGGCAAACCGGATCCGGCCACGTTCCGCTACGCGGCCGAGCTGCTGGACGTTCCCGCCGCGGGCTGCGTCGTCGTCGAGGACGCTGTCTCCGGCGTCCAGGCCGGTAATGCCGGGAACTTCCGCGCGGTGATCGGGGTGGACCGCGGGGCGGGCCACCAGACCCTGCTCGACGCCGGTGCAACTTTCGTGGTCGACGACCTCGACGATCTCCTCTAATCACGCCGTTTCACCAGAAACAGAAGGAACCAACAGTCCATGGCACTCATCAGCTCCGATCGGCTGCGCTTCCCTTGTGAACCGTGGAAGCTCGTGGAGAGCATCCACGTTCCCGGTGACGCGGGTACGCTCGAAACCCTCTTCAGCCTCGGCAACGGCCACTTGGGCATCCGCGGCGCCCACTGGGCGGGGGCGGACGCCGAACTTCCCGGTACGTTCATCAACGGTTTCCACGAAACCTGGGACATCAAGCACGCCGAAAACGCCTACGGCTTTGCCCGCACGGGCCAACGGATCGTCTACGTTCCGGATGCCAACAATTTCAACGTTGTGGTCGACGGCGAGCAGCTGAGTCTCGCCGAGTCCGCGGTGCAGAACTACCGCCGAACCATCGACTTCGCCACGGGCGTGTACGAATGCGCCATCACGTGGGAGTGCCGTTCCGGGGCCACCGTCACCACGGTGGAGCGCCGCGCCGTCGGGATCGAATCCAGGGGTGCCCTTGGCATCGAGCTGAGCCTCACCGCCGATCGCCAGGTGTCCGCAGACATCACGTCCCTGGTGATCAACCGGCAGGACCAGCCTGTGGAGGACCACTCGGCCCACGACCCCCGCCGCTCCGGCCGCCACGCCGGCCGGGTGCTGCTCCCGCTCCACCTCCAGGGCTCGGACGGATCCCTGCGCCTGGCCTGGGAAACCGCGGAATCGCGGCAGCGCATCGGCATGGCCGTGGACCACTGGATTTCCGCGGAAGGCCAGCCTTTCGAAACACTGGTGGGGGAAGACGAGTCCTCGGTCCGGTACGTCATGGCCGTGAATGAGGGCGAGACCTTCCGCCTGGAGAAGAGCGTCAGCTACGTGGTGAACAGCGCCGACGCAAACGCAGAGGAGCCCGGCGAGATCCTGGCATCGGATGCCGAGCTGGGGCTCGTCCCGTTCAGCACGATCCTGGCCGAAGGCGCCGGGCACTATCGCGACTACTGGTCCTCCGCGGACATCGTCATCGGTGGTCAGCCGGAACAGCAGCAGGCCGTGCGCTGGAGCCTGTTCCAGCTCGCCCAGGCCACCGCGCGCGCCGGCGTTGCAGGCATCCCGGCCAAGGGAGTGTCCGGTTCCGGCTATGAGGGCCACTACTTCTGGGACCAGGAGGTGTACCTGCTGCCGTACTTGACGTACACCAACCCGGGAGCTGCCCGGCAGGTCCTGGAGTCGCGCCATGCCATGCTTCCCGACGCCCGGATCCGGGCCAAGGAGCTGAGCGTGGACGGTGCACTGTTCCCGTGGCGCACCATCAACGGGCTCGAAGCCAGCGCCTACTACGCCGCCGGCACCGCGCAGTTCCACATCGCCGCAGCCATCTCCTTCGCCGCCAACCGCTACCAGTGGGCCAGCGGCGACGCCAGCTTCCGCGCTGAACTGGGCGCCGATCTGTTGATCGAGACGGCGCGCATGTGGGCTTCGCTGGGCTTCTTCGGCAAGGACGGGATGTTCCACATCCACGGGGTCACCGGCCCGGACGAATACACGGCCGTGGTCAACGACAACCTCTACACCAACGTCATGGCCCGCTTTAACCTGCGTGCCGCCGCGGCCTTGGAACATCCGGATGTCCCGGAAACCGAGCGGATGGTGTGGCACCAGGCAGCCGAGCGGATGTCCCTTCCCTACGATCCGCACATGGAGATCTACAGCCAGGACAACGACTTCATGACCCTGGAGCCTTGGGACTGGTCGACCCCGCGATCCAAATACCCACTGCTGCTCAACTTCCACCCGCTGGTGATCTACCGGCACCAAGTCCTCAAGCAGGCGGACACGGTGCTGGCGATGTTCCTGCAGTGGCAGGACTTCACGGCCGAGGAAAAGCAGCGCGCGTTCGACTTCTACGATCCCATCACCACCGGCGACTCCACCTTGTCCGCCTGCGTGCAAGGGATTATGGCAGCCGAGGTGGGCTATTCCGACGTCGCGCTCAAGCACTTCACCGAGGCACTGTTCATCGACCTGGACAACACGCACAACAACACCGTGGACGGCGTGCACATCGCATCCACCGGCGGGATCTGGAGCTCCTTGGTGTGTGGTTTCGCGGGCATGCGGGACCAGGGCCAGGTCCTGCACTTCGATCCGAGGCTGCCGGCCGAATGGGACAGCCTGTCCTTCCGGCTCACGATCCGCGGGCGGCTGTTGTCCGTCGAAGTGCGCCCGGGGACCATCAGCCTGGCGCTCGTTGCGGATGCAGGTTCGGCGCCCGACGCCGGTGCCACACCTTTGGAGGTCACCACACCTTTGGAGGTCACCGCGCCTTTTGAGCTCAGCGTGCGCGGGGAGCGGGTCGTCGTCGGCGTCGAGCCTGTCACTGTGCCGCTTGACGCGGTGCCTGTCCCTGCGCCGTCGGTCTTCCCGAGCCTCTTCCCGACGGCAGGACTCCCGGTGATTGGAAGCGCGCGGGTCTAATCCATCGATTGATCCCACTCACCGGCCTTCGCAGCTAGGCCGGTGAGTGGTGGGGAGCAGCGGTTTCGGAGTTATTCGGGAGCGGTTCATTCCTGATTCACGGGTCGCCGATACGGTCTCCGGAGACCTCTCTGGAAAGGACCCATCTCATGGATCGACGTACATTCGCCTCCGCTGCCTTGCTAACCGCGGCGGCACCGCTGCTCACCACTACTCCAGCCCTCGCGGACCCTTCCGAGAGGGGAAAGGATGCCAAGCTCACACGCGCCATGTTGGACGCTTTGGAACGCGAACTAGACGACCGCGCCACCGCCGCCGTCGTGGAGCCGCATGTTGAAGACGTCGGATTCAACTGGCATCCGCCAACCACGCCGATCGAAAGCATTGATTTCATCATTGCCTATGGCTTCGGCAACCGCCGTCCAGCAGGAGGCGGAGATCCCAGCCGCGTGCTCTACGAGCCTGGCCCGGTCAACGAGGTCCTTGCGGACACGGTCGCGAAGCTGCGGGCGAGCCGCAACGTTCCCGTCTACGCCCAGTGGGAAATCGCCAGGTTCCTTGAGTCGAAATACCGCATGAGCGGGGTGACGTCGATTGAACCGGTCATTTCGGCGGACGGCACCATTGTGTACCTGAGCACGGACGGTGTTGCAGCCCGGGTCAAGGAGTTGCGGGCCGCTCAGCCTGCGGGGACCGCCGGCATTGTTGGATTCAGGGACCATATCAAGCGCTGCGTCCAGACCACCCAGGACCGCGGGATGGACGCTTTCGCTCCCCAAGGCATCGACATGCCCAGCGCCTACGATCCCGAGTCCGGCCAGCCGTGGACCCGGCGTCGTGATCTCTATCTGGTGCACGACATGTACGCCCAGCTGGCCGTCCTCCGCGGGAAGCTGATCGCGCAGGCTTATCCCAACGGCTGATTCGCCGGCCGCTCAGGCCGAGGTGTGGTCAATCCGTCCAAAGCCGCGCGGATCCAACAGGATGCGGCGGGGCGGCTGGGTGCGGCGCCCGGCGGGAACGCGCACGACGACGGCGGCCGCGCGCCGTCGTCGAACCCCGCCTGAGGTGCTCCCTACGCGGCAATGGATGCTTCATTTGGAAAGATCAGTGCCATGGACGCTGCGTCGGCGCGATTTCAGTCCAGTCTCGAGCTTGGTCCGCACCTCGCGCTTCACGCGGGCGGCAAGCTCGGTCTCATGCGATTCCAAGAAGGTTCGTACGGCATGCGGATCCCACGGCACCAAGGAACGCAACGCCCAGCTGGCTGCCTTGACCACCGTGTCGTCGCGATCGTGGATCAAAATCCCGACGACGGCGAGCGTGCGTTGCGTGTCGCCGGTTCCCCACCGCGACCTGGTGTTGAGCACGGTGGTGGAGACGAGGGCAATACGACGCCACCAGTGGTCCGGGCTCCGTGCCCAGCCGTCGACGTCGGAGTCCGAGATGAGCCCTTCGCGCCACGCGGGACCCACCAGGATGGTCGCGAAGGCATCGGCCTGGCCCCAGGAAGCGATGCCTCCCCCCAGCTCTTTCAAGCGGGCCGGTGTGAGGGCCGCAAAAGCCGCCTGATGGGAATTGATGAACTCCCATCCTTCCCACTCAAACCCGGCTTCCACCAGACCTTCGGCGAGAGCGAAGACCACGGACGCATCCATCGTGGCGATTTCCGCGGAGACTTTGCGGCGGACGGCGCGGAAGCTCGCGGCGTCGTGCTTCTCCAAAGCGCGCAGTTCGTCGAGGACGCGCGCCAACAATTGCCCCGGTTGGGTGTCCCCCGGAGAGACGAGCACTCCGTGCGAAGCCACTTCTAGCCCCAGGATTGCGTGGGCTGAGCGCTATTATTCCGGGGCGTCGTCGGTGTCCGGCCCTTCGGCGGGTTCCTGGCTATGCAGCCCGGTCTCGTGGAGGACCCAGCCCTCAGTTTCCCCTTCGGCAGGGGCGTCGCTGTGGTGGCGGACGTCGTTGGGCTCTGCTGACTTCTTCATTCCGGATACTTCCTGTCCTTCGTTGGACTGCTCCCGTGAACGCCTTAAAGTCTACGCCGGGGAGCGGGTGAGTGGCCTAGGCTAGGCCAAGGAACTACACACGAATCCAACGGCTGAATGCAGAGGTGAAAAATGGCCAAGCGACCCAACCCGGCAGTGAAGATTGCGCAGGAAACCGCCCATAACGCCATGTTCGACGCCAACGGCAAAGCCAAGCCCGGTGTCCACAACGTGCTGCTCCGCGCCGTCGACGTACAGCGTCCCCTTGTCTTGGCGAACCTGCGCCGCCTCCAGCGTAAACACCCACATGCCACGGCAGCGCAGCTCGYCGCCAAACTGGAGCGCGACTACCTCGCCGCGGTGACAGGTGGGGGTGCCGCCGTCGGGGCAACCGCCGTCGTGCCCGGAATCGGCACAGCGGCCTCGCTGGGCCTGTCCGCGGTCGCGACGATCGGCTTCCTGGAGGGCACCGCGCTCTACGCCGCTTCCTTGGCCGAGCTCCACGGCATCCGACTGACCGATCCGGACCGTGCACGCACCATGGTCATGGCCATCATGCTCGGCGAAGAGGGCACCGCCCTGCTGGGTTCACTCAGCGGACAATCGCTCGGCAAGGGCAAAGGCGTGACCCAGGCTTGGGGCAAGACCCTCACCAAGAAGCTGCCTGGCGGAGGATTCGGAGTGGTTCGCGACGCCATCCAGCGCGCCTTCCTCAAGAGGTTGCTGAGGCGGCAGGGCACCGCTTTCCTTGGCCGCGCCCTGCCCTTCGGCGTAGGGGCAGTGGTGGGCGGGGTCGGGAACCGCATCATGGGCCGTGCCGTGGCAGCCGCAGCACGAGAAGCTTTCGGTCCTATGCCGGACATCATCCCGGGCGAGCTGCTCCCAGCCGTCCGCCAGAACGCGCTGGAAGGCGGAAATAGTGGACCTCAACGCTGATTCGGGGGAGTCGTTCGGCTCCTGGACCATGGGGAACGACGCCTCGATGTTCCGGATTGTCAGCAGCGCCAACGTTGCTTGCGGGTTCCATGCCGGGGATCCGGTGACAATGCTGGACAGTTGCCGCGCGGCCTTCGAGCTCGACGTCCGGGTCGGCGCCCACGTGGGCTATCGGGACCTGCACGGCTTCGGGCGCCGATCGATGGACATGTCCTTCGATGAGCTCTTCGGCGACGTCCTCTATCAGCTCGGTGCCCTGGACGGCATGGCCCATGCGGTGGGCGCCTCGGTGGACTACGTCAAACCCCACGGTGCCCTGTACAACAGGATCGTCCACGATGTCGATCAGGCCGAAGCCGTGGTTGCGGCGATTCACGCCTACGATCCCGGGCTTCCCGTCCTTGGCCTGCCCGGTTCGGCGTTCCTGCGCCTCGCCGAAGAATCCGGGCACCCGGTGTTCCGGGAGGCTTTCGTGGACCGCGGGTATTTGCCGGACGGGACCCTGGTGCCGCGCTCGCAGGAAGGCGCGGTGGTGCACGACGCCGCCGCAGTAGTCGAGCGGGCCGTGCGCTTTGCCGTGCGGGGCGAGGTTCTGGCCGTAGACGGCACTGTGGTGCGAGTGAAGCCCGACTCCCTGTGCATCCATGGCGACACCCCTGGTGCTGTTGAGCTGGCTGCGGCGGTGCGCGCTGGCCTTGAGGAAGCTGGTGTGGAGATTGAATCCTTCGCCTGAGGTTCTGCCCTGTGGGGACAGCGCGTTCTTGGTGGAACTGCCGGACCTCAATGCCGTAGTGGCGTACTACCGCGGGCTGACCGGGGCCGGCACGTCGGCGAGCCTGTCAGTGCCCGTGGGGATCATCGACGTCGTGCCCGCTGCCCGGACTGTTCTGGTCACCTTCGATCCCGGGGCGATCCGTCCGGCCGAGGTCCGCGACTGGCTGGAATCCGCCGAGCCGGCGCGTGCCGGGGTAAGCTCGGGCCGCGAAGTGATTATCGAGGTGTCCTATGGAGGACCCGACCTTGCCGAAACGGCACAGTTCCTAGGCATGAGCGAGGCCGAGGTTGTCAATCTTCATACGAACTCGGAGTGGACGGCCGCCTTTTCCGGCTTTGCGCCCGGCTTCGTGTATCTGGTGACTACGCATGAGCGGCTCCGCGTCCCGCGCCGGAACACCCCGCGCACCGCTGTGCCGGCCGGGGCTGTCGGTCTCGCGGGCGAGTTCAGCGGCGTCTACCCACGCTCTTCGCCGGGCGGCTGGCAGCTGATCGGAACCACGACGGCGGCACTCTGGGATGCATCGAAAGCGGACCCTGCGCTGATCAGGCCGGGCGACGTGGTGCGGTTCGTGGAGGCCTGATGGCGATTGTGGTGGTGAACCCGGGCCCACTCACCTTGGTGGAAGACCTCGGCAGGCAGGGCTGGGCCTCGTTGGGGCTGAGCCCTTCCGGTGCCTTGGACCGGCAATCTCTTCGCCTCGCCAATCTGCTGGTGGGAAATCCCGTGGAGGCGGCCGGGCTGGAAATCTTGCTAGGCGGGCTGCGCCTGCGGTTCGTCACGGCGTCGGCGGTCGCGGTAGCTGGAGCGGAGGGAATCGTGACACTCAACGGTGCCGAGATTCCGCTCAACCAAGCCGTGCGGGTGGCTCCGGGCGCGGTGCTGGACTTCGGGGTGCCGCCGTTCGGACTGCGATACTACCTGGCTGTGCAGGGCGGGATCGATGCGTCCAAGCTTCTCGGTTCAAGCAGCACGGACATGCTCTCCGGTGAGGGCCCGGCGCCGTTGAAATCGGGGGAACAGCTGGGGATCGGCCGTGTTTCCAATGGTTCGTCTGCGGGAACCGGGGCTGGGCATCTCAACAATGTAGCGACCCTCCCAGCCATCCGCCGTGCCCCCGATCCAGGGCGAGCCATCACGGCCCGGGTAGACCGCGGCCCCCGTGCAGACTGGTTCGACCACGACTCCTGGCGCCGCCTTGTCAGCCAGGACTGGACCCTCTCGCCCGATTCCAACAGGATCGGCGCCCGGCTCGTGGGCCGCCCGCTCAACCAGACCCGGCGCGAGGAACTGCCCAGCGAAGGGATGGTTCTCGGAGCACTGCAGGTCCCGCCGTCGGGCCTTCCCACCGTTTTCCTCGCTGATCATCCCGTGACGGGCGGCTACCCCGTAATAGCCGTGGTGCGCCGCGCGGATCTGGACTTGCTGGGCCAAGCCCGCCCCGGCCAGCGGATCCGCTTCCTGGGCTGAGGGTCCCTCTCCACTGGACATGCCCCTCCGAGCCACTCAAAAGTGGACATGCCCCTTTCTAGTGCCCGCGCCCCGTTGGACATGCCCCTTGTTGGATGCGTGGAGTGGACATATTGGGATTATGTCCATTGGTGGGCGGCAGAGGTGAGCATGTCCCTTTCCCGCTTCTGAGCGCCGGCGTTGGACATGTCCCTTGTTCCCTGTGACGAGTGGACATATTGGGACTATGTCCACTGGCTGAACACAAAAGTGGGCATGTCCCTCCGAGCTATTCAAATGTGGGCATGTCCCTCAGGGTTGGTCGAACCGTGCTGGTCGAACCGTGCTGGTCGAACCGGGAAGGGCCGAGCGCGTCAGCCGAACACCAAGTGCGCCACCGTGAAGATCGCGAGTCCGGCCAACGACCCCACAACAGTGCCGTTGATGCGGATGAACTGCAGGTCCTTGCCGACTTGGAGCTCGATCTTTTGCGACGTTTCCTCGGCGTCCCAGCGGGCCACAGTATCCGTGATGACGCCGGCGATGTCGGAACGGTACGTCTTGACGAGGTACCCGGCTGCATCCCCGATCCAAGCATTGACCTTGCCCGCCAGTTCGTCGTCGCTGACAAGCCGCGAACCGAAGTCCCGTACGGCGCTCTTGAAACGCTGCGTCAACTCGCTGTCGGGATCGTCGACGGCGGTGAGCAGCGCGTTTTTGATGGTGCCCCACGTGCGGGAGGCAAGTTCGCGGACCTCGGGATCACCAAGGATCTGGGTCTTGATGCCTTCGGCCCGTTCAATCATCGCAGGATCGTGCTGAAGATCTTGGGCGAGATCGCCCAAGTATGTGTCAATCGACTGCCGCACCTGATGGTCCGGATCTTGCTGCACCGCCCGGACGAACTTGGCGATCTCGTTATAGACCCTGTGTCCAACGATGTCGTCCACGAAGGACGGAACCCACAGGGGAGAACGGTCGGACACCAGCCGGTTCACCGTGGAGTGGTTCGCTTCCACCCAATCCGCCGCGCGGTCAACCAGCAGGTCGACGAGCTTGTGGTGGTGGCCCTCTGCGAAGATCCGCTCGGCCATCCGTCCCACAGGCGGTCCCCACGGCGGAGTCAGCAAGTGCTTGCGGACCATGCCCTCGATCACTGCCTGGACGTCGTCGTCGTTCAGCACGGTGAACGCTCCGCGGATCAGCGCCGATCCCTCCTTGGCGACCCGCTCGGCGCCCCCCGGAGAAGTGAGCCACGCGCCGGCCTTCCGGGCGAGGTCCACGCTCGCAAGCTTCTCCTGGACCACCTGCTCAGAGAGGAAATTTGTCTCCACGAACTCCCCGAGCGAGGCACCGATCTGGTCCTTGCGCCGGGGGATGATGGCCGTGTGCGGGATTTTGATGCCCATCGGGTACTTGAACAGCGCAGTGACGGCGAACCAGTCGGCCAGCGCTCCCACCATGCCGCCCTCGGCAGCCGCCCGCACATATTCCATCCACGGGTACTGCTTTTGCAAGGCGAAGGCGGCGGTGAAAACTACCGCCATGACGATCAAGAGCGCCAGCGCCACCGACTTCATCCGACGCAGGGCAGCCGCCTTTTCGGCGTCACCGTTTCGTTGCCCGACGCCGGGCGCAACCGTAGAGCTGTTCGCGGCACCTGCGTGCCGGGTGGCCTCCCCGGTCGGGTCACTATTGCTGTCCGTCACCGGGATTTGTTCAGAGTTCACCTGCATGTGCCCAGCGTAGCCCCGTCGCTGTCATGGGCGTGGGCTACCGTATCCCCATGACGAATGACGAGCCCGGTCGCTCAGACCAAAGCATGGAGCAAAACACGCGGCCCATGGTCTACGCCCACCGCGGAGCCAGTGCCGCATTTGCGGAGCACACGCGTGCCGCATACCTGAAGGCAATCGCCGACGGCGCCGACGGCGTCGAGTGCGACGTTCACCTGACCCGGGACCAGCACGTCGTCTTGCTTCACGACGCAAATTTGGACCGTACCTCGGACGGCACCGGTCCCGTGGCTGAGAAGACGCTCGAAGAGCTTCGGCAGCTGGATTTCTCCTCCTGGAAAGGCGCCCGGATTCCGGACCAGTACGGCGCAAAGTCGGACCAGCTCCTGACGCTCCCGGAGTTGCTGGAGATCCTGCGCGGCGCTGGCAGGGAGATCGGTTTGGCCATTGAACTCAAGCATCCCAGCCCGTACCAGCTCAAGCTCGAAGACCGCGTATTGGAACTCCTGGGCGGCGAAGGGTGGAACGCGGAGACCTCCATGCTGGACAACATCCGGATTTCTTTCATGAGCTTCAGCCCGGATTCCATCAAGCACCTCCTCCAGTTCGTTCCGGCGGAACATATTTGCCAACTGGTGGACGACGTCACGGTGGAAGAAGTCCGCGATGAGCTTGGCTTGGGCGTCATCACCGGGGGAGCTGTGGCCAATGTGATGAAGGCTGCCCAGCAGGAAGGCGAACGAATCCTGGATGACTGCGAAGTTGGACTCGCGGGCCCGGGCATCGACTACGTCCGGAAACACGCGCGCACCGTTCAGCGCTGGATGGAATCGGGCCGACGCTTCCGGGTGTGGACCGTTGATTCGGAGAACGATGTTGCCCTGTGCCAAGGCCTGGGCATCCACGAGATCACTACCAACAAGCCGGCGCAGGTCCTTGCGCAGCTTTAGGGCAGCGCAGCTAGGGCAGCGCAGCTTTAGGGCAGCGCAGCTTTAGGGCAACCGCCAGTCAGATGACCGTGTTGCTGAGGGTTCCGATGCCGCCCAGCGTGATGTCCACACGGTCGCCGGGTTGCACTGCCACGAAGGTGTTCGGAGCTCCCGTCATGATGATGTCGCCGGGCTCCAGGGTCAGCCATTCGGTGACGTAGACGAGGCAATCCGTGATGGAGGACGGCAGGTTGAAGGAACCGGAGCTGGCCTTGACCTGGCCGTTGACTGCTACCTCGGTGCTGACGTTGTCCGGGTCCTGGATTTCGGTTTCGATCCACGGCCCCAGCGGCGTGTAGTTGGTGCCGGACTTGCCTTGGAACAATTTTTCGTCGATCTGATTCTGGTCCACGTTGGTGACGTCGTTGACCACCGTGTAGCCGAGGACGTGGCTCAAGGCGTTCTCGGGAGTGAGTTTCTCCGCCCGTTTCCCGATGACCGCGGCGAGTTCGCCCTCTATGTTCACCGTGCCTGCGCCCCGCACGGCCACAATCTCATCGCCGGGTCCCGCAATGCTGTGGACGGACTTGTGCCAAGCCTGGATAGGCAGCACGTGGTTGTTGTTGCCCAGGTTGTGCCCGATTCCGAGCACCACGGAAGGCTTGACTGGGGCGAGGAACACGGCGTCGTCCGCGGAACTGGACCCTCCGGTGAAGGAAAGAACCGCGGCAAAAGGATCTTCGATGTGGTCCCAGTTTCCGTTGCGTAGGACTGCGTGCTGGGGGCCGGAAGGGGTCTGAACTCGGGCGATGCGCATGGAACTCCTCGTTGAATTTCAGGACAGGGCCGGGAAACGGCCACCAAGAGAAATTTACATCATACTGAACTAAGTTCAATACTCTGAACGCGTGGGGTCGCATGCACCATTCGGGGACCTTTCCGTTTATCGCACCCGGCGGGGCTGTGGTTGCATGAATACATGCCTTTTTCGTGGTCCGCCCGGACAGCCCAGACAATCTCCGCGGCGGCCATGAGCGCGCTATTGCTCGCCAGCGCCAGGAAGCACTTCCAGGTGCCTAAGTTCTTCTCGCCGGTGGTTCCGGACTATCTGTGCCGCTACGACCACATAGGCGAGGATGAACCGAAGGCCCACGCAGCCGCACCCAGGAACGGTGCCCTGGCGGTCATGTCCCGGGAGGAATGGATTGCGGTGAGCGGATTGCTCGAGGCGGCTGCCGCCGTCGGGCTCCTGATTCCTGCCACCCGCAAGGCCGCAGCGTGTGGCACTACACTGATGTTCGCCGCGTTCCTGGCCGGCCATGTGGACGCGCTCCGCCGTGCGTACTCTCCTGGTGGAACTGCGTCCGAGCGTCGGATTCATAGCCTGCGTCTGCCTCTGCAGCTTCCCTTGATCCTGTGGGCATGGAGCTTGGCTGGAGCGAAACGGCGCGTATGAAACTCCTTGAATCCCCGGCCGTGAAGGTCGGCCTCTCCATCAGCATCGCAACGGGCCTCTACGGCGTTTCGTTCGGGGCGCTGGCCTCGGCCTCCGGGTTCAATTTCTGGCAGACCATGACGTTCAGCCTGCTCATGTTCAGCGGCGGCTCGCAATTCGCATTCATCGGCGTCGTGGCCGGTGGCGGTTCCGGCATTGCCGCCATGACTGCAGCGGCGCTATTAGGACTGCGTAACGGCATCTACGGGATGCAGATGAACGCGCTGTTGCGCCCCGGCGGCTGGCTCAAGTACCCGCAAGCCCACATCACCATCGACGAATCCACGGCCACCGCGTCGGGCCAAAGCGATCCAGATGAACAACGCCGTGGCTTCTGGACCGCCGGCATCGGCATCTTCGTGCTGTGGAACATTTTCACGGCCGTCGGAGCCTTGGCAGGCGATGCCTTGGGCGACCCCAAGCAATGGGGGCTCGATGGCGCCGCCGTTGCTGCGTTCCTTGGGTTGCTGTGGCCACGACTCAAAGGCCGCGAGCCCTGGGCGATTGCCGCGGCTGCTTCTCTGGCAACCATCATTGCAGTGCCATTAGTTCCTGCGGGCGTGCCCATTTTGGTGGCTGCGGTAGTGGCCGGAGCCATCGGCTGGTTCAGCCACGGACGAAGCGACGAAGGCATGGAGCCCGACGTCGATCCCTACCCGCACGAGCGTTTACGGGCCGACCAGGCGGACCAAGCCAGCAAGCAAAGGAACGCCGAATGAACCTCTGGGTCTGGATCCTCATCGCCTGCGGACTGGCGTACCTCACCAAGCTCTCCGGCTATTTTGTGCCAGCGAAGTTGCTGCGCAGTCCCCGGATGATGCGTGTGGCCGGGACCATGACTATCGGCCTGCTGGCGTCCCTGACCGTGGTCAACGCGGTGGCGTCGGGGCAATCCCTCGCCTTCGACGCCCGGCTTGGTGCCCTGGTTGCAGGAGCCATCGCGCTGTGGCTCCGCGCGCCGTTCCTCGTGGTGGTCATCGTCGGGTCAGCGGCGGCCGCTTGCCTCCGGTTGCTCGGCTGGCACTGACGCCACGCGGCGGTTCTAACGGGCGCTGTGGTACGCGCCGCCGTCGGGCGCTGATTCCTCGAAAGTCATCCCCGGGATGGGAGTTTGAGGCGGCAAGGGTCGGGACGGACGCTCGGTGCGGATGGCGTCCTCAAGCAGGGCGACCGGCCGTTCCCAGGCGCGGGATCCCGGCTCCATGGTGTCCACTGCGCCGATCAGCATGGCAACAAGGCGCACCATGTCCTCGATCGAGATATCCCGCCGCAGCGAACCTTGGCCTTGGCCGCGGACGAGCAGCTCAGCCATCGAATCGATCAATCCACCTGTGATGCCCACCAGGAGCCCCCGACGGCCAGCGACGGCGCCCAGCAGGTTCGCGTCTTCACTGGCAACCTCCACCACGGCGTCGATCACCCGAATGAGCCCGACGGCGGCGTCCATGCCCGCCAGGGCGTCTTCCGCGATCGGGTCCACATTCAGCCTGAGCTGCCGCGAAAGTGCGGCCAGGACGAGTTGTTCTTTGTCAGCGAAGTTGCGAAACAGGGTAGCCGGTCCGACACCTGCGGTGGCGGCGATCGTCTGCAGCGGAACCTCGGGACCCAACTCACGGAAGCACTGGCGTGCTGCTGTGATGATCTTGTCTACGTTACGTGCTGCATCAGCTCTGAGTGGCTTGCGTTCTGAGGGCCGGTCCATGCTGCTCACAGTAGCAACGGAGGGGCTCCCAATAGTTTTGTGACATTCTTGCCCATGAAAGACTGGATTCATGTTGCTTGCCTTCTCAGTTGCCCCGTCCGGCCAGCCCGCTGCTGGCACCGTATCGGTTGATGGCTCGGTGCACGACGCCGTTGCCGAGGCCGTGAAGATCGTCCGCGAATCGGGACTCCCCAACCAGACGGACTCGATGTTCACCACCATCGAGGGCGAGTGGGACGAGGTGTTCGACGTCGTCAAGCGCGCCACCGAGGCGGTCGGCAAATACGGGAACCGGGTTTCCCTGGTGATCAAGGCGGATATCCGTCCTGGGTACACGGGGGAGCTCACAGGCAAAGTGGAGCGGCTGGAAAACGCAATCGCGAAAGGGGAGTAGCCAGTCCTTCCCTCCGCCTTGGCCCGGTGCCAGACTGGGGCCATGTTTGAACACAAGGCCCAGCCTGCCTGGGCGGCCGTCGAGGAATACTTGTCCACCGCCGTCGTTCGGCCCAATGCGGCGCTTAAGCAGGCGCTGCAGTCCGCGATCGACGCCGGGATGCCGCCCATCGAAGTGGCGCCCAACGCGGGCAAGCTGCTCAAGATGCTGGTGCAGATGTCCGGTGCTCGTCGCGTGCTGGAAATCGGCACCTTGGCCGGCTTCAGCACCATTTGGATGGCTCAAGGACTGCCCGACGACGGCCGGCTGGTCACGTGCGAATACCTCCCGAAACACGCCGAGGTGGCCCGTGCGAACGTGGATGCCGCCGGGGTGGGCCACAAGGTGGACATCCGGATTGGACCGGCCTTGGAGACGCTCGCCGCGCTGGCCGAAGATCCCGCACGGGATAAACCGTTCGACTTCGTCTTCATTGACGCGGACAAAGAGAACGATTCCAATTACCTGGATTGGGCCATCCGGCTCGGCAGGCCGGGAACGGTGATCGTGATGGACAACGTCATCTGGGAGGGCGCCATCCTGGATCCTTCCATGGACGAGGTGAATGCTCCGGGAATCGTGGGTGCCTTGGAGATGATGGGCAGCGACCCGCGCCTCGATGCAACGGCTATCCAAACGGTCGGAACCAAAGGCTGGGACGGGTTCGCGATAGCCCGGGTGGCATGAAGCTAGGCTGTGCCCATGGAATTTACCCTCCGTCCAGCCACGGTGGACGATGCCGAGTCCCTGACCCGCATGCATTTGGCCGCTTGGCGTGAAAGTTACCGGCGTCTCCTGCCCGAGGAATTCTTCGCCTTCCGGGAAGCCACTATCAACGCCCGGATCGAGAGGCAGCGGGAGGCTTTGGCGAGTTCCTACCAGCCGATGCTGGCACATGACGTCAACGGCGCTTTGGTGGGTATAGCCTCTGCTGGTCAGTCCCGGGATGAGGACAGGCCCTGCGAGTTGGAACTGCAGATGATCTACACGCTGCGTCGTGTGCACGGTTTGGGGGTGGGGCACGCGTTGGTGGATGCGGTGATCGGCGATGCTGCCGCTTACCTTTGGGTGCTTGAAGACAACCCGCGCGCCCAGGCCTTCTACCGCAAGATCGGGTTCCAAGCCGACGGCACACGCCAGCTCTTGCCGCCTGATTGGCACGAACTGCCGGAGATCCGGATGGTGCGCGCCGCCGTCGGGGGCTGACGGCGCTTGGTGCGCGCCGCCGTCGGGGGCTGACCGCAAAGGCGACTGCGTCAACTAGGGTTGAGGCATGACCGGAAGAGGGCGGCCGTAGTGGCGAAGCGTGGCAAAAGCAGGGGCGCCGGGCAGGTTGCCGGAGTCATCGAGGTGCCGGCCGGCACCCGGCCGGACGGTCCCGTGGAAGGCGTTTACTACATCGACACCGGCGACTGCGAACTGGTTGCCGACCCGGACAACTCCAACGGCTGGCTCCTGAAGATCAACGGGGTCATGAGCTCGCACATTGATGTCGCGGAGCCCTTGTTCCTCGACTTCGAGTACATGCGCTGGATTGCCGCCCTGGTCGAATCCAAGTGGCCACCCGAGTCGAAACCGAAGCTGCGTGCGCTGCATCTCGGCGGCGGAGCGTGCTCCCTGGCGCGGTACTTCCACGCCGCCTACCCGGACGCGCGCCAAGTGGTGGTGGAGCTCGACGGCAAGCTGGCTGAATACGTGCGCGGCTGGTTCGATCTCCCCAAGGCTCCACTGCTTCGAATCCGCGTGGGCGACGCCAGACAGGTCACCGAGAGCCTCACCCCGGACACTCGCGACCTCATCATCCGGGATGTCTTTGCCGGCGCCTTCACCCCAAGGGCGCTCACAACCCGGGAATTCAACGATCATGCACAGAAGGTGCTGGCTCCGGGCGGGCTCTATGTAGTGAATTCCGGAGACGCCCCGGACCTCAAGAACGCCCGCGAGGATGCCGCCACCATCGCGGACACCTTTGCGCACACCATGATCATCGCCGACCCCGCCATGCTCAAGGGGCGCAGATACGGCAACATGATCATGGCTGGCAGCCACGAGCCCTTCGGCGACGATCCCCAACTGGCCCGGAAGCTGCTCGGTGGGGCTGTTCCCGCGCATATCTGGAACGATGCCAAGGTCCGGGCATTCGCCGTCGGAGCCCAGATCCGGCACGACCCCCAGCCAGCCGCCTGACGCTCGCTCACCTTTGAGCCGGTTTCCCGGGGCGCTCGTTCACCTTTGAGGTAAAACAGACGCTTCCTCCTGCAGATGATCTGCAGGAGGGTTCCTCGATTTGGGCTTATATGTGAGCGAGGATCAGTGGCGCGCCAGGAGGAGCTCGCGGTGGGCGGCGGTTTCCTCCTGCAGGGCCTGCACGACGGCGGCAACAGCCGGGCGGCGCATCGAGTCGGGGCGCAGGACCATCCAGTAGGGGAGTAGCTCCGCGAAGTCCGAGGGCAGCAGCCGCACCAGGTCCGGGTGCCTGTCGGCCATGAAGCACGGCAGGAAGCCGATTCCGGCCCCGGCACGTGTCGCTTCCACATGGACGAAGACGTTGGTTGAGCTCAAGCCGTCGCGCATTGAGGGGACCAGCCGGCGAGGGGCGTCGAGATCGTCCACTTGCAGCATGGAATCCACGAAATAGACCAGCTGATGCTGCGTCAGCTCCTCCACAGTTCCAGGAACACCATGGAAAGCCAGGTACTCCCGCGAGGCATACATCCCCAGCATGTACTCGCCCAACAGCAGCGCCTCCGCCCGGTGTACTTGGGGTTCGCCCACCACCACCTCCACGTCCAGGCCGGAACGCTGCTGGAGTGCCCGCCGGGTCACGGTGATGATCTCGACCGTGAGCCCGGGATGCACTCGGCGCAAGCGCGCCACGGCAGGTGCCGCGATGTACGCGCTGAAACCGTCAGTTGCGGTCATGCGTACGACGCCGGCAATGGGGTCCGGCGCGCGGTCTTCCGGTCCCAGTGTGCCCACCGCGGCTTCGATCCGTTCCGCCACGCCCACGGCTTCGGCACCGAGCTCCGTGACTTCCCAGCCTCCTGCCGCCCGCGCGAGGACCCGGCCGCCGAGCGCCTTCTCCAGTGCGGCGATCCTGCGGGAAACCGTGGTGTGGTTCAGACCCAAGGCTTGGGCCGCCGTCGTGAACTTCCCTGAACGTGATACCGCGAGGAGGACCAGAAGGTCGTCTGGATTCGGATGCATATCTGCAATTCTGCACACACTAGGTGCCATTTTGGCCATTGAAGCACCGAAGATGTGCAGCAATACTCATTGGAGCATTTCGTGTTGTGGATCACAGCGCGTGTCAGCGTAGACACTAAGGAGATGGACATGAGCGTAGGACAACGCTCCGCAGGCGCCGGCCGGCCCACAGGCAAGTCAACAGGCGCAACTGGCATCAGCCCGGCAAGCAAAGGCGCAGGACTCAAGAAGATCGTCGCGGCCTCGATGGTGGGCACGGTAGTGGAATGGTACGAATTCTTCCTTTACGCCACCGCCGCAACGCTGGTTTTCGGCAAGTACTTCTTCCCGCCCACCGGCAACGACCTCGACGGCATCATCCAGGCATTCCTGACATACGCTGTTGGCTTCGTGGCCCGGCCCCTGGGTGGCATCGTCTTTGGCCAGATCGGCGACAGGCTCGGCCGCAAACCCACTTTGCAGCTCACCATCGTGATTGTCGGGGTTTCCACCTTCCTCATGGGCTGCCTCCCCGGCTTCGCCGACCTCGGCTACTGGGCGCCGGCCATGCTCGTGGCGCTCCGCTTCATCCAGGGCTTCGCGCTGGGTGGCGAATGGGGTGGCGCGGTGCTGCTGGTGGCAGAACACAGCCCCAACAAGTCGCGTGCCTTCTGGTCAAGCTGGCCGCAGGCCGCCGTTCCCGTCGGCAACCTCCTCGCCACGCTGGTCCTGTTCATCATGTCCACCACGCTTAGCAGCGCAGCTTTCCTCGGCTGGGGCTGGCGTGTGGCCTTCTGGCTCTCCGCCGTGATCGTTTTCGTTGGCTACTACATCCGCACCCACGTGACCGAGGCGCCGATCTTCCTTGAGGCGAAGGCCCTGGTGGAGAAGGAGGAGGCCGTCAGCTACGGCGTCGGCGAAGTCATTCGCAAGTACCCCAAGGGCATCCTGCAGGCCATGGGGCTGCGGTTCGCCGAGAACATCATGTACTACCTCGTAGTGAGCTTCTCCATCGTCTACCTGAAGAGCGTGCATAAATACGACACTTCGTCTTTGTTGCTTGCCCTGCTGATTGCGCATGTCATCCACTTCGTGGTCATCCCGCAGGTCGGCAGGCTGGCGGACAGCTGGGGTCGCAAACCGGTTTACCTGATCGGCGCCATCAGCGGTGCCACGTGGCCGTTCTTCGCCTTCCCCATGTTCGACACCAAGAACCCCGTGGTGATCGTTGCAGCCGTGACCATCGGTCTCTGCCTGCACGCCTTCATGTACGCAGGTCAGCCGGCCATCATGACCGAGCTCTTCCCCACCCGCATGCGCTATTCGGGCGTTTCCCTCGGCTCGCAAGTCACCTCGATCTTCGCCGGTTCGCTGGCCCCGCTGCTGGCGACCCAGTGGCTCAAGGACACCGGATCCTGGCTCCCCACAGCGATCTATTTGGTGGTCGCCTGCGCCATCACCGCCGTCGTCGTCTTGACGCTCAAGGAGACCCGCGGGGTGGCCCTGGAAGACGTTGACAACGCCGACGCGGTCCGCCATGGACTGCCCATCGGTGCCCGCGCATGACCCTGGAAGGCCGCAAGGCCCTGGTCACCGGCGGGGCGAGCGGAATCGGGGCAGCATGTGCCAGGGCCCTTGCCGCGCAGGGCGCGAAAGTTGTGGTGGCCGACGTCGACGCCGCTGGAGCTGCGGCACTCGCCGACACGCTGGGCGGCACCGCTTGGGCTGTCGACTTGCTCGACACTGAGGCGCTGGCCGGACTCAGCCTCGATTGCGACATCCTGGTCAACAACGCCGGCATCCAGAAAGTTGCTCCCATCGAGGAGTTCGAACCGGCAGACTTCCGCCGCATCATGACCCTCATGCTCGAAGCGCCTTTCCTGCTCATCCGGGCCGCACTCCCGCACATGTACGCCAACGGATTCGGCCGGATCATCAACATTTCCTCGGTCCACGGACTGCGTGCGTCGGCGTTCAAGAGCGCGTACGTCTCGGCCAAGCACGGGCTTGAAGGACTCAGCAAAGTGACGGCCCTCGAAGGAGGCCAGCATGGGGTCACGTCCAACTGCATCAACCCCGGGTATGTGCGTACGCCGCTTGTCGAGAAGCAGATCGCGGACCAAGCCCTGCTGCATGGGATCCCCGAATCCGAGGTCCTGGCCAAGGTCATGCTGACGGAATCCGCGGTGAAGCGCCTCGTGGAGCCGGAGGAAGTGGCGTCGCTGGCCGCGTGGTTAGCGTCCGACGACGCCGGTATGGTCACCGGGGCCAGCTACACGATGGACGGGGGCTGGTCCGCCCGCTGACCACCCCTCATGTCGTAGGCTTGTGTCGCACGAGGGGAAGCGAATATGGGTCTCGATCCGGTCAGTCTGAAGGTAGCTCTGGGTGTCGTCGCGTTCACCCTCTGCCTGCTTTTTTTCGGATCGTTCCGCCGGACCCGTTCCGCGTACAGCGGTTGGTGGTGCCTCGCCCTCGTTTTCTTGCTCACGGGGAACATGGCGTACCTGCTCACCGGGACTTCCCAGCAGATCTGGGCCGGTCCACTCGGCAACACTTTGCTGGTGACCGGGGCATTCAGCGTGTGGGCTGGCTCGCGTTCGTTACGGTTGCTCCGGACACCACTATGGCAGCTCCTTGCCGGACCCATCGCCACCGCCGTGGCTGCGGCGCTGGAGAATCCAGCCACGAACGCATGGTCCGGCGGCTTGGTGTATCTGGCCATGATGTCCCTTGGCATGACCTTGGCAACCGTTGAGCTTTGGCGGTTGAAGCCCAGCGCTTCACACGCTCAACGGTCCCTGGCGCTGGCCGCGGGAATCCTGGCCGCATTCTTTTTCTGCCGAGGGGTGGCCTACCTTGTGGAAGGACCCGACGGGCCGGACTTCGGTACCTATCTCAGCCCTGCAGCCACCAGCGTGGTCACCATGGTGCTCCTAGTCACCGTGTCCTTCAGCATGACGGCGCTGAGCAACGAGCAGCTCATTAACGGGCTCAACGAACGCGCCACTCGCGATGGCCTGACGGGGCTCCTCAACCGCACAGCCTTCATGGAGCTGGCCACCCGGGAAATCAACAGGTTGCATTCTGCCGGATCGGTCTCAACCTTGATCCTCGCCGACCTGGACCATTTCAAGGCCCTCAACGACAGCTATGGCCACGCCGCGGGCGATACCGCGATCCAGGCATTCGCCGCCGCTTGCCAGGCTTCGGTCCGCCACACCGACCTCGTCGGGAGGTATGGGGGAGAGGAATTCACCATCCTGCTTCCCGGGGCCGATGTGGAGAGTGCCGAAATCATTGCGAGCGAAATCAGCCGCCGCTTGGCCGTGGCAAAGAGCCCGGACGCAATCCCCTTCCCCACGGTGAGCTATGGCATCGCTCCCAGCACGCTCGCCAATGCCGAAGTGGTCGCCATGATCGCTGCCGCCGACAAGGCCTTGTACCAAGCCAAGTCCCTTGGACGGAACCGCGCGGTCTGCGCGACGTCCTGACCGCCGTCGTGCGTTAACTCCCGCACCGCAGAGCCGATCCCGCAGCGTTC
This sequence comes from Arthrobacter sp. 01T419, assembly GCF_056398865.1. Lineage (NCBI taxonomy): Bacteria > Bacillati > Actinomycetota > Actinomycetes > Micrococcales > Micrococcaceae > Arthrobacter > Arthrobacter sp. 01T419. The sequence continues at coordinate 59,711 of NZ_JBFTQF010000018.1, forward strand.
GGGCAAGTTCGCTAAAACAGTCTGCTAAAACGCTTGATCAAAAATGTGACCTCGGTTACGCTTGCAGTGATCAAACGCTTTAGCAGAAATGGACATCAACGCCGATGACTTACCCAGTCTTCTTCCAGCCCGCCGATGGATGGGTTGGAGACGTGATCCCTTTCCAGAAGGATGGGGAGTTTTGGCTCTTCTATCTGCATGAGGTTCGGAACGATCCGAAGCCGGGGACGTCCTGGAACCTCGTGACCACCAAGGACCTCACCCGGTTCGAGGACCATGGAGTGTCGCTGCGCCATGGCGGGGAGGGCGAGGCCGACTTCAATGCGTACACGGGCAGTGTTGTGTGCGACGAGTCCGGAATTCACCACCTGTTCTACACCGGTCAGAATCCTCGGCACCTCGGCTCCGACGGGGCCCCGCTGCAACTCGTCATGCATGCCACGAGCACGGACGGAATGCTGACGTGGGTCAAGCATCCGGAGCTGACCTTCGGCGCCCCGGCCGGCTACGAATCCGCCGACTGGCGAGATCCGTTCGTGTTCAAGGACGAGGCAAGCGGTTTGTGGCGAATGCTGCTCGCGGCACGGCACGCGGACGGTCCGGAGCGCCGGCGCGGAGTGATCGCCCAATGCGTCTCCCCGAACTTGATGGATTGGGAGCACGCAGAGCCGTTCTGGGATCCCCGCCGGTACATCACGCACGAATGCCCGGACGTTTTCGCCTGGGGTGACTGGTGGTACCTGGTCTATTCGGAATTCTCCGAGTCCTTCACCACCCGCTACCGCATGGCGAAAAGTCCCGATGGGCCATGGATCGTGCCGGCTCGGGACAGCGTTGACGGCCGCGCCTTCTATGCATCGAAGACGGCCGAGCGGGATGGCCGCCGGTTCTTCTTCGGCTGGATCGCCAGCAAGGAGGACAACCGCGACGACGGCGCCTGGCAGTGGGCGGGCACGATGTCCGTCCTCGAGGCCCGCCAGAACGACGACGGCACCCTCGCGTTTTCCTTCGCCGACGAACTTGTCGAGAGCTTCTGGGACGACATCCCGCTAACCTTCGGCGACCCCCTTCCGGCGACGCTCCGTGCTCCCGACGGGTATGCGGCCACTGTGTCCGATGAGGTCCTCCCGCGGCAGTTCTACGCCCGGGCGGTGCTGCAAATAGGACCGAATACAAGCGAATGCGGCTTGCTGCTCCGCTCAAGCGCGGACGGAGACGAGTCCTACGTCATCCGCTTGGAACCGAAGCGAGGCCGCATGGTCTTTGACCGATGGCCCCGCGAAATCAACGGCGACGCGCAATGGCACATCTCGGGGGATGTCCCCTTCGAGATCGAGCTGGAACGCCCCTGTGAGCTCGTCCCCGGAGAACACACCCTCGAACTTGTCGTGGACGGGGACCTCTGCGTCGCCGTCGTCGATCGGAAGGTCGCCTTGAGCGCCCGGATCTATGACTTGCCCGCCGGACGGATCGGCGTTTTCGCCGGCGAAGGCAGCGCCACTGTCACTGAACTTGAGATACGTAAGCGCACAGACAACTAAATACCCAGCGCCAAACCTCCGTTCCAATCAAAGGAGATTGTCCCCATGAAGAAACTCTTGCGAACGGCCGCCGTAGCAGCGGTCGCCGCCCTTTCCCTTGCCGCCTGCGGCGGTGGAGGCGCGGGCAGCGCCTCCAACGTCAACCCCACCGGAGACATCAAACCGCGGCAAATCTCGTGGCTTCTGTCCCGGCCGGCCGACGGTGCAGTCATCAACATCATGAAAAAGGTCGCCGACGAATACGCCCAGACCCATCCTGGCTTTTCCCTCAACCTGATCACCACCCCTGACCGGCCCTCGTACATCCAGAAGTACGAAACCCTCGCCGCTGCAAACAAGCTTCCTGAGCTGTTCGACACGGATGCCACGCCTTTCGCTCAGCAACTCGCCAAGCAAGGCAAGATGGTCGACGCCGAGAAGCTGCTGAAAGACCTTGGCGTCTACGACACCTACCGGACGAACGCGCTGAATTACCAGCGCTTCGACGACGGATCCCTCTACATGATCCCGTTCCAGTTCGAATTGGAGTACTTCTGGTACAACAAGGCCCTTTTCCAGCAGGCTGGAGTTTCCGTGCCAAAGTCACTCGACGACATCCCCGCGATGTGCACGGCCCTGCGCAAGGCCGGCATCACGCCCCTCGCTCTTGACGGCCAGGACCAGTGGCCCCTTGAACGCTACGTCTCCTACCAGCCCTTCCGTGACGCCGGACCCGACTTCGTGCAGAAACTCAAGAAGGGTGACGCGAAGTTCAGCGACGCCACCGGCCAGAAGACCGTCAACTGGATAAGCCAGCTCGGAACGGCCGGTTGCTTCCAGGACGGATTCTCGTCGCAGGGTTACTCTGACGCCCAGAACCTGTTCACCTCCGGGAAGGCAGCGATGTACAACATTGGCACCTGGGAACTGCCGAGCCTCGCGACGGACAAGCTGAATCCCGCAGTGCGTAACGACGTCGACTACTTCACGCTTCCGGCCACGCCAAGTTCCGCGACGGCCGCCAACGAGTACGTGGCAACCTCCGGGATCGGCATGGCGGTCAACTCAAAGACCTTTGACCCGCTGGTGAGCGACTTCCTGAAGTTCGCCCTCGCCAAGTACCCCTCGGAGTACGCGGCGACGGGCGCCCTCTCGCCGACGACGAACGTGCAGACGACGATTCCCGCCAACGCCACGCCACTGTACAAGAAGGCAATCGACCAGGCGAAGGATCTCGGATCGAAGCTCGCGATGCCTTGGGACACCCAGCTTGATCCGACCACCAACAGCAGGCTGCAACAAGAGCTCGTGCTTTTGGCGCAGGGCAATGTCAAGCCTGCCGAGTTCACCAGCACGATGGATAGCACCATCGCACAGAACGCTCCCAAGTTCTTCAAATAACACGCAGCGGTGGGGGGCCCAGGCCCCCCACCCGAAAGGCACTCCCATGCTTCCCAATCGATCACGACTCTCGGTCCTGGTCTTCCTGCTACCGCCGCTGCTTCTCTACGGCGTCGCGGTGCTGTTCCCGATATTGCAATCGCTGTTCCTCAGCTTCTTCTCCTGGAACGGCATCAGTGACATGGAGTTCGTGGGCTTCGCAAACTACGTACACATGCTCACTGGCGACGGCGTGTTCTGGCGTTCCTTCTTCAACGCCCTCGGCTACCTCGCCATCTGCCTCGTCCTCCAATTGGGCGGTGCGTTGTTCGTCGCCAGCCTCCTGACCTCGCTGCGAAGAGGCCGCGAGCTCGTCAAAACCCTGTACCTCTTGCCTGCGGTGATCTCGACGGTGGCCATCGCCTTCCTCTTCGTCCGTATCTACTCGATTGATCCGGTGGGCCTACTCAACCAAGTCCTCGGCTGGATCGGTCTCGGCAGCCTTGAACGCCCTTGGCTTTCGGACGTCAACACTGTGCTTGCGGCAGTTTCAGCCCCCGAGGGCTGGCGGTTCACGGGCCTCTATATGCTCATCATCTACGCCGCGCTGCTCGCAGTCCCGCAGGAACTTGAAGAGGCGGCACGCCTGGATGGCGCCAACCGATGGCAGCTGTTCACCAAGATCAGGTTCCCCCACATCCGGCCCGTGTGGATCACCACCACGATCATGGCCACAACCTACGGCCTGCGCGGATTCGATATCCCCTACCTCATGACCAACGGCGGCCCGGGCCAGTCCTCGGAGCTCCTGACGACCTACATGTACAAAACCGCATTCACCAGCACGGACTTCGGTTACGCCAGCACCATTTCGGTGTTCATCGTCATTGAGTGCCTCGTCGCCGTCGGATTCATCTTGCTTATGCTCAAACGAAAGGCTGACGCATGACCGCGCAAACAGCCCCGGTTACCCGGCCGATCCCTGCCCCGCCAAGCAGCCCGGCTATGCGGCGTCGGCGTCGTAAGCCAAACGTTTTCCGAAGCTTGTCGAGGGTGCTGATTGTCCTCATCGTCATCGTGCAGGTCTACCCCCTCGCCTGGCTGTTCCTCACGAGCCTTCGCAACGAGCACGACTTCGCCACAGGCGATCCCTTCGCGCTCCCGAGCTCCATCAGTTTCGACAACTACGCCCGCGCATTCCAGACCGGCAACCTCGGCCAGAACATCCTGAACAGTTTCGTCGTCACGATGGGTGCCAACCTCCTGATCGTCCTGCTGGGAATGATGGCGGCGTATGCGCTGCAGGTCCTCGGATTCCGGTTCAGCAAATTCGTCCGGGGCCTCTTCCTGATCGGCATCATCGTGCCGGTGCAGATCGCGCTGGTGCCGCTGTTCATCGACTACTCGTCGATCAACCTCCTGGACACCTACCAATCGATGATCATTCCCTTGGCGGGCTTCGCCCTTCCCATGTCCATTTACCTCTTCTCGTCATTCTTCGAGTACATTCCGAGGGAGACCTACGAGGCAGCCTCGCTGGACGGCGCCGGCCCATACCGGATCTTCGGGCYGATCACCCTCCCACTCTCGACCAACACCGTAGTGACCGTGGTGCTGGTGAACAGCATCTTCATCTGGAACGACTTCATCTTCGCGAACACGTTCGTGCTCTCCGAAGGACTCAAAACCATCCCGCTGGGGCTGCAGAACTATATCGGAGCAATGGGCAAGGTCGACTGGACTGCAACGTTTGCGGCCGTCTGCATCACCATCACTCCCTTGCTCCTGGTCTTCCTCGTCCTCAACAAGGCGATGATCCAGGGCCTCGAGAGCGGGGCCACGAAAGGGTGAGGAACGTGGCCACTGGATAGACTGTGAGGGGAGGGCCAATGACGTCTGAAGAAAGCTTTACAGAACCCGAGGTTAACCCCTCGCATCCACCGGCGACTCCGAGGACGAGTCATCCGGTCACGATGCGGGAAGTGGCCGAAGGGGCTGGAGTATCCGTTGCGACGGTTTCCCTCGTCGTCAACAACAAGAAGGACGCAAGGATCGGCGCCGGGACCCGCAAGCGCGTGCTGGACACCATCCGCGAGCTGGGCTACCGCCCCAACGCTCTCGCCAAGAACTTGGTGAGTGGCAGTTCACGGTTCATTGGCCTCGTCGCCGACGCGATCGCGACGACTCCCTTCGCAGGGCAGATCATCCACGGCGCCCAGGACGAGGCTTGGAAGCACGGATTCGTCCTCTTGGTCGCCAATACCGAGGGCAACGAGCCCGCGGAGAAGGACGCTATCTCGATGATGCTTGAGCACAAGGTTCGCGGCATCCTGTACTCCACCTGGTTCCACCGCCCGGCTGAGATCCCCACCGCGTTGCACGAGACGGACTTCGTGCTGGTCAACTGCTTCTCCCCGGACTCCGATGCCCTGGCCGTGGTCCCGGATGAAGTCCACGGCGGACGGGAGGCCACCGACATCCTTGTGCGCAAGGGTCACCGGCGGATCGCCTTCATCAACGCCACTATCCCGGCCCCGGCCAAGGACGGACGGCTCCAGGGCTACCGGGAAGCACTTGAATCTGCAGGGATCGCGTTTGACCCTTACCTCGTTTTCGACGCGTTTCCTGACCAGGAAGGCGGATACGGAGCCGTCGAGGAACTCCTCAAACGGGACGTCACGGCGGTCTTCTGCTACAACGACCGTATGGCCATGGGGCTCTACGACGGACTGAAGCAACAGGGACTCTCGATTCCCGAAGACATGGCAGTCGTCGGGTTCGATAACCAGGAAGTCATCGCCGCCCACATGCGGCCGCCGCTCTCCACTGTCGCGCTGCCGCACTACGAGCTCGGCGCTGCTGGCGTGCGACTGCTCCTCGGCGTCGACGAACCTGCCGGTGGCAACGTGGTCAAAATTGAGTGCCCGCCGGTGGAACGCGACTCCGTCGGAACGAATATTCTGACGGGCCCGCAGCTGCGGTGGAGCTCAACTACCTGAGCCTTCCTCACTATCCGGATGGTGCTCGGCCTCGTCCACTGCAGAGTGCTCAATGTAGGACTCCACGGCTGACTCCGGGACGCGGTATGACCGCCCGAATCGCACCGCGTGGATGGCATGCGAGTTCACCAGCCGGTATACGGTCATTCTGGACACCCGCAAGGCCTCGGCAACCTCGGCGATTGTCATGAATCGGTTGGCTGGAATGCCGGCGGCGGACATGTTCACCACGGCCTCCTCAACTGGCGGTAGTCGTAGTAGACCACCGGCCCACCTCTTGGGACGACGGTTCGCAAGCCAATCGACGAGCCGTTGATGACGGCTACAACCCCTTCCTGGCAGCCGTTGAAGGGATCGTCACCGGCCAGGTAGTCGCCCACCTTGAAAGGGGAGGCAGTCGTTTTGGCCTGCTCGGTTGCCCGGGAAAATACCTGGCGTAGCCGCGCGGCCAGCGTGCGGACACGCCGCACCCGCATGTTAACGATGTACCTCGATGTGGGATCAAACATCAGAACCACTCCCTTGCAATCGCGATGTGCCTAGGGTAGGCGACTGCCACACACCGCGCATGAGTGACTTTCACCCGTTATGCCCCACGGGCCACTCACGTCCCTTAACCAACTACTCGGACAGGGAGCCCAACCCGAGCAAGTGGTTATTCGAGTAGTCCGGCAAAAGACGGGTAGGAGCTACGCAAGTCAGCCCGGGCGAACGGTCCTTAGGCTCATCTGGAGCTTCACGAAGGGGAAGGTACGGCCGTGGGTCGCGCAAAGGTCAGGGAAGTGGGCGGGGAACAATGAAACGGGCGGCAAAAGCGGGAATCGTCGTCGCAGGCGTGGTCGCGGTCGGATTGGCGGGGGCGATTACCCTCAACGCCACGCAGACAGCATCACACTCAAGTGCCGGCGCCCCGCCGTCGGTCACTGCCAGCTCGGCTCCCTCTGCTTCGGGCGCCACCAAGGCGCCATCCGCGACGCCGAGTGCCACCACCTCGACGCCGGCCGCGAATGCGTCTCCGAGCACTGCGTCTTCAAGCCAGGCCGGAGCGTCCGCCCCCGCGGTCAGCTCCAAGCCCGACGCACCGGTTGCGCCTGTGCCAGTGCCAGTAGCGCCGGCTCCTGCGGCACCGGCTCCCGGGGCACCGGCTCCGGGAACGCAGGGCCTCGACGCGGCGGCGGTCCAACGTGTCGAGGACAGCTGCACCGCCCGGCTGCAAAGCGACGCTGCCCATTCCGGAGTAGTGACCGGAACGGTGGTGCCCCGGCCGTACATCATTGTCTCGATTGCCTTCTCCGGGACCCCGGTGCGGTCAACCGCGGCCTCAGGCTTGGCCTCGTACGACGTCCTCATGAAGATCACCACCAAGCTCGTTGATGGTCCTACCCAGGACGGAGTGCGTGTTTGCCGCGTCTTTGACTCAGATTCGCACGTGGATTGGCTTCCGGCCGGCTGATTCTGCAATTGCCGCTGGAGGTTCCGTGAGCTGGGACGCTAGGACTTGGTGCCAGTGAGCGCCAAGGTTCCGCCGAGCCCGATCATCATGACCCCGCCCGTCGCACCCAAAGTGGAAATCCGTCGTGGTGAGCGCGCAAACCAGAGGCGAGCGGTGCCCGCGGCAAGGGCCCACATGCTGTCGGAGACCAGGGCGATCACCAGGAAAACAGCCCCCAGCTCGGCGAGTTGAAGTGGAATGCTGCCGCCGGAGTATTCCACGAACTGCGGCAACACCGCTACGAAGAACACGATCGATTTCGGGTTGCTCGCACCCACGATGAAACCTTCGCGGATCAGTCGCCACATCGACCGCGACGGCGCCGGACCGGCCGCCGTCGAACGCCCGCCGCGGTGCCGGATCGCCTGCACGCCTAGATAGACCAGATAGGCCGCGCCCGCGAACTTGATGACCGTGAACAGCGCGATCGACTGCGCCAGCACGGCACCGAGCCCCAACGCCACCGCGGTAATCTGCGGAACCATTCCCAAGGCGTTTCCGAGCACGCTCAGGAGTCCGCCTTTGCGGCCGAGGGCGAGGGAACGTCCAATGACGAAAAGCACGCTGGGACCAGGGACTGCAATGAGGACCAGCGAGGCCAGGGCAAACGCCAGGAGATTGGTGAACGGAACCATGCTTGATGATAGCCCTGGCCTGCGGTGACGATCGACGCTTCGGTGGCGACCGCCGTCGTTATGCCCGTAGCGGTAGTCGCGCTAGGAGCGCTGGGTGACCACCGGCATCGAGGCCGTCTCGTCAACGAGGTCGGCCCGAACGCGCCCGCCGCCGCGGACCCACAGCTTGTAGGCCAGGACCAGCAGTCCAAGCCATACGGCACCCACGTACAACGCCACCCGAGTGTCCTCGAAGACGCCAAGGATGACGATCACCAGGGCCATGAAGGCGATGGTCAGCACGGAAGCGGCGGGCCACCATGGCGATGCGAATTCCGACGCCGGCAGGCCCTTGCGCTTGATCTCCCGTTTCATGGCCACGTGCGAGGCCAGGATCATGACCCACACCCACACGGTCGCGAAAGTGGCGATGGAGGCGATCACCAGGAACACGTCCTCGGGGATTACGGCGTTGAGCACCACGCCCACCAGCAGGATCCCGCCCATGAGGACAACGGTCATCCAGGGAACTCCATGACGGGAGATCTTGCCGAAGCTCTTGGGTGCGTGACCTTGCTGGGACAGCCCGAAGAGGATGCGTCCGGCGCCGAAGATGTCGCTGTTGATCGCGGACAGCGCCGACGTGATCACCACGGCGTTGAGGATGTGCGGCGCCGCAGGAATGCCGAGGCCGCTGAAGATCTGCACAAACGGGCTGCCGTTGTTCCCGATTTCGTTCCAGGGGAACAGGCTCATCAGCACGCCCAACGTGAGTACGTAGAACAGCAGCACGCGCACGGGGACGGTGTTCACGGCCTGCGGGATGACCTTTTTGGGGTCTGCGGCCTCGCCTGCGGTGATACCGATCGTTTCGATCCCGCCAAAGGCAAACATGACGACGGCGAACGAGGCCAGGAGCCCCTCGAATCCGTTCGGGAACAGGCCGCCGTGGTCAACGAGGTTCCCCAGCCCCGGTGCCGCACCGCCGTCGCCCGTATGGAAGCCGAACACGATGATCGCCGCACCGCCCGCAATCATGGCGATGATCGCCACCACCTTGATGAGCGAGAACCAGAACTCGAGCTCCCCGAAGACCTTGACGCTTAGGAGGTTCATGGCGCCAAGGAGCAGGATGATCGCCAGGACCCAGATCCAGCGGTCCACTTGCGGGAACCAGAAGCCCATATAGATACTGAACGCTGTCACGTCCGCGATCGCCACGATGGCCATTTCGAAAACGTAGGTCCATCCGGTGATGAACCCTGCCAGCGGTCCGAGGTAGCGGCTGGCGTACTGGCCGAATGAGCCGGAGACGGGGTGGCGGACAGCCATTTCGCCGAGGGCGCGCATCACCATGAAGACGGCGGCGCCACCGATGATGTATGCGAAGAGAACCGCCGGGCCCGCCTTTTGGATGGCAGACGCTGAGCCGTAGAAGAGGCCTGTTCCGATGGCCGAACCAAGGGCCATGAAACGGATGTGGCGGACATTGAGGCCGCGGCTGAGAACGGTGGTTACCGCGCCTTCGACGGCTTTGGCCGCCGTTGTCCTGACGGCTGTTGGTGCTTGCTGCATACGAATACCTTCTCGTCATTGGGAGGGGGACTGTTAACCAGCAGACCATTTCGGAATGGGCTGTGATGGGACTCACGGCGCATCGCTGTCTCGGTTCTCAGACGCTGTGCAAATGCGCGGCCTGCGCTGGCTGATGGCTAGTCCAATAAGCTGACAAAGGTCTGGTATTCCAGACAGCTTAATGTTCTGATGGGCTTTCGGAGCCCTCCCTTGGGGCGCACGCTTAAGTACGGGATCCCGGACACCTCCCTCACGGCCTTTGTGGCGGAAGGGCGTGCCGGGGATTACCGCGCACTCGAAGAGGAGCCATGACCATACAGCCGTCCACCCAGGGCCGGGCCGCTTCCAAGGTCCCCGCCGCCGAGAACACCCTGCGCATCCTGAAGTTGCTTGCTTCCCGGCGCGGCCCGATGGCCGCGTCCAACATTGCTACCGCCCTGGGCCTGCCCCGGTCCAGCGTCTACCACCTGCTTGGTGTTATGGAAGCCAATGGCTTCGTCCTGCACCTTCATGAGGAACAGCGCTACGGACTGGGCATCAGCGCGTTCGAACTCAGCTCGGCCTACTCGCGGCAAGAGCCTTTGTCCCGGCTTGGCCGCCCCATGCTGGCCGCCCTCGTGGATGCGATCGGCGAGAGCGCGCACTTGGCCGTGCTGCATGGACGAGATGTGCTTTACATCGTGGAAGAGCGGGCCAAGAACCGCCCGTCCCTGGTGACCGACGTCGGGGTGCGGCTTCCGAGCCACCTCACCGCTAGCGGGCGCGCCATCCTGGCCGCCCTGCCGAAATCGCAGGTGAGGGCCCTCTATCCGAATGCTGCCGCCTTCACGGCCCGGCACGAGATGGAATCACCCATCATGAAGTACTCGGCCTTGTCCTCGCACTTGGACCAGGTCCGGCAGCGCGGCTACGCCACTGAACATGGCGAAGTCACGCCAGGCTTCGGCTCGGTGGCCGCCGCCGTCACCGACCATTTGGGATGGCCGACAGCGGCTGTGGCCGTGACATTCCTCGAAGACCGGGTCCCGGTTGAGGAATGGCCGGCCCTGGCCGCCCGCATCCAGAAGACAGCAGACGAGCTCTCAGTGCGCATCCACGGACGGCCCGGGCAATAGGCGTTCCCACCCCGTCCCCAGCCCCTCCAGTTGAGTCTGTAATCCCGGACAGTACCCTCCAATAAGCCGTTCCAAGACGGTTGCGGAGGGGCTCTACTGGATACAGAAGGACTTACACCTAGCAATCCCTCCAGAGACGAAGGAGTCATCATGGCACCCGCCGATTTCACTACCGGAGCGCGTCCGGTCAAAGCTGCCCGGGGTACGGAGCTGACCGCGAAGAGCTGGCAGACCGAGGCGCCGTTGCGCATGTTGATGAACAACCTGGACCCGGAGGTCGCGGAGCGTCCGGATGACCTGGTCGTGTA
>NZ_JBFTQF010000019.1:0-88707 GCF_056398865.1 Arthrobacter sp. 01T419
CCCACTGAAGCCGAATGGGAGTACTCCGCCCGCGGCGGGCTCGCCGGGAAACGCTACGCCTGGGGCGATGAGCTCACGCCGGAGGGCGAACACCGCTGCAACATCTGGCAAGGCACCTTCCCCACCCTGAACACGGAAGAGGACGGCCATCTGGGCGCCGCCGCCGTGAAATCATTCCCGCCCAACGGCTACGGACTCTACGAAGTGGCCGGGAACGTGTGGGAATGGTGCGCGGACTGGTTCCTGCCCAAGTACTACCGCAACTCCCCCGTCCACAACCCCCAAGGCCCCACGATCGGCGCTGGCCGGGTCATGCGCGGCGGCTCCTACCTCTGCCACGACTCGTACTGCAACCGCTATCGCGTCGCCGCCAGAACCTCCAACACCCCCGAATCCTCGAGCGGTAACTGCGGCTTCCGCACGGTGGCGTCCGCGTAACGTCCCTTCCGCGCCCACTTAACAGCCGCTGAGGAACCGTCTGCCCTCATCGGAGCTCGCCGATCCGGCAGTCGGGACGAGTGCGCTCCTTTCGGCTGAAATGAGCGAAATATAGGTCTCCAGTTGGGACCGCAACTGATCCGGCGAGTGGTGCTCGGGGGTGAGGGTTGCTGTGATCTGCGCACCGAGCGCGAACGTCATGATCCCGCCGACGATGTCGTCGTCGTTCAGCCCCTCCTTCAGCTCGCCCAGGTCCCTGGCTTCACGGAGCCTGGCGAAGAGCGACTCACGCCATTGCTCCATCGAGGAATCATGCAACGCCGCCTTCGCGGGGTCCGTGAGTGCGCGCTGCCAGAACGCGATGGCTATTCGCGCCTCGTTGAGCCTCTCGGCATCGAGCGGCAGGATTTCGTGGCAGTAGCTGCGCAACGCCGACAGTCCGTGCTGGTGCGCAGTTGAGTTGCCCATGCGGGCGTTCGTCTGGTTGAAAACGTGCGCGAAGGCAAAAGTCAGCAGGTCATCCTTCGTCGGAAAATAAGGCTTGAGTGCACCATTGGCAAAGCCCGCTTCCATCGCAATTTCGCGCATGGTTGCACCCTCGATCCCCCTCTTCGCGATGATCCGCCAGGTGGCTTCGACGAGCTCCACCCGGCGCTTGTCGTGGTCTACGATCTTCGGCACACGTTCCCCAAATCTTTTTTCTACAACCGTTGTGACTCAGATTACACGATGCTATTCTCTACACACATAGAAAATAAATCCGTCGACCCCGAAGGCCTTCCATGAGCACAACTTCCTCTCCAGAAATCGCCGAAATGGCTGCGTACGCGTTGACTACCGGCGATGACATCACGGCAGTCAAGGGCATTCTCACCGCCGCCGGACTCTTCGGCGAAACCACCCGGGTGGCCTACCTTGGACTGCTCGATCCCCCGCGCGACTCGGGGCGCAATTCGAAAATCGTGGACCGCAGGTTCAGGGCGTTCTTGCATGACGTTTCATCCGGAGCGGCACAGGACGTCGTTGTCTCTGTGACGCAGCAGGAAGTCGTCTCGAAGGTGGAACTCGACACCTCGGTGACGGGCGAGCTTCCGGTCATCGAAGAAGAATTCGAGGTGGTGGAAGAGGTCCTCTCGCAGGACGAACGCTGGCTGAAGGCCTTGGCTGACCGGAATCTCGACGTCAGCAAAGTGAGGGTCGCTCCCCTGTCGGCCGGCGTTTTCGAATACCCGGAAGAGAAGGGCCGCCGGATCCTGCGTGGCTTGGCTTTCGTTCAGGAATTTCCGGAAGACAGCGCTTGGGCCCATCCTGTGGACGGACTGGTTGCCTACGTCGACGTCGTCAGCAAGACCGTGGACAAGGTTCTGGATTTCGGAGCGGTCCCGGTCCCGGAGGAGCACGGCAACTTCACGGACCCGGAGCTGACCGGCCCGATGCGCACTACTCAAAAGCCGATCCACATCACCCAGCCGGAAGGCCCGAGCTTCACGGTTCAGGGCGGAAACCACGTCGAGTGGGAAAAGTGGAGCCTCGACATCGGTTTCGATGTCCGCGAAGGCGTGGTCCTGCACAATGTCGCGTTCGACGACGGCGATCGCCGCCGCAGTATCCTCAAGCGGGCTTCGATCGCCGAAATGGTAGTGCCTTACGGCGACCCCTCCCCCGTGCGCTCCTGGCAGAACTACTTCGACACCGGTGAATACTTGGTGGGCCAGTACGCAAACTCCCTGGAACTTGGCTGCGACTGCCTCGGCGAAATCACCTACCTCAGCCCGGTAGTCAGCGATGCGTTCGGCCAGCCACGCGAAATCCGCAACGGCATCTGCATGCACGAAGAGGACTGGAGCATCCTCGCCAAGCACAGTGATCTGTGGAGCGGAGTGAACTACACGCGTCGGAACCGCCGGCTGGTCATCAGCTTCTTTACCACCATTGGCAACTACGACTACGGCTTCTACTGGTACCTCTACCTCGACGGCACCATCGAGTTCGAGGCCAAGGCCACCGGCGTCGTCTTCACCAGCGCCCACCCCGGGAAAGGCTACCCCTATGCCTCCGAACTCGCCCCCGGTCTCGGCGCCCCCTTCCACCAGCACCTCTTCAGCGCCCGCCTGGACTTTGCCGTCGACGGACTCACCAACCGCGTCGAGGAAGAGGACGCTGTCCGGGTGCCAATGGGCGCAGGCAACGAACGCGGCAACGCCTTCACCCGCCGTCGGACTGTCCTTAAGCGCGAATCGGAAGGTGTGCGGGAGTCCGACATGGCAGCGGGACGGGCCTGGGTGATCTCGAATCCCGAATCCCTCAACCGCCTCGGCGAACCCGTGGCCTACAAACTCCATGGCCAAGGGCATCCCATGCTCCTGGCCGACCCCCAATCATCAATCGCCCAGCGTGCCGCATTCGCCACCAAGGACCTGTGGGTGACCCGCCACGACGAGGCCGAGCACTACCCCAGCGGCGATTTCGTCAACCAACACTCCGGAGGAGCCGGGCTGCCGTCCTACGTTGCCCGTGACAGGGACATCGACGGACAGGACATCGTGGTGTGGCACACCTTCGGACTGACCCATTTCCCCCGACCGGAGGACTGGCCCATCATGCCGGTCGACACGGTGGGCTTCAAACTCCGCCCCGAAGGCTTCTTCGACCGGAGCCCCGTGCTCGATGTACCGGCGTCGAAGCCCGCTGAGGGCGGCCATTGCCATATGGAGGCACAAAAATGAGCGTGACAACAGGAAAAGAGCCCACCGAAGTGGCCCACCCGCATCATCAACGAGGCCGCCTTGGCGTCCCCGCGGTGACCTTCATGATCATCGCAGCCTCGGCACCGCTTACCGTCCTCGCCGGCGGCGTGACGACGACGTTCGCCGTCACCGGGGTCACCGGCGTACCGCTGTCCTTCTTGCTGCTTGGCGGAACTCTCGCTGTTTTCGCGGTCGGTTACGCGGCGATGAGCAGGTACGTCGTCAACGCCGGCGCCTTCTATTCCTACGTCGCGCAGGGCATCTCCCGGCCCATTGGCGTCGGGGTTTCCATGGTAGCGCTGATGGCCTACAACCTGATGCAAGTCGGCATCTACGGCCTCTTCGGCTTCACCGTTTCAAGCCTGATCAACGAACGCTTCGGCGCCACAGTCCCCTGGTGGATCCCGGTGCTGGTCTGCATCGCCGTCGTCGCGTTTCTTGGTGTGAACCGGGTGGATCTGTCGGCGAAAGTCCTTGGGGTGCTCGTCGGCCTGGAGTTCCTCGTGGTGATCGTTTACGACGTCGTCTCCTTTGCTGTGGCACCGGAAGGCGTCAGCGGAGCGCCCCTTAGCCCGGAAAGCCTCTTCGTCCCAGGCGTCGGAGCGGTCCTCTCCTTCGGCATCGCCGCGTTCATGGGATTTGAGTCGGCTGCGATCTACGGCGAGGAAAGCAAGGACCCCAAGCACACGGTCGCCCGGGCAACGTACACCGCGGTAGCCATCATCGCCCTGTTCTACGCTGTTTCTTCCTGGGCCATGGCGATCGGAACAGGACCGTCCGCGGTGGTCGATGCGTCCGCAAAACAAGGACCGGACCTGATGTTCGGCTTCCTGGGCGACCACACGGGCGTCCTTCTCGCAGACCTGGCCCGATTGCTCTTCGTCACTAGCCTCTTCGCAGCCCTCGTCAGCTTCCACAACGCGGCCGCCCGCTACTTCTTCTCCCTTGGCCGCGAACAGGTCCTTCCCCGAAAGCTTGGAGCCGTGCGTCGGCACAGCGGCGCCCCGTACGCCGGGTCGATCGCCCAGACGGTCATCGCCGTCGTAGTCACGGTAGCCTTCGCCATCGCGGGAACCGGATCGACGCTTGGCGGTCTCTACCCTGTCCTGACCATGTTCACGTGGCTGACCAATGACGGCGCCATGGGACTTGTCCTCTTGATGACCGTTGTTTCGCTGGCAGTCATTGGATTCTTCCGCAAAAACAGGCATGACGCTGGAATCTGGACCCGTGTGATCGCACCTGCCCTGGGGTTCGTGCTCCTCGCCGTGATCTTCGTTCTGATCGTGGTCAACTTCAACGTATTGCTAGGCCAGAATGACACTAATGCGCTGACGTTCATCCTGCCGGCCACGATCATCGTGCCCGGCTTGGTGGGGATCGCCTGGGCATTCCGCCTCCGCAGTAGCCGGCCAGCCGTCTATCGGCGGATCGGGCACGGCGAAGAAGGCCCAGCCGCCGTCCACCTCGGTGACGAAGAAGACTTGCAGCACCGGGACTGACGATCGGCAAACCAATGCACACCATCCTTTCGATAGTCATGCTGGCCTGCTGTGCCCTCGGAATCTGGAGCCCGCTGCGCGAAGGCCTGGTCAGAAACCTCAGCCAATGGGGCCCGATGGCACTCATGCTCGTGGCGATGGCGGATACAACCGTTGGACCAGGCATCCTTCCGGGCGTTGTTTGGGGCCTGATTTTGCTTCTCACCTCTCCACTTCCGCTGGTGCTCCTCCCCAAGGATCGCCGTGGTGGCATGGAAGTACACCGTTCAATGTCAATCCTGGCCATGTTCGCAATCCTCGTCACAACCCTCTCCCCAGGCTCGTCGGGTGCAATCCACCAAGCCCACGCGCACTCGGGACTTGGAGGAGTGAACCCCGTCCTGGCGGTAGCCCTCGCGGTTGCAGTGATCGCCTACTCAATCATGGTGGCGGCCCGGTCGGTCCGGCCGAGCGGCCGGACAGGTCACCGTCGTCACGCGTTTGAACCTGTCGAGGCCCTTTCTTCGGCAGGTGCGTTGGGAGCGATGATCCTGATGGCCCTGTGATGCCCTCGCCGCCCCTCTTGAAACAGCACACCCTCATCGAAGCCGTTCACCCAACGTCAACGGCCCTTCCCAGATACACAAGACGCCTTCCCGTCGGGCAGGCAGAGTCAACACCAGCCTCACGGCCACGCCGGCGGTGAGCAGTACCAACTCAGAGTGGAGTAACCCTTGGAAACCTACGACGCACTTCTGGCTTCAATCACCCCGTCCTCCGGCGAATCCCGCACGATTTTCGACCCCGCAACCGGAACCGCCGTCGGGCAAGCCCCGGTGCACACCGTCGAAGACCTTGAACGCGCTGTCGCCGCCGCGCAAGCTGCCCAGCCCGCGTGGGCTGCGCTGGGCCACGACGCCCGCTCAGCTGCGCTGCTCAAGGCCGCCGACGCCGTCGAACGCTCCGCCGAAGAACTCGCCCACCTGCTCTCCCGGGAGCAGGGCAAACCGCTCAACGGCCCCAACGCCCGCTTCGAAGTCGGCGCCTGCGCCGCCTGGTTGCGTGCTGCCGCCGGCACTCCGCTGGAACCGGAAACCGTCGTGGACGACGGCGAGACCCGCGCCGAATTGCACTACCGGCCCATCGGCGTCGTCGGCGCGATCGGCCCCTGGAACTGGCCCATGATGATCACCATCTGGCAGATCGCCCCCGCCCTGCGCATGGGCAACGCCGTGGTGGTCAAGCCCTCCGAATACACCCCGCTCAGTGTGCTGGCCCTGGCCAAGGTCCTCAACGAGGAACTCCCCGACGGCCTCCTCACCGTGGTCTCCGGCGGCCGCGACGTCGGCGCCCGCCTCGCCGAACACCCCGCGATCGGCAAGGTCATGTTCACCGGCTCCACCGCCACCGGCAAAGCGATCATCAAATCCTCCGCGGACACCGTCAAACGCCTCACCCTGGAGCTCGGCGGCAACGACGCCGGAATCGTCCTACCCGACGCCGACCCTGCAGCGATCGCCGAAGGCCTCTTCTGGGGTGCCTTCATCAACACCGGCCAGACCTGCGCCGCGCTCAAGCGCCTCTACGTCCACGAGGACATCTACGAGGCCGTCTGTTCCGAGCTTGCCGCTGTCGCAGCGGCGATGCCGATGGGCAACGGACTTGACGAAGCCAACGTTTTGGGTCCGCTGCAGAACCGCGCGCAGTACGACGTCGTCGCCGCGCTCGTGGACGCAGCTCGCGACTCCGGCGCCCGCATCCTGCTCGGCGGCAACCCGAACCCCGAGCAGTCCGGCAACTTCTACCCCACCACCCTCGTGGCCGACATCGACAACGGCAATCCGCTGGTCGCCGAGGAACAGTTCGGCCCCGCCTTGCCGATCATCCGCTACAGTACGGTTGATGAGGCGGTTGCCAAGGCGAACGCGCTCGACGTCGGACTCGGCGCCTCGGTGTGGTCATCGAACCTGGACGAGGCCCGGAAGGTAGCCGCGCGCATTCAGGCCGGAACGGTCTGGATCAACAAGCACGGCGCCGTGGATCCCCGCATCCCCTTCGGCGGAGCAAAGCAGTCCGGCTACGGCCTCGAATTCGGCGTCGAAGGCCTCAAAGCCCTCGGCGTACCACAGATCATCAACGGCTAAGCGGTGACGGAGGCGCGGCTGCAGGGGCTGGTCTCCTGCGCCGCCGCCTCTGGATCTCCACGTAGGCCGTGACAAGGAGCAGGACAATCACGGCAAGGCCCAAAACGACGGCGCCGGGAACCAGAGCGCTCACCGGTATGAGGAGGACCGCGATCACCACCGTGGGCACGGCCCATGGCAGCACTACCCGCGGTGGCTGACCATAGCGAAGGGTCACGATCGCATTGCACGCATAGAAAAGAGCCAGACCGCCGCCGAGCGAGATCCCTGAACCGATCGGCAGGTGCTCGTATGGTGCTGGAATGGCGGTCGCGATCGCCCCTGCGATTGCTGTCACTCCCAGCACGAGGAGAAACGGCAGGAACAACGTGGTCTGGAGTATCCCCGCGAAGTCCGAGCGGGCCTGCAGGCGCTCGAGCCCCGCAGTGATGGTCCCGGTGCCGTATTGGAAGAACGCCCACCCAAGGAAGGAAACAATGRGGAATCCGAGCGCGCCGACCAGCCCGGCGCCGGGACCCCAATCATCGGATACCTCAGTGACGATCGTGAAGATGGATTCGCCGAGGACAATGATGACGAACAATCCAAGCCGCTCGGAAGCGTGTTCGATATTGATACCGCCGATGCCACGATCAGGCCAAAGGCGCGCACTGATTGCCACCATGCCAACCTCGACGACGATAGCCGTGGCCCACAGGGCAACCGCAACAGCGAGCGGCAAGAAGGCCGCGGCAAACCAGAGGGCAGCCGTTCCGCCGTTGTAGATCCAAATGCGCCACGGGGTCTCGGCTGACTTCTCGCGGTGTTGATACAACCATAAGACCAGCAGGACCACGCGTATGGCGGCATTGGCGAGCGAAAAGGCCCATGCCCGTTCGCCAAAAGCACCCGGCGCAGCCGCGGCCATGACGCTCGCCGCTGCCATGGCCGCGAGCATCGCGATACCCAGGGCCCGGGACGACAGTCCGGGCAAGAGGTTGACCACGGACACGATGTTCACCCATGCCCACCAAGCCGGGAAGAAGAGCAGGACGAAGGTACCGAACTCTGCCCACCCAGGATTGCCGTGAATACCACGGGCAAGCTGCCCGACGAAAGCCACGAAGACGAGGTCGAAAAACAGTTCCATCCAATGCACACGGCGGGGATCCCGGGCCACCTCGTGGGTCAACGCGCCATCAGCCGACGACTTATGCATCATTGACCAATGCTATTGGTTGGGGAGCCCAGTCTGTCCTGGGGGTCCTTTCGAACGGCGTGACGGGGTGCGGCACTCAAAGATCGGGCAGCACGAAGGAACTGCAGCAGTGCAACCCACGGGGCAAGATAGTAGCGTATGAAATGCAACAATAACCTTGAAGGCTAGTGCATTTTTGGGCATTGAACCGGGGGGACGAGTAAAGGCCTTGGAGATGGAATCGCTACCGCCGGAGGTTAATCCGCGGTTCAGCAACACCAGGAAACAGAATAGGGAGCTCGCCATCCAACAGCTCCAGGACGGCGGGTTCACAACCGTTCAGCTGGATGAATTCCTGGAGACGCTGCGCCGCATGGAGGCCGACGATTCGATACTTGCACCCCTGACAAATGCCCTGCTTGCCATGAACGTCACTGTCCAGTGGCTGATGTAGGAGGAACACCATGCGCGCCACCATCATCCACGGCCCCGGCGACATCCGTGTTGAAGACCGTAACTATCCCACGGTCCAGCTGCCCACCGACGTCATCGTGAAGGTCACCGCTTCCTGCGTCTGCGGATCGGACCTTTGGCCTTACCGCGGTGTCAAGCCCACCCACAAGCCATCAGCGATCGGGCATGAATTCATCGGCACCGTGGAAAGCGTTGGCGACGATGTCACCACCCTGACGGTGGGCGACTTCGTGATCGCCCCGTTTGTCGTCAGCTGCGGCGCCTGCCCCCAATGCCTGGAAGGCGTCACGGTGGCCTGCGACCATTTGGCTGGCTGGGGAGGCAAGGACGACAGTGGGTACGCGATCGACGGCGGCCA
This sequence comes from Arthrobacter sp. 01T419, assembly GCF_056398865.1. Taxonomy (NCBI): domain Bacteria; kingdom Bacillati; phylum Actinomycetota; class Actinomycetes; order Micrococcales; family Micrococcaceae; genus Arthrobacter; species Arthrobacter sp. 01T419. Next base: position 8,820 of record NZ_JBFTQF010000019.1, read on the forward strand.
GGGCCAGGCGGTCCGGGTACCGCTCGCAGACTCCACCCTCGTCAAGGTTCCAGGCGTCACGGTGCCGGACGACGCGCTACGCGCCAGTCTGCTGACGCTGTCCGATGTCATGGCTACCGGCCACCACGCCGCCCTGGCAGCAAAGGCCCGGCCCGGTAGGACCGTCGTCGTTGTCGGCGACGGCGCGGTGGGTCTCTGTGGCGTGCTCGCGGCGAAGCGGCTCGGAGCCGAGCGAATCATCGCTATGTCCCGGCACGCCGACCGCCAGGCCATTGCGCGCGAGTTCGGAGCCACGGACATCGTGGCTGAACGCGGCGAAGAGGGCGTCGCCAAGGTCCGCGAGTTGTTGGGAGGCGTACTGGCGGACTCTGTGCTGGAGTGCGTCGGGACCAAGGAATCCATGGAACAGGCACTGCACAGCGTCCGCCCGGGCGGCGCGCTCGGCTTTGTGGGTGTCCCGACAGGCGGGGCCGAGGCCCGACTACGCTACCTGTTCGACACCAACATCTCGATTGCGGGTGGAATGGCCCCGGCCCGGACGTACATCCCGGAACTGCTCGCGGACGTACTCGACGGCACGATCAATCCGGGCCGGGTCTTCGACGCCGTGATGCCGCTCGAGGAAGCCCCTGAGGCGTACCGCGCCATGGACGAGCGGCGCGCCATCAAGGTCCTTCTGACTCCCTGACCGGTATGGAGTGAACCGCAGGCTCCTGGGGAATGACGGGGCTGTGGCGTATGCCACGGAACAGCGGGAGAATCCATAGAGAAGGCGCCAGATCAAGCTTCGAGGCAAGGAACGATGCGTGCGTGGTGGGTGCATGAACCCGGTCCGATAACGTCAGCGCCACTTGTTTGGGGCGAGCGGCCCGATCCGCAACCGGGGTACAAGGAGCTGCTGGTCAGTGTCCGGACCTGTGGTGTCTGCCGGACGGATCTGCATCTGGCCGAGGGCGACCTTGCGCCGCGGGTGCCGGATGTAGTGCCCGGTCATGAAGTGGTGGGAGTGGTCAGCGGCATGGGCGATGGGTGTGTGAGATTCCAAGGTGGCGACAGGGTCGGGGTGGCCTGGCTTGGAGGAACCTGTGGGACGTGCCGGTATTGCCGGCGCGCCGAAGAGAATCTTTGCCTCTCCCCTGTCTTCACCGGATGGGACAGGGACGGCGGCTATGCCGAACAACTGACAGTCTCCGAGGATTTCGCCTATGCCATTCCGGATCAATTTTCAGACGAGCACGCGGCACCCCTACTGTGCTCGGGCATCATCGGCTACCGCGCACTCAAACGCGCCGCCGTTCCGCGCGGTGGCCGGCTGGGTCTCTACGGATTCGGGGGTTCAGCGCATCTCACGGCGCAAATGGCGCGCTATCAAGGGGCGGAGGTCTACGTGATGACCCGTTCGGAGCAGGCCCGGTCACTGGCACGTGATCTGGGCGCCGTCTTTGTCGGCGACGCCTTCGACTCCCCACCAGACATGCTCGACTCAGCAATACTTTTTGCCCCTGTCGGGGACCTCGTCCCTGTGGCGCTCAGGGCATTGGACCGGGGCGGGACGCTCGCCATCGCAGGCATCCACCTGAGCGGCATACCGCCCTTGAACTATTCCACCGAGCTCTTCCATGAGCGGCAACTCCGCAGTGTTACCGCCAACACCCGGGCAGACGGCGAGGAGTTCTGGTCCCTGGCAGCAGAAATTCCCCTAGCCCCGACCACCACGGCGTATCCGTTGGCTGAAGCCGATCAGGCGCTACGGGACCTGGCCGCCGGCCGAGTAACCGGGGCTGCGGTCCTGCAAGCGTGACCTGAGGGTCTACCCGGGTCTGCGTGCGGATACAAGAGCAAGCGACCGGCGGGTGCCCCGCCGGTCGCTGTTCACTGTTGGGGTCAACTCTGTTCAGGGTCAACTCTGTTTTTCAGGGTCAACTCTGTTCAGTGCGAAGGGCTGACCATGTGATGCCGGTGTTCCTCGGTGCTGGGCTTGATCGCCGTCGCGGTGACGACGAGCGCCACCAGCCCGGTAATCCAAGATGTCCAGGCGACGCCGGTTTGCATGGCGTAGGAACCCATCCACGGAGAGAGGAAGAGCAAGGCGCCCAAGCCTGCCTGGACCCACTCCATGACCGGCGTTCCGGGCATGGCCAGATTGATGACGCCGCTGATGATCAGCAAAGCGCCGAACACGACCATCAAGGCAGCCGACCCACCGGCCGCCGTGGTCCAGATGACCGATAGGGCAGCATAGAGTCCGGCAACAACCGTGACCCAATCCTGCCATCGCGTCCATTTCTTCATTGAAACCACCTCTGTGATGTGGACTGCACCCCGGGACGCCTTGGAGGGCACCCCAGCGCTTCTCTTGTTGACGGTGACTTCTTACGAAGTACCGTCATCGGGCGCCGCGGTGACAGTCCTGGCGCCCAACGGGCCGCACGGTTCCGCTGCCATCGCCGCTCCGGTATTGATGTAACAAAATCCGTACGCAGCTGCTTCCCGACCGGTGCCCGCGCGGATTGGCCCCTGGGCCCTCGACGACGGCGACGCTCGGCTCCTGTGCCCCGGGAACCCCGGCATCGCCGTCGTCGAATCCTGCCGCGCACGAAGCCTTGCTAAGAGCCGACTTCCGGTCTAGAACGTAGTCATAGAGCAACATTGACGAACATGCCCGCCATCGCCGGCATGTTCGTCCAGAGAGGACCCCGTGATATCGAGTCGCTGGTCATAAAAGTCGCCAGTCAGCTCTGTGCTGACTTTTCGACGTCCGTTGGTGAAAACCGCCGTGGCCTCCGGCGTGGACCTACGTCCGGCGACAACGCCCAGGTTCCGGCCCGACCCCGCCAGGTCGCTTGAAGTCGCAACCAATGGAAGGAAAGAAATGTTAAACATGAAGGTCCCGGCACGAGGCGCCGGAACCGCCTTCATTGCAACCCTCGCTATCACGGCGCTCGCTGCCTGCTCAAGCCCGAGTACACCGACTTCGCCAAGCACCACGAGTTCCGGAGGAGCCGTACCCCAGATCTCGGCCGATGCGTTCACGGCCGATTTCTCAGCGATGAAGCAGCTCACGTCGCTCGCTTCGCAAGGCAAGGGCATGGTCGGCGTACTTCTACCGGACACCACGACTTCCGCGCGGTACGTCACCTTCGATGCCCCGTACCTGAAGAAGGCATTCGAAGCCGCGGGACTCGACGCCAGCAAGTTCAAGATTGATAACGCGCAGGGCAGCGCAAGCACGATGCAAACACAGGCCGAGGCTGACATCACGGCCGGAGCGTCCGTGCTGCTGGTCGATGCCCTGGACTCGGGTTCAGGCGCGGCCATCGAGGCGGCCGCCACCTCGCGGGGCGTCAAGGTGATCGACTATGACCGGCTCGTCAAAGGCGGAGCGAAGGATCGAACCTACGTCAGTTTCGACAACGTCAAGGTCGGTCAACTGATCGGCCAAGGCGAAATCAGTTGCCTCGCAGATTGGAAAGTCACCAAGCCGAACGTCCTGATCATGGATGGCGACCCGACCGACAATAACGCGAAGCTATTCGCCGAAGGCTACAACGGCGTCCTGAAACCGCACTTCGACAACGGCGAGTACGTGAACGCAGGCGAGCCCGCCGGTACCTGGACCCCGTCAGTGGCACAGACGACGTTCGCGCAGCAGTACACAGCCCACCCGAACATCAACGCGGTGGTCACGCCCAACGATGACAACGCCAACGCGGTGATCGCGTACCTGCAGAGCAAGCAAATCCCTGCCAAAACCTTCCCCACCACAGGGCAGGATGCGTCATTGTCCGGTTTGCAGAACATCCTGAAGGGCTACCAGTGCGGAACGGTGTACAAGCCGATCTACTTTGAGGCCCAGGCTGCCGCGGCGGCGGCACTCTATCTGCGGGCGGGCATGAGCATTCCTTCAACCTTGGTGAATGGCAAGACCACGGACGATACCGCGAAGACCGACGTCGCATCGATCCTGCTGACCCCGCTGTGGGTGACAACGAAGAACATGGCCGACACCGTCGTCAAGAACGGCGCTGTGACGGTCTCTTCGCTATGCATCTCGCAGGTGAAGGACGCTTGCACCGCGGCAGGAATCCAGTAGTTGAACAATGAGTGAGTTGGAAACCCCGGCCCTTCCTGCCGCTGGGCCTCTGCTTCGGCTGGTAGGGATCGACAAGAATTTCGGGCCGGTACAGGCACTGGTCGACATCACCCTCGAGGTACCTACCGGGAAGGTAACCGCCCTGGCGGGCGACAATGGCGCGGGCAAATCGGTATTGATTAAGTGCGTCGCCGGCATTCACACCCCCGACGGCGGCCAGCTGTTCTGGGAAAGCAAGCCCGTACGGTTGAACTCACCACACGAAGCCGCCGCGCTCGGCATCGAGACCGTGTATCAGGACCTGGCCCTGTGCGACAACCTCGACATCGTCCAGAACCTGTTCCTCGGCCGCGAGCGGCTGCGCCATCTTCTCCTCGATGAAGAGAGCATGGAGATCACGGCCAGGGAAACGCTGGCGAGCCTGGCCGTGACCAGCGTGCGTTCGATCCGGCAGCCTGTCGCCTCGCTATCAGGTGGGCAACGCCAGTCGGTATCGATCGCGAAATCCGTGCTGTGGAACTCGAAGCTCGTCATCATGGATGAGCCGACGGCGGCACTCGGCGTCGCCCAGACGGAGGTCGTCCTCAACCTGATCCGGCAGCTCGCGGACCGCGGCCTTGCCGTCGTCGTTGTCTCGCACAACATGAACGACGTTTTCGAGGTGGCAGACCGCATCGCCGTCCTCAGGCTTGGGCGGCTCGTAGACGTTCGACCTACCGAGGAATTGGACACGCAGATCGTGGTCGACTTGATGACCACGGGCAACTCGGACCGGATAAGGCCGGAACTTGCAGGGCCAACGCCATCGAAACGCCCGATTTCCGCGGCGAAGGGACCGCTCCCGCCCGCCACGGCCCCGCTTCAGGACGAGCCGACCACCGAAGCTGCCGCGCGCGATGCCGCATTGGCGCTGAATCCCGACATTACCGCCACGTCGCTGGACGATTACTTCCGTGCAGCGCTGGCGCGGGTTCGTGGCGGCGAGAGCGGAGTACTGCCAGTGCTCGCCGGCTTGCTCCTGATCTCTGTCCTATTCCAATCGCTGAACCCGAATTTCCTGACCCCAGGCAACATGGTGAACCTGCTTATTCAGGGCTCAGTCTTCATGCTGCTGGCGATGGGCCAGATTTTCGTGCTCCTGCTTGGCGAGATCGACTTGTCAATCGGGTACGTCGGTGGCGTAGGCGGTGTCATCATGGCCGAACTCGTCCAGGAGGCGACCGGCTGGCCGTGGTGGGCGGGAATCGTCGTCGGGCTAGCTACGTGCGCGGGGATCGGGATCCTGCACGGCACGATCATTACCCGCCTCGGTCTACCTTCGTTCGTCGTCACACTCGGAGGCCAGCTCGGCTGGCTCGGCGTGATGCTGATTATCCTCGGCAGCGGCGGAGTGGTGCCCATCAACGACCCCGTCATCAACAACATCGCCAGCGGTAATCTCACCCCTATCACCAGCTGGAGCCTCATGGTGGTCGTCGCGGGAGTGTTCAGCACCTGGACGTGGGTACGGGACGCTCGACGACGGAACTCGGGACTCGTCGCCCCGCCGCCCAGCGTGAGCGCCCTGAAAATCGCAGCGGTGGTTGCGGCCGGCGTGGCCACGGTTTGGCTATGCAACACAAATCGCGGCACCTTGGTCGAAATCAGCGGCGTGCCGTGGGTCCTGCTCGTGGTGCTCGGCGTCCTCGCCACCTGGACGTTGCTGCTCGGCCGAACCCGGTTCGGCCGCTACGTCTACGCTATTGGCGGCAACGCCGAGGCCGCGCGGCGGGGAGGCGTGAACCTTGCGCGCATCCGCACGATCGCTTTCATGCTCGCCTCCTTCACAGCAGGAATCGCCGGAATCGTCTACGCCTCCCGGCTCCGCTCGGTCTCGACGTCGTACGACGGCGGCACACTGGTGCTTTACGCCGTGGCGGCCGCGGTGATCGGCGGGACGAGCTTGTTCGGCGGGCGAGGCAAGGTGCTGCACGGGGTCCTCGGCGGGCTGGTGATCGCGACGATCGATAACGGCATGGGGCTTCAGGGCTACAGCGCACCGGCGAAGTACGTCGTCACTGCACTTGTTCTGGTCGCAGCCGTGACGATCGACGCGGTCGCGCGCCGCGGGCGCGCCCGGACGTAACCGGGTTGTTGGATGGCCAGGCACGGACGCTGCACCTGGCCGGGCTGGACTTGGATAAACAGCAGGCTTAACGTTCAAGTGTGGCTGGCTTCACTCAGGGGACGCCTCCACAGGCCATCCCTGTGGCCAGTCCCATGCCAGTCCCATGCAAGTCCCAGGGAGGAGGAAAAATGCAAAAGGTTGAAGAGGCGATTGACGTGGCTGTCCCTGTTCACACGGCTTACAACCAGTGGACACAGTTCGAATCGTTTCCTGAATTCATGCCAGGGGTGGAGTCCGTTACCCAGCTGACCGACACGACCAATCATTGGGTCACCAAGGTCGGAGGCGTAGAACGGGAATTCGATACTGAAATAGTCGACCAGGAACCCGACGACCGGATCGCTTGGCGCAGCATTGATGGCAAGTCGCACGCAGGCATCATCAGGTTTTCGCCGCTGGACGCCAATCACACGCACGTCAAGGTCCATTTCGAATGGGCGCCAGAAACATTCGTGGAGAAGGCGGGAGCCGCGCTCAAAGTTGACGATGTGCAGGTGAAGGCAGACCTGAAGAAGTTCAAGGAATTCATAGAGTCGCGTGGAAGCGAAACCGGAGGGTGGCGCGGCGAGGTGGAGGAGTAGATGTCCGAGCTTGGACCAGTGCTTGTGGTCGGCGGCACCGGCATGCTGGGCGCCCAGGTGGTGTCCGAGTTGCTGACGCGGGGAAAGCAAGTCCACGCCTTGGTGCGCCCCGGATCGGATGCGACGCGATTGGAAGCCTCGGGGGTCACGATCGCCCGAGGCGACATGATGGAGCCAGACTCGCTTCTGCGGGCCATGGACGGCATTGACACCGTGATTACCTCAGCGGCGGGATACACCCGACACCGGGAAGGCGATAGCCCGGTCATCGACGCAGTGGGCAACATCAACCTCGTCGACGCGGCCAGCCGTTCCGGCATCCGCAGGTTCGTCCTGACGAGCATCCTCACTTGCGATCAAACCCCGGACGTTCCGCACTTCTGGCACAAGAAACTGACCGAGGATCGCCTCGAAGAACTCGCAGTTCCGTTCGTGGCGCTGCGTCCGGGAGCATTCCTTGACACCCTCACCCGTTTCGGCGGCGACCCTTTCAGCAAAGGGCAACTCACCTGGTTCGGGTCCCCGAGCATCCCCTTGACTTTCGTTCTCACCGCCGATCTCGCTGGCTATCTTGCCGCAGCAGTCGACGCAACCGGAGTAGACGGGCAGCGAATCGATATCGGCTGGGACCGGCCGGTAAGCATGCGGGAAATCGCAGATGTCGCTGCCCGCCTGCTGCGTACGCCGGTCACGGTCCTCGGACCAACCACCCCGATGGCGGGGGATCTAGGGGCCATGATGGACTGGTTCCAGACCGGGCGCTACGTCGCAGACACCACCCGGCAGCGCGAGGTCTTCGGCCCGCTCCCAACCGCGGAGGACGCCGTCGCCCGCTTGCTCACGAGCCTCGGCCACGTAGTCTGAGGGAGGGAGCCCGACGGCGGCCGGGCTTGGTCTTCGTCTAACTCGCGGCGGGGAGCGCGTCAGGGACGCGCGGTTTCGCGTTGCCGGCGAAGGTGAACTTGGCGTCGTCGCCTTCGCCGTCCACGTCGACCACCACGATGTCGCCCGGGTGCAGTTCACCGAAGAGAATCTTCTCGGAGAGCTGGTCCTCGATCTCGCGCTGGATGGTGCGGCGCAGCGGCCGGGCACCCATGGCCGGGTTGTAGCCACGGGTAGCCAGGAGCACCTTGGCGGCCGTGGTGAGCTCGATGCCCATGTTCTTGTCCGCCAGATGCTGCTCCAGACGGCCGATCATCAGGTCCACGATCTCGATGATCTCCTCCTGGCTTAGCTGGGGGAAGACGATGATGTCGTCAACGCGGTTGAGGAACTCGGGGCGGAATTGCTGCTTGAGCTCTTCGGTGACCCGTGCCCGCATCCGGTTGTAGCCGGTGGTGGTGTCCGTGCCGGACTGGAAGCCGGTCGCCACGCTCTTGGAGATATCGCGGGTTCCCAGGTTGGTGGTCATGATGATCACCGTGTTCTTGAAGTCCACCGCCCGGCCATGGCTATCCGTCAGCCGGCCGTCCTCCAGGATCTGCAGCAGCGAGTTGAAGAGGTCGGAGTGTGCCTTCTCCACTTCATCGAATAACACCACCGAGAACGGACGGCGGCGGACCTTTTCGGTCAGCTGCCCGCCCTCGTCGTAACCGACGTATCCCGGGGGGGCACCGAACAACCTGGAAACAGAATGCTTCTCCGAGTACTCGGACATGTCCAGCGTAATGAGGGCCTCTTCGTCGGCGAAGAGGAACTCGGCCAGCGCCTTGGCGAGTTCGGTCTTGCCGACGCCGGTAGGGCCGGCAAAAATGAACGAGCCGCCCGGACGCTTGGGGTCCTTGAGGCCTGCACGGGTGCGGCGGATGGCCCGCGACACCGAACTAATCGCCTCATTCTGGCCAATAACCCGCTTGTGCAGCTCGTCTTCCATCTTGAGCAGCCGGCTGGATTCTTCCTCGGTCAGCTTGAAGACAGGGATGCCGGTGGAGTTCGCGAGAACCTCGGCAATCAGTTCCTCGTTGACCTCGGCATTGCCGTCCATGCCGCCGGACTTCCAGTTGCGTTCCTTCTCTTTGCGCTCGGCGACGAGCTTCTGCTCCTTGGCACGCAGCGATGCAGCGCCTTCGAAGTCCTGGGCGTCGATGGCGGATTCCTTCTCCATCTTGACCTCGGCGATGCGCCCATCCATGGCCTTCAATTCCGGTGGAGGGGTCATGCGGCGGATGCGCAGGCGAGCACCGGCTTCGTCGATCAGGTCGATCGCCTTGTCCGGCAGGAAACGGTCGGAAACGTAACGCTCCGAGAGGTTCGCTGCGGCGACCAGCGCGCCGTCGGTGATGGAAACCCGGTGGTGCGCCTCGTAACGGTCACGCAGGCCCTTCAAGATCTCAACAGTGAGGGCCACTGAGGGTTCCTGGACCTGGATCGGCTGGAAACGGCGCTCCAGAGCTGCGTCCTTCTCAATGTGCTTGCGGTACTCATCCAGGGTGGTGGCACCAATGGTCTGGAGTTCACCACGGGCCAGCAACGGCTTCAGGATGGACGCGGCATCGATGGCACCTTCGGCCGCACCGGCGCCCACGAGGGTGTGAATCTCGTCAATGAACAAGAGGATGTCGCCGCGGGTGCGGATTTCCTTGAGAACCTTCTTCAGGCGCTCTTCAAAGTCACCGCGGTACCGGGAACCCGCAACCACGGACCCCAAGTCAAGGGTGTAAAGCTGCTTGTCCTTGAGGTTTCCCGGGACGTCCCCGCGGACGATCGCCTGGGCAAGGCCTTCGACGACGGCGGTCTTGCCGACGCCGGGCTCACCGATCAGGACGGGGTTGTTCTTGGTGCGCCGGGAGAGGACCTGCATGACGCGTTCCATCTCCAGCTCACGGCCGATCAAGCACCTGTGCGGCAACGCCTTCGCCCTCACGGATGAGGCCCAGCAGGATGTGCTCGGTACCGATGTAGTTGTGGCCGAGCTGCAGGGCTTCCCGGAGTGCGAGTTCAAGTACCTTCTTCGCACGCGGGGTGAAGGGGATGTGACCAGACGGAGCCTGCCGGCCCTGGCCGATGATCTCCTGTACCTGCTCGCGGACGCCATCGAGCGAAATGCTCAGGGACTCAAGTGCCTTGGCCGCAACGCCCTCACCCTCCTGGATCAGACCCAAGAGGATGTGCTCGGTACCGATGTAGTTGTGGTTGAGCATGCGTGCCTCTTCTTGGGCAAGCACGACAACGCGACGGGCACGGTCCGTAAATCTCTCAAACATTTCGCCACACTCCTGGCTGCTGCCTACCTTGATGCTACGTCGCTGCAGGCCTTCTTGGGGCATTTGGCGGAGGCAGAATATTAGAGAGCCGGAATCGTGAAGAATTAGACCAACAACCAAGGAAAGGGGATGCCATGAGCACCCTGAAACAACGCCTGCATGCCGACGTCGTCGTCCATATGAAGGACCACAACAAGACCGCGCTCACCACCGTCCGCAACGTCCTGGGCGAGATCGAGACGCGCGAGAAGTCCGGCAAGACGCCCGTCGATCTGGACGACACCCAAGTGACGGCCCTGTTGCAGAAGGAAGCAGCCAAGCGCCGGGACACTGCCCGCATCTACACGGAAGCCGGCGAGGCCGGGCGCGCGGCCGCGGAGATCGCCGAAGCAGAAGTCATCGAGGCCTACCTGCCCAGGATGTTGACCCAAGCGGAGGTTGAAGCCATCGTCGACGAAGCCGTCGCTGCCCTGAAGGCCGACGGCCAGGAGCTCTCGATCAGGCAGATGGGTGCCGTGATGAAACCCGTCACGGCCAAGGTCGCTGGCCGTTTCGACGGCAAGGCCGTCAGTGAGATCGTCCGGACCCGGCTCTTATAGACCAGAACCTGTTCCGGCGAGCGTGTAGGGAGGAGTAGCCATGACAGCCATCATCCTGGCGTGGAATCCAGGGCTTTGGAACGGCTGGAACTATGATGCCGTGATCGAGCAGGTCGCCGAAACAGGTCAATTCCTGGGTCGGTGGAGCGTCGGGCGACACCGGAGTATCGAGCCCGGCACCCAGGCCTGGCTTCTCCTGCAGGGCCGGGGGGAACACGGACGCGGGCTCATCGGACACGGCGTCGTCATGTCCGAAAGCTATGGGGCGCCAAAATACTCCGAGCCGAGCAATACCGTGCGGTACGTGAGCGTCGTCTTCGATGCCCTGCTCCCCCTAGGCGACCAGATACCGTCGATCGTCCTCGCCAGCGAAGTGCCGGGCGTGCCCTGGAAAAGCCTGCGCGCCTCCGGACGGACCATCCCTTCAGAGTCAGAACCCGACCTTCAGCGCTTGTGGCGCGAGCAGGGACCAGCAGTCTCCGATCCATGCCAGACCGTTCCCGGAGGCTACCCGGACGGAGCCGTCAGCCGGGTCGAAATGAACCGCTACGAGCGAAGCCCTGAAGCCCGCCGGATCTGCCTGGCTTTCCACGGAACGTCCTGTGCAGCATGCAGCTTCTCCTTCGAAATCACGTACGGGGACATCGGCAAAGACTTCATGCACGTCCACCATGTAGTTCCGGCCTCACAGCTTGGCGACGGCTACCGGCTCGATCCCGTAGCGGACCTCGTGCCGCTGTGCCCCAACTGCCACGCAATGGCACACCAGGGCGTGAGCACGCCGCGCACCGTGGCGGAGCTACGGAGGGCTATCGCGACTGCCGGACACTTGCCCGGGCAGATAGTTGACGACAGGGCATTGGCTGCCCAAGACGCCGCGCACCGGATCCTTGAGCAGCGCTGACCAGGGTGAGGCCTTGGTGCACTAGCCAGTCAAGGATCTTCCCCGTATTTTAGTTAACTACACCGTGTGGCGAGCATCACACGCTGTGAGTCAGATGATCCATTTGCCGGACTTAAAGTACTGRGCGCACCGCCGCGCCCCGGACCCGGCGAGACCTACCGGGCGTCGCCAGTCGTCCGCTGTTCAGGAGGATACGCATGACCGGGATGTTTGAACTCTTCATCGACGAGGACACGAGCTTCAGGTTCAGGCTCAAAGCACCGGATGGAACCGTGGTGGCAATCTCCAGGTCCTTTCCCGACAAGCCCGCCGCGGTCTGCGGCATCAGTGATGTTCGCGAGTATGCCGGAATGGGCCTGATCACTGATCTTTGCCCGGAAGTCCCGGTCCGCGCACCTTCGCCCACGACTCCGGTTCCCGCTGTGCGGCAACCCAGTCATTCCGAAATCCCCCAGCTTCCCGTCCCGCCGCGGCGCCATAATGCGCTCCCGCCGAGAGAGCGAACTGCCCGCCCATGGCACGCCGGTGCCGTGGTGGACGCGCCCTGTGCGGGATTAGTTGAGGCGTAAGCCTAAGGGTTACACCAGTACGGCACTCGGCTATCCGCCGATGTACGACATCTCAATCTTGTGTGTCGCGGCAAGGTCCAAGGGCGTCTTCGCGCCCCGCAGTTCCGAATAGCGGTCCGAGCGGCCGCCCCAGAGGGCGGACAACGCCGTCGAAAGCTCGACGTCGGACGCGCCGCCTCGCAAAAGGGCCCTCAGGTCCGTGCCGGCCGTGGCAAACAGGCAGGTGAACAGCTTCCCGTCGGCGGAGAGCCGGGCGCGGGTGCAGCCGCGGCAAAAAGCCTGGGTAACGCTGGAGATGACTCCGATTTCGCCACTGCCATCCGCGTAGCGCCAGCGATCTGAGGTTTCACCGGGATAGTTAGGCTCCACCGGCTCCAGCGGGAACGCTGCGCTGATACGGGCCAGGACCTCGGCGGAGGGCACCACCTCATCCATTTTCCAGCCGTTGGACGCGCCTACGTCCATGTACTCGATGAACCGCAGAATAAACCCGGAACCCTTGAAATGGCTCGCCATGGGAAGGATGTCCTGGTCGTTCGTTCCGCGCTTGACCACCATATTGATCTTCACCGGCCCCAGCCCTGCAGCCTGGGCGACGTCTGCCGCGTGCAGGACCTTGGCCACGGGATAGCCGACGTCGTTCATGGCCTGGAAGGTCTCCTCCCGGAGCGAATCCAGGGACACCGTCACGCGGTCCAGCCCGGCCTCCTTGAGGACCTTCGCCTTCTGAGCCAGAACCGAGCCGTTCGTGGTCATGGCCAGGTCCGGCGCCAGCCCGTCAGGAGTGCGCAAGCGAGCGAGCATCCGGACCAATTCCTCTATGTCCTTCCGCAGCAGCGGTTCCCCGCCGGTCAACCGAATCTTCCGCACGCCATGTGCGACGGCGATCGAGGCCAGCCGGGTGATTTCCTCAAATGTCAGCAGCTGGTCCCGGGGCATGAAAACGAAATCCCTGCCGAAAATCTCCTTGGGCATGCAGTAGACGCAACGGAAATTGCACCTGTCCGTGACGGAAATCCGCAGGTCCCGCAGGGGCCGGTGGAAGGTGTCGGTGATGGAATTGGCGTCCATGCAGCGCCCCCTCAAGGCTGTAAGTGCCAGCCGTTCGTACCTCTCAGCGTATGCCCGGTCCCGAGCGCTCACAATGGCCATCCCGGGGTTCCGCAAGCAAGATCTCGTCGGTCGAAGGCGCTTGCCCGCCAGGGCATGGTCGATCGACGATGACCATCGTGCGCCCCGTCTCGTGGAGCAGCACGTCGGCGAACTCCATCCCCACCGCACCGACAATCAGATGGTCGGCCTCAAGAGGTGCCAATCCCACGATCTGTCCCCGGCTCAGGACTTCCCATCGTCCTGAACGTCAGGAATACCACTGCCACTCAGGCGGCGCCCAGCCTGAGGGAACTTGGTGGTTGTCGGCCGTACCGCATCTTGAGCAGCTATAGCTGACCGACGCCGGCCGCAGTCCACTGCCGTCGACAGCGTAGACCGGTGGAACGTACTCATGGAATATCAGGGAAAACCCCGGACCGCACCGCCCACAGGCTGGCACCCTTGGCGCCGGGGCGGGAACACAGGGACGATATGCGGCCAAACGATGTCCACCACGAGCAAGCGCCATGTGTTTCTCCCTCACGTTTTCAATTGTCGGGAATCGGTGTTGGCCGGATCCCATGCCCAAATCCAGGCTGAACGCTCACGTCGTGCGTGTAAACCGAAGCGAGTCGCTAACGGGTATTGGCTAAGACCCTATGCCACGATCCCCGGAAGAGCCATGGGTCAGCCAAAATTGATGGTCCACGATCGGTTAACGAGTTCCTATTTCGGCGGGAGTTGCGCGCGAGCCTCGTGACAGTCGGCGCTACGCGGCGGGCGGGACGCGCAGGCTGCCGTACCTCTCCATTCGGTGCCAGCGCAGGTGCACGCCGGCCAAAGCCGTGACCACGGATTGGATGACGACGAGATACATGAGCTGCCGGTAGACGAATTGCTGAAGCGGAAGTGTCCATAGCGGGCGAAGCCGTTCATTGTCGAGCCGGAAAGCATAGGCAGCCATGAGGAATTGAACGAGGAGGAAGACCAGCCAGAGCGCCGCGATCCGGACGGGATCAAGGAAGACCAAGCCGTAGATGGCGAAGACGTCCACTACCGGGGCGAACAGTGGCAGCAGCACCTGCAGCACAAGCAGGTAGCCGAGACCACGCCGGCCGAGCTTTCCGGCCGCTCCTCCCTGCAGGACCGCGCCGCGGTGCTTCCACATGGCCTGGAGCGTCCCGTAACACCAGCGGTACCGCTGCTTCCACAGCGCCCCGAGGCTCGCCGGAGCCTCGGTCCACGCCCTTGCGTCGTCCTGGTACACCACCCGCCAGCCGTCCCGGCACAGTGACATGGTGAGGTCGGTGTCCTCAGCGAGCGTATCGTCGCTGACTCCGCCAACCCGGAGGAGGGCATCGCGGCGGAAGGCACCAATGGCCCCGGGGACGGTCGGCATGCATTCCGCGACGTCGAACAGCCTGCGGTCCAGATTGAAGCCAACAACGTACTCGATGTGCTGCCACGCGCCGAGGATCCCTCCGCGGTTGGCAACCTTCGTGTTCCCCGAAATTGCGCCCACTTGAGGGTCGGCGAACGGCTGGATGAGGGCGTGAACCGTTTCCGGTTCGAAGACTGTGTCGCCGTCGACCATCACCACGAGATCGTGGCTTGCTGCGCGGAGCCCGGCATTCAGGGCGGACGGCTTGCCGCCGTTCTCCTTTCGGATCAAGGTGACGCCCGGCAGACGGAGCGCTTCAACGATGTCAGCGGTACCGTCGGTCGATCCGTCGTCCACCACGATGATCTCGACCGGATGGGTCGAAGCGGCGATAGACCGGACTGCGGCTTCGATCCCGGCCGATTCGTTGTACGCAGGGACAATGACACTGACCGGCTCGGTGATTTCGGGCCGCACCGGCACATCCACCCGGCGTCGGCTGCTGCCGGCCGCCCGGGAGCGGCGCGCCGCGCGACTGTGGCGCGCCGCGAACCCGACAACGAGGACGGCCCTGATGACCGTCACGAGGCCGGCCGCAACGAGAGCCCACGAGATGGCGGTGATGACGAAGTCACTGACCCGGATTCCCCACACGAACGCGGTTCCGCTGATTTGCTCCCCCGCTGACGCCTCCCGCATGCTGGCAATGCCGACGGCGTCGCCCACCGTCGTGACACGGAAGCCTTGGTTCTCGAACGTCGTGAGGGATGAGTCAAGCGCGGTGACCGTCTGCGCCCTGTCGCCGCCGCCGTCGTGCATCAAGAGGATCTGGCCCTGCGGGCCGGACGGCGCGAGGTTCCGCTCGATCGCGGCGACGCCGGGCCGCTGCCAGTCCTCGCTGTCCTTTGTGGTAAGCACGGTGAGATAGCCTTGGGCCGCCGCGGCGCGCATCGCCGTCCACGTGCCGTCCCTCACGGCGTCATTCTCAGAGCTGTACGGCGGCCGCAGGAGCGTCGCGGCGTGGCCCGTCATGCCGGTGATCGTTTGTTGGCCTCCCTGCACCTCGAGTTGCTGGCGCCACGCCGGGGCGCTTCCAAGGTCCGCGTGGGTGAGCGTGTGCACTCCGATCTCGTTGCCATCAGCGATGATGCGGCGCATAAGGTCGGGATTGTCTATGGCAGCCGAACCCACGACGAAAAACGTGGCGTGGACATGGTGTTTCCGGAGGACGTCGAGGATTTGAGGTGTCCATACAGGGTCCGGGCCGTCGTCGAACGTCAGGGCCAGCGTGTGGTCGGCGGGGCGGACCGTGCGCACTGACCCGCCCCGGGCGTCCACCACCGGGCTGCCGTGGGACACCGCGTCCGGGACCGTGCCGGCGGAGCCGCTCCCGGGCACCGAGTCATCGGCGATCCCGGCGAGGTGATGCACGTAGCCCTGCACGGCAAGCGTCACGCCCAGCGCAAACAAGACGGCCAGGAGGATGAACCAGTGTGCCCTGACACTGACTGGAGCAATGCGCTTGCTCAGGCGGCGGGCACTCACGGGTGCGTAGGCGTGGACCGTCGCGTGGTCTGCCCTGGAGCCGTCCCGCTCTTGCCCGGGCTTGTCGGCGACGCGCTCGGCGTCGGAGCGGCAATAGGCGCGCCATGCTGCACGGCGGCACCATTGATCGCTGGTGCTACAGCAACGGGCGAAGGAGAAGTCCCCGGAGCCCCGAAAGCTGCCGGGGCCAAGGGCACCGGCATTCGAGCGTCGCTTGTAGGGAGCCCGGCCGCATCGGAAGCCGGCGCGGAGGGGAATGGCGGAACTTCATGGGCCACCGGGGCCACAGGAGCGGCGGCCTTCGGGGCGGCAGGCAAAGGCAGGAAGGGTGCGGCCACGTTGGGCCCACCGAACAAAGCAACCAGCAGAAGGACGACGTACCCTGCCACGAGCCCCAAGGCCCCGAGTCCTACAAGCTTGACCCGCCGCAGGCGCCGGCCTGACGCGTCCACGAATACCGGCCCGTGCGCAGGCGCGGGCTGTGGCTGATCGGTTGTCTCTTCAAAAGCTGCCATCGGGCATCAACCTTAGGTGATTTTAAGTCTGGATCACAAAAGCATCACGATCTCAAGAGTCGACGGCTAGCGCCGGGCGAGGGTTCGCAGGAGTTTCAGGGCCACGGAGATCGATGCGAGGTCTACCTGTCCTGGCTTGGTGACTTCCACGAAGGTGTCCTTGATTCTTCCCAGTTGCTCCTGACGTCCACGCTCCCACTCCACAATACGTTCCACGGCAGAAGCGCCGGAGGCGTCGCTCCTTTGCGTCGTCCGCATGACGGAAATTGTTATGTCGACGACCGCCGAGTAAGCGTCATCACGCAGGGCTGCACGCGCCAGGGCCTCCCACCGGCTCTGCCTCGGCAGGTCGGTGATGCGCAGCAACAACGTTCCCACACCGATCCAATGAATAACCGTGTGGTACATGTCGGCGATGGTGGTGAGGGGTTCATCCACTTGCTCTGCCACGAGTGAGATGTCCAGTAGCGAAAAGCTTTCCAACAAATCGGAGGCGCGCCGGCCCAGCTCCCCCGGCATCCCGACGTCGTCCCAGTGCGCCAGCCGCTGCTTGGCGCGGTCAAGATCCGAGCCGCGCAGAAACTCCGAGGTCCTCGTCCGCAGCAGGTCCACAGTGGGCGCGATCCTCTTCAAGGCTCCGGCGATGGGTTGGTCCCGGTGGTCGTGTGTCACGTACCAGCGGACTGCGCGGTCAAGGATCCTGCGCAGCGGAAGGGCCACTGCCGCGGCGTGTTGGCTGGGAAACCCGAGAGGTAGGCCTGCAATCCTGTCCACGAACCACTGCAGATCGTAGGCTTCGCGGACAACCACGAAGGCCCTGGCTACGGCCGCGGCGGTGGCCGTGGTTTCCTCAATGGCACGGAACGCGAACGTGATCCCGCCAAGATTGATCATGTCGTTGGCTACCACTGTGCAGACGATCTGGCGGCGCAAAGGGTGTTCGTCGAGCGCAGCATCAAAGCGCTCCTGCAACTGGCGAGGGAAATACCCTCGGAGCACCCGCTTGAACCATGGATCATCAGCGAGGTCGCTTGCGGTGAGCTCCCGGGCCAGTTCGATCTTGGCGTAGGCGGCAAGCACGGACAGTTCCGGAGCGGTCAGTCCCTCGCCAGACCGCAGCCTGTCCTCGAGTTGTTCCGTGCTGGGCAGCGCCTCCAGGCTGCGATCCAGCTCCGCGGCACCCTCGAGCCAATCCATCATCCGCTCAAAACCGGGGCTCAATTCGAGCACCAAGTGGCGGTCATTGAGCAGGAGGACGTTCTGGTTCGCGTTGTTTGCCAAGACCAGACGGCTCACCTCATGGGTCAGGGAGTGCAGGAAGCCTGCCCGTTCCTCTGCCCGCATCTTGCCGGTGGCGATCATCCGGTCAACGAAGATCTTGATGTTGACCTCGTGGTCCGAGCAGTCCACACCGGCCGAATTGTCGATCGCATCCGTGTTGAGCAGGACGCCGGCGAGGGCCGCCTCTATCCGTCCACGCTGGGTGATGCCCAGATTCCCGCCTTCTGCCACGATCCGGGTCCTCAGTTCGTTGCCGTTGACCCTGATGGCGTCGTTCGCCTTGTCGCCAACTTCCGTGTGGCTTTCCGTGGCCGCTTTGACATAGGTTCCAATGCCACCGTTATAGAGCAAGTCCACGGGCGCCCGGAGAATAGCCTGCATGAGTGCGTGGGGCGGCAGCGACTCGGTTCCGGGCTCCAGGCCGAGGGAGGTCCGGACCTGCTCCGTGATGTCGATAGCCTTGGCCCGGCGCGAGTGGACGCCCCCGCCTTCGCTGATCAGTGAGGGATCGTAGTCTGCCCAGGACGAACGGGTCAGGCCGAAGAGCCGTTTGCGTTCCTCGAAGGACGCTGCCGCATCGGGGGTCGGATCGAGAAAGACGTGCCGATGGTCGAATGCCGCCACCAACCGGATGTGCGGCGAGAGCAGCATCGCGTTTCCGAACACGTCGCCGCTCATGTCTCCGATGCCCACCACGGTGAAGCCTTCGCTCTGCGGGTCGATGCCCAGCTCACTGAAGTGGTGCTTCACGGATTCCCACGCGCCGCGGGCCGTGATGCCCATCTGCTTGTGGTCGTACCCCACGGACCCCCCGGAAGCGAAGGCATCGCCAAGCCAGAAGCCGCACTCAAGGGCCACGGCATTGGCCGCATCGGAAAACGATGCTGTTCCCTTGTCGGCCGCCACGACCAGGTAGTAGTCGTCGCCGTCGTGGCGCACCACACGGCCTGGGGGCACCACCGACTCAGCCTGCCCGGCGACGACCAGGTTATCCGTGAGGTCCAGCAGACCACTGACGAAGATCCGGTAACACTCCAGCCCCTCGGCCAGCCAGGACTCCCTGTCCACGGCGGGGTCCGGCAAGTGCTTGGGGTAGAAGCCTCCCTTGGCCCCCGTCGGCACGATCACGGAGTTCTTGACGTTTTGAGCCTTGACCAGCCCCAGGACTTCCGTGCGGAAATCCTCGCTCCGATCCGACCAGCGCAAACCCCCGCGGGCCAGGGCCCCGAAACGCAGGTGGACGCCTTCTACGCGCGGCGAGTAGACCCAGATCTCGTACTTCGGCCGCGGAAACGGGGCATTGGCGATCGCGCCCGGATTCAGTTTGAAGCTCAGGTGGGCTTTGTCCAGGAAATAGTTGGTCCGTAATGTCGCTTCCACGAGATTCATGAAGGTGCGCAGCAAACGGTCTGCGTCGAGGACCGGAATGTCGTCAATGGCGGCAAGCAGCTCCCTCTTTGCCGCAGCGGTGTCCCTGGAGCGGTCAGACTCGCCCAGCTCGGGATCGAATTTCGCCTGGAACAGTGCCAAGAGCGCGCGTGTTGCCCGGACGTTGCTGATGAGCGTTTCCGCGATAAATCCGTACGAGTTGGTGGTCCCCAATTGCTGGAGGTATTTCGCGTAGCTTCTGAGGATTGCGGCCTGCCGCCAGCCAACCCGTTCCCGGATGACGAGTGCGTCGATCCGGTCGGATTCGACGTCCCCCCGCATGGCGGCGGCGAAGGCGTCGGCGAGCAGTCCGCTGCTTGCCTCGGGGTCGACGCCAGCAGGGTACTTCACGCCGAGGTCGTAGAGAAACACGTCCTGGCCGGTACCGCGCCGAAGCTCGAAAGGCCGCTGGTCCAGCACTTCGAGCCCGAGGTTATGCAGGAAGGGCAGGATCTGCGTCAGGCTCCTGGGCCTTGTCAGATACAGGCGGATCCGGGCGTCTTCGGCAAGCGTGGGCGAGGCGCCCTTCCTGACGTAAACGGTCAGCAGCGGATCCCCGTAGGGTCTCCCGCCCTTGCCGTCCAGGTCGAACGTCTCGAAATTGATGATGTCCCCGATCGCGGCTTCCACCTCATACACCGCGCGATAACTAGGGGGAAACGCCTCCGACCAGAGCCCGGAGAGCCTTACGGCCTCCGCTGCCGGGAAGCGGTCACGGATGACTTCGTCGAGCCCGTCCGACCATGAGCGGGTAGCAGCTATCAGGCGCCGCTCCAGTTGGGAGGGGTCGACGACGGCGGTGCTGGACACCGGGACGTCCGGCGTGGCACCACCTACGTGGATCCGGAAGAACACCCGGGCCATGGGGGACTCGGTCAGGCGGACCTCGAAATCAATGGACTTCGCCCTGAACGCCCGCCTGAGCTCTTCTTCCATTAGCAGCCGGACCGCCGTGGTGTAGCGGCGGCGCGGGAAGAAGACCAGCGCAGACACGAATCGTCCAAAGCTGTCCGGCCGAAGAAACGCCCGTATCCGCTGCGATGCCTCGGCACGAAGGATCTCGCCCGCCAGGCGCGCGAGGTCATCCGCCTCAAAGTGGAACAGTTCTTCCCTCGGAAAGGTCTCCAAGATGGCCATCAGGTCCCTGGCCTGGTGGGATCGAGGCGTATACCCCAGTCTTTCGCGGACATGCTGGACCTTCTCGCGGATCACCGGAATCCGCCGGACCGATTGGTGCCCGGCGCCGGGCGTGAATAGCCCCACGAAGAGCCGTTCCCCGGTAAGCCTGCCGGTCCCGTTGAACACCTGCAGACGCACTTCGTCCAAATACGAGCGCCTCAGGACGGTAGACCGTACCTCCGAGGTGGCAAGCGTGAGTGCCTGGAGTTCGCCGATCCTGGGCATCCCGGGCTCCGGTCTTCCAGCGGTTTCCCCCTGCCGCCGCCTCGACAGACCCAGCGCGGAACCTTGCCGCTCCGAAAGCAGCTCCTTGCCGCCCGCCGTCGTGAGTTCATATTCGGTGTACCCGAGGAACAGAAAGCTGCCGTCGTCGAACCAGAGGAGCAACTCACGGAGCTCCTCCGGCGGCGGAACAATGGTGTCCGGGAACCCTGGCGCGGACGCGATAGCATCTTGCAACTTGCCGTGGATGGCAGCGGCGTCCTCGGCAGCTGCTCGAACATCGTCAAGCACCCTGTGCAGGTTCTCCGTGAGTTCCCTCGCGGCACCGGCGTCCGCCAGCCTGCCGATCTCGGCCGCAATCCAGACCTCGGTTGCGCCTCCTTCCCGTGAATGCCCCGTCAAGGCGCCCTCCGCGGATGAGCCGGTCCAGACGTCCACCAACTCGTGGGTGACGGGGTCCTGCAGCACTTGGAAGCTCGGATGGACAAGGAGCCGGATCGTCGTGTCGTCGCGTGTCAGCTCCGCCGTGACTGAGTGGACCAGATAGGGGATGTCCTCGGTTACCACTGCCACAATGCTGGCGTCCAATTCGGTGAAGATCCCGACGGCGGCCTGGCCGGGCGCCCGTGAGGACGCCACTTTCAGATGGTGCCCGGCCCGCGCCCGGAGGGTATCAGGACCGTAGCTCCGCAGATCCTCCGGCGGTACTTGGGCGTAGTATTCGGCCAGGAAAGGTCCGCCGGGTTCAAGTGAAACTACTGATGCTTCCTGCCCCGCCGGCACCGATTCGCGTGCCATGTCACCGCGCCTCCACTGCGGGTGCCGCTCGCAAACTGCGGTTGACGATCCGGCCCCGCGCCTCCCTTCATCATGGCTGGCCACAGGAACCCCGTCCAGTGCTGGAATCAGGCCCTGGACATGACGCGGGCGCGGGCCGCATGGCCCGCGCCCTGCTGTCGGCGTCGGCGGACTAGTGCTTCCTGAAGGCGCCTTTGATCTTTTCGCCTGCCAGCTTCAGATCGGCCTTGAACTGACGCGACTTGCCCTCAGCCCTCAGCCCTCAGCCGGTCATTGCCGGTGGCCTCGCCCGCCGCTTCCGTGGCCTTGCCGTGGAGTTTCCCGGCAGCGTGCTGGATCCTCTCACCCCAACCCATGATGGCTCTCCTTAGTCGGCGGTCCGCGGCAGGACACCGCGGGGCCGCACTTAATTGTAAGGACGGAACTGCGGCAAAGGCACGTCCCGGCAGGGAAGCCTTGCCACTCAGGAAGCACGGACACCCGTACCATGGGGCGGATGGTGTTCATACGGCTATACCGCGAAGGCAAACTCGAACGCGACGATGTCCGAGCCCACGAGATCGAAGCCCTGGCCCGCCAGGACGACGTGGTGCTGTGGATCGACTACACGAACCCGACGGCGGATGACCTGCTCGGCGTCGAAACCGTGTACGGGCTTCACCGCCTCGCCGTCGAGGACGCCGTCCACGACTTTCAGCGGCCCAAGCTGGACCGATACCCGAACCATCTGTTCCTCTCGGCCTACCACGCGGCGCTACAGCCTGGCACCGGGGAACTGGCCGTCGTCGAGATCTCGGCATTCGTGACCCACAACGCCCTGGTGACGGTACACGGTCCCGAGTTCGACACCGACGAGCTGACGGCGCACTGGGACGCGGAAACCGACCTGGCCCAACACGGGGTCCCTTTCCTCTTCTGGGGCCTGCTGGACATGATCGTCGACGGGCACTTCGACGCTGTCCAGGAACTCGATGGCTACATCGACGCCCTCGAAGAGTCGCTTTTCGACGACCACTCCCCCGGCCATGACCTGCAGCGGAAGACCTTCGAACTCCGCAAGAACCTCGTCCGGCTCCGCCGCGTCGTCCTACCCATGCGTGAAGTCCTCAACACCCTCCTCCGGCGGGAAGATCTGGTCGGCTGAAGTCCTGCGATGCAGCCCTTCCTGCAGGACGTCTACGACCACGTGCTGCGTGCCTCGGAATGGACGGAATCGCTCCGCGACCTGGTCACCACTATCCTGGAAACCCAAATCAGCATCCAAGGGAACCAGATGAACCTGGTCATGAAGAAAGTCACCAGCTGGGCTGCGATCATCGCTGTCCCCACTGCCGTGACCGGCTTCTTCGGGCAGAACGTGCCCTTCTTCGGCTTCCAGAACGATTACGGTCTGTGGCTATCGAGTGCACTCATGGCCGGCGGTTCATTATTCCTGTACCTGGCGTTCAAGAAGCGGGACTGGATCTAGCCCAGGGGCCCTGCCCAGGGCCCTGCCCAGGGCCCTGTCCTCTTGGGCTACTGGTCATCCTTTCGGGCCGGCAGCACAAGAAGCGCGTCCCCGACGGGACGTTCCGCTCCTCCCGACGGGTTGTTCAGGACTTTTCCATCGGCAACGGCCGTTGTTGAGCCGCCCCCGTCCAGATTCATCGCCTGAACCATCCCAAGTGACACAGCGACGTCGGCCTCTTCCTTCAAGCTCAGTCCCAGTGAGGCGGTTGAGCGTCCGTCTGCGGTGACAAGCATGGTTCTACCCTGGGCGTCGGTCCCGGCGAAGGTCCGGGGGTTCCGCTTGTGGACCCAGCCGTAGTAGAAGCTGTTTCTGTCGTTGGGATGGACCATGCCGTCTTGTTTGACTGTGACACGTTCACTACCGTCCTTGACCAGCAGCGGGCCACCGTTCACGACGCTGGTGGCCTCGTTCGCGTGGAAGGCTTTACCATCCTCGCCACGCAAGCCGGCGTCGATCTTCAGCTTCGCGCCCACCGGTGCGAGTGCGCGTAGCCGTGCGACGTCGGTTCCGGTTGCCTGGATGGTGTGTCCGCCCAAAGGAATCGCCGCGCCGCGGGTTTCGGCGATGGAAGTAACGGTGTCGTGGCTGTCCACTGTCACCTCAAGGCCCGCACCGGCGGGAGTGGACGGGCCGAACTCCGGGGTGAAGGTGACGAGCTCGTTCGGGTTGGTGCAGGTGACGTCCTGGAGTGGGCGCGCGGTGGGAACGTCGTTGGCGCCGCCGCAGTTTCGGATCAGGCCGGGGACCCGGTCTATGCCGTCCAAAGCCGCTTCCCCGGAAGCCGAGGAGATTTTCCCGGCCCAGGTCAGTCGTTGGACGCTGGTGGCGTTCTTCTTGCCATCAATGACAAGGGCCGGGCGGTCGGCGACAGGTTCGCTAAGGGTCTTGCCCGCGTACACGCCAACACCGGCGGGGTCTCCTTCGGCACCGGCCTTCGGGTCGAAGACAAAGAAGCCAGCTTTGACTGCGGCGATGGCGTGCGCGTCGGAAGCCAGTTGGCTCGCCGTCTCCCGTTTCTCCAGATCCGGGCCGAACGAGGCTGCGAGCTGGCCTTGGTATTTTTTTGGGTCGATCGTGATGACTTCAAGGTTCCATGGTCCGCGGGTCTTCGTGCTGGTCCCGGCGTCGCCGTCCCAGCCTGAGTAGATCACTGACGAGGCAAAGCCGGCGGCTTTGATCTTCGCGACGAGAGGGGCTCCGACGGCCTGGGCGGCGAGGCGGCCGGCGCGGACCCGGTATCCGAGGTCGCCTCCGGCGTCGGCAAGCTGCGGCGACTGGACATGTTCAACGCGGGCATCGACGCCGGCGGCTGTGAGCTTATCGGCGGTGCGTTGCGCGGTGGCCTGGCCTGAGAGGGCGGAGGCTGGTGCGTCAGGATCCGGTGAGTCTGAGGGGATGGCAACTTCGGCTGTCCAGAAAAGCGAAGAGTCTGCGCCTCCGCGGCTGATCTTGGTCAGGGTGACGCCTGGCGCGAGGGTCATCACGGTTCGGGTCTCGGGCAGGTCAGCGGCGCCAAGGTTGAGGTGGGCGCTCCGATCCTTGCCGTTTTCGCTGCTCTGGCCACCATCCGCGTGGGCTTGGCCCAAGGGGCTGAGGATCGCTGAGCAGACGGCGAGGACCAGGCCGCCAGTCAGCGCACTGCGGGACTTCAGGGGGAAGTTCATGCCGTCCACCGTATAGAGACTCGACGGAGGATCCGGGCCCATGTGGCGGTTTGGGGCGCCTATTGACCCAACCTTCACCCCACGTTCACTTACTCAACTGCCAGGATGCGGGGGTCCGAATAAACGCAGGGCAGAATGGAAAGCATGCCCCTCACCACGTTCGCCCTCGTCCGCCATGGCCAGACAGATTGGAATGCGCAGCGCCGGCTGCAAGGATCCACCGACATTCCACTGAACGACGTCGGCCGCGGCCAGGCGCGCGACGCCGTCGCCGTCCTGTCCGCCTACGAATGGGACGCGATCGTATCCTCGCCGCTGAGCCGGGCCGCGGAAACCGCCGACCTGATCGCCACAGGGCTGGGCCTCAGCGTGGACCGGCGCGTGCCCGAGCTCGCCGAGCGTCACTTCGGGCGGGCCGAGGGCCTGCAGGCCGGCCCGGAACTGGACGCACTGCTCATCTCTGGCAGCCTCCACGGCGCCGAAAGCGAGGACGAGGCAGCCTCCCGCGGATTGACCGTGCTGGAAGCACTCGCCGACGAATTCCGCGGCCGCCGCATCCTGGTTGTCGCCCACGGCACACTCCTCCGCGTGAGCCTCAACCGCGCCATCCGCCGCACCCTGCAAAGCATCGACAACGCCGCGCTCAACCTTGCCCACCACCACCCCGTTGACGGCTGGCAGCTCGAATACTTCAACGGCGAGCGGGTTATGGAGGCAGTCCAGAGTTGACCGTTCCGACGCCGCTTCGGCATCCGCGCCACGCCGCGCGACCGCAGAGAGACATATCGGCCACCGTTACTTCCCTGAAGGCCGCCCCTCAATCGTGACGGTGCCGGCGTCGCCGTCGACGCGGATCTGTTGGCCGCTGGCAATCCGCTGGGTGGCCACTCCGGTGCCGAGCACCGCCGGGATCCCATACTCCCGGGCCACGATCGAGCTGTGGCTCAACGGGCCGCCGACGTCGGTGACCACGGCCGAGGCCATCGCGAACAGCGAGGTCCATGCAGGCGTGGTGATGCGCGCCACCAGGACATCTCCGGGCATCATCTGTGCAAAGTCCTGGGGGCCGTTGAGGACCCGGGCAGGAGCAGTGACCCGGCCCGAGCTGGCGCCTACCCCTTTGATGACGTCGCCCTGTTGTCGCTGCGAGCGTGCCGGCATCATCCCCCCGAAGCTCCGTTCCATCCAGCGGCTCTCCGGCAGCAATTGTGGAGCCGCCGCCTTGGCCTGGCCGCGCCAGAGCATCTTGCGTTCCTCGATAGCCTCGGCTCGAACGGGCCTTTCAGCTCCTGTAATCGTCCCCTCCCCCGCAAGGCCGAACTCGACGGCGGTCCGCAGCTCCTGCTCGCGTAACCAGAACACGTCGGCAGACTGGGCGATGACCCCGGAGGCGGCCAGCCTTTGACCAAGCTCGAGCAGCATCTGCCGCATCAGCGGCCAGGCCAGCCCGACGTCGGCCAGTGCATCCTCACGGATCGGAGCGGATTTCTGCGCCCACCGAAGCAGACGGAGGAACAAGGCCCGGCGGCTGCTCCCGATCCGGGTCCCCCCGAGCCGGGCGAGCATTCGGCTGGTTTGGTCTTCCCTGCGGGCAGCCGAGAGCCGCTGGCGCTCGTGCGGGTCATGGCCCTGTCCCCGCAGGTAAAACTTCACCGCGTCGAGCAGCGCCGAGGGGTCGTCGGCCGGCACCGGACTGAGGAAGTCCAGATTGTAGACCGCATGGCCGAACCGGTCGAGGTGGGCCTGGAAGCGTCGATGCCATTGCTGCCAGAGTGCTTGGTCCACGCCGGCAGGCGGGAACCCGGTGCGCTGCGACTCGGCCAGTGCCGCCGTCGGTTCGTCTAGGATCGCCGAGGCCAGACCCTGAACCTCCCGGGCCCATGCTGCGAGGTCGTACAACGATTTCTCTGCCCGGATGGGTTCGCTGTCGTAGCCGAGGAGGAAGGTCTCGGCCGGAGGATCTCCATCGCGTCGGACGAGTTTGTCGTAATACGCGCGGAATGAAATCTCGCTTGTGGCAGCGATCGGGATGACTGACTCCACGGCGGTGTAATACACAGTTCCTGAGTCGAGCAACGTCTGGACGCCCTCAAGCAGTTCGTCTCCCGAAAGCTCGCCCACAGGCTTTGCCGACCAGTCCTTGACCACTTGCTGATAGCGGGGGTGGGAGAATTCCCGCCATCCGGCCACGCCCATGTGGGCCTTGCCGCTAGCCAGGGCGCGTACCGCGCTCACCACCTTTCCCATCACCCGCCACATTGCTGAGGTGCGGTAGTAATAGTAGGCGTAGCCATTGATGGTGGGCAGTCCGACGTCGCCGTCCCGTACGACGGCGCTGCCGACGGCCTCGTTCATCAGGGTCTTGAGCGAGCGGGTCACCGAGCCGTCAATGAGATCGGCGAACAACGGCGAGAGCGGGTCGGGCAATTGCTCCACGATGCTCGCCCGGAAGTAAAGCCCCTTGGGATAGGGCACCGGCCAGGTATCCGGGGTGTCGGCGGTGGGTTCGGGTAGTGCCGTGATGGGCCGGGATTGCAGCATGAAAAATTCGCCGCCTGCTCGTGCCCACTCGATGTCCTGCGGAGCCCCGAAATGTTCGGCAATCCGTGTTCCATAGCGGGCCAGTGCGGCCACGGCCCGGTCGTCCAGTACTGGCTGGTTCCGGCGAGCCGCCGGAACCGGCTGCTCCCTAATTCCCTGACCGGCAGTTCCTTGGCCCTCGGCGGCGCCGTCCGCGTAGACAGTCATCGTTTCCTTGTTTGCCGTCCGACGCGACAGCACCCGCTCGGTCCCGGCATCGACGACGACGTCGTCCGTGGTGACCGTTCCGCTGACCACGGACTCGCCCAGGCCCCATGCTGCGCCGATCACGATCTGGTCCCGGCGCCCATTGGCCGGATTAGCCGTGAACATGACCCCAGCCGCCTCGGCCTCGACCATCCGCTGGACCACGACGGCCAGGCGCACCGTCTCCGGTCCGATGCCTTCACGGGCCCGGTAGGCCATGGCGCGTGCCGTCCATAGCGAAGCCCAGCAATCTGTGACCGCGACGGCCAAGGCTCCCGTACCACGGATATTGAGGTACGTTTCCTGCTGTCCGGCGAAGCTGGCCGAAGCGAGGTCCTCGGCCGTGGCAGAGGAGCGGACCGCTACGGCCTCGTCCCCGTCGCCGAGGCTTCGATAGGCGGCGCCAAGCTCGTCGGCAATCCCGGCCGGCATGGTGCCTCCGGTGAACAAGGCGCGGATCCGCTCCGCGGCCTCCTCATAGTCCTGCGGCGTGGCTTTCGGCGACAGGGTAGCCAGCTCTTGGATGCCCACCTCGAGGTGATTTGCATCCACAAAAGCGGCATAAGCCGCAGTGTTCAATACAAACCCCGGAGGGACCGGCACCCCGGCCTGGACCAGGCCGCCCAGGCCAACACCCTTGCCACCGGCCACGGCGACATCGCCGTTTCCCACATCGCGTAAGTCGTTGATGTACGTCACCACCGTGCGTCCATTCTGTCCGCAGCCGGGCCGGATTGAATCGCCCTTGTTCCCAACATACTGGCACGCCCACGGGCAAGAGGCCACAGCTCACGGTTTCATCGGGCGACGGCCGGACCGCCCTAGCGCCACACGATGCGATGTGTCAGCATCGCCGTCGACCATGCCGGGAGGCAAGCGCCCTGTGGCGCGGGACCCTTGTCGCTGCCCCCTCCACCGGGTGTAATGGACGCACGACGGCGACTCCCGCCGTCGTGCGTCGAAGGAGCCGCCATGTTCGCCAGCCCGTACCCGGACGTCGAGATCCCCGAGGCCACGCTCTACGAGTACCTCTTCGGCGGGCTGGATGCCGCAGGCCTGGACCGGATCGCCATCGTGGACGGCATGACCGGCGCCGAGACAAGCTACCGCGAGCTTGTCACGCGCATCGACGCGCTCGCCGGCTGGCTCGCGAGTCACGAGGCCGGGCCGGGGACCACCGCGGGCCTGTTCTGCCCCAACATTCCGGCGTTCGCCGTCGTCTTCCACGGGATCCTCCGCGCGGGCGTCGCCGTGACCACCGTCAACTCGCTCTACACGGCCGAGGAAGTCGGCCGCCAGCTCACCGACGCGGGCGCCTCCTGGCTTTTCACCATCTCGCCGTTCCTTGAGCGGGCCGAAGCCGCGGCGCAAGCGGCCGGGATCCCGGCCGAGCGGCTCGTGGTGCTCGACGGCGGCGACTTGGCTACCGCTGCTGGACATCCTTCGCTCGCTGAAGCGCTCGGCGCGGGCCTCCCTGCTCCTGACCTGCGCATCGACCCGCACTCCCCCGCCGTCATTCCCTATTCCTCGGGCACGGGCGGCGCCCCGAAAGGCGTCATGCTCAGCCAGTACAACCTCGTGGCGAACGTTGCCCAGAACAGCGGCTTCGGGTTGACTCCCGACGATGTGCTCCTCGCCGTCCTCCCGTTCTTCCATATCTACGGTCTGACTGTCCTGCTGAACCTCGCCTTTGCCGAGCGTGCGCGGCTCGTGACGATGCCGAAGTTCGACTTCCCCGAGTTCCTGCGCATCACCCAGGACTACCGCTGCACCTACCTGTTCATCGCCCCGCCAATCGCGGTCGCGCTCGCGAAGCACCCGCTCGTCGACCAGTACGACCTCTCGTCGGTCCGGGTCGTGGTCTCGGGGGCGGCGCCGCTCGATGGCGAACTGGGAGCCGTCGTCGTGCGTCGTCTCGGCTGCGTCATGCTCCAGGGGTACGGCATGACCGAACTCAGCCCCGTCTCCCATTCAATTCCCCTTCGGGACGCGGGCACTGTTCCCCTTGATTCGGTTGGCTACGCCATCCCCAACACGCAGTGCAAGCTCCTCGACATTGCCACCGACGAAGAGATCCCGCTCCCCGCCGACGGGGAGACCGGGCGCGGTCAACTCCTGGTCCGGGGCCCGCAAGTCATGCTCGGCTACCTCAACCAGCCGGACGCGACCGCGGCAACGATCGACCCGGATGGCTTCCTCCGCACAGGTGACATCGCTACGGTTTCGGCGGGCGGCGTCGTGACCATTGTGGACCGACTCAAAGAGCTCATCAAGTACAAGGGCTACCAGATCGCGCCCGCCGAGCTCGAGGCGCTCCTGCTCACCCACCCCCAGATCGCGGACGCCGCGGTCATCGGCGTCCACGCGGACGACGGCGAAGAGGTGCCGAAGGCGTTCGTCGTCCGGCAGGCTGGGGCCGAGGTCGGGGACGAAGACGTCATGGAGTTCGTTGCCATGCACGCCGCGCCGTTCAAGCGGGTCCGGTTCGTCGAGTTCGTCGACGCGATTCCCAAGTCGGCGTCGGGGAAAATCCTTCGGCGCGAACTGYGAGCGCGGGGATAACGTCTGGCCTCATTGGCTCCTCGATTCTGACGAGAGGACCCGCAGGACCTGCCGTGCGGTTTCTTCCCATCGCGGCAGCACCCGGCTGGCTGCCGCAGCCGCATCCCACCACTTCTGCCGCAGGGTGGAATCGCTGAGCCACTTCTCAAGGACTTCCGCCAAGGATCCGGTTCCTGAGGCTAGATCGATGGCTTCGCCGGCCCCGYGGGCTCCAAGCGCTTCGACGGCTCCRGTTCCGCTGCGGACCACCACCGGTATGGCGTGTGCCAGAGACTCCTGGACCACCAAGCCGAAGGATTCCGAGTGCGAGATCAGCAAACTGAGATCTGCGCGGAGCCACTGTTCCTCCAAGTCCTCGCCTGAGAGTTCACCTCTCAGCTCCACCCGGCTTTCGAGCCCATGTTGGATGATGCGCTCCCGAACAGCCGCTGCGTAGGACGGGTYGGACGCGGTGGAACCCACCAGCGCCGCTGTCCACGCCAAATCCCGGATCCGTGCCAGGGCCTCGACAAAGAAGATCTGGTCCTTATTGGGCAGTAGTGCGCCAACCATGATGAAGTGGAATGCCTGCGATGCCCCGGGCGGCCTTGCTTTTCCCCTCGGGCGATCTACCCTCGGGCGATCTACACCGGGGGTCGCCAGGTGAACGTTTGGCAACCCCCACCGCTTGACTTCTTCGGCAGTCCCGGAGCCGGTGCACAGCACGCCTGTCGCTGCGCGGAGTGCGCTCCTCCCAAGCGGCTGTTCTGCAGACGGGGCCATGTGAAGCAACACCCAGACACGGTGCCCGGCAGCGGTTGCGTGCTCGATTTCGGCTGGTGCGCCTACTGCGATCAAGCCATCCACAATGCAGATGGGCAATTCATCCCCGGCGAGCGCCGCCGCTAGCTGGTTCTTGTCTCTGGCGGTTCCGGAAGGCCAGTCGCCGGGAAGGCTCCGAACCGCCACTTCCGCGCCTTGGGCACGCAGGGATTCAACCAGCCTCTCGTTGTAAATGTTTCCACCTGAACGATGGCGCACATTTGCGGGCACAAGCATACGGACCTTGATCAAAGGCTTTCCCTCCATTCACGCCGGCGAACTACTTGCTCGGCTCACGCAACGGGACGGTAGCTCGGTCACGCCGCAACTATAGCTGGCGGAAGACGTCGTCCAGGGGGGCTTGCAGTTCCGGTACTTAGCGATACTATGTATTAGTAGCTAGTAACACTGAGTAGTTGAGGAGACGTCCGATGGGCAAACAGATGACGGAGATGCTCAAAGGGACACTCGAGGGCATCGTCCTTGCGCTCCTGACCGGGAACCCGGCGTACGGGTACGAAATCACCACGCTGCTCCGGGCGAAGGGCTTCTCCGATATCGCAGAGGGCACCGTGTACGCACTGCTCGTCAGGATCGAACAGAAAGGCCTCGTAGACGTCGAGAAGCGTCCGTCCGAAAAAGGCCCCCCGCGCAAGGTGTACTCGCTCAACGAGCAAGGCAAAAAGGAACTGGACGAATTCTGGAACACGTGGAGGTTCCTGTCCGAGCGACTGGAACAGCTCCGAGAAGGAGGAAATTAACATGGCCGCAGGGTGGATCGAGCAGCTCACCGGATCGCTCGAACAGAAGAAGCAATACCGGCAATACAAGACACGCGTGGAGCAGCTTCCCGCCGACTATCGCACGGCAGCGATGGCACTGGAGAGGTACCTGATGTACTTCGGGCCCATCACGAAGGGCGATGTGCTGTTGTCGATGCTCGGCGACCTCGCCGATCTCTTCGAACAGAGCGTCGCGGACGGAACGCCGATCCGCGGAATCGTCGGTGACGACCCCGTGGAGTTCGCAGAGACGTTCATGCGCAACTACACGGTTGGCCAATGGATCAACAAGGAGCGAGAGCGCCTCACCAAGGCGATCGACGCCGCTGCTGGAGACAGCGCGAAGGAGACGGACTCATGAGCTACGCAAGCACCACCCGCGAACCTGCAATCAGCGTGCGGGGCATGGAAAAGTCCTACAAGGAGCTGCACGTACTTCGCGGAGTGGACTTCGACGTGGAACCGGGCTCCATCTTCGCCCTTCTCGGCTCTAACGGAGCAGGAAAGACCACGATGGTGAGAATCCTGTCCACGCTGCTGAGCCCAGACGCCGGCACAGCCATAGTGAACGGATTCGACGTCGCAGCGGATCCTCTCCGCGTTAGGGAGTCCATCAGCCTGACCGGACAGTTCGCCGCGGTCGACGAGATCCTCTCCGGTCGGGAGAACCTGGTGTTGGTGGCCAAGCTGCGGCATCTGAAAGACCCAGGCGGGGTGGCGGATGATCTCCTCGCACGCTTCAACCTCGCCGATGCGGCAACGCGAAAGGTGTCGACGTATTCAGGAGGCATGCGACGTCGCCTTGACATCGCCATGAGCCTGATCGGGCAGCCGGAGGTCATCTTCCTCGATGAGCCGACCACGGGACTAGATCCCGAAGCACGCATCGACGTCTGGCAGATCGTCAAACAGCTCGCCACGCAGGGCACCACCGTTCTGCTCACCACGCAGTATCTGGACGAGGCCGAGCAACTTGCGGATCGGATCGCCATTCTTCATGAGGGGCGCATCATCGCCAACGGCACTCTCGCCGAACTGAAACAACTACTCCCGCCAGCGAAAGTCGAGTACGTCGAAAAACAGCCGACTTTGGAGGATATCTTCCTCGCACTTGTGGGAAACAACGGCAAGGTCGAGTCAAGTAAGGAAAGGTCATGAGCAAACACTTCTTCGGAGACACGGCCGTCCTGCTGGGCCGCTCCATGCGCCACATCTTCCGCAGCGTGGACACCATCATCACCACCGCGATCACTCCGATCGCCCTCATGCTGCTGTTCGTCTACGTGTTTGGCGGTGCGATCAGGACAGACGCGGGCGACTACGTCAATTACCTGCTGCCCGGAATCATGCTGATCGCGATCGCGTCGGGCATCGCGTACACCGCCGTTCGTTTGTTTTACGACATGCAGAGCGGCATTTTCGAGCGGCTCCAGTCCATGCCGATCGCGCGATCGTCCGTACTTTGGGCACATGTTCTGACCTCGCTGGTGGCCAACGGGCTCTCCCTGGTGATCATCGTGCTGGTGGCCCTTGCCATGGGATTCCGCACTTCGGCAAGCCCCCTGGCATGGCTCGCTGTCGCCGGAATCCTGGCGCTGTTCACCCTGGCACTCACCTGGCTCGCGATCATAGCGGGACTAACAGCGAAGTCCGTGGACGGTGCCGGAGGATTCTCCTACCCGCTCATCTTCCTGCCGTTCATCAGCTCGGCTTTCGTGCCCACGGCCACCATGCCAGGTCCCGTGCGCGCCTTCGCTGAGAACCAGCCGGTCACGTCGATCGTCAATACAATCCAGGACCTGTTCGCGCAGCGCCCGGTCGGCAGCAACATCTGGATCGCTCTCGCTTGGTGCGTCGGCACACTCGTTCTCGCCTACGTCCTCGCCATGGCCGCCTATCGGCGCAAGATCGCCTGAGGAGTATCGGGAGCCACAGGGTCCCAGTGCCTCGTCTTCAAATTCAGAGCCCCGCTGCAGCGGCAGATCAAGAGGCAGGTGGGAGGATGGGCGAATGGAATTGCACATCACTGGCGACCCCGCCGCCGACCAACTACTCAGCGATGACGCGTTCGCACTTCTCATCGGCATGCTGCTTGACCAACAGGTGACCATGGAGTCAGCGTTCGCCGGACCCGAAAAGATCCGGACGCGCATCGGGTCCGTGTCCCCTACCACAATCGCCGAATATGATCCCGCAGGCTTCGTTGAGATCTTCAAGGAGCGTCCGTCCGTCCACCGCTTCCCTGGCTCCATGGCCAGCCGCGTCCAAGACCTCGCCGCGATCGTACAGCGTGATTGGAATGGGGACGCAACTGCCATCTGGACCAAAGACGACCCCGACGGCCAGGAAGTGCTCCGCAGGTTGAAGGGCTTGCCCGGTTTCGGAGAGCAGAAGGCAAAGATCTTCCTGGCCCTACTCGGCAAGCAGTGCGGACTCCAAGCACAAGGCTGGCGTGAGGCAGCCGACCCCTACGGCAAGGAGAGCGCATTCCTTTCCGTCGCCGACATCGTCGACCCGGAATCGCTAAGAAAAGTGCGTGCCAGCAAGCAGGCCGCCAAAGCCGCCATCAAGGCCGCGAAGGCTTCCGAGCGCTAATGCATAGAACGTGGATCCGGGCCGTTCATGCCCTGTTCGCCCGTTAACGTGCATCACGCTCGCGCCTCACCGGGCACGCGCTCGCTGAGGAACTCCTCCCAGGTCCTCCGCCCGACAGCCCGGTCCTCGGACAGGTTGGCGCCCTCCCGGATAGCCTTTGCCGCCCTCCCGGGCATGGGTACGGGGACGAGGACGCGTCGCTGGCCGGCCGCGGCGAGATATGAGCGGATGAGGTCATCCAGCGGGTAGGAGACGGGCCCCGCGAGATCGGGCACGAGGCCCGCGGGATCGCCCAGAGCGAGCTCGACGAGCCGGTCCGCGACCTCACCGGCGTCGACGGGTTGGAACCGGAAGCCCCTTGGCACTGGAATGACCGGGAGCTTGGCCATGGTCCGCGCAGTCAGCAGCGTCAATTCAAAAAACTGGGTTGCCCGGAGGGTGCTGAACGCGATCCCGGAGCCGGCCACGATTAGTTCCGCGTCCCGCTTGGACGCGAAGTAGCCGAAAGCCGCACGGTCGAAGCCGCTCACCACCGGGATCGTGTCCGCCCCCACGACGGAGATGAACACGAGGTGCGTGACACCCGAGCGGGATGCCGCGGCGACGAGGCGGCGGGCCTTCCCGCCGTCGCCCTTCTGCGCGCCCGCGCAATGCACCACCGTGCGGACGCCTTCCAAGGCGGCCTCGACTCCGTCGCCCGTGTCAAGGTCACACGTCGCGAACTCGACCCCCTGCTCCGGCGGAGGAGCGTGACGGCCGGCCACACGCACGGCGCGTCCCGCGTCCACCAGGCGCGAGGCCACGAGCCGTCCGAGCGTGCCGGTTCCGCCTGTCGCGAGGATCGTGGAGTTCATGGCCTTTCTCCTCTCCCGGACCGGTTGACCAGCCCTTGTCGGTGTCGCGCCTCAGGAGCACATTCTCAGGTAGCTCGTGGCGCCCGGTCGTTCATGGAAGGTCACGATGTGGCCGCGGTCGTCATGGAAGACCGCCTTTTCGTCCTGCACGGTGATGGTGCCCGACTGGTAGGGATTGTCCCATCCTGCAGGGGGATTGCCGTTGCCGTCGTCCAGCAGCTGGTCGGCGACGAAGAATGTGTCCTGCACCCTCGCCTCATAGATGCCACAGTGTGTTAAGAGGGCGAAGGGGGCAGTGATGGCAGCGGTTGTCGTCGGACGTGCCGAAACGTTGCCTTGCGGAGCTACCGGCGCCGCACAACCACCCAGCATCGCGGCGACTGTTGCCGTGGAGGCGATGCCTCGAGCGTATCGGATTGCCATGGGCCAAGCCTTTCAGAGATAGCTGCAGATACGGCCGGCGTCGCACGCATCCGGGTCCGCGGCGGCCGCGACGGCGTGGTACTCCGCGACGGTGACGCGCAGCGCGACCAGTTCGGCGATCTGCTCGTCGAGACCCGCCAGCTGATCGGAAAGCAGGTCCCGTACGTGAGTGCAGGGGGCGCGGCCCGCGTCGCGCAAGAACAGGATTTCGCGGATCTGCGCCAGCGACAGCCCTGCAGCGCGCCCGCGGCGAATGAAATCGAGCCTGTTGATGGTTTCGCTCGTGTAATCGCGGTATCCGTTCGCGGTGCGCTTCGCCGCCGGCAGCAGACCGTGCTCTTCATAGAATCTCAGGGCCTTGCTCGTCATGCCCGCCGCCCGGGCGGCTTCGCCGATTCGCACCATGCACCTCAACTTCCTACCCCCATTGACCCTCCACTGTAGGGGAAAGGCGTTCATGGAGTGAAGTACGTGCTAGCGGAGGTAATCAGCGAATTCCATTTCGAAATACTGCTTCGCCCCGGCGCCGATCACGGAGATTCTCCGCTCGCCGTCCTTGAAAAGGAACACGGACGGAACAGAGCTAATTCCGAAGGCACCCGCGGTTTCGGGATTTTCATCGACGTTCACTTTGACAACTTCGATTTTGTTGGCATATTCCACCGCGAGTTGTTCAAGCACCGGGGACAGCCTGGTGCAAGGTCCAGCCCAATCCGCCCAGAATTCGACGACGACCGGTTTGGCTGACTTCAGCACGTCGGCGTCGAAGGATGCGTCCGTAACGTCTTTTCTTAGCATGATTCCCCCTCTTCCTGAATGGCCTTTCACCCCTGCGCGCACCCACTTTTGCACCTTCCCCTAGGGGAAAGGTCAAGGGGGAAGACAGCAAACACAGTCCGACCGACCGCTTGATGAAGGGCTACGGTCATCGGACTGGAGACTTGCGGGAAAAGCCATCAAGCTAGATAGGGGGCTATTGGGGAGCGAAACGCACACCGCCGCACAGGAAGGCTCCGCAATTCCTAGAGCACAACAGCCACTCAGTCCGTGGATCCGCAGGTACTTCAAGGCGAGCCACACAGCCCGGGCAGATGCCAAAGGCCCCAAGCCGGTCGAGCCAGCCGCCTGGCGGGAGGGAGTCCCCCTTCTTGGCGAAGACCAGGTTTATGTGATGAAGAACGGGAGGGAGTACCACCCGGCGTGGTGCCATATTGTGGCCGACAAATGGGGTTACGCACCTAGAGGACTACTTGTGACCCTTTTGGCTGACGTCGGAACGCGCACCAGGTGCCAAGCATGCGACCGGTGCTTGAAGACAGCAACGGAATCGTTTGCGCAGGAAGACGAATTACACCCGGCACCCACCCCGCAGCCCGACGCCGTAATCCCGCTTCGAGTCGTTGGGGTCGCCCACGGAATCCTCTTCTTGGCGGCAGGGCCGAAATATCGGGATCTCCTCAAGCAGACAGCAGTCGAGCCCGCGACCCCGCTGCTCGTTGACGGCCGGCGGCACGGCGTGCTGGTACGGATAGACGCATCCCGCGACGAACCGCTCCTGGTTCTCCAGATGGACCCCCGCGCCACATTCCGGAACGGCGCTTATCAGGTGCGCCTGCGTCTACCAATGCAGCGTTCGGCGACCAAACCCTATGCCGTGGACTCCGTTGAACCGGCCCCGCGGGCCAGGCACGCCGCCCCGCACTGACTATCCAATCGCTACGACTGTTCCTCCCTCCCGTATCGTGCAACGCTAGTCGGATGGATCTTGAGGTGTCGCCCGCGCTCACGATTCCCGACTCGGAACTCGCCTGGCGGTTCTCGCGTTCCTCCGGCCCAGGCGGTCAACATGTCAACACCTCGGACAGCCGCGTCGAACTCTCGTGGGATGTCGCCGACTCCACGGCGCTTTCTGACAGCCAACGGTCGATGTTGGTCACCCGTCTTGGACGGCGTCTCATCGCCGGGGTGATCACGGTGACTGCCTCCGAGCGGCGTTCCCAACTGCGCAATCGCGAGATCGCCCTCGCCAAGCTCTCGAAGCTCGTGGCGGAGGGTCTTGCTCCCGGAGCTGCCGCGCGCCGGGCGACCAAACCCACCCGGTCCTCGAACCGTCGACGCCTCGCCGCGAAGGAACAGCGGGCGGCGACGAAACGGCAACGAAAGCGGCCGTCCGTCGAGTAGCGCGTCCCGTCGACAACGCCGACCACACGGAGAAGTGTCTGCCAGCTCGCTGGGCCTCAGACGCTAAGCGCGGCTGAGGCCCAGCACCCCGGCGTTACCGGCCGCCTTCGATCTTCCGGCTGCGCTGTTCGTGGGCCATTGGACCGTATGGATAGACGCCCACGCGCGGTTGGCTGGCCTCGGTGAGCCGCAGGGTTTCCTCGGAGCTGAGTTCCAGGTCTGCCGCGGCAAGGTTGTCCGCCAGTTGCTCGGTGATGCGGGCACCGAGGATCACGGACGTCACGGCAGGCCGGTCCGCCAACCATGCCAGCGCCACCTGGGAGGCGCTGACGCCATGATCCGCTGCGATCTTTTCCACTGTTCCGATGACCTCCCAGGTGCGGGGGTCATCGTTGCGGGCCTGCCACGCCTCCATGCCGCGCTTCGGGTTTTCACCCAGGCGGGTGGAACCGACGGGCGGCTCGTCGCGCTTGTACTTACCGGAGAGCCAGCCGCCACCCAAGGGCGACCACGGCAGCAGCCCGATGCCCGCATCCAGCGAAGCCGGAACAATCTCCGATTCGATCTCACGGACCAACAGGCTGTATTGCGGCTGCAGGGTCACCGGTGCGCTCCAGCCAAAGGCCTTAGCCACGTGGACGGCCTTGGTCAATTGCCACCCCAGGAAGTTGGAAAAACCGTAGTAGGCGATCTTGCCGCTGCTGACGGAGTCGTGCAGGAAACGAAGCGTCTCCTCCAAAGGCGTAATCGGGTCCCACGCGTGCATTTGGTACAGGTCGATTTGCTCCACGCCCAATCGGCGCAGCGAATCGTCCAACGCCCGCGTGAGGTGGCGTCGGGAGGTGCCGACGTCGTTCGGCGCCGTCCCCATGGGGAAGCGACCCTTCGTGGCCAGCACCACGCGGTCCCGCGCATCGGGCCGTTCGGCCAGCCACCGACCGATGATCTCCTCCGATACCCCGGCGCTGTAAACATCGGCGGTGTCAATGAAGTTGCCACCGGCTGCAACGTAGCTGTCCAGGATGGCGCGGGACGTTTCTTCGGTGGCCTCAGCCCCGAACGTCATGGTTCCCAGCGCGTAGTTCGAAACCACGGCGCCGCTGTTGCCCAAAGTACGGTACTGCATGATGATCCTCAATCCTCAATCGGGGTAGTGCGGTTCGGATGGTAGGCGCGCCAAGTATGTTCGGGCTCGAACCCGAGTAGCCGCGTGGCCTTATCGATGGAGAGCATGGTCTCGTGCCCGCCCAGTTCCTTGATCACCTTCACGTCGGGGAACACCTCCGCGGCCAGGCTGGCGCTGGACCGGCTCATGACCGTGTCCGCGTTGGCGATGATGAACGCCTCGAATCCCGGTTTGCCGTTCTCAAGGGCCCGCGCCACGGCCTGGGCACCGTCGCGGCCGTCGATGTACCCCCACAGGTTCCATTTACGCAGCATCGGGTCCGCGTCGAAGGACGGAAACCGTTCATAATCTTCCACATCCATGACATTGGAGAACCGCAGCCCCACAATGCTCAGCTCGGGGTCCCAGCGCGTCAACTCGATGGCCATCTGTTCCTCCAGATGCTTCACCAGCGAATACGTTCTTTCCGGCCGGGCCGGGTATTCCTCGTCCACCGGAATATAGGGAGGGTCGACGTCGAACGGCAGGCCCAGCACCGTCTCACTTGAGGCGTAGACAACCTTCTTGACGCCGGCCCGGCGGGCCGCCTGAAACACGTTGTACGTAGCGAGCATGTTGTTCTCAAACGTCGCGGAATCCGGGACGATGCCGGGTGCCGGAATGGCACCCAGATGCACCACGGCATCGAAGCCACTGTGCCTGTCATCCAGCCCCAAAAACACGTCCAACACTTGACCGTAGTCACGCAAATCCACGATCGCCAGGCCGGGGTTCCTCTCCCCCGCACGGTCCAGGTTCAATACCTGGTGCCCGTCCTCCCTGAGCCGGCGCACCACGTGCCGGCCAAGCTTTCCGCTTCCACCCGTCACTGCAATTCTCATCGGTACTCCTCAATAGCTCGGCGATTCCCACCGGGCGCCTCGGTCAAGCCCACCCCTCGGTCAAACCTCTTTTGGCAAGCCCGATCCGTGCCGGCGGTGTCGATTCGACCCTAGGACAGAGACCGGCTCTGGCGCGTGGCCCTCCTGGTCCTAGGACAGTCAGACACCCGTTCCCAGATGAAGCCAGACGGACTGTAAGTCCAGCCCTCGATCGAACCAGGTGAAGCCTGGACGTCTCTGGGCAGCCAATTGCACGTGGGAATCATGCGGGGGTTCTGTCCGTTCTCTCACATGATGGCCTGCCTCATCGGCGGGGACCAGAAACGATAGGAAGTTTGGGGACTGACCATGACGTTGAACGAAACAATTGCCCGCTTACGCGCCGGACATCTCATGGTCCGCGACGCCCAGGAGTGGGACGAGCTCTCCACGAATCTGGGGCGCGCTTACGACAGCAAAGACGAGGAACTCGTTGAAGAACTGCGGCCATCTTTCCTCCAGTCGTGGAGGACAGTCACACGATACGTCCTCCGCGACACACTCGACGCAGCAGGCATCGCAGTCACCGACCCCCGTCACCCTTGGGGAATCGCAACGCTCACCGCGAACGGAACCAGTTGCGAACCACTCCTCTGCCACGCCGGCGAAGCAGACAGGGAAAGGGCGGAGGCGGCCATCTACGGCGGCCTCCAGCTGCTCACTTTCGCGGCCATACTGACCAACTATGCCGATTGCTTGACTCGCCTGTTCGAAGAGCGGGACTGAGCCAGCGATTTCCAACGACGACGGCGGTGCACGATTGCCGCCGTCGTCTTTGTTGGCCTGCAGCCGTCGGGCGACGCGGGCGCTGAAGTGTTGCTCGCCCACCGATGTCGGATTGGGCAGCAGATTGGCAGAGAAGGTCACCAAGAATTAATTTGTCAGTGGCTCGCCGCTTGGACGGTTTTCACTGTTTCGCCTCGACGCCGCACCAAGCTGTCTCCATTACTGATGACAAGGAAATCTTTAGTACCGGATTCTCGCGCCGCGGGTTCTTCACGGCTGCCGGAGCCGCCAGTGCCGCCGCCGTTTTGGCGGGCGCAATCCCGGCATCAGCTGCTGGCAACAAGACGACCCTGCCCTCCGCCGTCGGCGACCCGCTGACCACCCCGGTGGTGAACGGCCTGCATTTGCAGTTCGGTAGCGATGCATCCAGCGAAGTCGTGGTGTCGTGGCACACCTTGCAGCCCGTCAAGCATGCGCGGGCGATGCTCGGCGAAATCGACGGAAGCTATGGACGGAGCCAGGACGCGGTGGAAACCAGCTACGTCGACGCCAAATCCGGCCAGAGGGTGTACGCGTACCACGCCAAACTCAGCGAGCTCGTTCCATCCCATGACTACGTCTACGCAGCCATCCACGACGGCGCGCAGCCGGAGTTTGGCTCTTTCCGTACGGGGCCGCGCGGGCGCGGAAAATTCACCTTCACCAGCTTCGGTGACCAAGGCACCCCCACGCTCGGAAAGAAGTCTGGCTCCACTTCCGGTAGCCAGCAGTGGGTCAACGACAACCTCGGTTCCCCTGCTGCCGGTGACATGCCGGCCGGTGTCGAACGCGTGCAGCCGCTTTTCCACCTGTTCAATGGCGATCTTTGCTACGCCAATATCTCGGAGAACCGGGTGCGGACCTGGACTGACTTCTGGGACAACAACTCACGCAGCGCCCGTCACCGCCCATGGATGCCAGCGGCGGGAAACCACGAGAACGAACTGGGCAACGGTCCGAT
The DNA here is from genome assembly GCF_056398865.1 of Arthrobacter sp. 01T419. Classification (NCBI taxonomy): domain Bacteria; kingdom Bacillati; phylum Actinomycetota; class Actinomycetes; order Micrococcales; family Micrococcaceae; genus Arthrobacter; species Arthrobacter sp. 01T419. Next base: position 50,308 of record NZ_JBFTQF010000019.1, read on the forward strand.
CGGATATGCCGCCTACCAGACGTACTTCTCCGTTCCGCCCCAGCCGGGGCAGACCGACCTCACCCGCGGTCTCTGGTACTCCTTCACCGCGGGTTCAGTCCGGGTCATCAGCCTCGCCAACGACGACGTCTGCTACCAAGACGGCGGCAACAGCTACGTCAGGGGCTACTCGAAGGGCGCCCAGAAAGCCTGGCTCGAAAATGAACTCAGCGCGGCAAGGTCGGATAGGAACATCGACTGGGTGGTCGTCTGCATGCACCAGGTTGTCATCAGCACGGCAGGATCCTTCAACGGTGCCGACCTGGGCGTCCGGCAGGAATGGGTGCCGCTGTTCGACAAGTACGGCGTGGACCTGGTTGTTTGCGGGCACGAGCACCACTACGAGCGCTCCCACCCGATCCGCGGTCAACAAGCCAACGCAACCCTGACCCCGATTCCGGCAGACACCCGCACCGACGTCATCGATACCACCAAAGGGACGGTGCACATGGTCTTGGGCGGGGGCGGAACGTCCGTGCCGTCGAATCAGTTGTTCTACAATCCTCCTTCATGCCGCGTCATCACGAGCGTTGGCGCACCCGACCCCACAACAAATAAGCGGCCACCGGTCTACGTCCAGGAAGACGCTCCGTGGTCGGCTCAACGCGATGCCGCGAACTCCTATGGTTTCGCGGCCTTCAGCGTCGACCCCGGCACCGAGCCCGGAGGACCAACGAAGATGGAGGTCACGTACTACAACGTCACCGGTCCCCAGGGACAGCTCGCATCCTTCGAATCCTTCACGCTCCAGCGGCCACGCTCCGATTCAGGCCAACAAGGCGGCAAAGGGAGCAAGGACCGAGGCTAAGCAGCCCCGCGGCGGGCCGTGATCAATGGTCAGTCAGTGGACATCCGCGCAGCGCGGACAGAGTCCTCGGCACCCAGGACCTCGTGCTTCGACGCATGGCTGGCATCGCTTGGCCCATGGACGGACTGGAGGTCTTCGCGCACCCCGACCTCGTCGCCAACGCCAGGTTCCCTCACTATCAGAGGGCACTCCCCCGTTCCAGAGCGTCGCGAAGCTCCGCCTCGGTTGGCGGATTAGCGCCGGCACGCCCCACGGTGATCGCGGCCGCCATGGCTGCGGTCTTCCCCAGGCGTTCCAGTGCCGCCGGGGTGAAGCTCCCGGTTCCGCTGCTGAGGAGTCCAAAGATCAAGGCTGCCATGTACGAATCACCAGCCCCGATCGTGTCAGCTACCTCGGATTTCACCGCGGGGATGGCCAGCTGCGTCGTGGGCGTGGTGAGCAGCGAACCCTGGGAACCTTTGGTGATGACCGCCAAGTCCGTGCCGAGACCCAGGATGTGTGAGGCTGTGTCGTCCAGGCTCATTCGTGGGTAGAGCCACTTCGCGTCTTCATCGCTGAGTTTGACGACGTCGGTCAGCTGAGCCAGGTCTTCGAAAATCGCCTTTGCCTCGGTGTGGCTGCCGAGCAGAGACGGCCTGATGTTGGGATCGTAGGTGACCATACATCCGCGGTGGGACTGCTGCAGGAGCTTCTTGACGGCGTCGGCACCGGGTGTAAGAAAGGTGGCGATCGAACCGGTGTGGAGCACCTTGGGGAGGTAGGCGGGAGCGACCGGATCCAGGTCCCAGTCGACATCGAACTCGTAGGTCGCGGAGCCATCCGGTGCCACATTGGCCGTTGCGACGGCGGTTCTGTCCAGGGAGTGTGAGCCCGGCAACAGCGTTACACCGGCGCCGCTCAGGTGCGCTTCGATGGCAGCACCGCGTTCGTCGTCGCCGAGCGCGGTCAACAGCCCGGTGGGGACTCCCAGCCGGCCCAGCCCGTAGGCCACGTTTGCCGGCGACCCTCCGGGGTGCTCGCGAATGCCCTCGGGCGAGATGACGACGTCGATGAGGGCCTCACCGACAACAATGACGTCGAGGAACTTCCGGTCCGGGAATATGGCGTCTGGGTTTTGCATCTACAAGTCTCTCTTCGCGTTCTGCGGTCATGCCAATTGAGTGATCTTGAGGCTGTTGATCGTCGCCGTGCCGCCTGATGCGTAGACGGAAAAGTCGGTGCTGGTGCAGGTCGGGAAGATCAGCTCGGACAGGGTGACCCGGCCTCCCTGGGCGAAAACCTCGACGGAGCAACGGTCCACGTAGATGGTGACATCATAAGAATTGCCGCTTGGCTGGACGGGGGCCGAGTCGATCGAAGCGAACGATTCGTGGAAGTCTGTTTGACCGGATTCCCGGCGGTCGACAACGATGCGGCCTTCAGCGGGCCGGATCCCGATACGGGTCCCCCGAGTTCCGTTTCCGCGGACGATGACCCCGAACTCTTCGGCTGTTCCAGGCGCGAGGTTTGCCTCGATCCGCTGGACGCTCCCGGCGGCACCGTCCATGATGTGTTCGCCTTCGGCTATTTCACAGGCACCGACCGTGAACGTGGGCTCTCCGGAACCGAGGGACGTCAGCTCCCGCGCAACGTGCTGCACGAGTCGAGGCGCTCCGTCCACGCCCTGCAGGGACACTTCGCGGACGAGGGACATGGGGCTGCGCCACGGTGCGGTGGGAATCTCGTTGGCGTACTCCCAGTTGTTCATCCACGCAATCATGAGCCGGCGCCCGTCGGGAACGTCGCTGAATGAGACCGCCGCGTAGTAGTCGCGCCCCCAATCGAGCCACTGGTACTCCCCTAGTCTGGCCGGGTCCTGCGCGCCTTCGGTGACCGTCGAAGAGGAGGTGAACGTCACGCCGTCGAAATCTCCCACGAAGTACTGCCCGGCGGAACCGCTGTTGGGTCCGCCGGGATTGAGGTTTACTGTCAGGACCCATTTCACGTTGTCCGGATCACCATCAACCAGCAGTGGAAAGAGATCGGGGCATTCCCATACGCCGCCGGTAGCATTCGCCGGGCCGAAGCTGCTCAGAAACTCCCAGTTTTTGAGGTCGGGGGAACTGTAGAAGACGACTTTGAAGTCCAGTGCTTCAACAGCAACCATCACCCAGTAGCTTGTGGTCCCCGATTCGTAGCGAAAGACCTTCGGGTCGCGGAATTCGGCGGATCCGCGGTTCAACACCGGGTTGCCAGCGTATTTGGTCCAGGTGTAGCCGCCGTCCTGGCTGTATGCGAGGGATTGGGCCTGTACGCCATTGTGCTCCGACGCCGGTTTGAAGGCGCTGGTGTAGATGGCCACGAGAGCGGGCCTTGACTCAGCGCCGAATCCGCTGGTGTTGTACCGGTCGAACACGATGCTGCCGGAATAGATGTCTTCCTGCTCGTCGCAAGGAATCGCTACCGGTTGCTCCGTCCATGTCACAAGGTCCGCCGATGTGGCGTGGCCCCAAGACATGTTTCCCCACACGTTGTCCTCGGGGTTGTTCTGGTAGTAGAGGTGGTACAGGCCCTCATGGAAAATTAGGCCGTTGGGGTCGTTCAGCCAGGTGCTGCGGGCGGCGTAGTGCAGCGCAGGCCGGAAAGCATCGGGGGTCGTGGCGGTCACGGCGGTCATGGGGTTTGAATCTCGCTTCTGTATTGTGTTCGGGATGCCGACTTCTGTTCGGGATGCCGACTTGTCTTCGGGGTGCCGACGGCGGGAGGCTGGCTGGCCTGAGTGCCGAGAATTTCAAGGCGCATGGAGGTGACCGGACGCAACTGCCAGTCTCAGGGGCCGGTTGAGACCCTTGAGACTGGCAGGAGCAGCGCTCCTCGCCTTGAGGATTTCTTGCTTAGCCTTTGACGCCGCTTGAGGCGATGCTGTTTACGAAAGAGCGCTGGAACGCGATGAACAAGGCGACTACCGGCAGGGTGATCATTGACGAGTAGGCCATGACCTGGCCCCAGGAGACGTTGAGCTGGAAGAAGTACTGGACGCCGATCATGACAGGGCGCAGTTCTTCGCTTTGGACGACCATGAGGGGCCACAGGTAGGAGTTCCACGCCGGGAGGAAAGTCAAGATGGAGACCGTGGCGATTGCCGGCCCGGAGAGCGGCATGACAATTTTGCGGTAGATCTTGAACCAGCTGGCCCCGTCCACGCGGGCTGCCTCGTCTAGTTCCTTGGGAATCGAGTCGAAGTACTGGTGGAAGAGGTAGATGGAGAACGCGTTGGCCACGAACGGGATGATCTGCACCTGGTACGTGTCCAGCCATCCGGTGGTCAATGACAGGTTGAAGCCGTCGAGCTCGAGGGAGGGCAGCTGGTTGACCCACCAGACCAGGGGAAGCGCCAGTGTTTCGAACGGCACTATGAGTGTGGCGATGATGAGGGTCAGGATGATTCCTTTGCCTCGGACCCTCATGCGCGACAGGGCGAATGCCGCGAGGCTGTTGATCAAGACCCCCAGAATGACGGTCACGGCGGAGATGCCGATGGAGTTGATCAGGAACCTGGCGGCGGGCACCCGGTCAAACACTGCCCCGTAGTTGTCAAACGAGAGATTGCCCACCGGCAGGAAGGCGGCAATCGAGGACAGATCCCCGAAGATCTGCTGGTCCGGCTTCAGCGAAGATACGAACATGAACAGCAAAGGGAAGGCAAAGACGATGCCTAGGAGGATCCGGCCGATCCAGCCGCCGATGCCGCGCAGCCGCCGGGGTTTCGGTGAGGTTGAACGGGCCCCGGCCCGCCGGCCGGTGCGCTCTAGAGTGGTGGCCATGTTAGGACTTCTCTCGGGTGAGGTAGCGCTGTACTCCGGAGATGATGAGGACGAGCGCGAAGAAAACTAGGGAAATCGCGGAGGCGTAGGAGGTTTCCTGCTGTTTGAATCCGGCACGGACAGCCTGGTAGACGATCGTCGTCGTCGAATCCAGCGGCCCGCCTTGAGTCATCACGTTGATTTGTGTGAACAGGCTGAGCGCCTGGATCGTGATGGTGATCAGGATCAGGCTCCGGGTGGAGGACAGGCCTGGCCAGGTGATGTACCGGAACCGCTGCCACCGGCCAACGCCGTCGATGTCGGCTGCTTCGTAGAGCTCGGCTGAAATGGTCTGGAGCCCTGAAAGCCAGATGATCATGTGGAACCCTGCGCCCTGCCACACCGACATCAGGATGATGGCCGGCATTGCCGTGGCGGTGTTGTTCAACCAGTCCGGGCCATGAACTGCTCCGAAGGTCAGCTTGGTGATGATTTCGTTGAGCAGGCCGTCCTGACGGTAGATGAACAGCCACAAGAGCGATACGACCACCATGGAGGTGACTACGGGTAGGAAATACACGGTGCGGAAGAAGTTGACTCCGCGGACCTTTGCATTGACCAGCAGTGCCATGATCAGCGCAACACCGGCCTGCAGCGGCACCACGATGACTGCGAAGTACGCCACGTTCAGGAGGGACCGGTAGAACCCTTCATCTGCGAAGAGGCGGACGAAGTTATCCAATCCGGCGAATGTCGGCGGGTTCGGTGAAATCAGACGTGCATTGGTGAAGGCCAGGCCAAAGGCGAGCATTGCTGGTACGAAGACGAAAAGTAGCAACAGGAGCAGCGCCGGGCCGAGCATGGCCCATCCGGCGCGTTGTTCGCGCCGATGGTATTTTCTGAGCTGGCGTGGCTTCTGGGCCGAGGGCTTTGAAGGGACGGCAGGGGTGGTTGCCGGCAAGGCTGCCGGAGCTGAAGAGGAGTTCATCGTGAGTGGTCCTGAGTGGTCCGGTCCGGGGTGCCGCGCTGCTAGCTAGCAACGCGGCACCCCGGAGGCTGGCTAGCTCTTGTAGCCGTTGTTGGACTTGATATTTGAATCGATGTTCTTGACGGCTTTGTCAAGGACCTGCTTCGGGTCGGCACCGGAAATGATGTCTTGGGCGGCCTTGCCGAACTCGGTAGCAATGAACGGATAGGCAGGCGTTTCGGGTCGTAGCACCGCAGACTTCTTGGAGAAGTCAAGGAAGACTCGGTTCTTGCCCGTCGGCTCGTAACCTGGTACCAGGGCCGCGGCGGCATCGGTAGCGGGAATCGTGCCGGTGGCCTTGGCAACCTTGGCGATGTTCTCCGGCTTGAGGGAGAAGGAGAGGTAGTCCATCGCTGCGTCCGGGTTCTTGCAGCCTGTGGTCACACCCCACTGCCAGGATCCGCCGCCRATCTTCGGTCCGTTGCCCAGGTCGACTGAGGGCATGACGACCAGGTCGTCGCCCAGCGCCGTACGGGCCTTATCGGCGGCCCAGCTGCCTGTGTAGACGATAGCGCTCTTGTTGTTCAGGAAATCTGCCGTGGAATCCTTGCCGCTCTTCTGCGCGGCGTAGCCCTTGGCGATGAGGCCATGGAACCAGTTTGCCCACTCGACTGCCTTGTCACCGTTAAGCGCGCCGTCTGCGCTCTGGAAGTCCTTACGGTTGATCAGGTCCCCGCCGAAGGACTGCAGGAAAGGTGAGTAGGCATAGGGGAGCCATTCACCTGTGCCTGCCGTCCCGAGGTCCAGCGGGTTGTCCCATTTGCCCAGCCTCTTCAGCGCAGCCAGGGCGGATTCAAATTCGTCTTTGGTCCAAGGCTTGTCCACGGTAGCCACACGGATGCCGGCAGCTTTCAAGTCCGATGCGCGGGCCAGCATGGCCAAAGCGACGTCGTAGTATCCGAACGAGTACGTCTGGCCGTTCCATTTACCCAAGGTGCTGGGCAAATTCTGGGACAGATCTGCCGAGAGTTTCAGTGGGGTAAGGTATTTCGACCATGCCCAGTTGGGGACGTTCGGTCCGTCAATGTCGACGATGCAGGGCAGTTTGTTCGCGGAGGCAGCAGCGACGACAGAGTCGTTGTAGGAGTCCTGCGGGAAAGCCTGAACCTTGACCTTCACCTTGCTCTGGCTCTGGTTGTAGGCGTCTACAACCGACTGGATGGATGCCAGTTCGTCCGGGTTTCCGGCGTTGTGGGTCCAGAGAGTGAGTTCGCCATTGGCCCCGTCCTTTGAGTTTCCACCGCCTGTGCCGCAGGCTGCCATGCTGCCAACAAGGGCGGCCGCGGTTAGACTTGCGGTCAGGAACCGCTTGAAATGAGTGTTCATTACCCGTGAATCTTTCTGTTGGATTCGTGCGTTGATGGTTTGGTTCCGCCCAGGGAGCGTGGCCGTTGCAGCGGCCATGCTCCCCTTTTCGTGCGGAGGGAGGTTACTTGCGTGTGCCGCTGCTTCAGATCTGCAGTGGCGGTGCGACTGACCCGCGCTGGACCAGCGGGCAGTCGAACATCATCTGGACAGGTTCGACGTCGTCCGGCTTTTCGATCTCGTTCAGGAGCTGTTTCACGGCCCAGCGCCCCATGTCATAGTGAGGCAGTGCCATGGTTGTTAGGCCAGGCCACAGGGCTGCAGCGATCAATTCGAGATTGTCAATTCCAATGACTGATAGATCCCGAGGGATCTCCAGGCCCAGGGAACCTGCGGCTTGGTATGCGCCCATGGCCATCTGGTCATTGAAGCAAAACAAGGCCGTGGGCCTCGAAGGCCCGGACAGCACGTCCATTGCGGCCGCCCTGCCCCCGTTGGTCTCGGGCACTCCAGCGACAACCAGTGCCGGATCAAATTCGATCCCGCTCTCTTTCAAAGCCTCTTGGTAGCCCAGGAGGCGGCCGTGGGTGGCAGGAATGTCATCGAGATTGTTGATGAACCCGATGTGCCGGTGCCCGGCGGCAACCAGGGAACGTACGGCGAGCCGCGCGGCTTCCACTTCATCCGGAATCACCGAGGACACCTTCTCGTCCGCTGAAACGGCGTCGAGGAGGACGGTCGGCACGCCGGCCAGTTCAACCGGGAGCCCGATCCGCTGGTGGTACATCCTCGCGTAGACGATGCCATCAACCTGATGTTGGAGCAGCGTGCTGACCTGGCGCTTTTCCAGCTCGCCGTCGCCACCGGCGTCAAGCATCATGAGCAGGCACCCCCGCTCATAGGCGGCATCCTGGGCCCCCAGAATCATGTCGCCTGCAAAAGGAGTCGTCGCAATCTCGTCACTGACCAACCCGATCAAGTAGGAGCGGTTGTTCCGCAGCCCGCTCGCCAGCCGGTTCGGCGCGTACCCAAGGTCTTCGGCGACCGCGCGAACGTGTTCCTTTGTCGCGGCGCTGATGCGAGAGCCTCGCCGGTCATTGAGAGCGTGCGACACAGTCGTTACTGAAACCTGTGCGGCTTTCGCTACGTCGCGGATGCCCACTCTTCCCACGGCCCTGCCCCTTTGCAAAACGTTTTTTCACTTTGTTGTGCAAGTCACATTAGCTAAAACGGTTTTTCATGTCAACTACCCGACGAGGTCCAACATCGTTTGGTCAGTCCGAGCGATTCCAGTAGACGGGCGGATTAAGAGGTCGAGGTGCTCTTGAATCCTTCGGCAACAATGCCGCGCTCGGGTCGACCGTTTTGGAATTCTTGTCCGCACGTCGGGTTGGTGGTGGTGGATCCGTGGGTGAACACGATACCCTCGACTCCCTCGGAAGGAGGCGGGAGTCGCGAGCCTGGTCGCGCACGAGCGCACGGGCTAACCCTGGCTTGACGCCTCTGCCACGGCATGGCGGCCGATGCTGCCTATGGCGCCGACGATCAGGACAGTGGAGGGACGGTTGTTCATTTTTTCTCCTTGACTGCGGCCGCTGCACTGGCGTTACCCGGAAAGCCCCTGACTCCCGGCCCCTAAGGAATCACGGTGCGTTGAAGCATGAAACCTGAACCTGCGCCGCAGGTCCAAGAAGCCCGCTGAACCAGCAACGCTTCCACGTCAAGGGGGTACTGACGTGCCCTCCCACAACCCCGAACACTTGAATACCGTGAAAGGCATGGACATGGAACTTACTCTCAATAACGGCGTCACAATGCCCGCCCTTGGCCTGGGCGTCTTCCAAAGTGCCCCGGAGCAGACGACGGCGGCCGTCGAGGCCGCGCTGACGACCGGCTATCGGCACATCGACACCGCCGCTGCCTACGGCAACGAGCGGGAAGTCGGCGAAGGCATCCGCAGCTCGGGCCTGGACCGTTCCGAGGTATTCATCGAGACCAAGGTCTGGGTCAGCGACTACGGCTACGACCAGACCCTGCACGCCTGGGACAAGGCGACGGGCAAGCTCGGCGTCGACTACCTTGACCTGCTCATCCTGCACCAGCCCGCACCCGACCGCTTCGAGAAAACCATTGCCGCATACAAGGCGCTGGAAACCCTGCTCGCCGACGGGCGCGTGCGGGCGATCGGCGTCAGCAACTTCATGCCCCACCACCTCGAGCGGCTGCTGGCCTCGACCAACATCGTGCCGGCCGTGAACCAGATCGAACTGCACCCCTACTTCACGCAGCCGGACGTCCAGGCCACCGACGCCGGGCACGGGATCCTCACCCAGGCCTGGTCACCGATCGGAGGGATCACCTTCTACCCCGGGTGGGGCGGCGAGGACCGCCGGAACGTCATGGAAGACCCGACCATCACCGCCATCGCACGGGCCCATGGCAAGAGTCCAGCGCAGGTCATGCTCCGCTGGCACCTGCAGCAGGGCCGCTCGGCCATCCCGAAATCGACGAACCCGGCACGCATCGCCGAGAACTTCGAGGTGTTCGATTTCGAACTCGGTGCCGCTGAACTAGCCGCCATCGACGCGCTCGACACCGGCAATCGCAACGGTCCGGACCCGGACCAAGCCCGGCCGGAGCGCTTTGCCATGGTCATCCCCGAGGCCTAAGACCCCAAGACCCAAGTCAGAGAGAAGGAACAGCATGGAATACAGATCCCTCGGCCGCACCGGCGTGCAGCTCAGCCCCTTATGCCTGGGCACGATGATGTTCGGTCCCTGGGGCAACAGCGACACCGCCGACTCCACCCGCATCATCCACCGCGCCCTCGACGCCGGTATCAACTTCATCGACACCGCCGACGTCTACTCCGGCGGCGTATCCGAGGAAATCGTCGGGCAGGCACTGGACGGGCGGCGTGATGAGGTGTTCCTTGCCACGAAGTTCTTCATGCCCATGAGCGAGGACCCCAACCAGCGCGGCGGCTCCCGCCGCTGGATCATGCGGGCGGTCGAAGACTCCCTTCGCCGGCTCAACACCGACTACATCGACCTCTACCAAGTCCACCGGCCCAGCCCCGACACCGACGTCGAGGAAACCCTCGGCGCCCTCACCGACCTCGTCCGCCAAGGCAAGGTCCGCTACATCGGTTCCTCGTCCTACTCCGGATCCCAGATCGTGGAAGCCCAATGTGCATCCCGGGAACGGAACCTTGAGCGGTTCGTCACCGAACAGCCGCCGTATTCGATCCTCGTCCGCGGCATCGAAGAAGACATCCTCCCCACAGTGCAACGCCACGGCATGGGAACCCTCACCTACAGCCCGCTCAGCGGCGGCTGGCTCTCCGGACGCTGGCGCAAAGACTCCGCCTCCACACCTACCTCATCCGCGCGTCCGAACGCCCGCTTCGACATGACAAGCCCGGCCAACCAGCGCAAACTCGACATGGTCGAAGAACTCGCCCAGCTCGCCGAACCGGCCGGTATGACGCTCATCGAGCTGGCCATTGCGTTCGTGATCAACCACCCAGGCGTCACCGCCGCCATCGTCGGACCGCGCACCATGGAACAGCTCGAGTCCTACCTGCCCGCCGCGGACATCCAACTGGGCACCGACGTGCTGGACCGCATCGACCAGCTCGTCGCACCAGGCGTCACCGTCAACCCGGACGACAACAGCTACGGAGCCCACGAACTCACGGCGCAAGCACGGCGGCGGAAACAGGCCGCCAGGTAGGGTCCGAACGCGATGTTGAGCCTGGACATCAGTAACCCACGGAACATCAATTCATTCAGGAGCCCGTTCGCGGTCGCCGGCGAGAAGGAGTTTGAGCTCGGGTTGGCCGCTCTGACCGCCGGCTTCGCAGTCAAACCCGGCGGGTGACCCCGCCCGCGCGATTGGAGATTTCCTCATGAGGCCGGTTGCGGCGGCGTTGGCCATCTCATCGGAATCCCCGAGGGTTCGGGCTCGTCGCCCCAGATCGGGGCCGTGGACCGGGCCTCCGTGAGATCCTTCTCCAGGCGTCGGTTATCGGCTTCCAGAACTAGGACCATCCGTATACCGGCCAGGTTCAAGCCCAAGTCCAGCAGTTCTCCGATCCGGCGCAATGTCACGAGATCGTTCTCGCTGTACTGGCGGGTCCCACCAAGGGTCCGGCCCGGTTCCAGCAAGCCTTTGCGTTCGTAGAGACGGAGATTCTGTTGCCCCATACCCACCAACTCGGCCGCGACGGAAATCGCGTAGACACCCCGCCCCCGATTCTCAGCCAGCACCATCGGGTACCTCCAAAATCTACGCCAATTTCCGCTTGCTCAGCTTCCTGCCCAGTGCTATAAAAAATATACATCAGCCGATATAGATCGGCTGGGTTTACAAGGAAGTAAGCTGCGATCTGCAAGGAGTGACACACCATGCTGATGCGAACGGATCCGTTCCGCGAATTCGACCGACTGGCCCAGCAGGTACTTGGCACCACGGCACGGCCCGCGGCAATGCCGATGGACGCCTGGCGGGAAGGGGACGACTTCGTGGTCGCCTTCGACCTTCCCGGGGTCACCGTTGACTCGGTGGACATCGACGTCGAACAAAACGTGCTGACCGTCAAAGCCGAACGCCCGGACCTCGTCGGCGAGGATACGGAACTTATCGCCTCCGAACGCCCCCGCGGCGTCTTCAGCCGCCAGCTCATCCTCGGCGACGCGCTGGACACCAACGGCGTCAAGGCAAGCTACGACGGCGGGGTCCTGACCCTGCGGATCCCGGTGGCGGAAAAGGCAAAGCCGCGCCGCATCGAGATCGAAACTGCGGCGAACCAGCGCCAGGAGATCAGTGCCTGAGACCGGCCTGGATCCTGCCGGACCGGGAGCTCCGGAGGGGCTCGTTGTGGAATGAGGGCGATGGATCCACAGACCACGCCACCGCGCGGGTAGCGCACCGAGATGGGGCCCGAAGGATGACTCCCGCACCGATGGTCCCCGGCCGAACGGACCGGGGACCATCCCCGCCCCATCCGACTACCCAGTACCAGCCATGAAGACCAACAGCCCGGACCCATACCAGATCCTGCACATCAGCCCCGCCGCCACGGCGCGTGAGGTGGGCCGCGCCTACCGCACGCTCATGCGCAGCCGGCACCCCGACACCCGGCCGGCCCGCGAACACGGCACCGGACCCGGTCCGACTGCGCCCGAATCGCAGAAGGAGCTGGAGGACGTCATGAATGCCTACGCCATCCTCGGCAACGCGGAAAAGCGGGCAGCCTACGACAGGGACCACCCGCGGCCCGCTCCAACCCCGCCGCAGCCCCGGGAAGCCTTGGCACGGCCGCAAGGCCCGCTGTTTCCCGCCGCCTCGCTGCTGATCGGACCGGTGCACTGGGAACCCACCGGACAGTCCCGCCCCCCGCAGGCGTGGCTGCCGGGCGCGTCTGCCCCGCCCGGCTACACGTTGATCCGGCAGATCCCGCACTGACCGGCTGCCGCCCGAAACCACAAATAACCAAGGAGCCTCCATGAGCGCCTGGCGCCCTTACGATAGCCAGTTGATGCCCGCGTTCTACGAACGATTCGAAAAACGGTGGGGCAAAGGAACAGCACCGTTCCTGGACCCCGAAACCCACGAACAACCCATGCCGCGGGCCCAATGGATCAACACCGACACCGGAGCCGCGGTCGCAGTCGTCCCCATCTGGACCGAGGACCCCCAGCACCGATCCTTCGGCGTGTTCTACCTGCCCCCGGCCGGCGATATCTGGATCCTCCGGCCCGGCTACACCAACTACCTCGAAACCGACCCCAAGAACCCCGAGCAAGCCACCCTCCGCAACGACGCATTCAGGAAAGCCGTCGCGCACGCCAAGGAATTCATCTACGGAACCCAGCCCTAAGACGTGCGCCCTGACCAAGCGGAAGTGCCAACCTCTCGCCGCGTTAGGCGGCGAGACCTACTGTAGAGCTATGGACGCCAGAGCAGCTCGTGCCTTTGCGATTCCGCCGGCATCAGTTCACCGCCCCACCACTGCGGTTGAAGATGTCATCACCCTCGCGGCCGGCGTCTGGCTCCTCACGGGAACCTATGTTGACGGCTGGGCGCACAACAACCTCCGCGACCTGGAGACGTTCTTCACTCCGTGGCACGCGATCCTCTACTCAGGCTTCGCGGCCTGCGCCCTCTGGATCGCCGCCCTGACCTGGCGCCGGCACGCCCCCGGCACACGGTGGACGGAAGCGATCCCCGCCGGCTACGGGGCCGCGGCAGCCGGGGTCCTCCTCTTCCTCGTCTCCGGGGCGGCCGACTTCGCCTGGCATTCGGTGTTCGGCATTGAGCAAGGCCTCAAGGCGCTATTCAGCCCGTCCCATCTGGGGCTCGCAACCGGCGGCTTCCTCATCCTCAGCGCGCCGTTCTCCGCAGCATGGCACTCACCCGAGCGGTCATGGCAACGGCTGGTGCCCGCCGTCGTGAGCGCCATGCTCTCTGGCATGGTTGCGGCGTTCATCCTGCAGGAGTTCGCGGTCTTCGCGCGCCATGGGCTCATCCAGACCTACAGCGGCGCCGCCGGGGCGCAGCCCGCGGTGACAATTCCGACGTCGTCGAGCATCATGGTCTCTTTGGCATCGTTCTTCGTCTCAACGGCCGCGCTCTTCATGCCAATCCTCTTGCTGTCGCTGCGTTGGCGCCTGCACGCCGCGGTGCCCGCGGCCATGGCGCTGCTCCCCTCCGTAGCCCTGCAGACCATGGTCGCGCTGCGGGACGCCTGGCTCGTGCCGGTGGCGCTCGTCGGTGCCGTCCTCGTTGGTGTGGTGTGGGCCATGGTGCGACCGACTCCGGACCGTCACGCAAGGCTCATGACCGCGATAGGCCTCTCCCCGGTCGTGTTCTGGGCCCCGTACTTTGCTGGCGTGGCACTCCACGACGGGGCGCTCAGCTTCTCCCCTGAAATTTGGGGCGGGACGCTCGCATGGACCTGGCTCGAAATGCTCGCGCTGGCCGCGCTCACGCTCAAGCTGCGAGCCACAGAACGCACCATTACAGTTCCACTAGCCCGCTGACTTGTGGACAGCGGCGATCATCTCACAGAGCTGGTGTCCCTCTCATTGACGGAGTTCGAAAGCTTCGAGCAATCGTTTCACCGAGCCGCCGAGATTCCAGTCGGTCGCCAGACGTTCCAGTTCAACGCGTGAGTCGCCGACGACGGGATGCAACAGCGCTCCGGCCTCGTCGAGAGTGGGCAGTGCGAGGTCGCGCACGACTTTCACAACAACGGGCGCAACCGCCAGGTAATCGGCGGCGGCGGTGAGTTTCGACCTCACGGGCGCGGACAGCCCGCTGCCTGGATCGATCGCGGCCGCGAGCAACGCGTCGAGGGTCCCGTACGTCGCCAGCAACGACGCCGCGGTCTTTTCGCCGATTCCAGCGACGCCCGGCAGCCCGTCGGAGGAGTCGCCGCGAAGCGTCGCGTAGTCGGCGTACTGTTCAGGCAACACGCGATACTTGCCGACGACGACCGCATCGGTCACGATCTCGAGGTTCCGCATGCCTTTCGCCGTGTAGATGACCCGGACATGGCGGGCGTCGTCGACCACCTGGAACAGATCGCGGTCGCCCGTCACGACGTCGACAGGAAGCTCCGCGTGGCTCGCGTAGGCGCCGATGACGTCGTCCGCTTCATGCGCGGCAGCCCCGACGACGGCGATGCCCGCGAGGGCGAGCACCCGACGGATCATGGGAACCTGCACCTGCAGGCCGTCCGGCACCACTTCGACGTCGGGAGCCCCCTCTACCGCCTCCGCGACCCGATGCGACTTGTACGTCGGGATGAGATCCACCCGCCACTGCGGACGCCAGTCCTCGTCCCAGCACGCCACCAGATGCGTCGCCCCATAGTCGGTAGTGAGCCGCGCGATCATGTCCAGCAAGCCGCGAACCGCGTTCACCGGAGTGCCATCGGCCCGGCGGATCGAATCGGGCACGCCGAAGAAGGCGCGAAAGTAGAGCGAGGCCGTATCGAGGAGCATCAGGCGCATATCCGATCCTTACATCCACACACCCAGACCTGTCCATTGTCATCATCCAGGATCCAGCAAGTACACGGTTGCACAGCCAGCGAGGGCCCTGCCCTACCGGGCGTTTGTTCCACCCCTATGGACGCCGCGAGAAGAGCGAGACATCATGAAATCAGGCGTGAGGATCCCATTTCCCGAGGCGTAAATGGAGGCGGTCCCGCGCGTTGGAGGCGTAAGGCATGTCCGGAAAATCTGAGCCAGCGGAGCACTCGGCACCGAGTGGGCCTGGCCAGGCGGACGATCGTTTCCTCGCGGACTATTACGGGCATGTGGATCCTGAGGAGCTCCTCGCCTACGCCGGTGAAACTTTGGAGCGTCGGGCACGGCACCATCTTGTGCTCGCCTCGGCGCTGCCTCCGGGGACGTCACGGGTGGATGTCCTCAACGAACCACATGCCAGCGTGGTGTTCGTGGTGGCCGAAGGCGCACTGCAGGTGGTTCACGCCGTGACCGCGGAGCTTGCCCGCGAAGGAGCGACGGTCCGGCTGCTCGTCCATCCCTCGTTCCAGGTCCTTCGGGATCCCGCAACCCATGAGCTGCTCGAGCTCCGCCAGGCACCGCAGCGCGCGGGACTTGGCCCCGAGTTGCCCGATTCCGGCGCCAGGGAGACCTGGGTTGCGGTTGAAATTGGCCGGCTGCCGAGAGCCTCGAACGGCGCGGACGTGATCGCGAATATCCAGGGGGTTCTTGCCGATGTCCGTGCAGTCACCGAGGACTCCCCTGCGTTGCAGGAACAGATGGCCGCTGCACGCGACTCTTTGACTGCCTTCCCGCCCGGTTGCGTGCCGTCACCCGAACAACTCAGGGAGCTTCTGGAGTGGCTCAACCAGGGAAACTTCATCTTCTTGGGATACTCCGAATATGGGTTGACAGCAGGGAAGGATGAGCGGGCCCTTCGCCTCCGTCCAGGCACTGCCCTTGGCCTTCTGCGCAGGCAAGATTCCCCGCTCAACTCAGACGAGTATGCGATGAGGGGACCACAGGTACTCGCGCTCCACACGTCCGGTCTTCGGTCCTCGGTTCCAGAACCCTGCTACCTGGTCGAAATCCGCCTCCCGATGTTCAGTACTACCGGGGTCGTCGGCGGGGAGCGGAGGTTTGTGGGCGTTTTCGCCAGTGGAACGGCGGATCAGTCGGTAGGCCGCATTCCGGTGATCCGAGACAAGGCTTCGAGCGTGCGTGACCGGCTCGGCTTCGCTCCTGGGTCAAGCGACGAGAAGAAACTGCTGGCCGCGCTTGAGTCTTTCCCTCTCGCGGAATTGTTCGACATCGAGGAAGACGAATTGACCCGGCTGGCGGCCGACATCCTGCGGGTCCACGAAAGCCATGAGACAAAGCTGCTCGTGCGCGTCGACAACTACGCCCCTTTCATGACCGCCCTGATGTTACTTCCTCGCCGCCGCTACAACACCGCCGTGCGGCTCAGGATTGAACAGGAGCTCAAAGATGCCTCGAAGGGCTCATCGCTTGAGTCCGAGATCCGACTCACCGAATCCCACATGGCGCGCATCTTCTTCCGCGTCCTTCTGCCCACCGGCGCAAAACCAGAGTCCATCGACCCCACTGCGCTGGAGCAGACACTCATCAACGCCACGCGGACATGGGCCGAAGGACTCGACGAAGCCCTGCGCGAACGCATGCCCACCGAACAAGCCACAAGGCTGTCCGTGCTCTGGAGCGATGCCTTCCCTGCCAGCTACCGCGCAGACTTCTCGATCGCAGACGCCATTGAAGACATCGAGAAGTTTGAACAATACGATCTGGACGGCACCGGCGGCCGACCCCTGGACGACCCCGTACTGGCTGTCCGTGCCCGTACCGATGCCATGCACGCCGAGGACACCCGGATTCGCCTCTACCTCACCCGTGCCCGAAGCCTGACGCAGATCCTGCCGTTCCTGCACAACCTCGGCCTCCAGGTACTCAACCAGCGCCCCTTCGAGCTCATGCGCGGCAAGACTCTGCCGTTGTTTCTCTATGATCTGGGCGTCACGTACCCGTCGGGCGTGGATCCTACTCAAACCAGCTCCCTGCTCGCGGATGCGTTCGGAGCGGCCATGCGCGGGGACACCGAATCAGACCGCTTCGAGGCCTTGGTCCTGCAGGAAGGTACGGAGTGGCGGCAGGTCGCGATCCTCCGCGGCTACGCCAAATACCTCCAACAGCTGGGAACCACCAACTCGTACGACTTCATCGCGGACTCGCTCCTGGCCAACGCGACGGCGACCGACGCGCTGCTGAGCCTCTTCCGAGCCCGCTTCCATCCAGGGCTGGGCATCACACAGCGGCTCCGGGACATGAGGGCCGCCCGCACAGCGGTGGCCGAGGCGATCGACGCCGTCGCGTCCCTGGACGCTGACCGCCTGCTGCGGACCTTCCTGAACCTCATCGAAGCAACAACACGGACAAACTTCTACCGCAACCGGCCGTACTTGAGCTTCAAGCTCCAGCCCGCCCGCCTTCCCGGGGCCCCGTACCCACGTCCGAAGTTCGAAATCTGGGTCTACTCGCCCCGGGTCGAAGGCGTGCACCTTCGCTTCGGGCCGGTGGCCCGCGGGGGCCTGAGATGGTCGGACCGGCGCGAAGATTTCCGCACCGAAGTCCTCGGGCTCGCCAAGGTCCAGATCGTCAAGAACTCGGTAATCGTTCCGACCGGCGCAAAAGGCGGCTTCTACGCGAAGCACCTGCCTGATCCCATAGCGGACCGCGCAGCGTGGCTCGCGGAAGGCATACTGAGCTACAAGGACTTCCTCCGCGGGCTCCTCGATGTCACGGACAACCTGGCCCCGCCCGACGTCGCCGTCTCCCCTGCCGCCCGCGGCGCAGGCGGCCAGGTGGGGCGCGTCGTCCCGCCGCCGAACGTGGTACGGCACGACGACGACGACTACTACCTCGTGGTGGCTGCCGACAAAGGCACCGCGGCGTTCTCCGACATCGCCAACGAGGTGGCCAAGGAGTACGGCTTCTGGCTCGGCGACGCGTTCGCGTCAGGCGGCTCCGTGGGCTACGACCACAAGCAGATGGGCATCACCGCCCGGGGCGCCTGGGAGTCGGCGAAACAGCACCTCAGCGAACTCGGGATCGACTCCAAGCGCGAAGACTTCACCGTCGTCGGGATCGGCGACATGAGCGGGGACGTGTTCGGCAACGGCATGCTCCTCTCGGACCATATCCGGCTCGTGGCCGCCTTCGACCACCGGCACATCTTCCTGGACCCCGCCCCCGACGCGGCGTCCTCCCTCGAGGAACGACGCCGCCTCTTCAATCTGCCCCGCTCCTCCTGGTCCGACTACAACCCCGGTCTGATCAGCACCGGTGGCGGAGTGCAGCCGCGCGCCGCCAAATCAATCACCATCAGCCCGCAGGTGCGTTCGGCCCTGGGGCTGACGCCGACGACGGCGATGACCCCGCCCGAGCTGATCCAGGCGATCCTGCGGGCACCGGTGGACCTCATGTACAACGGCGGGATCGGAACCTATGTCAAGGCCTCCGCCGAAACCAACACGGAGGTGGGCGACAAAGCCAACGATCCGATCCGGATCAACGGCAACGAACTCCGGGCAAGGACCGTGGTCGAAGGCGGCAACCTCGGGATGACCCAACGGGGACGGGTGGAGGCTGCCCTGAACGGAGTCCTGCTGAACACCGACGCCACCGACAACTCCGCCGGCGTGGACTGCTCCGACCACGAGGTCAACATCAAGATCTTCATCGACCGCATGATCGCGGCAGGCACAATGGCCGCCGGCGAACGCGCCGGCTTCCTGTACTCGCTCAGCGACGACGTCGCACGCCTGGTGCTGCAGAACAGCCGCGACCAGAACGTCCTGCTCGTGAACGACCGCGCCCTGGTACAGAACTGGAGCCCGGGTTTCGACCTCAACTGGAGCCCGGGCTTCGAACGCACCATGGACTGGCTGGAAAGAGCCACCGACCTGGACCGGGTTCGCGAGGCATTACCCACCACGGAGCAACTCCGTGCCCGGCTTCAGGCCGTCAAGGGGCTCACTTCCCCCGAACTATGCATACTGGCCGCCTACGCCAAGATCGCACTCGCCAAGGAACTGAACGAAAGCGACGTCGCCGACGACCCATGGTTCGACCGGGTCCTTCGCAGCTACTTCCCTCCACAGATCGTGGACCGCTTCGGAACCGAACTCCAAACGCACCCCTTGCGCCGGCAGATCATCTGCACCGTGCTCGCCAACGACATCATCGACCTCGGAGGAATCACCTTCGCCTTCCGGGCCATCGAGGAAACCACCGGGAGCGCGGCCGCTCTCGCTAGGGCCTTCGTGGCAGTGCGGGAGGCCTTTGATCTTCACTGGATCGCGGACTGGATGGGCGGACCACCGCCCGACGTGCAGGCCGAGCACGCGGCAGAACTGGCCTTGTATGTTCGCAGGATGTTGGACCGGGGAACGCGGTGGTACATGACCCATGACCACCGGGACCAGCCAGTGGAACAGGCACTCGGCAGGATCATGCCGGTCATGAACCTCCGGCGGAACCGAACCGCGGTCTATTTGCGCGGCGACGACATCGACCTCGGGCAGGACCTGCTGGCCCACTGGGAGGCGATAGGTATCCCGCCGGACATTGCGGGACGCGCGTTTGAGGTCGTCCTGAGCTTCACTTTGTTGGATATCTCACTCATTGCGGAGCAGATCGATGAGCCCATGGAGCGAATTGCCGACCTCTATTCCACCGCATTCCAGCGCATCGGGGCGCTGAAGTTGCTTCTGAGGATCACCGACCTTCCAGTGCAGAACCGATGGGAGACCCTCGCCAGGGCTGCCCTGCGGGACGATGTCTATTCCGCCGTGGCCGACATGACCATCTCGGTTCTCAAGACAACACGTAGCAGCGGTCCCATGCGAGCCGACTCCACGGAACGGATCGTGGAGTGGGAACGCGGGCACCAAGAACAGCTCGCGCGGATCAAGGACACCTTCGCCGAAGTCACCCAGCCCGGTCCGGTGGACATCCATTCAATCTCCGTCGCACTCAAGCTGCTGAGGAACCTTGTGCGCAACTGAACTCGCGGTGCTCGGCACACGCAGCGCCGAACGGGTACGGCGTTCTGACTCAGGTCGGGGGCGGCCGTGGTCCTGGCCGGCGGAGCCGCCGACTCCGGCAACCAGCGTTACGATCGGTGCTCTGGCCTCGGGGGCCGGCACACGAGGAGCTCACCTTGGCCTGTGAACGGTATCGGGCCGATGCTATGGGGAGCTATCGCAGTGGATCCTGCGGGCACGGGAGTCCCCGTTGCCGTGACGTCACCCCGAACGGCAACGATGACCGCGAAACCTGGATCGATGACTTGGTGCCCATCAACAAATATCCTCTCGACGCGGAAGTATTCGTCCGCCGCCGGAGGCAGCACCGATCCCGACTTCGAAGGTCTGAGAATGAGTTCCTCAAGCTCCTTCTTGCCAAGCCCGCGGTGCGAGACGGCTCTCAGCGCCAGATCGAAGCCCAATCCAAGATGGCCGTCGCGGAATCCGTCCAGCTGGAAGTCCCGCCATTCCAAGAGGATGGACAGGTCCTCCGGCTCCTGAACCTCTAGCAGGAATACGCCCTCGCCGATTGCGTGCAGCTCCCCTGGCGGAACGTAGACGACGTCTCCGGGCGAGACGTCCACAGGGTTCAGGAGGTCCAGCAGTCCCTCGGAATCCTGGCGCTCGAGCAAGCCTCTCAGCTCAAGGGATGACACATCCTGGCGAAGCCCGAGATACACCGTGCCTCCGTTGAGGATGTACCATGCCTCGGCTTTGCCGTGCGCATGTCCCAAGTGTTTCGAGGCGAAGTCTCCGTCTGGGTGCGCGTGGACGGGCAGGCGCTGGCCGGCGTCGAGAAGCTTGACCAGCAGCTTTGTGTCAGACCCGAAGGCGGCGACGTGGTCTTTGCCGAGCCACGCCTCCGGGTCCTGGCCAATCGCCGTCGGCATGGGGACGCCGTTCGGCAGTGCCGTCACGCCAACGCCCGGTTCACCGAACACTGACGTCGTGGAAGCAATCCAGTCCTCCGGTTCATGGCTGGGAGCCGGTGGCTCGCCTCGGAAGTCGGTGATCCGGCGGCCGCCCCGATAGAAGCGGTTGGGAGGCCGATTGGACGGCAAAACGATCAAATTCAAACCTTGGCTCCATTTCTGGTGAGGGCGCCGAGGAATCCACCGACGAACGAGTCCCCGAGCCCTACGGTGGTGGGCATTGGCACACTCAGCGCCTTGGTCGGAATGGCGTTCAGTCCGGGGCCGGACAAAGCGGCCGACACAGCGGCCCCGTCCTGGTTTACGGGCCATTCTGCTGACTGTGCGTACTGACTGCGGGTGAAGTTGTCTCCGTACCGGTAGCGGGTGCTGGCCATTGCCACCCCGCCCTCCAATGCGGACGCGTAGTGCTCGGGCTGGAATCCACACGCAAGTACCCAGTACTTTGTGTGGATAACCAGTGTCCGGGCGGGAATGATGGTGGCGAGGTCTTCGAGGGCGTGACGAATGGAATCGGGGTCCAGGAGATCGATCTCCCGTCCGAGGTGCGCTTGCATCTCGTCTTCGTTCATTCCATAGACGTCGATGCGGTCAAGGAGGGCTTCGCGGACTTGGGCGCTGAAGGTCTGAACGTGGAAACCGGCGTCCTCGTAGTAGACGAACGCCTCCTCGGGCAGGGCGTCCATTGCCCGGCGGATTTCCTTGAGCCGAACGTGCAGGATGTGAGCGTCTTGCATCGCGTTCAGGCCCGAGATCAGGAAGATACTGGACTTCGACAACACCCGAGGAAGGTCAGGGCTCAGGAGCATTTCGGCGTTGGGCTGGTCATTCACATATATCAGCCGGTTCGGGAAAGGTGCAATGAGCTCCGTCTCGCCAACGCGGACCCTGGCGCCCTCGTTCCACTGCACAATCAGGTGAGGTTCCGTCGAGTCGTGATCGGCGCTCGTGATCCATGCGCATGTAGAGGGCAGCAGTTCCCGGAAGTGGTCGTTGATTCCGACAAGGTGCAGCGTCACCGGAACGTTCAGCTGGGACAGGGCAAGGCCTGCCCTGACTGCCGTTCCACCTAGTGTGACTTTGCGCTCGCATTTGGCGGCGAATGCTTCCAGGACGTCGGGGGAGGCGACATACCGCTCTCCCCCGACGCCCAGCCGAAAGTGTCCGAGCACCGAGACCACGAGGCTGCGCTCGTCTGTGATCTCCGTTGCACCTGTTAGCTCCGCGACGGTGATGCCGTAGTGCTGCACGAGGTGCTCGATCAGCTGGGAGGACCACACGATTTCATAGTCCACGCTGCTGCCGAGCCCGAGCACAATCGTAGAAGTCATGTCAGTACAGCTTTGCCTTGCCGGCTGCGTTGAACAGGTCGATCTTCTGAGCCGCTGTGATCTTCATGGCCTCGATGCAGGGGGGCTGGATGCTGTTCGGCTCACGCAGACGCTCGTCTGTGCCGAGGATCTCGCGCATGCGGTTATGGTAGCTGACCTTGATGTCGCTGGAGATGTTGATCTTATTGATGCCAAGCGAGACCGCACGGGCCAACTCCGCATCGGGGTTGCCGGATCCGCCGTGCAGCACGAGCGGGATGCCCACCGCCGCCTTGATCTGCTCGAGCAGGTCGTGGCGCAACTCGGGCTTCTTTTCGGCCGGGTACAGGCCGTGCGACGTCCCGATCGCGATCGCGAGGCTGTCGACACCAGTTTCCTCGACAAAACGCACCGCGTCGTCGACGTTGGTGTAGATGATCTCGACCGCTCCGGACTCGCCGTAGCTGTCGTTCGCGCCGATCGTGCCGAGTTCGCCCTCGACCTGAATGCCTACGGCGTGCGCCGCCTCCACAACCTTGCGAGTGAGAGCAACGTTTTCCTCGAACGGAAGCATCGACGCATCGATCATCACCGAGGTGAAGCCCGCCTGGATCGCGGTGATGATCTGCTCATAAGTGCCGCCGTGGTCCCAGTGGATCGCGACCGGCACGCTCGACCGGTGAGCGCGCACGCGGATCGCGGCGATGAGGTCGGTCGTGATATGCGCAACCTCATCCGGGTGGATGGCGATGATGACGGGGGCTTCCTTCTCCTCGCTGATGTCCATGACGCCAAGAAACATCGCCCAGTCGCTGATGTTGAAGGCCGGGATGGCAAAGTTGTTCTGGTTGGCGACGTCCAGAATGGTTTTTCCGTCGACGAGCATGGTGTATATCTCCTTGTGTTGGGTTAAGGTTTTCGAGGCGTCAGTCTTTGACTGCGCCGGAGGTGAGTCCGCCGATGAAGCTCCGCTGGAACAGAAGGAAGAGCAGGAGCACTGGGATCGACCCCAGGATGCTCATCGCCATCATCTGGTTCCACTCAAAGGAATGCTGGCCCATCAGCAATTGAATGCCGATCGGCACGGTCCGCATGGCGTCGGTGCGGGTCAAGGTCAGTGCAAAGAGGAACTCATTCCACGAGATCATGAATGTGTACACCCCGACTGCGACGATTCCCGGTATCGAGATGGGCACGAGCACTCGCCACAGGGCGGTCCAAGCGTTCGCGCCGTCCACCTTGGCTGCTTCATCGAGTTCGCGAGGCAGGGTGTTGAAGTACGCAGTCATCATGATGATCGCGTAAGGGAGCGTGAACACCATGTGGGTGAGGATCAGGCCGGGATAGGTGTTGTAGAGGCCGAGTGCAACCATCAGGCCGAAATACGGGATCACCAGCGTGATCGGTGGAACGGCTTGCACGGAGACGATCACGACATTGATCAGCCGCTTGCCAGGGAACTCGTAACGGCTGAAGCCGTACGCGGCGAGGATCGCGACCAGAAGGGTGAGCATAGTCACAGCAATGGCCACAATGTAGCTGTTCAGGAAGAACCGCAACCGGGCCGGATCGGTGAGGATCGCTGTGTAGGCGTCCAGCGAGAAGCCGGAGGTGATCAGTTTCGGTGGGAGTGCGAAGACCTCTCCATTCGCTTTGAACGAGGTGGAAAGCATCCACAGCACGGGCAGCCCCGCATACAGAGCCCCGAGGACCAAGGCCGCGAAGGCTCCCACCTTGAGCAGTGTCTTCTTTCTGGCCCGCTGCCCGCGAGGGATGTCGATCTTTTCGTCCCTGCGTCCCTGAAGAGTCAAGTTGCTCATCTCAATCACGCACCCTTTGCTGCCGTACGTAGAAGAAGGCAAGGACCATAGTGAGCAGCAGTACGACGACCGCAGCCGCGGAGGCCGCCGAGAAATCGAAGTTGCTGAAGGCCTGCTTGTATGTGTAGGTGCTGAGCACCTCCGTGGCGTTGAGTGGGCCCCCGCCCGTGGTCATCCAGATCAAGGCGAACTGCTGTGACGTCCAGATGAGGTCGAGCACGGCCATGCTGATAATCACCGGGCGGATATGGGGCAGTGTCACGTACCGGAACCGTTGCCACCAGCCCGCCCCGTCGACGCGTGCAGCCTCGTGTAGCACGGTTGGCACGCCTTGGAGGGCAGCCAGGAGGCTGATCATGAAGAACGGGTACCCGGACCAGATGTTGATGAAGGTCACGGAGCCCAATGCCGTTTCGGGTGTGGACAGCCAGTTCGCGCCCTGGACTCCAAGCGTGCCGAGAACGTAGTTCACCACACCAGAGGGGTCGAGCATGAGACGCCAGACGACGGCGATCACCGCGATGGTGAACAACCACGGGAGGATGTAGACCACCCGGAAAATTGCCTTGGTGACGTTGCCGAGCAGCGTTGTGTTGAGCAGCAAGGCAAAGACGAGACCCAGTACCAAGTGCACGATTGTGCTGAACGTGATGAACAGGAAGGTGTTGCCGAGCGCCGCAAGGAAAGCAGGATCAGTAAGCACCTTCACATAGTTGGCGAACCCAACGAACACGGGGTTCGGTTCGACGATCACGTTGTCCATGAATGAGTAGCCAGCAACCATCAGGATCGGCACCACGGTGAGCAAGGTGATCAAGGCCAGGGTCGGCGAGACGAAGGCGAACGGGACGAGCTTGTGGACGCGCACCCCGGAGGCGCCCCGCTTCGTCGACCGCGGGCCGACGGCGTGCCGTACCCTTCCGGGTCCCTCGACGTTGGTAGAAGACAGATTCATGTCTCAAACTCCCTTGTGGGGTCGTGCCGCAAGCTGGACGGCACGACCCCGTCGAATCTTCGACGTCAGAAGATGGATTTCCATGCGGATTGAACGGTGCTGAGCGTCTGATCGACGCTCTGGCTTCCGGTGAGGGTCCGCTGCAGTTGCTCGTCGAACGTGCGCTGCAGCTGGTCGGCCTTCGGCAGGCCGGTGAACTCATTCGCCGGGTAACCGGCCTGGTAGATGTCGAAGGCCGTCTTGAACAGCGGATCGCTCTTGCTGAAGTCGGGCGTCGCCGTCTTGTTGCCCGGGAAGCCGTTTGCAAGGTTGCTCAGCTGAGCGTTCGTGTCCTTGCTCATGAGGAACTCGACGAGCTTGGCCGCTTCCGCCTTGTGCTCGGACTTGTTCGAGATGCCAACACCCCACGATGCGTACGGGATGCCACGCTTGCCGGTGTAGCCATCCTCGGAAGGCAGCGCTGCCACCGTGAAGTTGAGGCTGGGGTTGTTCTTCTTGATCAGGTTGATGTGGGCGAGCGAGTCGATCACCATGCCGACCTGGCCGTTGGTGAACTTCTCGACCTTGTCCTGTTCCTTCATGGTCAGGGCGCCGGGGACTAGAACGTTCGCGTCGTAGAGGCTCTTGACGTAGTCGACTCCGCTCTTGACCTGGGCGTTGGTGAGGTCAGGTTCCCCGTCCTTGAGCATGCTGCCACCAGATGCCCAGACCCAGGACATGACGTCGTTCTGGATGCCGTTGGGGACTGCGGTGTCGAGTGGCAGGGCCCAACCCTTGACGTTGCCGCCGAGGGCGCTGATCTTCTTGGCTGCGTCGAGGAACTCGGTGCGGGTGGTCGGCGCCTTGCTTAGGCCGGCCTGCTTGAGCAGGTCGTTGTTCACGAACAAGGGGTAGACGAAATTGACCGCAGGGATCATGTAGGCCTTGCCATTGACCTTGACCTCGCTTGCCAGCTGGTCTTCAGAGAAATTGTCAGCTTTCAGAAGCGGAGAGAGGTCGGCGATCGCGCCCTGCTTGGCGAAATCGCTCACCCAGGCACCGTCGAGGCCGAGGACGTCGGGTAGCTGTCCGGAGGCTGCGTCGGCAACCATCTGCTGTTGGTCTGAGGAAAAGGGTGAGCTGAGGAGCTTCACCTTGATGTGTGGGTTCGCCTTCTGGAATTGGTCAATCAGGTTGGCCAGGGATCCCTGCGGGAGCTCTGGCTCCCACCACTGGGCGAACTCGAGGGTGACATCGCCGGTGGCACTGGCACCACCAGAGGACGAGCCACTGCAACCTGACATTGTGAGCGCAGCAACGGCGGTTACGCCTAACGCTGCGAGCAGCCGCGGGCGGCGGCCTCTCCTCGTGCTCATGTCCACTCCTTCGTGTAATTGCCTAATCATGCGCATTCGCTGCGTGATATAGGACACATTAGTCCTGCAAATGCCGCAAACGCAAGCATAGAAGTGCAAAGAAGCTAACTAAAGATGATAAGAACGGCAAACTTCTCCTGCTCATATCGCCAGGTGCGACCTGAAGAACGATCAATCACCCCGTTGTGCAACACTTCTGCAGTTCTTTGCTGCAGTTGCTTCGGGAGAGGCAGTTCAGGTGCTAGCATCGCAGCGTGAGCGAGTTAGACAGCATGACCATTGACGAAGGGCGTTCGCGCAGGCACCCAGCGGGTAGAAAGGCGCAGCTCGTCGCGCACGTCACCGAAGTCGGCCAGGTGACCGTAGGTTCGCTGGCCGATCGTTTCGGTGTCTCGATCGACACCGTGCGCCGCGACCTCGACCAGCTGGACAGCGAGGGCCTTCTCGTGCGTACCTATGGCGGCGCGGTCAGCGTGGCGATGAGTTCTCGAGTCGAGAAGGCCGTAGATCTGCGCCTCGGCCTGCAGGCTTCGGAGAAGGAAAGGATCGGCGCCCTTGCGGCTCAACTCGTTCGCGACGGCACCGGGATCATCATGAATGGCGGAACAACCATGCTTTCGGTGGCGCGCGCACTCCATAACCACCGGGACCTAACCGTCGCCACGAACAACCTACTCGTGCCAGCGGAGCTGGACCCCGCAGTCTGGCGAGAACTGTACATCTTCGGCGGCTCCGTCCGCGCGACTACTCTCGCAACGACGGGGCCGACGAGTCTGCGGATCGCAACCGGCGGGGCCGATCTGGACATTCGCTGCGACTTGGCGCTCATCGCCATCGGTGCGGTGTCAGTGCAGGGTGGCTACACCACAAGCAATGTCGGGGAAGCTGCCATGATGAGCGAGATGATGTCCCGCGCCACCCAAGTTGCCGTGCTGGCAGACTCGTCGAAGTTCGACAAGCAGCTCTTCGCTCAGGTCG
The DNA here is from genome assembly GCF_056398865.1 of Arthrobacter sp. 01T419. Taxonomy (NCBI): domain Bacteria; kingdom Bacillati; phylum Actinomycetota; class Actinomycetes; order Micrococcales; family Micrococcaceae; genus Arthrobacter; species Arthrobacter sp. 01T419. Next base: position 77,739 of record NZ_JBFTQF010000019.1, read on the forward strand.
GCTTGCTCGATAGCGCAGACTATTTCGTCACCGACTCTCACCCTCCTAAGGAGCTTGAAGCAGCATTTCGGGACAGTGGCGTGCGCGTCATTACCCCGGAGTCAGGTCCGGAGCGTGATCTGTAAGCCCTGGATGAGCGGCTCCTGGGTTGAGGTCCCGGCGGCCGCCGATCTTGTGCCGGTCCGGGTGGGTGGGCTTAGTGCCCGGCGGGCCGCATCTGCACCCCCACCCGGATAGGCTTTCCCATTCCGACGTCAACGCCGGCGCCCGGAAGATCGCTGTCGCTTGATCACGTTCGAGGACCCAGGGACCCATGGACCCATGCAAGCCTGTCGGTTCCTCGCGCCACGCAAGCCTGTCGGTTCCTCGCGCCACGCAAGCCTGTCGGTTCCTCGCGCCACGCAAGCCTGTCGGTTCCTCGCGCCACGCAAGCCTGTCGGTTCCTCGCGCCACGCAAGCCTGTCGGTTCCTCGCGCCGCCCTATCCGTGCGGCAGGCACTGAACAAACCAGTCCATGGCGAGAATCGCCGCCGCCTCCAATGTTCCGGGTTCTTCGAAGAGGTGCGTGGCCCCCGGGACAAGCTCCAACCGGTTGGGGCAGCCCATCACGTCTTGGGCCCTGCGGTTGAGTTCGAGCACCCGGTGATCCGCGCTGCCGACAATCAAGAGCGTCGGCGCGCGGACAAAGGCAAGCCTCGCACCCGCCAGATCCGGACGTCCTCCCCTCGAGACGACTGCGCCGATCCTCTCTCCCAGGTCGGCCGCCGCCCACAACGCGGCGCCGGCACCCGTACTCGCGCCGAAGTACCCCACGCTGCATGAGGCCGTGTCCGGCCTTCCGCCGAGCCATCCAGTCGCCGCGATCAGCCTGCGCGCCAGCAGTTCGATGTCGAACACATTGGCACGATTGAGCTCCTCCCCTGGGGTGAGCAGGTCGAGTAGCAAGGTCCCCAGGCCAGCCCGCTGAAGCGTTGTGGCGACGAATCTATTTCGCGGGCTGTGGCGGCCGCTACCGCTGCCATGAGCAAACACCACCATTCCCGCAATCGATCCGGGCAAGTGAAGGCGTCCTTGAAGCCACAACCCGTCAGAGGGGATCTGGACTTCCTCATCGAGGCCACGGTCTCCTGCTCTTGAAGAGGCATTTTCCGAGCGCTCGGCAGCAGCGGCGAGCAGCCACGAAACCTCGTCGTCGCCCGTCGGTGAGAAATCACGGTAGTGGTGGCCGACAGCCGTAAGCCGCGGAGGCGTAGCAAGGCACACCACCTCGTCAGGCTCCGTCAATCTCGCGAGGACGTCGGCCGAAGCGACAGGAACGGCCAGGATCACTTTGGCCGCCCCCAAGTTCCGTGCAATGCGGCATGCCACCCTGGCGGTTGACCCCGTAGCGATTCCGTCATCGACGACGACGGCGATGCGGCCTTTCAGATCGACGCGGCCCCGGCCAGCGCGAAATCGGGCCACCCGGTCCTCAAGGATAGCCCGCTCCCGCCGCTCAACGGACCGCAGTTCTTCCCGTTTGACCCTTGTGGCTGCGAGGACGCTTCGTTCGAGCGCATATGCGCCATCCTCCCCGATAGCGCCCATCGCGAGTTCAGGCTCGGACGGGACTCCCAGCTTCCGCACAACGATCACATCCAGTGGCGCGTCCAGGGCCGCTGCAACCTCAAAGGCGACCGGAACCCCGCCGCGTGGCACCCCCAGGATGACTGTTTCCTGGCCACGCAGATACACCAGCCGCAGGCCCAACTGTCGCCCTGCGTCAGCCCTGTCCTGAAAAATCCCCATCGCCGCGACGTTCCCATCAAAGCTGCCGCACTCCCACGTCCAGACTGGAAGGTAGCAAAAAAATACACGCGGGGCGGCCTCCTGATCCAACTATCCCCCTCGAATCCACACCGTGCGAGGCCTTTCCGCGAAGAACTGCTGAAGTGGGACTACTTGGGTTCGACGGCGGTTATTGCGGCTGTCGGTTGACTGGCACCAGGCGGCGAAGCGGCCCATCCTGATAGCAAAGACCTGCGACGTTGGAGGTGGAGAATGCAGATTGCCCTCCTCGGAGATGTCATGCTCGGCCGGCTGGTTAACGACCAGCTCAAGGTGGCAGCTCCGGACTATCCCTGGGGCGATACCCTCCCGGTCCTCCGGCAGGCTGACATCCGATTCGCCAATTTAGAATGCGTTCTCGCGGACGACGGAACGCCTGCGGCCGGCAAGATGTATCACTTCCGCTCCGATGCCAAGAACGTGGAGAGCCTTCGCTCCGCGGCGATCGACGTGGTCTCGCTGGCCAACAACCATGTGTTCGACTATGGAGTCGATGCGCTATTGGAAATGCTGCCGGCACTCGATGAGCACGGGATCCTGTACGCCGGGGCAGGGATAGACCTGGAATCTGCCCGCCGACCGGTGGCCCGGTGGATGGGAGCAACTGCGGTCGGCTTTATTGCTTTCACCGATAATGAACCGGGCTGGGAGGCAACCGCCCGAACTCCGGAAATCCACTATGTCCCTGTGGACACTGGTGACGGCCGGGTGAAGGAATTGCTGGACATGGTCCGTCGGACGAAAGACTACAACCAACTGCTGGTCGTTTCGGCACACTGGGGCGCCAATTGGGGGTCCACGGTCCCGCCCGCGCATCAGAGTTTGGCCCGGGCATTGATAGACGCGGGGGCCGACGTCGTGTTCGGGCATTCGGCCCACATCTTCCGCGGCATCGAAATCTACAGGGGCCGGCCCATTGTCTACAGCGCCGGCGACTTTGTGGATGATTATGCCGTTGACCCGGATGAACGCAACGATCAGTCATTCGTCTTCCTCCTAAAAACAGAAGGAAACGTACCTCGCATGCTGTGCCTGCATCCGACGAACATCGCCCGCCTACAAACCCGGCTGGCGAGCCGAAACGCAGGGAGAATCGCTGAGCGGATGCAACGGCTGAGCAGGCAGTTCGGCACCCGGAGCACGTGGATCGAGGGTGACAAAGTCTTGGAAATACCGATCGCCGCGGTCTCATGACCGTGGAATTGCTGCTAGCGCCTGAATCATGCCGGGTTCCCGCCCGTTCTCTCCGCCAGCGCCCGCCGGGCGTTGGCCCGGGACCACCCCGGCAACATCCACGAGTTCATCCAAAATCAGGCCCTTGGCCGTCTTCGATAACTTCGTATAATCGGTGGCGTCCTTCTTCGAGACATCCCTAAGCGTTCGCAACGACAGGTCCATCACTCATCGTCACCGCCGTGCCCGTKGCGGCCCGCTGATTTCGCGAGCGTTTCCCACATGAGGCACGCACCCCGTTTCGCGAGCACTATAGATGAGTCCCGTCGGTGTCTAGACCCCGTCCGGCCGTTGCCCTATCGTGGGGGAACTGCATAATCGGCTTGAGTCTCCGCGTCGGAGGTACATGGTGGGCATCATTTCGTCTGGATTTCATGGAAGACGGCAGAGCGGTAATCCAGCGTTGCCACCGGGCCAATACGAGACCGGCGGCTTCCCGGTCCTTACGGCCGGCCCCGCGCCCCGGATCCCCATTGAAGAGTGGGAATTCTTCATCACCACTGAGGCCGGGCAGCGTCATGCGTGGTCTTGGGATGCATTCATGGCGTTGCCCCAGATGGACATCGATACGGATATCCATTGCGTGACCAGTTGGTCCAAGTTGGGCACCTCGTGGCGGGGAGTGTCCCTGGACACTCTTTTTGAGAACGTGGAAACAAGCTGCGGGTTCACGATGGCTCACTCCTACGGCGGATACACCACCAACCTGCCCCTCCCGGACCTTCTTGGCGGCCGGGCGTGGGTGGCTTGGGAGTTCGACGGTGAGCCGCTTGAGCGCGCACACGGCGGACCTGCCCGTCTCCTTGTGCCGCATCTGTACTTTTGGAAGAGCGCAAAGTGGATCAATGGTATCGAGTTGACGCAGGATGATGATCCTGGTTTCTGGGAATCCAATGGCTACCACACCCACGGCGACCCGTGGCGGGAGGAGCGCTACTCATGAGGCGCGCCGGATGAGCACGCTATGGCGCGTGGCCGACGTCGTCAGCAGCATGCCCGAAACGGAAAGCGCCAGAACCATAGGGCTGCGGGTGAACGGGCTGAACGGCAAGCTCGCCGGACAGCACATCGACATCCGCCTCACTGCCGACGACGGTTACACGGCCGTGCGCTCATACTCCGTGGCGAGGGCAGGTATGGACGAAACCTTGGAGATCACCGTTGACGAATTGGTCAACGGAGAAGTCTCCCCTTATTTGGTCCGGGAGCTGGCGGTCGGGGACCAGTTGGAGATCCGAGGGCCGGTGGGTGGCTGGTTCGTTTGGAAACCGACGGACACAAACCCCGTTCAGCTCATTGCCGGAGGATCCGGCATCGTGCCGCTCATGTCCATGATCCGCGCACACCACGCATCGGAAAATCCGGCGCAGTTCCGGCTGCTCTATTCGCTCAAGTCACCCGAGGCGGGGTTCTATCGGGAAGAACTCCAAACCTTGGGTCAGGAATCCCGCAAGCTCATCATCGACTACGTCTACACTCGCAAGGTGCCAAAGGGTTGGCCGACTGCCCCGCAACGGCTCACGGCAGAACCCCTGCTGGCCAACATCTTGCCGAAGGACCCCGCCCCGGACATCTTTATCTGCGGCCAAACGGTATTTGTGGAAACGGTCGCGGAATGGCTGGTGCAGGCGGGATATCCCGCCGCGTCGATCAAGACCGAGCGCTTCGGCGGAACAGGAGGAACCCGGTGAGTGGCAACAACGGCTCCGATTCTCCGGGCGCTAAGGATCCGGGCCTCGAGGATCAGGACATCGCTGGAATTGCAGGCAATGCGATAGCCCACCTGGACGGAAACGCGGTGGCAGGACTGCTGTGGGAACTCTTCCGCTTCGATATCGTCGCCGCGATCGGACAGTGCAGGCATTGCGGCGCCGTCCGCGTCTTCGCGGAAACGATGGTGTACGTGGACGCGCCGGGAGTCGTTGTGCGCTGCGCTTCCTGCGAGGGCGTGCTGCTGCGCCTCGTGGAGACGCCCGCGCGGTACTGGCTCGATGTGAGCGGACTCAGCTATCTGCAAATCGATCGCGAGGGCTAAAGTAATCCGATCCACCTGTCCCAGCGCCCCCTTTCCGGACCCGTAAGGATTCGCCCGCGACGGCGAGGGGCCGCGTTGGTGGAACCCGAAAGGACCCCCGGCCCCCGGCCCCCGGGGTGCTGCACATTAGCCTTGCTCGGGCAGATCTTTTTTGCTGCCTTCGACGCGGCGCGCCGCAGTCGAGAGCAACCGGGGAGTCGTCAGTCGTTTAAGTCCGACATACTCCCACCTTAGTAAGCCTACTTCCTATGTGCAGCCTGTCCGTGTGGAATGGGTGGACCCGGGGCATGGTTGGCGTGGCCACCCGCCCCGTCTTCGAACCAAGATCCGCCGATGCCCCAACCGGAAGGGGCAGTGACCTTCCAGGTACCCGGGGCCCACAGCTGGAAGGTCGGCCAAGGGGCCGCCGAGGTCTCGATTACCGCCACGCTGCACGGGATGTACCTGGGTCTCTGGGGCCGGTCCAGTCTCTTGGAAACAGCGATCATCGAAGGCGACAAAGACCTCGCGGTCCGCGTTCTGCAAGGCCCCCTCACCCCCTGAATTCCCCTGCCTGCTGGCTTTTTGGACTCCGACGCCGGAATCGACTAATCCCATCCGTTACCTCTGCGGCTACGAACCCGTCTTAGAGAGCGGGAGCAAAGGTGACCATGAGTGTTCAGCAGAAAATCGCCCCCACGTTGCGGCGGCAAGTCCTTCCCACGGAGCTGGGTCCCTGCGCGGTGCATGTCGAGCAGGGTACCGGGGACCGAGTGCGGCGTCCGGCACCCCGGACATCTACCTCCACGGCGCAGCGGGATCCTGGACCACTTTCCAGGCACTGCTTTCCGGGGCACCGCTGTCCGGGGCACCTGCCCAAGACCGGGCCCTGATTGACCTGCCGGGCTGGGGCGAATCCACAAAGTGTGCCCGGCTGGAACAGCCCAGCATCGAGGCGATAGCGCTCGCCGTCGTCGGGGTGCTGAACGCGCTCGGCTACCGGCGGTGGAACCTGGTGGGCCACTCCATGGGAGGCTTCCTGGCCTTGCACATGGCCGCAGCTTGGCCGAAACCGCAGTCATTTCATCGGCGGTGTTCCGCGAACCGGGCGACGATGCCCGGCCGGCCAGCTTCTCCGCTGCCGCCAGGGCCGCCGCCCACTACGATTTCAGCCGGTGGCGCGGCATCCGCTGCCCGGTGCTGGCGATCCGCGGCGACTGCGACATGTTCACGCCCGAGGCTGATCTGGCCCGGTTGGCTGCCACGGTCCCCCACGCCCGGCTGGCGACAATCCCGCAGTGCGGCCACTTTGCCCACATCGAGCTGTGCGACAAAGTGCAACGACTGCTCGACGAACTGTGGTCTTAGTGAAGTGTCGCGGGCGTCCCCGTCAGGAGGAACGACGCGTCCCCGCCGCTTGCGCCCTCTGACATCTACTTCAACAGGTGCACGATTGTCGTTTCAGTGTCTGCCGGATCGGGTGTCGGATCTCCGTAGATCTCCCAAGAGTGCCCGGCAGACTCCCTATGATTCGCAGCCATCCACTTCTCGATCGCCTTGTATGCCTCGTCCATGCGGTGGTATGGCCCACGGTGGACCGCTATGGCAGCCTGGCCCGCCGGCGTTTCAGTCGCGTATACCTCGCCCGCCGTTTCAAAGGTGCGCGTGACTTCGACGCCGAAGTCGCACAGAAGGGGCGCACGGGGTTCGTTCGGATGGTGGTAAATGAAGATGTTGTGGCCGTCCGTCCACAGACCCGGCTGACTGCGAATGAAGTCCCAGACCAGGCCCACCGCAGGCCCCCATGCCGAGCCAACTTCGTCCGGCGCGATCTCACGCCGGACGGCGGCCACCATGCGCGGACGAACAGTCTGGACGCTGACAGGGACCGACATGCCGGGATCGGCCTGGATCCTCAGCTAGTACTTGTCCGCAGAGTCGACGGATTCCCCCACGGTGACTTCAGGGGCTACCTTAGGATCGCCGCCGACCGAGCCGATGAACGCCTGGATCTCGGGATCACCGAAGAATTTCTGGAATGCCTCTGTCGATTCCCATTCGTCGACCACGAGGACAAACCCGTCCCCGACCGCGAACTGATGGTGGATCGCGCCCGCAGCCCGGCCGCGCTCGCCCCACTGGCGGTATTCGTCCGCGCGCTCCTCGAGCGACTTGGTGAAAACGCTCGTGTCACCGGAAACTTTGGTTGCAATGATGACGGACATGATTTGACCTCCTATGGCCTGAACTCAGCTCGTGGCAGCCAGCCGCACGACGATGCGCTTGAGCGGTCTGACACGTGGAAGAGAGCGTAGTCACTCCGCGCCGCAACCGCCCGAGTGGTCACCACTTGTCATTCGTCGCGACCTGTCGAGGGTTCTCTAGTTACTGAACCCGGATAGGATTTCCGGGTATCCAGCTTCCCGAACGGTCCTGAAAGAATCGCACCGCATGCCGCACCTTGACCCTGCCCTCCCGCTCCACACCTTCCCGCAGATGCTCCTGGACGTTGCCGCCGTCGAGCGCAATATCGGGATCAAAGAGGCCTGGACACGGGAGCACGGCATGGTGCTGGCCCCGCACATCAAGACCACCATGACGGGCGAGATCGTCCGCCGGCAGTTGCCCGGCTCCTGGGGCGTGACCGTCGCGACCACCGCGCAGGCCGCCCACGCCATCGAGTGGGGTGCCACCCGGATCCTCATCGCGAACGAGGTGCTGTTCCGCGGCCACCTTGAGCAGCTGCGTGCCTGGCTGGCGGCCTCCCGGGAGCTGGAGATCTACTGCCTGGCCGATTCGGCGGCGGGCATCCGGGCCATGGCCGAGGTATTCGAGGACTCGCCCCGGCCGCTGAACGTCCTGATCGACGTCGGTACCCCCGGCGGCCGCACCGGGATCCGCAGCGCGGCCGAGGCGGGGCCCCTGGCCGCGGAAATCCATGCCGCCAGCGGCCTCCTGCTGGCCGGCGTCAGCGCCTACTCGGGCGTGGCACCGAACACCCGGACGGATGAAAACCTGGCCGGGATCGATTCACACTGCCGCCTGGCACGCGACATTTTCGATGAACTGCACCCCGCTTTCGAGGTGGAGCTACCGGTCTTCAGCAACGGCGGCTCTGCATTCCAGGACCGCGCGGCCGCGTTCCTGCCGCACAACGCCTCCGTCAACGTGCTCCGTTCAGGCTGCTACGTCGTGCACGACCACGGCACCTACCAAAGCGTCTCCCCGGTCCCCGGCCTCACCGCCGCGGCCGTGGTGCGGGCGCTGGTCATCTCTGCCCCGGAAGCCGGGCGCGTGGTCCTGAACGCGGGCAAGCGCGAGTTGGCGTACGACGCCGGCCTGCCGGTGATCGTTTCCAGGTACCGTAACGGGGCGCTCCTGTCTGCCGGCGCAGGCGCCACGCTGACCCGACTCTTCGACCACCACGCCATCGTGGACGACTCCGATGACCTGCAGGTCGGCGACATCGTGGACCTGGGCATCTCCCACCCCTGCTCGCTGTTCGACCGCTGGCGCGAGGTCGTCGCAGTCAGCGACGACGCCGTCGAGACCTGGCGACCAGTGTTCTAAACCGTGCCCCAAGCGGCAGACATCCGGAAGCGTGCGTCTAGGCGAGGGACGAGTGAGCACGTGTGGCCCACGCCGTCCGCGTTCCCAGACAAGGGACTTTTCGCCGTTCCGCACGACGATCATTCACCGCTGCACCACGTCGTCATAGCCAAGGCTGTTGTGATGGCCGCGATATGTCCCTTGCGTTCTTCAGGCTTTCGATGTCGCCCGATCCTCGTCAATAACGGATTTGAGCCAGGTTTCAGGGTTTTGCTCAAAGTACTGACTTTGAGCTTCTGGGTCCAGTAAACCTGACTCCATCGCGTACCCCACTGGGATGAGACTGCTGCCGCGTTCGGGGTGTCCTGGTGGATTGTCCGGGTCGCGTTGAACGTAGCCTGCTTCCTCACCCTTCCGGATGTGATCAGCTGAGCCCAAGAATGCTGGGTATCGATGAGCACCGGTTCCGGTCCGTGCGCTACTTCCAGGACCCGGAGTCAAAGGGATGGCGGAAACACTGTGCCCGAGGTGGGACTCGAACCGGGTTCCAGGCCCTGCAAACACTGGGAAGTCCAGAAAACATGCCGGGTACGGATTTGATTGAGACGAATGTCCCGCTACAGCAGGTGAAACCCTGTCCGACCGACCGGGCCAAACGTATCAGTTGTCCTGACCGGCCCCTTGCGACATCCAGTAATCGTTGATCGCCTGAACGGCCTGCTCTTTCGTCATCCGGGCAACATCTCGCTCATCCATTCCAACGCTGTGGGTGAGTTGCCAGATCAGCGCCAGGGGAATAGCCGAAGCGTGAGGGGCTGCCATTCCGCGGGCCGGCAGTGTCCCGTCATCGACGCATGCCCAAAACTCATTCTCACCGACCTCGAGCTGATCTTGGAGGATATGGTTCCAGATCGAACTCGAATACGTGGTGCGATCCACCGGGCGCGAAATCCGGGTCCGCAAGATCCGTCCATCTTGCAGACTCAACCGGTAGGTCGCGTGATGGCGCACTGGTTTCCCGCGGGCATTCGTCACCAGCTCCCAGCGCTCGGTTAGACAGAACTTCTCATGGTCGTCCCGTCCGCCCACGCGTCGGACGCTCATGCCACCGAGCCGGTGAGCCAGGCGGTCAACTGCTGATCCGTGCACAGATCAATGAGCTGAACCAAGGCCCAGTTCTCGCGATGATTGGGCGCCGCGTGCAAATGGTCCTCCCAATCCTCCGCGTAGTCCCGCAAAGCATCGACGAAGTCCGCCAAGGCTTCAGCCAGGTCCGTGGCCTCAGCGGCAAAAGGCCGCCCCGGCATGAAGACAGCCCATGCTCCGTCCTCATTCACGACCTGGACATTGGCGACGACCGTCAGTTCCAGATACCGACGCAAGCTCTCTCCGTTGACGACGGCGGCCGTGGCCCGGCCGGGCCGCCGTATCGTGGACAGCCCCCCCCGCTCGCTGGCATCGAGGATCGTCTTCAACGAATCCCGTGCTTGGGTAAACCCGTAGACGTGTCCACCGACTGTCTCATGTGCGGGGGTGCTCATATATCAATCATCCGCACGTACATCAAGTACGTCAAGTACGTCTACGTCGCTTTCCGTTCCGTGGTCGTCACTGGGAGCCCGCCTTACCCGGGAAGCGAACTGGAACCGATCAACGTCGCTCTTGCCGTCGAGGTGCATGCAAAGGCCCGACAGAGCATCTACGCTCTCTTCGCAGGTTCGGTCACCTTCGACACCCAAACTGCCGTCCTGGCGCTGACCGGCACCCACGACGCCGTCATTCTGGAGGGACTATCGGGGGTCCCCCACCCTCCCGGAATGTCTACCGTCAACGTCGGGGATTCTCTCGGACTCATCGGCGCCGAGGGAATCACGGTCTGGCACACCCCCAGCGCGCTGGAGAACACCCGACCGCATCCGCCCCGTTTCGTCCGCGCTTCCGAGTAGTTCAATGGATTGCTCGAGCCAGTAGACCGCAGGGGTCTGACGCCGTTGTTCTGGATTCATATCAACCCCTACAGACGATTCACCCTCGACATGAACACCCACCCCGGACCAGGGTCCGGTGTCTCCGGAGCCGCGTGACCTTGCAGTGGGGCCCCGTCTGGTCCGGGCGGCTGCTTTGTAGCGGAACGGATGATTTTTCGCGTCCTATTGGCCGGCGGCCACAAGCGCTCCCTGCGCCTGCTGACCATCGTCCGAGGGACTGTCTGAATAACGGTGTGTGAGGTCCGGCCTGATCCGAAAGGAGACGGCCGTGTCAGAGTCCACGACCGCAATGACAGGGGTGATGATCGATCCTGTGACGGGAGAGATCATCGATCAGAAGGAGCTTGCGGAGCGGTTG
>NZ_JBFTQF010000020.1:0-61350 GCF_056398865.1 Arthrobacter sp. 01T419
CTTGACTTGATCCGACCGGCGGCGGTCGGGCACGCTGGATGATGAGGTGGAAGCCTGCGCTGAACGCGTTCGCGATCACCTTCGCCGGCCGGTTCGAAAGAACCACTCACTAATGAAACCGGCCGGATCCACACACCGTTTATCGGACAGTCCCTCGTCCGAACCAGCGGCCCCGGTCGCCTCAATATTGGAACATCGAGCCGGTGGACTGCGTACGTCTCGTCGTCCCGTGGATCGGCCTCAGATCGGGGTCTTGGAGCCTTCCAGCAGGAAGAGGTGGTCTGCAACTCTTCCTAAGTTCGCCCAGCGGGAGTGGTTTGGCGGAGACGGCTACCCGGACTAGATGGTGGCATAGGGTCGTTGAGGCTCGGCCAGCCGTGTAAGAAGCTCTTTGGAGGTCGGCGGGTTGGCTCCGGGCCGACTGACCGTGATTGCGGCGGCCATTGACGCAGTTTGTCCGATGTTTTGGAGTGCGGCCGGTCCGAATGCTTCGTCGCCCCGGGTCAGCAGTCCGAAGATGAGTGCGGCCATATAGGAGTCGCCTGCCCCGATGGTGTCGGCAACTTCGGTTTTCACGGACGGAATGCTGAACCGGGCGCCGGGTGTGGCGAGCAGGGCACCGTCTGCGCCCTTGGTGATGACGGCCAGGCGCGCGCCATGTTGCAGCAAGTGGGCGGCCACGTCGTCCGGGGACCATCCGGGGTACAGCCAGTGTGCATCTTCGTCGCTGAGTTTGACGACGTCCGTGAGCGGAAGCAGGTCCTCGAAGATCGTCGTCGCCTCGGTGTGGCTGCCAAGGAGAGCAGGGCGGACATTGGGGTCGTAAGTGACCAGGCAGGACTGGTGGCACTGCTCGAGAAGAGTGCGGACGGTGCCGGCTCCCGGGGCCAGGAACGTTGCGATCGAGCCCGTGTGCAGAATTTTCGGGATCATGGCCGGCGCCGCAGGTGCCAGCTGCCAGGCGATGTCGAACTCGTAGCTGGCTGAGCCGTCGGCAGCCAATGTCGCGGTGGCGGTTGCCGTCCGTTCAAGAGAAGTGGATCCGGGAAGAAGCTCGACGCCTGCGCTGTGGAGGTGGTTGGTGATGGCGGTGCCGTGTTCGTCGTCGCCGATTGCCGTGAGCAGCCCGGTCCGGACGCCGAGCCGGCCGAGGCCATAGGCGACGTTGGCCGGGGACCCGCCCGGATAGCTGATGGATCCTTCGGGGCCGTTGACGATGTCGATCAGGGCTTCGCCGATGACGACAACGTCTATCAGCTCGTGGTTGGAGCCGTCCGGTTGGGGCTTGTGCATCGGGTTTCTTTCTTCGGGTTGAGTGGTGGGAGCCCGGTATGGATCCGTCCGCGGACCTGTTAGCAGGTCCGCGGACGGAGAAGGGGGCTCCGGCGGAGCGGGAGGTGCCGGTGCGCCTGTCAGGCCTTTGCGGCTCCTGTCATGATGGCAACGGCGTCGGTCATGCTGTGGGACTGCGGGGTGATGGTGGCCGCGCACTTGCCCAGCCGCTGGATGTGGATCCGGTCGGCCACATCGAACACGTGCGGCATGTTGTGGCTGATCAGGATGACCGGCAGGCCGCGGTCGCGCAGGTCGCGGACCAGCTGGAGGACCTGGTTCGATTCGCGCACGCCCAGGGCCGCCGTCGGCTCGTCCAGAACGACGACCTTGGACCCGAAAGCCGCCGCGCGGGCCACGGCGACGGCCTGGCGCTGGCCGCCGGAAAGGTTCTCGACCGGAACTGTGACGTCCTGCAGGGTGGAGATGCCCAGGCGGGTCAGCTCTTCCTTTGCCTTCCGGCGCATGCCTTTGGTGTCGAGCATCCGGAACAGGCTCCCCAGGGGGCCCGGGAGTCGTTCTTCACGGCCGAGGAACAGGTTGGAGGCGACATCGAGGGCCGGGGAGACGGCCAGGTTCTGGTAGACCGTTTCGATGCCGTGGACCCGCGCGTCCTGCGGGCGTTTGAAGTGCACCTGCTGCCCCGATACGTAGAGCTCTCCGGTGTCGGGGATTTCGGCGCCGGTGAGGCACTTGATGAGCGTGGACTTGCCGGCGCCGTTGTCGCCGATGACGGCCAAGACTTCGCCCGGGTACAGGTCCAGGCTCACGCCGTCGAGCCCGACGACGCGGCCGAAGGTCTTGACGAGGTTCCTGGCCTTGAGGATGGGTTCGCGGGTGGCGGTGTGGGAGGCTGCAAATTCTGTCATGGTCATGACTTGACCTTTCGGATCCACTGGTCGATAGACACGGCAACGATGATCAGGATGCCGACGGCGAGAGTCTGGTACAGGACGTCCAGGCCTGCGAGTGAGAGGCCGTTGCGGAAGATGCCAACGATCAATGCGCCAAGCAGGGAACCCCAGATGGAGCCGCGGCCGCCGAAGAGGCTGGTTCCGCCGATCACGACGGCGGTGATGGAGTCCAGGTTCAGGTCGACCCCAGCGTTCGGGCTGGCGGCGTTCGTCCGGCCGATCTGGATCCAGGCACCGACTGCCAGCACCGCCCCGGCGGCAAGGTAGACGCTCATCAGCACGCGGCTCACAGGAATGCCGGCCAACCGCGCGGCTTCCTTGTCATCGCCCACGGCGTAGACGTGCCGTCCCCAGGCGGTCTTGCCCAGGATGAAAGCGACCACGATGTAGAGCAGGAGCATCATGACGACGCCGGTGGAGATGCGTACAGGTCCGATCGGGAACGTGCTTCCCAGCCAGGTGAGCACCGGCGGCATCGCGGATCCGCGGACCGTGCTGCCGCCGGAGTAGAGCAGCGTCAATGCGACGAAAATGTTCAGCGTTCCGAGGGTGACGATGAACGGCGGGAGCCGGAATCTGGTCACCAGAAAGCCGTTGAGTGCCCCGGCAGCCAGACCGACGGCGAGACCTGCAATGAGGGCGAGCGGCCCGGGGATGCCGTTGCTGACGGCGAGCTGGGCGATCACCATCGAGGACAGGATCATGACCGCCCCGACCGAGAGGTCGATGCCGGCGGTCAGGATGATCAGGGTCTGGGCGATCGCCAGGGTGCCCACCACCGCGACCTGCTGCGTGATGAGAGACAGGTTCTCCACCCGCAGGAAGCGCTCATTGAGGATCCCGAAGACCACCACCGCGATCAGCAGGACAATGGCGGGGCTGAGGGCCGGGTAGCGGTGGAGAATGTTGCGGATTCTGCTGAGAGGGGTCTGGCGGTCGAGGAATTCCTCGGCCAGGTCAGCATGCCCGGCGCTCGGCGGGCCGGCGGTCTGTTGCTGGGTCACTTGAATAGCTCCTGAACTTCAATGTTCTAACTGTTGTCGTGCTGGGTATGCTGCGGGGAGACGCCTTTAGCGCGGCCCCCCGCAGAGGGGAGGCGTTACTTGCCCCAGCAGATCTGGGAAGCAGCCGTCGTGTCGATGCTCTGCAGTCCGGAGACTGCCTTGTCCGTGACGAGTGCAGAGCCGGTGTTGAAGAAGTCCAGGCCCGCGGAGACCGTGGGCTTCTTGCCTGAGGTGGCCAGGTCCTGGATGGCCTGGACGCCCAGCTGGGCCATCTTCACCGGGTACTGCTGGGCAGTGGCGCCGATGATGCCGGACTTGACGTTATTCACGCCGGTGCAGCCGCCGTCGATGGAGACGACCAGTACGCCCTTGTCCTTGCCCGCGGCCTTCAGGGCCTCATAAGCGCCTGCCGCGGCAGGTTCGTTGATCGTGTAGACGACGTTGATGTTCGGGTTCTTCGACAGCAGGGTTTCCATCGCCGTGCGGCCGCCGTCTTCGGCGCCCTGGGACGCCTGGTTGCCGACGATCTCGTAGTCCCCGCCCTTGCCGCCGGTGTACTTGCCGGTCTTGGCCTCGTCACCGTTCTTCGCCTTGTCGGCGGTGTCGATGCCCAGGCCGGTCAGGAACCCCTGGTCGCGGTTGTAGTCAACCGAGACGACCTTGTCGCTGAACAGGTCCACCAACGCAATGGTGGCCTTCTTGCCGTCCAGCTGCGCCGCGGTCCACTGGCCGATCTGCTTGCCCGCGGCGAAGTTGTCCGTCGCGAAGGTGATGTCCACGGCACTGGCCGGGTCCGGCGGGGTGTCAAGGGCGATCACGTACAGCCCCGCGTCGCGGGCCTTCTTGATCGCGTCGACGACGGCCGGCCCGTTCGGGGTGATGAGGATGCCTTTGTCGCCCTTGGAGATGGCGTTCTCGATGGCCTGGATCTGGGTGTCCTCGTCGCCGTCGGACTTGCCTGCAGCGAGCTTCAGGTCAATATTGCCGCCTTCGGCTGCTTTCTTCGCGCCGTCTTCCATCGCTACGAAGTACGGGTTGGAGGTGGTCTTCACGATCAGCGAAACGCCGATCTTTCCGGCGGCACCTCCGCTGGAGGAAGAGCTGGAGGAACTGCCTCCGCAGGCGGTCAAGCTAAGTGCGCCGAGGGTCAGGACTGCGCCGGCGGCAAGAAGGCGGGTCGCGGCCGGCCTCGGGGCTTTGGAACTCAACATTGAAACTCCTGTGTTTGTGGCGCCTTTCCGGTGCCAGACAACGATGTCATGTATCATGTAACCAAGCTCACACTGTGGAGTCAAGCGTTAATCGAAGATGAGGAGCAGTTCGTTGACAACGGTGTCTAATCGTTACCAATCCGACTCCGGGCGGAGACCCCCGACGATGAAAAACGTCGCGGATCTCGCCGGAGTCGGCATCAAGACGGTCTCGCGAGTCGTGAACAACGAATCCGGCGTTTCGGAGGAAACACGCCAGCGAGTCCTCAGGGCCACGGAACAGCTCCAGTATCACCTCGATATGACCGCGGGCAGCTTGAAACGGTCCGGTCGCAAGACCCAGTCCATCGGGTTGTTGCTTCCCAGTGTGTCCAATCCCTTCAGCGGAGAGATTCACCGGGCGCTGGAAGACGCGTTGACCGAGCGCGGGATTGCGGTTTTCGCCTCGAGTCTGGATGACGACCCGCAACGGGAGAAGAAGCTGATTTCCGCTTTCCTGGGGCGCCGGGTCGACGGACTTGTCCTGACCCCGATCGCCAGGAGCCAGGCATACGTCATCCCGGAGCACTCGCGGTCCCTGCCCATGGTGTTCATCGACCGCGAGCCGGTGGGCATCGAAGCCGACGCGGTGGTCACGGACAATGAGGTGGGCGCCTCAAAGGCGGCCGCGCACCTCATCCGCCACGGCCACACCAGACTCGCCTACCTCGGAGACCGGACGGACATCCAGACGGCAACGAAACGCCGCACGGGGTTCCTGGAGGAAATCGGCAGGGCCGGCATTGCGACCTCGACCATCCCGGTCCGCAACGGACTCCACGACGAAGAGACCGCCTTCCGGGCGGCGATCGAGTTGCTCACCTCGGAGAACCCTCCCACCGCGATCTTCTCCAGCCAGAACCTGATCACCTTCGGTGCCATGCGCGCGCTGAGATCCCTCGGGTTGCACCACAGGGTTGCCTTGATCGGATTTGACGACTTCACCCTGGCCGACATGATGGAACCGGGGATCACCGTGATCGCCCAGCACCCCGAGCGCATCGGCAAACTCGCCGCCGAACGGATCCTCGCCAGAATCGACGGAGACGACGGCGCCCCGAAAACCTACATCGTCCCGTCAGAACTGATCCCCAGGGGATCCGGCGAGATCCCGCCACTGAACTAACAACCAACTCTGCAAGACATCCGAACCCACCAAGCAAAGGACCGGACATGACCAAAACACTGTACGCGGAATTCACCGTCAGGGAAGGCAGCGAAGCGAGGGTGGCCGAAATGATGGCAGAGCTCACCGGCCACGTCCGCCAGGAACCAGGGAACGTCATGTTCCTGCCCTACACCCGCGAAACCAACCCGCGGGAATACTTCGTGTTCGAGGTCTACCGCGATGAAGCGGCATTCGAGGAACACATCGGGGCGGAATACGGCCGGAAATTCAACGCCGAACTCGCCGGGCACATCGAAGGCGACGGCTCCGTCCTGACCTGGCTCCATCCACTGGACTAGGTCCCGGCCAAGGCCGGAGGCCACGCACCGGCCGAAACGAACAGTGCCTGGCTCCTAGCGGTCGTTGCACCACCCGGATTTCCTCGGGGCGGCAACGGCCGTTGAGCATTTAACATCGAGACCAATTGCCGGTTGCGGGCCTCCAGGGAGCTGTCGGCGATGAGCGACCCCGGGATGGGTGCTGCGCCCGCAGCGGGTACGTTGCGGGCGCAGCGGTCTGGTAGGTCTGTGCCGGGATTCGCTGTTATTGCTGGGGGCTAGCTGATGGCAAGGCTGACTTCATCTGCTTGACGTCCAGGGAGGTGAGGGTAGCGTTTCCTCCGTTGGAGAAAGCTTCGATTCCTTGGCTGGACGGGTCGGGGAAGATCTGGTCTGTCAGGACGATCTTTCCGTCGTCGGCGAAGACTTCGACCGAGGACCAGTCGACCAGGATGTGAAGTTTGACCGCTCCTCCAGTTGTGGTTAGCGGCGCGGTCTGGACTCCGGGGAAGCTGGAGCTGAATCCTACGGCGCCGGACTTGGTCCGGTCGATGTAGACCTGTCCGGACTTATTGTCATAACCGATGAGAGTTTCCTGGCCGGACCCGGTGCGGACCTTCAGTCCATAGGAGCTGGCGGTACCGGCAGCGAAGGACGCGGTGATGTCGACCGCTTTCCCTGTGGCCGGCAGGACGGTGCTTCCGGCGGGCACGGACATTTTCTCCTCGTGGACGGACGGCCCTGTGGTGAGTTCGTTGAGCTGATTGACTGGTGTCTGCGCCAGACGGGTTACCCCGTCAACGTTTCGAAGTGACAGCTCCCGGGGGACCGTCATCGCGCTGCGCCAGGGTGAGGTGGGGATGGATCCTCCGTAGTCCCAGTTGTTCATCCAGCCGATCATGATCCGTTTGCCGCCGGGGGCGTCGTTGAAAGTGACTCCGGCGTAGTTGTCCTTGCCGTAATCGACCCAGTGTGCGCGCTGGATTGCCGGTTGTGCAGCGGTGTCGGAGAGAGTGAACTGGTCGGCGAGGATATGCCCCCAGCCCCCTGTGTTGTTGTCGCTGATTTCGATGTGCCCGGTTTTTCCTTGAAGGTCGCTGAGGTCCCAGCTGTTCCAGTCCAGGCTTTCGCTGTCCTGTCCAGTGGAGCTTCGCACGACTTTTCCGTCCACCACGAGGTTGACGGAGGTCTGCGTGTCCCAGGGCTTGGCGGCGGCGTCGGCGAAGACGATGTCGCCCACCATGAGGTGGCCCCATCCGCCCGTGGACCCGTCGTTCTGGTCCACGACCTGGATCTGTGCCTGCTGGCCCTGGTACTTGCTCACGTCCCAGTTCGTCCACGTCAGGTCAGGGCTGTTGGGGCCGGTGGTGGTCGCGACGACCTGTCCGCCGATGATCAGGTTGACCGCGGTCGGGTTCGCCTGGCCCCAGGGGTGGTTCCCGCCGGCGACCTGGAGATCGATGTACGGGCTGTTGACCGTGAACGTCGGCGAGGTGATGGTGCCCGTGCCGGGATCTCCAGCGGGCGCATAGGTGTCCAGCACCTTCGGGCCGAGCTGGTTGGGCAGGCTCTCTGTCGACGGGCCGGAGTTGACGAAGGATCCGGTGGCGGTCCACCCGGCACCGTAGGTGGTCCCTGAGAAGTCGTTGAAGACCTGACCGGTCGGCAGGGTGCCGAACGGTACCGTGTTGGGTACGTAGGGGTGGTTGCCGCCGCCGAGGAGGAAGTTCAGGCGGGGCTTGCTGATCGTGAATGTCTGCGAGCTCAGCGTCCCGGTCGACCCGTCGCCGCCGTTGAAGCTGTTGACCAGGTAGTTGCCCTGGAATCCGGAGACGGTCTGCTGGCTGGGCAGCGTGCCGGCGGCGGGCGCGGTGCCGAACGCGGTGCTGGTGGCTGTCCAGCTCCCGAAGCTGCCGGTCTCGAAGCTGTCCAGCGGGGTTCCCGCCGGGGCGACGTAGGGTTTGTCATCGGAGGTGAACGTCGTACCGTCGAAACTTCCCGTGAAATACTGCACGCCCGAACCCCCGGCGATCCCGCCGGGGTTGAGGTTGACCGTCAATACCCACTTCTGTTTCCCGGGATTGGCCGGGTCCGGCAACGGGAACAAGTCCGGGCACTCCCAGACGCCGCCGGTGGCGCCGGCAGATCCGAAATCACTCAGATGCTTCCACGTTTTCAGGTCAGGAGAACTGTAGAAAGTCACCTTGTGCTGGTCAGACAGCACGGCTGACATCAGCCACTCATGCCCGGCCTCGTACCAGAATACTTTCGGGTCCCTGAAATTGTTCGAGCCGATATCCAGGACAGGGTTCCCGGCGTACTTGGTGAAGGTCCGTCCTTTGTCCGTGCTGTAGGCGAGAGCCTGGGACTGCTTGCCTGTGGCTTTATCGGCCGCCGTGTAGATGGCCACCATGGCAGGGTTGCCCGGTTGTCCGAAGCCTGTGGTGTTGTTCTTGTCGATGACCGCGCTGCCGGAGAAGATCATGTCTTTCCCATCCTGCGGAATGGCCAGCGGTAGCTGGGTCCAGTGCACCAGGTCGGTGCTGACGGCGTGCCCCCAAGACATGTTGCCCCAGGTATCCCCGGAAGGGTTGTACTGGAAGAACATGTGGTATTCGCCCTGGTAATAGAGCAGACCGTTCGGATCGTTCATCCAGTTCGTTGCCGGGCTGAAGTGGAACTGGGGCCGGTATGTCTCGGAATAGAGCGGGGAAGTCCCGGCCGCCCCGGAGGTGTCCGCGGCCAGAGCCGGGGCGGACAGTGGAAGGGCGCTGCCAGCAGTCATTACGACTGCGAGGATCAGGGCGTTGAGACGCTTTTTTGAGTTTGGTCCGGGTGTCAGCCCGGGAGCGGAATGTGTGCGGCGCACGTATTCACCTTTCGTGTCGACAGTGACAGGCAGGTAGTGCCGGTTGTCGCCCGGGCTGGTTCTGGTAGGGACTTGGTTGAATCAAATCCTGCGCGCGTTTTGCGCCAGAGTCGCCGGAACGTAGACAACGTTGTCGAAAGGGGAATCTACGACCTGTCCACCGGACAAGTCAACGGTTTCAAAGATAACCTCGGGGCCGGATATGCGATGCAGACACATCAACCCGGGGCCCTTACCGCAGGGTGGATGGATCAATCCCAGCACACTGATCGCAGCAATCGCGGCAATTTCCCTAGCCCAATCCAACCAGTCATCTCCCGGTCGGATGCTCTGACCTCGGATCTGCCGGTCGGTCGGCGTGTGCCCCTACCGGGCCTACTAGGGAGCGGGGAGAACCTAACTAATTCGCCGGGCGGTGAGGAGTCGACTAGGAGGAGCCAACGGTGTCGACCTCGGAGATTGGCCTTCACCGACCCGCACCTCTGCGCGGCCATGATGGACCGGCTCACCTTCAACGGAACCGTCATCGAAACCGGGACCGACTCCTACCGCCTCGCCCACA
Source organism: Arthrobacter sp. 01T419 (assembly GCF_056398865.1). Taxonomy (NCBI): domain Bacteria; kingdom Bacillati; phylum Actinomycetota; class Actinomycetes; order Micrococcales; family Micrococcaceae; genus Arthrobacter; species Arthrobacter sp. 01T419. Next base: position 9,378 of record NZ_JBFTQF010000020.1, read on the forward strand.
CACTGGCCCAACAAGCGGCCAGCTAAGCCCCCACGAGGAAGTTCAAGGTGTGCTCGTGCGGGGTGGCATGCCGGTGGAAGCCGTTGACAGCACCGAGGTAACGCGTGTAACCTCGCTCACAATGTTGTAGGTAACTCGCGTTACTTACCGGCAGACGCGACACCTCAGTCCGAACCCTGGCACAACACCCGGGACCAACGAAGACCACCGGAGCATTCAATGGCGAAAACCACGACCCCCCAGAAAGCCGCGGCTGTGCGGCAGCGGGSTGTCACCATGAGTGATGTCGCCCGGCGCGCCGGTGTCTCCCGTACAGCGGTCTCGTTCGTGCTGAGCAACCGCGAAAACGCCAGCATTTCTGAGGAAACGCGCACGCGCATCAACGACGCCGTGCAGGCTTTGGGTTACCGCCCGAACGCCGGAGCACGCGCACTGGCTTCCCAGCGCAGTGATTGGTACGGAATCGTCACCGAGATCGTGACGGCCCCGTTTGCGGTGGACATCATCAAGGGCGCCCAGGACCAGGCCTGGCTTGACCACCGGTTCCTGCTCATCGCGCCTTCCGACCAGGCCGATGCCGTAGGACCCAACCAAGGCCTCGAAGATGCAGCAACGGAAAAGCTGCTGGAACAACGAGTGGAAGGACTTTTGTACGCGGCAACATACCACCGCGGCGTGCATGTTCCGGAAAGCGCCCACGAGGTTCCCACTGTCCTGATCAATTGTTTCGACGCGGACGGGAAGCTGCCCTCGATCGTCCCGGACGAGCGCGCCGGCGGCAGGGTTGCCGTCGATCGTTTGCTCCGGGCCGGGCACAGCAGGATCGGAGTCATCAACCTGGACCCGGACATCCCCGCTGCCGTCGGGCGTTTGGAGGGTGCACGCGAAGCACTCGCGGGCGCCGGGCTGGAACTGGACCAGGAACTCGTCGTCTCAGGGCATGCGACGGCGGATGGGGGCTACGATGCGGCCTGCGAAATTCTGGACCGTTATCCAAAAGATCAAAGGCCAACCGCCCTGTTCTGCCTCAATGACCGCATGGCGATGGGCGCTTATGACGCCATCAAGGAACGGGGACTGACCATCCCCGGTGACATCGCCGTGATCGGATTCGACAACCAGGAACTGATTGCGGCCTACCTCAGGCCCAAGCTGACCACGGTTGCGTTGCCCTTCGAAAAAATGGGCGCACTGGGAGTCCAGACGCTCGCAGCTCTCACAGCAGGACAGCCGATCACTGCCGACCAGCAACTGGTCGACTGTCCGCTGCTAGAACGCTCTTCGGTCTGACCGCGAAATCAAGTTTCGAAGAGCAAACCCTTACCCACCCCTTCACCTTGCTGATGAAGATAGGAAAGAGATACCCATCATGACACAACCCCGATACTTGAGGTCTGCCCGCATTGCGGCGGCCGGACTGGCTGTGGGTGCAATGCTGCTGACCGGCTGCGCTGCCACCGTCAACAAGTCCGCAGGCACCGACGCCGTAGCCAACGCGAACGCCTTCCTGACCATCCCGCGTGAGGACATGAGCACCTTCGACCGTAACTTCAACCCCTTCGCCCCCACTGTGAACCCCATGGTCCAGCAGGCCATCTACGAACCCCTGCTGGTCTTCAACCCGGCCAAAGGCAACACCGCCCCCTGGCTGGGCGCCTCCTGGAACGCTGCCAAGGACGGCAAGTCCGTCACCTTCACCCTGCGTGACGGCGTGAAGTGGTCCGACGGGCAGCCTTTCATCGCCGATGACGTGGCCTACACGTTCCAGCTGCAGAAGAAGCTCAAGGGCGGCTTCGAGTACCTGGATTCCGTCACTCCAGTGGGCACCGACAAGGTGACATTCACCTTCAACAAGCCCTGGTCCCCCGCGCTCTATGAGATCGGGCAGCTCCCCATCCTCCCCAAGCACATCTGGTCATCCATCGCCGATCCGGCGAAGGACACCAACGCCAACCCCGTGGGAACCGGCCCCTACACCCAGGTGGACAGCTTCCAGTCCCAGTCCTTCGTGCTGAAGAAGAACCCGAACTACTGGCAGCCTGACAAGCAGAAGATCGCCGGCATCAAGATGCTGGCGATGTCCGGAAACGATGCCGCCAACCTGGCCAGCGTCAACGGCGATGTGGACTGGTCCACCCAGTTCATCCCAAACATCGAGAAGACCTTCATCGCAAAGGACAAGGACCACCGCCACTTCTGGTTCCCGCCGACGGGCGCCATGATCAACTGGCAGTTGAACACCAGCAAGGCGCCGTTCAATGACGCGACAGTGCGCAAGGCCCTGAGCATGGCGGTTGACCGTGACCAGGTCACCAAGATCGGCATGAGCGGGTACGCCACTCCGGCCGACTGCACAGGCCTCTCCGGCAACTACGCGAGCTGGAAAAACGCCGATGTGGCGAACAACTGCACTTGGACCAAGCTGAACGTCGACGAAGCGAACAAGATGCTCGACGCCGCCGGTTACCCCAAGGGCGCGGACGGCAAGCGCACCCTCAAGGACGGCAAGCCTTTCGAGTTCAAGATCTCCGTGGGCGCCAGCTCCTCCGACTGGCTCTCCGTGGCCAACGTGATCTCCCAGAACCTCCAGGCCATCGGCGTGACTGCCAAGGTGGACTCCCCTGACTGGGCCTCCGTCGTCTCCGGCTACGAGCAGGGAACGTTCGACACCGGCATCGTCTGGAGCGCGAACGACCCCAGCCCGTTCAAGTACTTCAGCTCCACCATGGGCACCTCCACCGTCAAGCCGGTGGGCGCCAAGGCCACCGAGAACTACCACCGTTTCGGCGATACAAAGGCCGATGATCTCCTGCAGCAGTTCGCTGCTGCTGGCGACGAAGCCGCACAGAAGCAGATCGCGAACCAGCTTCAGGCAGAATACAACGCGGTGGCCCCGACGGTTCCGCTGTTCTCCGGCCCCGAATGGGGCGACTACACGGACGTTCACTTCACGGGATGGCCCACTCAGGACAACCCCTACGCAACGCTCTCTGACCGCTCCCCCACTACGGTCCTGGTCCTGACCACTCTGGAACCGCGCAAGTAGCCGGCGCCAGTTCTCGGCCGGTGGCTGCCGTTGCCATATTCCAGTTCCCACCGGCCGAGAACCTTTTCATCTTTCCCGCCCGGGACCACTGTCGTCCCGGACCCCGCCTTTCCCGAACGGAGCAACCGTGCGCTTCATCCTGCGCCGCCTGGGTTTCTACCTGATCGCCTTCTGGGCCTCCATCACCCTGAACTTCCTGCTCCCGCGTTTCATGCCGGGAGACCCCGTCTCACGCATGTTCGCCCGTACCCAGGGCAAGATGCAGCCCGAACAGATCGAAGCCCTGCGCAAGATGCTCGGCGTGGATACACGGCCGCTCTGGGAACAGTACGTCGACTACATGCACAACATCCTGACCGGCCAGATGGGTGTCTCCATCTCGCGTTTTCCCACCCCGGTCACCGAGGTCATCGCCAGCCAGATCGGCTGGACGCTCTTGCTGGGCGGAACCGCCCTGGTGTTCGCCGCCATCATCGGCAATCTCCTCGGCATCCTGGCCGCCTGGYGACGCGGCGGCGCGATCGACTCCGCCCTGCCGCCGCTCCTGATCTTCATTGGATCCTTCCCGTACTTCTGGCTGGCCATGGGAGCCCTGTACCTGTTCGGCGTCGTGCTGGGCTGGTTCCCGATCCGCCACGCGTTCACGGATGGACTGGAGCCCGCCTTCACCTGGGAGTTCATCGGCGACGTCGGCGCGCACCTTGTGCTCCCGGCGCTGACGATCGTCCTGGTGTCCATCGGCGGCTGGATGCTGGGCATGCGGAACACCATGATCGCCACGAACGCCGAGGACTACATCACTATGGCCGAGGCCAAGGGTCTCCGGCCGGGCCGCATCATGCTCCGCTACGCGGCAAGGAACGCCATGCTCCCGTCGGTCACGAGCTTCGGCATGAGCCTGGGCTTCGTGGTGGGTGGTGCAATGCTCACCGAGGTGGTGTTCGCGTATCCCGGCGTCGGCTACCAACTCCTCAACGCCGTCCAAGGCCTCGACTACCCGCTTATGCAGGGCCTGTTCCTGACCATCACCGCCGCCGTGCTGCTGGCCAACTTCCTGGTGGACATCCTCTACGTCCGCCTCGACCCGCGTGTGCGCAGCAACTGAGGGACCCATCATGACAACCGCAATTCTCAAGCAGCCCACTGAGCCCACTGAGCCCACAGCTGCCCGCAAGCCCAACCGCAGTTTCGTCCACGGACTTATCACCAACAAGAAGGCCCTGGTGGGCATGATCGTGATGCTCGTGTTCATCGCGCTTGCGTTGCTGGCCCCCGTGCTGTTCCCCGGAGACCCTTCGGGGATCACCGCGATGGCCTCGCTGGAACCGTCTCCCGAGCACTGGCTCGGCACCACGGCCAAAGGTCAGGACGTGCTTGCCCTGACTGTCCATGGCTCCCGCAGTTCCCTGTTCGTGGGGTTGACTGTGGGCTTCGCATCCACCTTCATCGGCATTTTGGTGGGCCTGGCCTCGGCGTACTTCGGCAAGTTCATTGACGAAGCACTGTCCCTCGTGACCAACGTCTTCCTGCTCCTGCCCGGACTCCCGCTCCTTGTCATCCTGGCAGCTTTCCTGCCGCCGGGTTTGGGAACCGTGATCCTGGTGCTCGTGGTCACCGGCTGGGCTGGGTCGGCACGTGTATTGCGCTCCCAGGCGTTGTCCATCCGCTCAAAGGACTTTGTGGCCGCGGCCGTGGTGTCCGGCGAACGGGCGGGCCGCATCATGTTCCGGGAAATCCTCCCGAACATGGCATCGATCGTCATGGGAACCCTGCTCGGCTGCGTGATTTACGGTATCGGTGCCCAGGCAGGCCTGGAGTTCCTTGGCCTGGGCGACGTGAACACCGTTTCCTGGGGCAACAACCTCTTCTGGGCCGGCAACGAGGGCGCCCTACTGACCGGCAGCTGGTGGGTCTTTGTTCCCTCGGGTGTCTGCATCGCGCTGGTCGCGTTCGCACTGGCCCTCATCAACTATGCCGTGGACGAGGTCACTAATCCGCGGCTGCGGAAGATCAAAACCCCAAAGAATACCGAAAGGAGCGCCGCCAAGTGACAGTCTCCCAAGTTTCCTTCGGCTCCCATGAGCCCGTCCTGGACGTCAAGAACCTCACCGTCAAGTACATCGGCGACACCCGCTCCACCACCGCCGTCGACCGTGTTTCCTTCAGCATCGGCACCGGTGAAGTGTTCGGGCTGGCGGGCGAGTCCGGCTGTGGGAAGTCCACCATCGCCAACTCGATCATGCGCCTCCTGAAGGATCCCGCGAAGATCGCCGGCGGCAGCATCTCCTTCGGCGGCAAGGATGTCCTGGCCATGAGCCCGGACGAGCTGCGGCGCTTCCGCTGGCAGGACGTCGCTATGGTGTTCCAGTCGGCCATGAACTCGCTCAACCCGGTCCTGACCATCGGCGAGCAGATCGTGGATATTTTCACCACTCATGCGGGCTACTCGCGCAAGGAATCCCTCCGACGCGCGGGCCAGCTGCTGGAACTTGTCAGGATCGACCCCGCACGCCTCAAGTCCTACCCGCACCAGCTCTCGGGAGGCATGCGGCAGCGCGCCGTGATCGCCATGGCCGTAGCGCTCAAGCCGTCCCTCTTGATCCTCGACGAACCCACCACCGCGCTGGACGTCGTGGTGCAGCAGGAAATCATGGCCCAAATCAAGGAACTCCAACGCGAACTGGGATTCTCCGTCCTCTTCATCACCCACGACATGTCCCTCATGGTGGAGCTCTCGCACCGCATGGCCGTGATGTACGGAGGCCGGATCGTGGAGACCGCGAAAGCGCAGGACGTCTACGCCAACCCCCGCCACCCCTACACTCAGGCCCTCATGGGTGCGTTCCCGCCGCTCACCGGTCCGCGGGTTCCGCTGACCGGACTGCCCGACGGCGTGAAGTTCCGGAACATCCCGGACCTCAGCCAAGCAGCACCCGGCCATTTCGTGGCACCGGTCAGTGCCGACGCTTCAGCGGCTGATGACACCGCCATCATGGAAGGAGCCGCACGATGAGCCACGCTATGCTTTCATCCCGGCGCCCCTCCGCCGACACAGAAGCTACGGCCCTCGAGGTCCGCGGACTAGGAAAGTCTTTCCCTCTAGGTGGTTTGTTCTCCCGGGAGTCCGTCCGGGCCCTTCACGGCGTAGACCTGACCATTGGCCGCGGAGAAATCGTGGCCCTCGTGGGAGAGTCCGGGTCGGGTAAGAGCACCCTGGCCCGGTGCGTTGCCCGGCTGGAACGACCGAGCTCCGGCGAGATCCTGATCGACGGCGTCGACGTCCTCGAGCGCGACCGCTTCCACGCATCGCGCGCCTTCCGCTCCCAACTGCAGATGGTCTTCCAGGATCCCTTCGGCTCGCTGAATCCTGCCCACAGAGTGGAGCATTTCCTCCGGAGGTCGCTAGCGATCCACCGGAAGGGCGGCAGCTCCGAGACAGAGACACAGCAGCGACTCGAGGAGCTTATGACCACTGTAGGCCTGCAGGCCGACATGCTGAACTCCTACCCGCACGAGCTCTCCGGCGGGCAGCGCCAGCGAGTCGCGATCGCCCGGGCCCTCGCCGTGGAACCACAGGTCATCCTCGCTGACGAACCCACCTCCATGCTGGATGTTTCGGTCCGGATCGGCGTGCTGAACCTGATGCGCAAACTCCGCGATGAGCAGGGAATCTCCATGCTCTACATCACACACGACCTCGCTTCGGCACGATACCTCGCGGACCGGACGGCCGTCATGTTCGCCGGTGAGCTCGTTGAAGAGGGCGAGTCCTTGGACCTCCTGGCCAACCCGGCCCACCCGTATACGCAACTGCTGGTCTCGGCCGTCCCGGATCCGGCTAGGGCGGGCTCCTACGATCCCGTCCGCCGGGCCGAGCTGCGGCAGGCTGTGATGGCTTCGACCACCTGCGCTTTCGACGGCGACCCAAACCAGGCCTGCTCGGCCGAGGAACCCGTTCGCCACGGTGTGGGCGACCCTGAAAACCTCCACTGGGTGCGCTGCCACCTCTACCGCCCTCAGGCTGGAGCCGGCGGCCACGCCCTGGCAACTGAACCTACCGACAACAAGGCCTCCGCATGACAGAATCGACGCACCCGCTCGCCACCGTCCCCCAGGACGAACTGATTGCCCGCGCCGATGCGGACCCCCTTCGGCCGCGCTTCCATTTCGTGTCCCCGGCCGGTTGGCTGAACGACCCCAACGGCGTGAGCCAATGGAACGGCACCTATCACCTCTTCTACCAGTACAACCCCGAAGGCGCCTTCCACCACCGCATCCAGTGGGGCCACGCCACCAGCACCGACCTCGTCCACTGGACCGACCAGCCGGTGGCACTGGAACCGTCCGCAGGTCCGGACGCCGACGGCTGCTGGTCGGGGGTGTTGGTGAACGACGGTGGCACGCCCACCTTGGTGTACTCGGGCCGGCTGGGCGAGAAGGAGTTGCCCTGCGTTGCCGTGGGCTCCGCAGACCTGCTGAGGTGGAGCAAAATTCCTCAGAACCCGGTCATCGCAGCCCCGCCGGCCGGCGTGGAGATCACGGCGTATCGCGATCACTGCGTGTGGCGCGAGGGTTCCATCTGGCGGCAGTTGGTGGGATCGGGCATTCGTGGGCGCGGCGGCACGGCGTTCCTGTACGAGTCCCGCGATCTTCGCTCCTGGGAATACGTCGGGCCGCTGTTCATCGGTGACGCCTCCCAGGGCGATCCTGCCGATACCGACTGGACCGGGACCATGTGGGAATGCGTTGACCTGTTCCGGGCAGGCGGGGGCTCGTTGGGTACGGTTCGTACTTCTGCTGACGCGCCCGACGTGCTGGTCTTTTCCGCATGGGACGACGGCGACACCAGACACCCGCTGTACTGGACCGGTCGCTATTCGGAAAACTCCTTCGAGCCTGCCGGGCTGCATCGGCTCGACTACGGAGGACGGTTCTTCTACGCGCCGCAGTCCTTCCAGGATCAGTCCGGCCGACGCATCATGTTTGGCTGGCTTCAGGAAGGCCGCAGCAATGCCGCGATGGTGGAGGCCGGATGGTCGGGCGTCATGAGTTTGCCGCGCGTCACCACCCTGGCCGATGACGGGACCCTCCGTTTCGCACCCGTGCCCGAAATCGAGAAGCTGCGCCGGGACCACGTCGGCCTGCCGGAACAGGAATTGGTGCCCGGGGCACCTGTGCCTGCCGGGGTGTCCGGCAACCAGCTGGACCTCGAACTGGATGTGCAGCTCGAGCCTGGTGCTGTGCTGCGGCTGGGCTTGCTTGGATCGGCTGACAATGGTGTCTCCGGCAGTTCCAGGGAGAAAACAGTGATCGAGCTGTGCCGGACCACTGAAGGCGGCAGCCAAGGCACACTCCGCATCGACCGCACTCAGAGCAGCCTCGATCCAACCGTTGATGTCGACGACAAGTCCGGACCACTCCCGATGCCCGGCGGCCGGGTGCACCTGCGCGTTCTGGTGGACCGGTCCGCCGTCGAAATTTTCGCCAACGGCAAGCCGCTCACCGCCCGCGTTTACCCGACCCTGGCCGGTGAGCACGTGAGCATCGCCGCCGAGGGCACCGTGAGGCTGCTCTCCTTCGATGCCTGGACCATGGCTGAGATCTTTGGAGGAGCTCGGAACCTCTTCCCCTAACTCAGTCCGCCCTCTCCCGCCTTTGGAGTCATCTCCAAATCGCTCTCTCACCTCAGACATCCAGCTCATGGCCGGGGGATCCCGCCGCGAAGCGGACGTACGACCGATGCAAGAGCAACTGCTAACCCCAGCATCCGTCCAGCCGCCGAACAGCGCCCCCGCACCGCTCGCCGGCTGGATGGCTGCCCCACCCTTCCTCAGGAAAACGAAATGAAACGAGACTTTGATTCATGCCGTTAACCTCAATCCCGGCGGGCCAAACGGAGGATCTGCGGGACAGTACTTCGTTGGCGAATTCGACGGCGTGACGTTCAGGTCCGAAACCACGGTCACTGAAGGCGACCAGGATCCGGCGCGCCTGACCGAGTATCACTGGCTCGACTGGGGCCGGGACTACTACGCTGCCGTTTCCTTCAGCAACGTTCCGGACGGCCGCCGGCTCAGGATGGCCTGGATGAACAACTGGCAGTACGGCAACGACATTCCAACCTCCCCGTGGCGAAGCCCCATGTCGCTTGTACGCGAGGTCTCGCTGGTCACTTCTGAAGGGGCGCCGCACCTCACCCAGCAGGCCGTGATTGACCCCGCAGCGCTTACCACTGTCCGAAGCGAACTCGGCCTCCGCCATCGGCACCCTCACCAGAGTCCGTTGTGGGTGGTGYAGGCGACTTCGAACTCTTCCTTGTCCGAAGTCGCCTGCACCACCTCGCAGTTCCGAGCTATACGTCCAAAGTCGAATCCGGATGGCCTGCCGATCCCGGAGCATCTGATTGGATGACACCGTTAGAGTCGAGAAGAGAATCCGGGCCGAGCGGTGCGGCGAGACCATGTTGATTAGATACGACGGTACGGCGGATGCCGTCTACATCTGCCTCGGTGCCGACATCCTCGGCCGGCAACGCGGTCAACACGTATCCGTGAGATCCCATCGAAGTTCTAAGGGCCAAGAACAAGCTGCCACCTGAGGTACTGGGGACACACCGTTCCCAACGTCGTCGACGAGCAGAGCGCGTCTTGGAAGGTCACCGCGGCGCCAGGGGCACCCTTGCGGTGAGAACCAGACCGCACGGATCACGGCGTGCCTCGTCCTTAGCGAGCAACCATGAAGGACCGGAAGGTGCTTGGCTGTTTGTCGTTCTGATGCTCCGTCGTCGCTGGGCGGGTCCTCCACGCAACCAGGGCGCCACGCGCCGGTCCCGATCCAAAACTTCGTTCGGCGCGCCCCCCTTTTGGCATTGCGAGGTACCGCAGCCAACTGAATTCCGGAGTGTCCGGTCCAACAGGCTTGCGTGCTCCCCGACGACCCCGAGCGGACTACGGATCGCGTTTCGCGCAGAAGGCATCAACGCTCTTGGCGCGCCTTAGATCACTAACTACGAGGGCTTAAGGGTTCAACAGGGCGATGCGGAGTTCTTCGCATTCATGGAACAGCCTGCGCCCGAGACTTTTGTGTTGAATGAGCCACACCGCTGATCCGTCGTGCATCGTCGCGTCCACGGTACCTGCGGTCAATAATTCGGCGTCCCTGAAGACCTGGACAGCCTGACCTGGGTGAAGGGTAGACCAGTCCGTGACAAAGCCCGTTTCCGCCGTAACGTCCTTGCGATTGGCCCTCATGTTCAAATAGCGGACGAGGGATGAAATTGTGCTGGAGTCTGGTGGATTCATGGGGTCCCTCGGAGCAAGGCAGGGGCGACCCGGAGTGCCGGCCCGCCCCTGCTCCGTTGATTGTTTCCTTATCGAGTCAGGCGATGTCCGCGAGGGCGCGGCCGCGGGTGCGGACACCCATGCGGATGATAGCGGCCGCTGTGAGGAGGCAAACAATGATGGCGACTCCGGCCGGTACGGCGCCGAATCCGATGAGGATCGGCAGGATCACGAACGGTGCGACGGCGCCGCCCACATGTCCCAGGCCGTCGCAAATGGACGCGGCCGTTCCCCTCGCCTTCGTCGGGAAGATCTCGGCGGTGTAGGTGTAACCCGGGGTTGCCATGAACGAGATGCCAAAACCGGACATGACCGCGCCAATTGTTGCTGCTGCTTCTCCCCAACCGGACACAATCAGTGCCATGGATGCCGCGAACATGACGGTGCCCGCGATGATGAGGGTCCGGCGTTCGATCCGCTCAATAACCAATACCACTATGAATCCGGCGACTAGAGGGGCGATCCTGGTGAGGACCGTGATCAGGAGCGCATTCGACGTCGTAATCCCGATTCCTTCGAGCAGGAGCGGGAGGTAACTGGAGTAGCCATACAACGCAATGTAAAAAACGAACCAATAACCCAGTACCACCAGAAGGCGTCCCCCATATGGCTTGCGGAGCAGTGCCCGGAGAGGGTTTTCTCCCTCAACTGCCGACGGCTCTACGGCTTCTTCAAGGTACGGGTTGTCGTTCTGCGTCGTGACCAGTCCGGCGTTAACCTCCATTCGTCGCACGATCGCGGAGGCCTTTTCGAACTCTCCGTGCTCGGCCAGCCATCGAGGCGACTCGGTGATTGACCGGCTGTTGATGAAAGGCAGTATCAAGAGGGCAAGTCCTCCGAAGGCGAGGATCACGCGCCACCCGAAAGCGGGCAGGGCCGAGAGCACGGGGAGCGAAGCGAGTCCGACGAAAAGCAGCAAGACGCCGCCCCAAAGGTAGACGCTGGCTAGGAATTTCCCGCGCCGGTTCCGCGGCGCCATTTCGCCGATGTACGCAGAACACAACGCCAGCACCGCGCCCATTCCGCAGCCGGCAATGAACCGGAACAGGGTTAGGGAGAATTCGTCCCAGACGAATCCGGTCATCAGTCCGCCGATGCCGAGTGCCAGGAAGGTCAGGAACAGGCCGCGCTGGCGGCCGTGCCTATCCGCGACGTATCCGAATATGTAGGCACCGATGCAGTAGCCCAGGAGGTTCCAAGTGACCGGCCACGCGAGGTTTGCTGCCTGGAGCCCCAGGCTTGCCCGCATGCCGGGAATGGCGAGGGCAAACACTGAGATCTCGTAGTTGGCGAAGAAGAACGCCAGGAAGAGCGCGATCCACGCTCCCTTGTTGAGTCCCACCCTCGGCATTCGGTCGATTGCCTCCTCGAGAGTGAGCCGGGGTGGCGATACTTCAGTAGCTAGCGACTCATTTCGAGACATCTTTGTCCCTTTCAGTTGCGGTTGTTGAAGACTGGCTGTTGTTGACGAGTTCTCGCGGTTGTGGAAAAGGTGTGCGGACACTCCGGCACCGCCGGTAAGCCGGGCTGCCGGACGGGCCACGTTGGGGGCTATTTGAGGACGAAGACCGGGATGCTGGCGTGTTCGGCCCCAGGCCCGGTCTTGACGAAGTCTGTGTAGACCTCGCGTCCGGTGAGGCTGCTGCCCGGTTCGGCGCCGAGCAGTTCGCTGCGCCACCAGGGCCCTTCCCTCAGTTGGACGATCCCGACTACGGTTTCCGTCGGGGTGCCGTCCACGTTCTTGCTGTGTGCCACGGACCAGGAAATGACCGTCCCGGAACCATCGGCGTCGACGTATTCGAGGTTGTCGGGATCCAAGGAAACGTCCATCCGCGGGTCGTGGTACTCGCCGGTTGTGGGGTTGCGGACAAGGAGGAAGGCGCCTCGTTCTGCGGCATCAAGGAACGGCGTGGTAGCTGGGTCGCGGACGATGGGGAAAATGGCCATGGAGATCTCCTAGACGGTTCCGAGGACGAGGGTGGAGTGGTAATCGAGCACGCCGCCGTTGCCGGAAACGAGCACCCGATCATGGCTGGCGACCTGGCGCTCCCCGGCTTGTCCGCGCGCCTGGATGACTGCTTCGGACAGGGGGGTCATGCCCCACATGTAGTACGAGGACAGCTGCCCTCCGCCAGTGTTGACCTTGACGGAGCCATCGGGGCCGAGGACGCCAGGCTGGGAGACGAAGTCGCCGCCCTCGCCTTTCGCGCAGAAGCCGTAATCCTCCAGCGTGATCAGCGTGGTGAACGAGTAGCAGTCGTAGAGCTCGACGACGTCGATCTCCTTGAGTGATAGACCCGCCATCCTTAGTGCTGCCGGTCCGGATTGTGCAGCACCGGATATGAGCCCAAAGTCGTCGTTGCGCTGTCCGGTCCGGCCAGGATGGGCCTGGGCCCAGCCCAGCACTGCCACCGGAGGCTGGGCCATTTCAGACGCGCGTTCCCGGCTCGTGACGATGAGGGCGATACCGCCGTTGGAGACAAGGCAGCAGTCCAGGAGGTGGAACGGATCCGAAATCATGCGGGAAGCCTGATGGTCTTCCAGGGTGATCGTGTTACGCAGTTGGGCCAAGGGGTTCATGGCCGCCCAGTCGCGCTGCGCGACCGCGATGGCGCCGAGTTGCTCGCTGGTGGTCCCGTAGGTGTCCATGTGCCTGCGCGCGGCCAAGGCATACATGTTGTTCGCCGTCAAGATGCCGCTGGTTCCCGTGATGGCGTTCCAACCAGACGGCATGCCTGCAGCCTTGGCGCCATAGGCCGATCCGCCGCCAACGTTTTCGCGGAGTGGGGCGTCGGCCCACACGATCGCGATGGTCTCAGCCATCCCTGACTGCACCGCCATGGAGGCGTACTGAACCATTTGCCCGGCCGTGGAGCCGTAGCCCTGCATGTACGTGAACAGGTTCAAATCGGTCAGGCCGAGCGTCCCCTGCAACTCGAGTCCGACCGGACCGCTGAGCCCGTCCGACACGATCAGGCCATCAATGTCGGGCAGCCCGATTCCCGCATCGGAGGCCGCCAGCTTGACGGCCGTCGCTGCAAACTGCGTCGCCGTGCGTCCATAGACCTTGCCGAGTTCCGTCATGCCGAGCCCGGCAATAACCGGCTGGCGAGTCGTGCTTTCCATATCCGTTCCCTTTCCTGTCCTACTTGCCCTGCCAGATGGGTTGGCGCTTTTCCGCGAAGGCGCGCATGCCCTCCATGGAGTCCGCACTCCGCATCAGGGTGACGCCTTCGGTATTCGTACGCTCCCAGTGCTCGTCGTCGGCAGCCACCCCGCCGTCGGTGATGCCATTGGCGATCCTCTTGCTGGCCTGGACGGCCAGCGGTGCGTTGGCGCAGATGACCTCCGCGAGGTCTAGGGCACTGTCCAGGAGTGACTCCGCGGGGACGACCCGGTTGACGAGTCCCAGTTCCAGGGCGCGGGTCGCGGAGATCGGCTGACCTGTGAGGATGACCTCCATCGCAACCTTTTTTGGGATTTGCTGGCCAAGGCGGAATGTCCCGCCAGCACCGGCGTAGATGCCCCTTTTGACCTCAGGGAGGCCGAAGGTGGCGTGGTCGGCGGCCACAGCAAGATCACTAGCGAGGACAATTTCCGTTCCTCCACCCAAGGCAAAGCCGTTGACGGCGGCAATGGTTGGCTTGCTGATGTGGTGATGGACGTAGCCGGCGAATCCCCAGCTACGCACGCGTTCGTCGGCGGAGGCCAGTTGGCCACTCGCTGCTGCCTTGAGGTCCGCACCTGCACAGAAGGACTTTTCCCCTTCGCCCGTGATGATCACAACCCGGATTCCCTCGTCGGTCTCGGCGAGCTCTAGGGCTTCACCTACGCCCTCCGTGACGTCGAGGTTGATTGCATTGCGGGCCTCGGGGCGGTTCAAAGTGACGATGAGGATGTGCCCGCGCCGTTCAACCTTCACTGAACCGTTGGCGGACGGCAAGAGTCGGGCTGTCTGTGTTTCGGTTGTCATGATTATCCGTTCTGTTCCTGTTCCGGTACCTGACGGACTACCGTGAGCCCGTAAATTCTTGAAGGATGTTCTCGTCGAGCAGCCCCTGGATCTCGGCGTTCGTGAGCCCCAAGTGCCTCCGGGCGATGGGACGGGTGTGCTCTCCCTGATACGGCGCCGGCCCCAGTTGGGGGGCGGGCACCGAGCCGAAACGGGCTTCGGCCAGGAGCGTGGGCAGAGGCGCACGGAAGGCCTCATGCTCCAAGGTTCCAAGTACACCGCGCTCGTTCAGGTGCTGATCTTGTTCTAGATCGCAGATCCGTGCCATGTGGCCTGCGGGGACTCCGGCCTGCTGAAGCTCGAGAGCGATGCATTCGGCGTCGCGCACGGACGTCCACGCCGACAGCGCAGATTCCAGCTCCGCCTTTCTGCCTAGCCGTCCCGTCGCCGTGGCCAGTCCGGGGTCCGTGAGCCAGTCGGGGCGGCCAACGGCCTTCGCCATCCCGGCGAAGTGCTTGTCCTCGACGACGTCGATCACCACCCAGTTGTCGTCTCCCGCTGCCCTGAACACGCCACGGGGTGCGTCTCCTCCCCGGTCGTTGCCCTCCGGGCGGATGGAATCGGGCTTGACGGATTCCAAGGCTAACTGGTCGGCCATTCCGCCGAAAATGATGTCAACCTGCGCGCTCCCGACTCTCCCGCCACGCCCGGTGCGCTGGCGACGGAGGAGCAGTGCGGCGACGCCAACTGCGTTGAGTCTGGCACCCACATGGTCCGGGTAGATCGTGATCGCGTCGCTGAAGCTGCCAGGTATATCCGGGTACTGCCAGAGCATGCTGAGGCCTGCGCTTGCGCGGACCAGCGGCCCGTACCCCATCCGGTCCCGCCAAGGCCCGTGGTTTCCGAAGGCGCTGCTCTCGGACAGGATGATCCCCGGATTCAGCGCAGTAAGAGCGTCATAGCCCAGCCCCAGCTTGTCCAGCGTTCCGGGCTTGAAGTTGGTGAGAACAACGTCGGCGTCCTTGGCTAGCCTGCGGAAGAGGTCGCGTCCTTTTTCGGATTTCAGGTTCAGTCCGAGGCTCTGCTTGTTTCGATGGCCCCAGGCGAAGCCCTCCGTCATGGCTGAACCGTCCAGGGACTGGCGGCTTCCATCGGGGAACTCCCGGCTTTCTATCTTGATGACCTCGGCGCCGTAGTCCGCAAAGAGCCGGCCAAGTTCGCCGCCCACCACGATGACCCCGAGGTCGAGCACTTTCAGGCCGTCAAACGGAAGTTCGGCACCCAGGCCCCGGTGGGCTGGCCGGACCGAATCCGGGTTCAATCCGGCGAAGACGGCGGCGTTGTCCTGGCCTGGATGCGGCGCAGGACGCCGGATGCCGAGCCTTTCGTCATCGATCTCCAGCATGCCCGTCGGCATGGTGACGGTGAGTCCCTTGGCAATTTCGACATCGGCAAAAGCCCCGGCTTCCCGGAAGGCGTGCTGGTTCAGGACCTCGGCTGCCGACGCCAGTGCCGCGGTCGGTACGCCGAACGACTGCCCCTGGGCAACAGCTTCCTCCTTCCCAAGCCCAGCGAACAGCTTGCCGATCAGCGGATAGAGCCTCTCGGCCGCTGCGAAGCGCTCCCGCGTGGAGTTGTATTTGGGATCTGCGAACTCTTCAGGCTCTCCGAGCCAGGCGAACATTCCCTGCCATTGCCGGGCACTGAGCACACAGATGCGGACGTGGCCGTCCAAGGCGGGAAAAATCGGGTACAGGTGCCGGGCATCAGGACGCCCTGGCGGCAGGTCCCGCAAGGCCTGACCGGATCGGGCACTGCCGCCGATGCCCATCCCCGGGTCAAGGACCTGGATGAGCCCGTCTGAGATGGAGAAGTCCACAGCGTCTCCGGCACCTGTACGGAGCATGTTGATGTAGGCGAGGATTGCCGCCCAAGCCGCCTGGATTGCGGCCGCTTCGAAGGCGAGAAACTGAGGCGGGAGCAACGGTTCTGGCACTTCGGGGAGGCCTGAACGGGACAGCACACTGCTGAGGGCGAAATGCACGTCGCTGGTGGCGATCCAGTCCTTCCGAGGACCGAWGCGACCGAAGTCGGAGATTGATACGGTTACCAGCCGCGGATTGATGCGTCGAAGTTCATCCGGAGAAAACCCTTGCTTTGCCAGGGATTCCGGCGCCGTGTTGTGCAGGTAGATGTCGGCCGATCTAAGCAGGTCCGTGAATCGGTCGCGATCCACCGCTGAGGACAGGTCAATGGTGACTCCGCGTTTGTTCACATTGCGTGCGGCGAACGCGAGGCCGATTCCCTGGAATTCCGGACCCTCCCGCCTGGAACGGGCGCCCTCTGGCGGTTCAAGGCGGATGACGTCGGCGCCGAGATCGGCCAGCAGCCTCCCGGTGGACTCGCATCCACCATCCACGTCGTCGATCACGCGGACCCCGGCCAGGGGCCCCTCTGTCTGGTTTGGTCTGTCGGTCATGGCCACACTTCCTTGTATGAGCGCTCGGATCCACATCGGGTGCATCCGAAGAACGCCACTGGTGCC
This sequence comes from Arthrobacter sp. 01T419, assembly GCF_056398865.1. Lineage (NCBI taxonomy): Bacteria > Bacillati > Actinomycetota > Actinomycetes > Micrococcales > Micrococcaceae > Arthrobacter > Arthrobacter sp. 01T419. The sequence continues at coordinate 26,261 of NZ_JBFTQF010000020.1, forward strand.
CGAAAGGCCCGGGAGTTCGTAGCCGAAATGCTTCCACCGTCCTGCTCGCCTGAAAATCGCCAATATCAGCGCGGGCTGGGCGCCTCAGACGCGTTCAGGACGTTGCGTTTGGCGCATCGTGTAAATAGCCGAACTGGCTCGCTCGAAGCAATGAGAACCAGGTCACCAACGGCTAGAGTGGGGCTGTGGAACTCGGCTATTTGAGGGCTTTCGTTGCGGCCTCGCGGCACCGGAACGTGGGCCGTGCCGCGGAGTCCCTGATGCTGACGGCATCGCCGGTCAGCCGGGCCATCCACGGACTTGAGCGGGATTTGGGCGTGGCGCTCTTTGAGCGTCGCTACCACGAACTAAGGCTGACACCCGAAGGCGAGACGACGCTGACGCGGGCCGTGGAGATCCTGGCACAGGTGGACGCAATGGAACGCGAGAGCGCGGGGGGCACCACGGCAGAGCCCCTGCGCATCGGTGCCACGCCATGGTCGCCATCGCGCTATGCGCAGCGCGTGGCGGAAGTCCTGTCCGAATTGGGCGAACCTGAAAGCGTCGTCGAGCTGGAAATGTCCTCGGAACTGCTGCACTCGTTGCGGCATGGCGACCTGGACCTTGCACTGGTCCATCTGCCTGTCACGTATCCCGATATCGATTGCAGAGCCTTGGGCCGTTACACGTTCAGCGTCCTCCGGGACCCCGGCAGCGAGCCGTTCGGCAAGGACGAGCTGCGGATGGAGGACCTGGCTGGCCGCACTGTCTTGTCACTGCCGTCAAACCTGCAACCGGCCCCGATGCTTGCATTGAGGGATCGGCTGCTGGAGGCAGGCGTGGTGGCCGTGAATGAGATGGACCTGCGCGACGTACTGACTATGGCGGCCCGGCTGCGGAAGACGGGCGAAGTCATGCTGGGCAGCCGGACGCAGGACTCGCCGTTGTTCCGGCTCACGGACACTAGCGGCTTGGTGGCGACGCCGATCGCGGATGGGGAGATCGATTTCACGGTGGGGATTGCATGGCGTGCCCGCGACAGCAACAACCTGAAACGGATCCTGGCTGTGGTGAACAGGCTGCGAGGCGAGGAGGATCCACTCGACGAAATCGCATAGCATCCCCGGGTTCTCTCCAGCTCCTACTACCTTTGCGGCCTAGTCCATAGTAATCATGGTGAACAGGAGGCCAAACACCGCGGATACCGTATCCGACACCGAACGCCCCAGGACACCAGAAGCATCCTTCGGGAAGACTAGACGTCGTCGGAATACCAACCGCAAGCCCGAATCTACCTTCGTCGCCGGCAATCCACCCGGACGTGTCAAACGACAGGTCATATCGCTATCCGGCGTATGCGCAATGAAGAGGTATCAGGAGATCGAAAAATCATCGGGCCTTCACTCTCCCGGAACGCGCCCCGTCATATCGTCCGGGCGGGATGCATCGATGAACCCGTAACACGGCAGAAAAGCCACGAAGCCCACTGAAGGGACTCGAACCGCATTCCAACCCTTGAAAACACAGGGAACTCCCGAAAACATGGCCAATCCGAGCCAGTCCAGCCGATGTACGGCCCAGACCGAAGGCAAAAGTGTTGACAGTGTCAACACACCGGGAATGCCGACTTTATGGACTAGGGAGATCCGAATTTCTGCCGGCCGCGCGGCTTATTTCCTGGCCGGACTGGCGGTCATGTATTCGCGCAGTCCAGGGATGGCGAAGTCCACGATCCCGTAACCGGCCGGTTCGATCAGACCGGCATCCATCAACCGCGTCCGGTAGTTACCGACGGCGTTCGGCCGCATCCCGGTACGCCTGCCGATGTCCGCGGTCGACGACGGCCCGGGATCTTCGGCCATGGCCTGCAGGAAATCACGGTCCCGCCCGGACGTCGTGGACAGCGCCGCTTCAATGACCACCCGCTCGTTCCGACGCCGGCCCGCCGTCACCGCCCGGCTGACGGCGGCGGCGTCCAGACCGCCCGGGGCCTTTTCGGCTTCCTGCCAAAGGTAATAGCCGATCAACTGGATCAGAAACGGATAACCGCCCGGGCCCTCCGCCGCGACCCTGGCCAGCTCACCGTCCAGGGCCACGCCCGCCGCGGCGAAGGTTTCCGCGAACGAACGCTCCACCTACGCGATCGAGGCCGCATTCAGATCGATCCGGTCAGCGCGCCGCAGGAACGTGGCCACTCCCTCGTTCAGCAAATCGGAAACAGCCGCAGGTAAACCCGCGAAAATTAGCCCAATCGGCAGGCCCTCGCGAATGAAGTGCTGGACATCCGCGGCAAGCTGGGACAACTCCACCCGGTCCGCCGCATGAATCTCATCAACCGTGATGACCAACCCTGTCCCCCCGCTCCGCCAGCAAACGCAAAAGCACCGCTCCGCGCGCCCGCCAATCGACCTGCTCCTCCGGGGCAAGCTGCGTCGTGACCGAGAACCCGGCCACCGACACCCCCGTCACCCGCCGGCCCGTCGGCCCATCCCCCAGTTCGTTCGTCAGCCTGCGCATCGCCTCCCCGATACGGCCCAGGAATCCGCCGGCCGCGGTCTCGGACACCACCGCCCAGCCACCGGCCACGGCCAGGTCCTCAGCGGCACCGAGCATGACGGTCTTGCCGATCCCCCTCGCCCCGGTAAAGATAGTCAGAAGCCCCGGCGCCCCCGACCCGATCCGCAGACCATAAGTGAACTCATCCAGCACTCCGCCGCGCCCGACAAGATTCGGCGCCCCCGACCCGATCCGCAGACCATAAGCGAACTCGTCCAGCACTCCGCCGCGCCCGACAAGATCCGGCGGCGTCGCCCCAGCCGTCGGCCGAAGAGGGTTCTCCACACCTGCCCCTGTGAATGTCGATGAATCTTATGAATCCTGTGAATCTCACCCCACCAACCAGCCAACCGTTTGCGGAACACTGAACGTAGACCGGTCGAGCTGACCGGTTGACCGGGGTCGGACTCGGCTAATACGCATCCATCACAGATCTGACGATGCCCAGCCCGCTTAAGGGTGCCCTGTAAAAGCCCCACCGGAACGGTCCGCGGGGCCGCAGGGATCTGGGACACGGCTTACTTTGACAGCATTGACTTCAATACCTCCGGGGTGGACGGATCGGCCAACATCCAGCGTGCCCTGCCGACCGCGGCGCCTGGGAGGCCCGCTGACTGACGGGGCGACATTTCGGTTTGACGACAACGGCAGGCCTGGGAGATCAATACCGGGAGCGCGCCCCATGGACGGAAGCCGTGCCTCGGGACGCGCTCCTGCCGCGCCTTCGTCAGGGGGTCGGTGTCCATCACGAGCCGGCTCACCCTGGATCGCCGCAACTCCGGAAACACCTCCTTCCACGACAAGTTCGCGTCGGCCGAATCGGCACCCGTGAAGCTCGACGGCGGCGTGCTAAGGCTAAGGCTAAGGCTAAGGCTAATCGTCGACCAGTGCTCCGTGGAGGTCTTCGCCCAAGACGGCAGGGTCGTCCTGACGGATCTCGTGTTCCCGCTGTCCGGGAACCTGCGCACCGACGTGAGCGTAGAAGGCGGCACGGCCGTTGTGCGGAAACTAGCCGTCACAGCCTTGTCCTAATGACAGCACGACACTGCAGTACCCACGTCCTGCCGGAACCCACCGGCACGACCCACGGTTGGTCTATCGACCGTCATGGAGTTTGTTGGAGGGCTTGGGCGGAGCTGCTTATCCGGCTCACGTGACATCCTGCTTTCCCCAAAGCAATGAAGAGGCCGAACGCTGCAGAGGAAGCTGCCAACATCGAAGCGGGCACACCGATTGAATTGCCCCGAGGATTCGTGCCTGTCGACCAGGCAACAGTACGTGCACTGCGTGCCGACGATGTCGTGCAGGCAGTCCGGATTGAAGGATGAGCACTAGCTGGTCAACAGGTTCCCGCCCGATTCCTCCTCAACAGAGTGACAGACGGCGGGAGGATCAGGGGCCCATCCACACAGGACGTTGGCCGCCGTCCTTCGGTAGGTTGGTTCGGTAAGGCCGGCACGGGTTAGACGGAATTGGAGAAGACGTGAAAGCGATTGTGTACGAAGAGACAGGTTCGTCCTCGGTGCTGAAGCTTCAGGACAAGCCGCTGGCTGATCCCGGCCCGGGTGAGGTCCGGGTCCGCGTGGTAGTCTCCGGGGTGAACCCCACCGACTGGAAGTCCCGGGCAGGCGGCGGAGGAAGCACCCCGCTGGAAGCACCGAAGGTTCCTAACCAGGACGGCGCCGGCGTGATCGACGAAGTGGGCTCCGGAGTGAGAGGACATAGCATCGGAGACCGCGTCTGGCTCTGGAACGTCGCCTGGGGCAGCAATGAGGGCACGGCACAGGAGTATGCGGTTGTACCGGCGGCCAAAGCAGTGGCGCTTCCGGGTACTGAATCCTTCGACACAGGCGCGTCCATCGGCATCCCCGCCCTGACAGCGCACCGGGCGCTGACCTCGAACGAGGACGGCCCTGCCAGGCTCTCCCCCGGAGCCCTGGCAGGACGAACGGTACTGGTCACCGGCGGCGCCGGCGCAGTGGGACACGCTGCCATTCAGCTCGCAGACTGGGCCGGAGCAACCGTCATCACCACCGTCAGCGGAGACCGGAAAGCCGAACTCGCACGCCTCGCCGGAGCCCATACAGTCATCAACTACCGCACCGACGACGTAGTGACTGCTGTGCGCAAGGCAGCCCCCGGCGGAGTCGACACCATCGTTGACGTAAACGCTCCAGCCAACATCGACTCAGACGTGCAGGTGCTCAAGCCAAACGGAACCATAGCCATCTACGCGGCGAATCCCGGGGAATCAGTGACGGTTCCCATCCGTGAAAGCATGACGAAGAACGTCCGATACCAGTCCATCCTCACCTACACCGTCACGGACGAGCAGAAACAGCACGCCGTGGCCGCGGTCTCCGAGGCGCTGAAGGCCGGGGCGTTGCGCGTTGGCGAAGAACATGGCCTGCCGCTAACGCGCTTCCCGCTCGAAGATACCGCCGCGGCACATGACGCCGTGGAGCAGGGCACCATCGGGAAGGTGCTCATCGACGTCACACCGTCATCCTGACCCATGGCCTCCCGACCCACCGGCCGGGGACAACAAGGGTCCGACCAGAATGAGCGGCAGTTCAACCGAAGCCGGCGTTACACACCACTGACCGTGCGGCCTGCCAAGGCCAAACCGTCTGCACCAGTTGACGGAATCACCCCTATCGGCGTTTGAAAATGGACCGGAGGAGCACCGGCCCCTGCCTTTGCTTGTTGCCGCAAGCTAAGGTGGAGCAGCTTTCCCGAGACTAGCCACGCGGACGCTAACGCCAAGTTCCCGGATGTTGTCTTGCTTGTCCGGAGGCAGTTGATCGTCAGTAACGACAGCATCCAGCCTTTCCAAAGGTGCAACGTTGAAACGGGATACTGTGCCGAACTTGATGCTGTCCGCCAGGAGGAAGCACGATGACGACGCTTTCAGTGCTGCCCGTTTTACCTCGACCTGGTCCATGGACGGCGCAGTGACACCCCTGGACATGTTCCAAGCGCCGGTACTGAGAAAGAGCAGGTCAATATTGATGGACTTGACTGCATCCGCCGCAATGGGACCGCAGCTGGAGGCGCTGGAGGCGTCCACAGCTCCGCCGGTGTGGATGGTTTCGATGTGCGGATACGCAAACAGGCTGGTCACCACATAGAAGTCGTTGGTCACCACGGTGAGGTACTGGCGGCCGGCTAGGTAGGGCACCACCGACTGGCAAGCGGTGCCGGCGTCGAGGTACACCACCATCCCGTCCTCCACCGACTGGGCGGCAAGTTCGGCAATGAAATGTTTGCGCGGAGGCTCGGGGCGCGCCCGGAATTCCGGTTCCAGCTTCGGCTCCTGGCTGTTCCAATCCGCGAGCCGCACACCACCGTGGACCAAGGTCACGTGGCCGTGGTCCTCCAGGGCAGTGATGTCCCGGCGAACCGTCATGTGGGATACCTTCATGTAGTCCGTGAGGCCGCGGATACTCAGGACGCCCTCCCTCCGCAGGAGGCGGAGGATTTCCCGGTGCCTCTGCTCGGGAATCATGGGTCGCGTTGCAGGACTCACAACGTCTCCTTCGAAGGTGTCGGCAACAGGACGCGAGGCCTATTTCTGCACAACGGCCGCAATCCGGGACTCATACTGGCTACGAGGGCAGACCCGGAAAGGGACGATACGCCGCAGGAGGCATTTGCTGGAATGTCTGACCTGTGCGGCACGGGGTTCACCGGCGACGCTCTCCAACTTTGGCTCTTCCGTAGCTTTCGATTGGATTCGTCTTTGTCTGTGCGCGTTCTGCAGCTCCTGGATCAGGTCCCCATGCCAAGGTGAGCTCCGCCTGCGACATCGAGAGTTACGCCAGTAATGTATCGGTTGTCCGGATCCGCCAGAAAAAGGATGGCGCGGGCGACTTCATTTGGCTCGGCGAATCGGCGCATCGGCAGTTGGGCGGCCCGCTTGGCCCGGTTGGCGGCGGCGTCCGGACCGGAGTCCTTTGCGAATTGCGCCCACATGGGAGTGTTCACCGGGCCTGGTGCGATGGCGTTGACGGAGATGCCGTTGGGACCGAGCAACTCAGCGAATGACCACATGATGTGAAGCACGGCAAGCTTGCTGGCGTTATAGGGCAGGTAGTTGCGGCGCGCTTCTTTTGCTGCCACGGACGAGAGGATCACGATCGCGCCTGCAGTACCGGACCCAAGCATCGACTGCGCCGTCTCTCGTACCATCGAGAACGTTCCGGAGGAGTTGATCCGCATGATGGATTCAAACTCTTCCGTCGTTGTCTCCATTATTTCCGGGGTGGTGCCTAGTACTCCCGCTGCATGAATGAGCACATCGATGCGCCCGTACTTCGCCGTGATGTCGCGGACGACGCCGGAGCATTGCTCTTCGGAGGTGACGTCGAGCGGGAAGAAGTCCGCCAGTGCCTGGTCAGCCTTGGGGGCGCGGTCGGCGCCTATGATGCGGGCGCCCGCGGCTGTGAGTGCGTCGACAACTGCGTCACCGATCCCGCCGCTTGATCCGGTTACCAGGACAACGTGGTCTTTGAGGCTCATTTGGTCCTGCCGTTCATGGCGCGGCTGACCCGCTTCTCCCCTGCGGTCAGTGTGACAGCTACTCGATTCATCTTCATTGATCCTTACGTAAGGTGTGTTTTCTGACGTGTCCGGTGGTTTCGGTCTTGACTGCTTCGTGGGCCACTACTTTGCGGCAAAGCCAACCACGTGGATGCTCAACCTGTTGCCTTTTGCTGCTCAGCGGCCTTGGCCGCTCGTGGCGTGGCTTGCCCATTGGCGGCCGTCTTGTTCTTCTGTGGGCAGCCCGGAGGCTGCGAGAATCCGGTCGAGCAGCCGCTGGGTGTGGACGGCCTCGCGACCCGAGGTGAGGGGCTGCGCCCTGTCGGCGACGCGGTCCAGGAAATGGTGGACGGCGGCGGAGAATCCGAGTGTGTCGGTCGCTGTGGCCCAACCGTAGGCCTCGGCGCTAAGCTCGCGTGATGTGGTGACGCCGCTGACAGTGGTCGATACTGTTTCGGGTGCACGTACCTCCACGGTCTTTCCGTCGCCGTAGGCGTCCAGTTTTTCGTTCCAGGCACCTGCGGTTCGAGCTGCCATCAGCACTCCGGTGTTGCCGGTACTGAAGCGGATGATGGCTGCGACGCCGTCTTCTTCCCAAGGGTCATCGCCGGCTGAATGCGCGGCCACGTCCACGGGTTCGCCGCCGCAGTACCAGCGGAGCAGATCAACCATGTGAATGGCGTTCTCGAACGTCGCGCGGTATTCCGATCCGGGGCGGTTCTTTTGGGCGACGCAGAAGGTAGCGCCCTTCTCACCAAATGCCTCGCGCCCTGCCACGTACACAGGTGCGTAGCGGCGGTTGAAGTCGACCATCAGGATGCGGCCGCGCTCGTCGGCGAGGTCCGCCAAGCGTCCTGCCTCCTCGGTGGCCGGAGCCAGGGGCTTTTCGCAAAACACGTCGACGTCATTGTCCAGGCACAGCTGGACGGCGTGCGCGTGCTCGGACCGCGGAGTGAGGACGAAGACGGCATCCAGGTCCTGGGAGGCCAGCATGTCCTCCACTGACCGGTACGCGGCACCGAAACCCCAGCGCCGGACCAGGTTTCCCGGATCCTCCCGCCGTGACACCAAGGCCGCCAAGTCAACATCGTCGCGCTGTACGAGTGTGGGCAATTGGGCAATGGAGGCGATATTTCCCGCGCCGATGACGCCGACGCGCAGACGCTGGGCGTTCATCGTGCCTCCTGCACTTCAGCCAGATCAGAAAGCATTCCGCGCAGGGCGGCCGCTGATTCCCGAAACCCGTCCTCCGGGCTCGGGAGATCTTGCGGGTGCCAGCGGTACTCATACTCGATGCTCAGCAGATCATCGTAGCCGTGGCGCAGCAGCGCAGCGAGAATCTCGGGCCAGGGAAGGACACCGCTCCCGATAACTCTTGATCGGACGGAACGCTCGGACGCGTTGACGCGGGCCGTTTCCGTTGCGCGGAAGGCCGCCGAGGGATCGGTGAACACGAGATCCTTGACGTGTACGTGACCGATCAGTTCGCCTTGAACAGCAAAAGCCTGTTCGAACGTCTCGTCGTGGGTGAAGGTCAGGTTGGCCTGGTCGTAGAGAACACGAACAGCGGGGTGCGCAACCTCCCGAACGAGCGCCGCGGTTTCGGCCGCAGTCTGGGTCATGGTGCCGAAATGGTTCTCCACGCACAGACGCACCCCGGCCTGCTCAGCCTCAGGCGCCAGGGTCTGCAGGGCCTCCCGCAGTCTCGCCCATCGCCCGGCGTGATCGGCGTCCCCCGGATGCCAGGATCCCGCGTACACGCGCACCCGGTCGGCCCCGAGCAGATGCGCGGTCTCAATCGCGCCGCGGAATTCGTCTACTCCGCCGCGCCATTCACTCTCCTCCAGAGCGTTGATGGCCGTGGTGTAGGGCGTAAGTCCAATGATGGGCAGGCCCTCATCTTCCGCCGCCCTCAATGCCTCCATGGCGGCGCGCCGGTCCCCCTGAGGGAGACCCGAAGAGTAGCCATCCTGGTAAATGACTTCTGCGGCATCGAGCCCTGCGGCTCGAAAAAGCCTGATTGCCTGGGGGACCGTATGGTTCGGAGTGCCTAGTGTGTGGCCTGCCAGTCGCATTTAAGCGTCCTTCCTGAAAGTGTCTTGAGTTGATGCCCAGTCCGCGGGACCGACCAGCCGTGGTGGGGCTGCGACGCGGGATCGGTCGACGATCTCCATCAGCAGCCCCCAGGGGGTGATGAAGTAAGTCCAGCGGTTGCCCGCCACGCGAGGACTGTCGCCGGCGACTTCCTTGCGCTCCCCGAGCACGCGTACTCCCGGGGTTTCCTGAAGCACGGCGACCGCTTCGTCTACGTCGTCCACAACGAAGCACAGGTGGTGGCCGCCTGCGTCGCAATGCCGTGGCGGGGTTTCCCGCCGTTCTGCGCTGCTCCATTCGAAAAGCTCGATGTTCAGGTTCGGGGGCAGTCGCAGCATGGCGAGGGTGAGCCGGGCATCAGCAGGGACATCGAAGTTCGTGGGCATGAACTCGGGGTCGGGTCCGCGGTCGGAGCGATACAACTCCTCGGCGCCGAGTACCTCGACGAAGAACCTGATTGCGTCCTCGAGGTTCGGAACCGTCAGGCCGACGTGGTCGGTGTGCCGCAGCCCGGGCAGCCGTCGCAGCGTCCTGGCGTTGGCCCCGGTCATTTGCGTGGCCCTGAGGTGGAGGCGCGCACCAGAAGTTCAGGTTCCAGAACGACGTGGTCTACCGATCCGTTCAGGTTCTGCTTCTCTGCCAGCTCAATAGCGATGTTTCCCATGTCAGCAATCGGCTGCCGCACTGTGGTCAAAGGCGGGTTGAACCGGGCGGCCAATGCCAAGCCGTCAAAGCCCATGACCGATACGTCCTCCGGCACGCGGATACCGCTTTGGCCAAGGGCCGAGATCACCGCGAAGGCGACCATGTCATTGGCGGCGATAATCGCCGTCGGGGGATTCTCCATCTCGAGAAAGTGCTTTGCCGCGCGCGCCCCTGCGTCCGGATCGGAGCCGCTGTCGAGTACAAGCGGCGTGCTGCTGCCTTCCGCTGACAGCTCCAGATACGCGTCCATCCGGTCCTGCGCAGTGTGGGTCCCGGAGATACCGGAAACGTAGCCGATCGAGGTGTGCCCGAGGGAACGCAGGTGCTCAAGGGCCAGGACTATTCCGCGGCGGCTGTCGACGGTGACGGTTGGAACCGAGGAGTCGCCGTCCACGCGGTCGATCACTACCACCCGGTGGCCAAAATCGAAGCGCTTGAGGGCGTCGGTATCGACTTTCGTCGAGGGCGCGACGATTCCGAAGGGCGCGTACATGGCCTGCATCGCGGTGAAGTACCCCTCGGTCTTGGCAGGGTCTCCGTTCGTGACACACAGCAACAGCTGGTAACCGCGCTCATCAGCGGCCTGCGTCATGGTCTTGGCAAGTTCCGCAAAGAACGGGTTGGTGATGTCAGGCACGATCAGAGGGACGAAGGTGCTGGTCTTTCGACGCAACGCCTGGGCGAGCGGGCTCATCGTGTAGCCGAGCCCCTCGGCGATGCGGAGAATGTGCTCCCGGGTTTCGCTTTTTACCGCTTCCGGCCGGGAGAATGCCCGGGAAACCGTAGAGCGGTGGACACCGGCCGCCTTCGCGACAACGTCAATACTAAGGTCTGCCATCTTCTCTTCCTCCGTGGTCGTCATATGCCTGCCAAATCGGGCGCATCGCATCTTCAAGCTGGGCCAGTGTTGGCAGCCCTCGGAATCCGTCTTCCAGTGTCTTCGCGACACGGCGTACGAACAGATCATAGAGAGGGTCACTGTCAACGTCGATCACGGCGGACTCCGTCGCCCCGTCCAGCGTGGTGAACGTGGCAGAACCGTCTGAGTCGACAGATGCGAATCCGGCCTCGCCCGCCGACGTGAAGCTGCAGTAGCGCTTCAAGCGCGAACCCGGGAATGCGTAACCCACCTCGATGATGGCTTCACGCCCGCTCGGAGTGGTAATGATGAGGCTGGCATGGTCCTCAACACCCGCACCGTGCAGAACGGAAGAGAGCCGGGAACCTACGTTCTCCGCTGACTCGTTACTGCTCTGCAGGAAAAGATCGACAAAATGCGGTGCCAGATTCGCCAAGCAACCACCACCTGCGGCAGCGGGGTCCAGCATCCAAGGATTGCCGTTATCCAGGTAGCGCGAGGGCGGCCCGGCGACAAAGGAGATTCTCTGGTATGTCGGACGACCGGCCTTGGCCAGCCAACGGTCGGTGGGGCCGCCCCGCTGAACCAACGGGACTGTCGCGGGTACACCGGCAGCTTCCGCGGCCTTCCGCACCCCGGAAAGTTCCGCAAGGGAGGTGCCGAGAGGCTTCTCTACCACGAACGGAATGCCGCGCTCGATCAGCGCAAGACATTTTTCCGCCATGCCACTGTGCGGGCCGAAGACATAGGCAAGCCCGAGATCCGGCAGATCCACCAAGTTCCGCCAGTCAGCCTCCACGGGCGCGTTCCACGCTTCCGCAAGACCCCGGACGAGCGATACGTCCTCGTCACTGATGCCGACGACCTGGTGTTCTTCGCCGATCGCCCGCGCGCAGAGCGGGATGTGCCAGTGTGAAGCACCAAGGATGATCGTGCGTGGTCCACTCATCTGCCAGCCCCTTTGCTAAGTATGAGATCGATTGCTGAGATCGGTTGCAATAACACTATGGATGGTGGGAGAGTTTGTCAACGACACTTCAAAAGTGGCCCAGGGATGCTCCGGAATAAGGACCTGCCTTGGTCAAAAGAAAGGCCAGCAATGTACAAGAAATTTCGCACCCTCAAGACAATCGACCGGTCCGGCGCCGTCCTCATCGTGCGCCTTGGGAACGAAGACCTAGCAGAACGCGTCGCCGAAGCGGCGATCGCCGGAGGTTTTCGCGCCCTTGAAATCACGCTCTCGATCCCGGGTGCAGTGAACGTGATCAGACGGCTCTCTGCCAAGCACGGGCCCAGTGGAGTAGCGGTCGGAGCGGGAACAGTTCTGGACGAGCACTCAGCCTATGAGTGCATCCGCGCCGGCGCTGACTTCCTGGTCAGCCCCCAGCTCAACCCGGCAATGATCCGTACGGCCAACCGGTACCAGGTACCGACAATCAGCGGCGCTTACACGCCGACGGAACTAGTCGAGTCTGCCGAAGCCGGCGCTGACATCCTCAAGCTCTTCCCCACGGAAGCCGGCGGCATCCCCTACGTGAAATCGGTCCTCGCCCCGCTGGCGCACATGCCGGTCATGCCGGCAGGCGGCGTCACCCCCGGGAACGTCGCAGAATGGTTCGCCGCCGGCGTCGCCTGCGTTGGCGTCGGCAGTGCCGTGACCAAAGCATGGCAGCCCGACGGCGACTTCTCCCGTGTCACTGAGGCCGCCAGCGAGTTCCTGTCGGCAGTGGCAGAGGCCCGCCGATGACGGTCCCCAAAGTCTTCATTGTCATCGGCCCTGCAGGGTCCGGAAAGACGACCATTGCCCAGCAAACAGCAAAAGAGCATGGAGCTGCATATCTGGACAAGGACCGGATCTGTGGCCGCCTTGTCGAGTTTGCTTTGAAGGCAGCCGGACACGACCCCAGTGATCGGGAATCCAATGGGTTTTACCGGGAGAATGTTCTGCCCTTGGAGTACGAGACGCTCATGGATATAGCCGGAGCGAATCTGCGACTGGGACGATCGGTCGTACTCGACGCACCGTTCGGTGCGTACTTCGCCGTACCGGACTACCTGACGCGCGCCGCGGAAGAATTCCACTGGCCTACCTCGGAGACCACGGTGGTACGGGTGCAGGTCCCCCAGGATACTCTCCGGGGGCGACTCATTCAGCGGGGTCTGGAGAGGGATCGCTGGAAGCTTGCGCATTGGGACGAGTACTGGGCATCGTACGGCAGCTTGGACTGCACCTGGTCCGGAGTCCGTTTCCTTGATCTCAACAATGGGAAGTCCCTGCCGGTTCAGGGATGACTCTTTACGGCCGGCTCGTGTGGATCGGTTTCCACTTGTCCTTTGGCTACCTGCTGGCAAAAGGTTTGGACCTCCATTCGCTGAATCGAAAATGACCGTTGACAGAGCTGACTAGCCTACGTATCGTTGCTTGCAACCGATCTCAGCAACCGATCTCATTCATGAATCTGTTGCAATCGATCTCAAGGGAGAGAGGCTGGATCAGCTTCTCTCCCACTGCAAGTCAGGCAGCGCCTATGCGTTGCGCCGGCACTTGGCCTTGGCAGTCGGCTGTCCCGTCGAGCCGAGTTACAGCCGGGCAAAACCCGCACACCGTTTCATGTGTCCGGGAATATTCCAATACCCCCTCCGCAGCAAACGTGAAAATATGGAGAGTTCAATGAAGACCTCAAAAGAAGCCGTCGGCAGTCCAGACCCTTCGGAGCTAGCCGACGTGTCTGAGCATCCTCGCCGCACCGTCAATATGGTGGCAGGCACGATCGGCCACTTCGTGGAGTGGTACGACTGGTACGTCTACGGGCTGCTGGCAGCGGTGTTCTCATCACAGATATTTCCAAGCGATTCCCCGTTCGCCTCCCTTATCGCAGCCCTGCTCACCTACGCGCTCGGGTTTGTCGTACGCCCGCTCAGCGGAATCATCATCTCTCCACTGGCCGACCGATTCGGCCGAAGGCGCATCCTGACTCTATCCATCTCCGGGATGGCGCTCGGTGCTCTGATCATCGGCCTCACACCTTCATTTGCGACCATCGGCTATGCAGCGCCCGTTCTCTTTCTGGTTGCGCGCATCCTCCAGGGAATCTCGGCCGGGAGTGAAGGGCAGAGCGCCATCGCATTCATGGTGGAACACGCTCCCGCGAACCGGAGGGGCCTGTTCGGTTCGTTCACCAACATGGCAAGCGGCCTGGCGACCCTCGCAGCGACCGGCGCCGCGGCAATGGTGACATCATCCTTTACTCCAGCGGACCTCGCCGCCTGGGGTTGGCGCATCCCGTTCGTCCTGGGGGGCATCCTCGGCGTCGTCGGCATTGTCTTGAGGGCCCGGGCAGAAGAGACCCCCGAGTTTGAGGCAACTGCCCTCGTCGATCAAAAGTCCGCCGCGGCCCGCCTGATGGACCTGCTTCGCGAACACCCGAAGGCGCTGCTGCAGGCAGCAGCGCTGTCCGCCCCTGCAGTGGCCTACTACACCTGGGCCACTTTCCTTCCCACCTACGCCAAACTGACCACCGGCCGGGACCTGGCCTCCACCCTGGCCGGAAACGTTATCGGGCTAGCCCTGCTCGTTGTCATCGTGCCGATCTGCGGCGCGCTCTCTGATCGACTCGGCCGACGCAAAATCTTCCCGATCATCGGTGCCATCGGCATGATCGTTCTCTTCTACCCCATGCTCCTGCTGCTGAACCAGCCGGGCTTCGGCGTCTACGTTCTGGTATCGGCGTCCGGGTGGGTGGTTCTCGGTATCTGGCAAGCCGTCTACCCGACCATCCAGGCAGAACTGTTCCCCGCCTCAGTCCGTGTATCCGGCATCGGCTTCGCACACCAAATCGTGATCGCCGTCTTCGGTGGTACCGCGCCGTTGATCGCCGCCGCGTTCGTCGGCGCCGGACATCCCATGTATGTCGCGATCTACATGACAGTTGTTGTTGCCCTCTGCCTCATCGTCTACTTCACCTTGCCCGAGACCGGCAGCCGGGCAGGACGTGCCACCGTAGCTCCCGCCGACCCCGAAGTACTCGAAGGCGAGCACCTGCTCTTGAGCATTTCGTCGGCCAGCGACGAGGCGAAACGTTCCCAGTAGGCACGCTTGTCCCTGGGAAGCCGTGGCGGCTCGAATAGACAAGAAGGGGCGCGTCTGCCCCTGGTCTCTTCGGGCCGTCTGGCTCTCCAACGGTGCGATCCTTTACCCAGGATCGAAATTCACATTGCGTTATGAATGAAACAAGCTTTCTCCACACGCACAGTATTGCGAGGATGTTCTGTATGATTATTAATACATTTTCCTATCTTTGGTCAGCTACGGCAATTGATGCGATTGCGGAACTCGCCGACAATGGATATGAGACTTTTGAAGTTCCGATTAGCTCTCCGCATTGCTGGCCGGATGAAACATCCAGCTCGGAGCGCTCGGCAATTTATGCAAGACTCAATGAATACGGCGCCAAAATCAGGTCGCTGAATGCCGGTGGATATGACATCAATTTGGCTAGCCCCGGCGCTAATATGCGTCGCAAAAGTATTGAGCACATCAAGTCGGTGATTGACCTAGCTGTAGCTTGGGATGTCCCCGAGGTTGTAATATCCCCCGGCACAAGACGTCCCATGATTTCACCATCGCTCGAAAAGACCTATGGGTGGATGTACGAGAGCCTGGCGATTCTGATTCCGGTGGCCAAACAGGCTGGCATACGACTACTTATGGAAAACACTCCATATTGCTTCACTCCTACCATCCAGGACCTGGCAGGTATCGTACGTACCGTCAACGATGACTCACTCAAGATCGTGTACGATGTCGCCAATGCTGCCTACATAGGGGAGAATCCCGTAGCAAGTTTGCTTGAGAATCACGAATCAATTGGACTTGTGCATATTTCTGATACGGGCAGGGAAACCTGGGGTCATGATCCAATCGGCACTGGAGTGATCGACTGGGACGGGTTAGGAAAGGCCGTCAAAACAACCTGCGGAGTCAATAACGTTGTTCTCGAGATCATTCGCGAAGAGAACCCCGTACAGGAATTTAAGAAGGCAATGCAGGATCTCAAAAATCAAGGCTGGGAACTCATTGCGAATTGAATTGCAAAGCGAGCTGAGAGGTTTGTAGTCTATGATTTTCTATCATATTTTGGTAGTCAAAAATGATTCCCAAGTGAATCCCTGTCAAACGGAGTGTGTGCGATGAGAGTTTTGGTCAGTGGCGGAAGTAGCGGCATAGGCGCAGCTACATGCCTGAGACTCGCAGAGGCGGCTCTCGCTCGGGGCGTACACCCGATGATTGCGGTGTGTGGACACGAATCGAACGCTAGCCAAGAACAAGTTGTTCGTTCAATCCAGTCAATGGGAGGTACCGCCATCGCATTGGCGGGCGACCTCGGTGATCCCGAAGTGCCAAGTCAGCTTGTAGGAGCTGCGGTAGCCAAATTCGGTGGGCTAGACGCGTTGGTGGCAAATGCCGGAATCGCTAGCCCTGGTCCAATATGCGAGCTATCCATTGAGGACTGGGACGGCATGTTCTCCGTTAACCTCCGCGGCGCGTGGCTTCTTGCCAAAGCAAGCTACGCACATTTGAGGCATAGCCGCGGTTCCGCTTGTTTTACCTCTTCAATGTCTGGCCAGCTACCACATGCCGGATCAGGTGCTTACAGCCCCAGCAAGGCTGCATTGACAATGCTAGCCCAAACACTCGCACTGGAATGGGCACCTGACGGAATTCGTGTAAATGTGGTATCCCCGGGTATGACTCATACACGGATGACTGAAAAAATGTATGTCGATCCCCAAATTAAGAAAGCGAGGGAAGATATTATTCCGTTGTCAAGAATTGGAGACCCCATCGACATTGCGAACGTAATCGAATTTCTTGTAGGCCCACTATCGGGCTATGTCACCGGGCAAGACATCTGTGTCGATGGTGGCTTCTCTAAGTCCATTCTTAGCCATATTCCAGGTCGACCTAGCTCTAAATCTTGAAGCCCGACCTGTATTGGTACCCGGGAAGTGACGTAGCCGTCGCCCGGGAACAGCGGCAGCCCCGCCTCCGCAGCGCTCACCACGCACGACGCCATACCCAGGCATAGCCCTGCCCCCGCCGTTGCCACGGAGCGCGGGCCTGGCCTAATCCCTTCGTCTTGTATCCCTAGGGTTCCAGGAGAGCTATTAGGTCATAGCTGAGCGGACGCCTCGCCGGTGGGTGGCTAGCGGAGATTGCGCGAACAATTGATCCGTCACCGTCAAAGACGAGCGTTCGGCTTTGCCCCTCGATCCGGACCCAAAAGTATGTTGCGTCTTCGCCAACGTCGTCGAGGGGTGCCCTGCTCTTGCGCGACCCGTGCCGTTTGAGGTGCCTCGATCACCCGGGTTTAGGTGGGCCCAGTTTTGATAGCGGAGGGGGCGGGCTTTGGTCCCAGGCGTCAGGACGTTCGGCATCTCTTGAACACGATCGAAGGAGTGCGGGCCGTCGACAGCGTCCTGTCTGACGGTGCCCGCACCCACGGCCTCTCAGACTGGGGCGTCCGGCAATGCCTTTCAATTGGCCTGATTTTGATGGTCATTTCCGAAATGTTCGCTTCGTCTTCCGGATTCGGATTCGCGATCGTTCAGTTCCAGCCCCGCCCTCGAGAAGGCGCCCGAGAGAGAGCATTCGTCGCACTGATCCTGGACGCACCTGAAGACTTTGTATCGAATGTCTTCGTTGTTACCTTCTTCAGGGAGGCTATAGGGCATGGGGCACCTCGCTGCTGGACGGCGGGTGGGAGGTCAGGCGTGTCATTACGGACCCGGCAGCGCGTGGCCTCGCGCGGCGACTCGACTAGTGGCGGAACTGGAAAGGATCGCAGCTGCGGCTGGCGCCAGTCATTCTTCAAACCAGCGGCAACAATCCGGAAGCAGAAGCCCTGTACGCGCAGATCGGTTAGAGATACGCAGCGGGCCATTCACCCTACGACACCGCGATACCGTCGTCGATCTGCTTCGGGAAGATACCTGAGGCTTGATTCCAAGGAATCAAACCGGCGAAAGCCGGGCGCAACGGTGGCCGGGGGACGACGGCGGGATGTACCGCCGTCGTCCCCTGTCGGGTTTCAGAGGTTATTGGCCGGACGTCGGGTCCGTACCGGCCGTTGACACAAGCGGTCCCAGCATCAAGCTTCCTGGCTTGAATTCCTCACCGCATTCCGCACACGACACCAACGGCTTCAGGTCGGCCCCGCAACTGTGCTTGTAGGAGGCGCGGGGTGTCTCGTCGCGCATCCATGTGCTGCTCCACGCCGCGAGTGAAATGAGGATGGGCGCGACTTCGGCTCCGGAAGTTGTGAGGTGGTACTCGTAGCGCGGAGGGCGCTCAGAGTACTGGACGCGCTCGATCACGCCATGGCTTTCGAGTGTGCGCAGCCGGCCGGTCAGGATGTCGCGGGACGCGCCCGTATTACGGGCGATCTGGTCGAACCGGTGAACGCCCAGCGACATCTCGCGAAGCGCCAGCAGCGCCCACCGCTCCCCCAACACGTCAAGGCCTGCAGCGATGAAACACGCCCTCGGCGCGCCTGCTGCCGCATCGGTCGGCGGATTCATCGTTCACCTGCTTTCGGTACTTTCTCCAAGTATACAGTGAGTTGGAAAATCCAACCGACTCGGATAGCCTGAGACTCTGAGGCCGCAACAACCGCGTCGCCGCCCTATCCGACATCAGGAGAAAACTATGCCACTGCTATCTGGCTCCGTCGTCCTAGTCACCGGCGCGAACGGAGGACTGGGCCGCGAGCTCGTGGAACAGGCTCTCACCCGTGGCGCTGCGAAGGTGTATGCGACAGCCCGACGTACGCGAGAGTGGAACGATCCCCGGGTCGTCCCTCTCACACTCGATGTCACCGACGCTGACTCGATCCGGGCCGCCGTCGCCCAGGCCCAGGACGTCACGGTCCTAATCAACAACGCCGGTACGAGCATCGAATCCGACACTCTGTTGGCACTGTCCGACGAGGAGATCCGCGACGTCATGGAGACCAACTTCTTCGGACCCGTCGCCCTGACTAGGGCATTCGCACCGGTACTCGCCACCAGCTCGACGTCAGCGGTCCTCAACATCCACTCGGTGCTCAGCTGGATCGCACTCACCGGCGCCTACAGCGCATCAAAGGCCGCGTTGTGGTCAGCGACCAACTCCTTCCGCGTGGAACTGGCACCTCAAGGCACCCAGGTCACCGGTGTTCACGTCGGCTACATGGACACAGCCATGGCTAAGGGCGTCGATGCCCCGAAGACCTCCCCCGAGGAAGTCGCACGGAAGTCCTTCGACGGGCTCGAGCAAGGTGATTACGAGGTCATCGTGGACGAGATCAGCGCCGGCGTGAAGCTCGGCCTGTCCGGCCCGATCTCCGATCTGTACCCGGCTTTGCCGGCCAATGCCCCCGCATGACCGCGGGAAACCCTGAAGACCTGCGGAGAACTCAAGGAGGAAACCCCGGTGTCAACCAACGCCTCAGCGCAACGCTCGGAAACCTTCACCTGGATTGATCCGGCAATCGCGCTCGAGCAGCTGCCACGGCTGTCTGGTCTGGACTACTTTTCCGGCCTCCGCGAAGGCAGCATCGCGCCGCCACCGATCGCTTCCCTTATGAAATTCGATCTCGTCGACGCGAGGCACGGACACGTCGAGTTCCAGTGCCAGCCTGGCGAAGCGCACTACAACCCCCTCGGGATGGTGCACGGCGGCCTGGCCTGCACGCTCCTCGACACGGTGCTGGGCTGCGCAGCACACACCACCTTGGAAGCCGGGATCGGATACATCTCCATCGACCTGGCGGTCAAGTATCTGCGGCCCCTCACACTCCAGAAGGGCGCACTTCGCGCAGAGGGATCAGTCGTGAAAACAGGCTCGCGCGTGATATTCACCGAAGGCCGCCTCAGCACCGCCGACGGAGAACTCCTCGCCACCGCGACGAGCACGCTGCTCATCTTCACGCACCAACCGGGCGGACTGACGAGATGACTGATACTGGCACCGCAGCTGCGCTGACGCCGGCCCCTCAGGTCCGCGCCTTGCCCCCGGCCACCCTGTCGGGAATGCCGGCGTTGAGCCGCTTCGGCATTCCCTTGGGGCTTGCCGGTCTTGGCGGCGGCTGGTCCGCCGCGAGGAGTTCTCTCGGATCCCCGATGTGGCCGGAGGAAATCTTTTACGGGGCAGCCAGCGCTCTATGGCTGATTCTGACCGCCGTCTACGTTTTTCGGGGCCTTCGCCGAAAAGGAACATTCCGGGCCGACCTGAGACACGAAGTGGCGGGGCCCTTTGCGTCCTTCATCCCCCTAGTGGGGATCCTGCTTTCGTCGCACTACAGCCAGTATCTGCCGCCATGGGGCGCCTGGCTGTGTATGGCTTTCATTGCAGGCCTAGCCGTCGTCGCTGCCCAGCTCCTCGCGCACTGGGTCACCGGCGGGGTATCCATGCAATCCATCCATCCCGGCTACCTGCTGCCCGTCTCGGCCGGGGCCTTCGTTGCCAGCATCGGGTTCTCAAGCATCCACGCCCTTAATGCGGCCGTGGCCGCGTTTGGCGCTGGCGTGTTCTTCTGGCTGGTCATGGGAACGGTCGTCACCGTGCGCCTGATGAGCGGCGGCGAGGTGCCACCAGCTGCCAAGATCGGACTGTCCGCATACCTCGCTGCGCCGGCAACGGCCAACATCGCCTGGATGGTGTCACATCCAGGCCCTGTGGGGGCAGTCCAGCTCGGCCTAACAGGCGTGCTGCTGTTCATGGTGCTGATGCAGGTCATGCTCGTCCCCGAGTACCGAAAGCTTCCCTTCACACAAATGTTTTGGGTGTTCACCTTTCCCGTGGGTGCCACCGCGAACTATGCCATCCGCTGGCTGGCGACAACCGATCTCCCCGGCCGGGAGATCTACGCCTGGACGATTCTGGGCCTCGCGACAGCCTTTACCCTGGTCATTGCCGCTCGCACCGCCCCAACAGCCATCGCCCCAAAACAGCGGGACGAGCCGGGCACGGAAAACAGAAGCTGAAACTGCTGCCTGCAACCAGCTTTTGAAACAGGGAAGGGGCGATGTGGCAACACGTCGGGCACGGCAACCCGCTTCAGAGCGTTTGTGGGTGTCCAGCGCCGCCCATTCCCGCAGGGGCTCTYCACACCACAATCTGTGCGCAATCAGAGCCCAAAAACCCCTGACCCGCGGAAACACTGTGCCCGAGGTGAGACTCGAACCGCATTCCGGGCCTTGGAAAGGCACGTGTGACTTCGACGCCGAAGTCGCACAGAAGGGGCTCGTCGGGCCTGTTCGGGTGGTGGTAGCGAAGATGTTGTGGCCATCCCTCCACAGATCCGGCTGACTGCGAATGAAGTCCCAGACCTTGCCCACCGCCGGCCCCATGTCGAGCCGACTTCATCCGGCGTCGCCTCGCGCCGGACGGCTGCCCGCCTGCGGGGGCGAACAGTCTGTACGCTAACGGGGACCGTCATGCCGCGATCCTACATCGCACCTCGCCGACGGACTTTGTTTCAGGCCGGCAGGGCGACCCCCAGTGATCGACGCTGCAGGCGCCGGCGGCGGCGACTATGCCGCCGCATGGATCTCGGGATCACCGAAGGTGTCCGCGCGCTCGAGAACACGCACAGTACGTAATGCCCCGGAACCGCCCACGCGGCAGAAACTACCCACCGACTTTAAACCCGCCTCCGACGGGCGCCAATACCCGTGGCAGGTGACCTGCCTAGGCACTCAGCTCCAAGCCCACTGACAGCGGAAGCTCAGTGACTGATGTGCCGATGCGCAGGCGGTAGTCCCCGGGTTCGTAGGCCCAGCCGTTGTCCCAATATGCCAGGAGCCGGGTAGGCACGTTGATGACCGCCGTGAGGGTCTCGCCGGGTTCAGCCCACACGGGGGCGAAGGCAACGAGCCAGCGCACGGGACGGTCCACGGCCGAGCCGTGCCGTTCGGCGTAGACCTGGATGACTTGTTTGCCGGGGCGGGTGCCGGTGTTGGTCAGAGTCACATCGAGGGGCACGACGGCGCCGGGCACCGCAATCGCAGGAGCGTCAACGGAGTCAAGGGTCCATTCGGTGTAGCCGAGTCCGTACCCGAATTCGTAGGCGGGGGTAGCGCCGGCTTTGAGCCAGGCGCGGTAGCCGATGTGGATGCCTTCGTTGTAACGGAGTTTGCCGGCCGCGTCGGGGGTGGTGTTGAGGACGGGGACGCTGCCTTGGGTGGCGGGCCAGGTAGTGGGGAGCCGGCCGCCTGGTTCGGATTGTCCGGTGAGGATGTCCGCGAGGGCGTTGCCGAATTCCTGCCCTCCGAAGTAGCCGATCAGGGTGGCCGCGACCTCGCGGCGCCAGGGCATGAGGACGGGGGAACCGGAGTTGACGATCACGACGGTGCGCGGGTTGGCGGCAGCGACGGCGTGGACCAGGCGGTCCTGCATGCCTGGCAGTTCCAGGCCGGTGCGGTCGTAGCCTTCGGATTCCACCCGGGAGTTGGTGCCGACGACGACGACGGCGACGTCGGCTTCACGTGCGGCCTTGGCGGCTTCGATGATGAGCGCTTCGGGGTCGGGGTTGTCAGCCTCCGTGCCGATTGTGACGCTGAGCGCGTTGGACAGCTCGGTGGCTCGGTTGGCGAGGTCCAGCTCGATCCGGACGTCGACGGGTGTGCCGGCGGTGACGTGGACGGGGATGGTTTCCGAGGGCGGGGCGAGGAACGCGGCCCCCAGGTCGGTGCCAACGGGGACGATCGTGGCTTCGTGCCGGAGTTGCCCGTCCAGGAAGATCCGGCCGTGACCGACGGTGGCGAAGCCCAGGCGGATAGTGCCGGTCTCCTCCGGGGTGTAGAGGGTCTGGAACTGCACCATGGAGGACTCCGCGATCGGAGCGTCCCCGCCGAACCAAACCAACGCGGTGGAACGGCGGTTCTCCGCGAAGAGCTCGGTGTTGGTGGAAGCAAAGAAGCGCACCCGCAGCCCCGGGCCGCCGGTCACCGGGTTGGTCAACTGCTCCAAAGGCAGTTCGGCGATGCCTTCCTGCACCACCGCGCCGACACTGTAGGAGACGTTTTCCTCGCCGAAGGCTGCACGGATCCCCTCCAAAGGTGTGACGATTTTCTCGGGCAGCACGGTGGCAGATCCGCCGCCCTGGGTGCGGGCCTGCAAGGCGTTGTGCCCGCTCACCGCGATCTTGCCGGCAGAGGCAGGCTCCAGCGGCAGCACGCCGTCGTTCTTCACCATCACGGTGCCGGCCGCGGACGCTTCCCTCGCGAACGCGAGCGGGTCCTCCCGGTCCGCCGGTTCGGCCTGCACAGGCTCGAACCCTTCCAGCGCTCCGACCCGAGCGGCCAGCTGCAGGATCCGCAGCACCTTCCGGTCGATGCTCGCCTCCGGGACCTTCCCGCACTTGACCGCCAGTACGAGCTCTGCGCCCCACGGCCCGTCAGGGCCGGGCATGACCAGGTCCTGGGAAGCGCTGGCGGAGTTGACACTGCGCACTGCGGTCCAGTCGCTGATCACGACCCCGTCGAAACCCCATTCGCTGTTCAGCGGTGTTTCCAGCAACTCGTTTTCCGTGGCCGTGGCCCCGTTGATCGAGTTGTACGCGCTCATCACCAGCCAAGCCTTCGAGTCCACGATGGCTTTCTCGAACGCCAACAGGTACAGCTCGCGCAATGGGCGCTCGTCGACGAGAACGTCCACCGTGAACCGGTCCGTCTCGGAGTCGTTGGCCACGTAGTGCTTCGGGGTGGCGCCGACGCCGTTGCGCTGGACCCCGGCCACATACGCGGCCGCGAGTTCACCGGTCAGGACCGGATCCTCGCTGAACGCCTCGAAATGCCGGCCACCCAACGGGGAACGGTGCAGGTTGATCGTCGGACCCAGAACGACGTCGACACCCTTGCGGCGGGCCTCGACCGCTGATGCAGCACCCAGCCGGTCGGCCATGGCCGGGTCCCAGCTGGAGCTGATCGCCGTCGCTGACGGGAAATTCATCGACGGTTCACGCTCATCCCAGACCTCCCCGCGCACCCCCGTCGGACCGTCCGAAAACAACATCCGCCGCAGCCCGATCTTCTCCACCGGCCACGTCGTCCAAAAATCCCGGCCCGTCAACAACCGCACCTTCTCCTCAAGGCTCAGCCGGGCCAGAAGGGATTCTAGGCGCTGGTCAATGACAAGCTGATTGGCCGAACGGTGATCCGGAGGGAGCGTTTCCATAAATGTTCCTATCTTGAAAGTGCCTTGTTGGTGGCCACTTGGGCCTGAGAGTTGTTCCTGCTACTTTGCGTGTTCCGCCCCGGCGGGCACCGGTGCAAGGGTTTCTTTGCTGGGCTGGAACCCGATCCGCCACGCACGGAACCACAGTCGCTCGCCGTCGTCGTTCAGGACTGGTCCGGAGTACAGATGCCAGCGCCGTCCGTCCATTTCAGGGCTTCCCGCAGCTCGTTCCATGGGGTTTCGGTCCTGGACGGGGACGGGAGGGTCTGCGGTCCACGCGATGGACGCCCCGTCGGTGAGGCACTGAGCCTCCACCCCGTCTGGCGTCTGGACAATGAGGGGTGCGGCTGTCGTCCGGGGCAGACCGGCGGGGCGCCAACGGTCGATGAGCTCCGCTTCGCTCATCAGGCCCAAGTCCCCGAAGCGGCCCTGCCACCGCGCCAGCGCATCTCGGAACCGGTCAAGGTCCGCGGCATAGGCTGCGTCGGCGACGAGGTTCTGGGTTTCGTGGGGATCCGCGACGAGGTCGTAGAGTTCTTCGGCGGGCTTGGACGAGGCCACGAGCGTGCGCTGAAGATCGGTGAACAGGTTACGGGGTTCACCGCAAGCGAGCTGTTTTGCCTCTTCCGACGCGATGCGGCGCAGTTCGGACCACGTCGGTAGCCGGTCCGGGTAGTCGGTATGGAGCATGGGCGGGCGATCCGGGTGGAAGTTGCGGATGTATCGGAGGCGCTGGTCCCGGACTGTGCGGGAGGTGTCCTCGGCTTCATCCATCCGGTCCCGTCCGCCGTAGACATACTCGTTCGGCTGCTCTGCGAAGGATCCGTCCGGGCCGAACAAGGGGACGCCGTGCATATATTCGGGAACAGGCAGTCCGCAGGCCCGCAGCATCGTCGGGGCCAGATCCATGGTGTGGACCAGATCTCCGCGTACGGTGCCGGCAGGAATCACGCCGGGCCAGCGCAGGATTAGTGGCTCGCGGAGACCGGCTTCCGTGGTCCAACGTTTGGCCCGGGGCATGCCCTTCCCGTGATCGGACCAGAACACCACAATCGTGTTTTCCGCCAGTCCGTCTTCCTCCAGCTGGTCCAGGATGGTCCCCACCCAGTGGTCCATCTCGGTGATGAGGTCCGAGTACCGTGCCCACGCCCGCCGGAACACGGCCGTGTCCGGATAGTACGGCGGCAAGGGCGCCGACGCCGGATCATGCCTGTCCGCGGCCCGTACGTTCACCGTGACAGCCTGAAATGCTTCGTCGTCCAGATAGATCTCGGATTCGTGGGTGGCCATGCCGTGGAATGCCGCGAAGAACGGGGTGTCGGGGTTCGGCCGGTTCCGCCAATGCGCAGCAGGTGAGCAATCGTCAAAAACGGTGGGCGGAATGTCGACCTGGAAGTCAGTGAACCAGTTGTTCGTGCAGTAATAGCCGGCCCGCCGGAAATATTCAGGCAGCAGCCTCACCTCTGGCGGGGGCACGGCCTTGGTGCGCATGTGCATCGTCCCGATCGCCGTTGGGAAGCAGCCGGTCATGATCGCCGACCGTGCCGGCGCGCACACCGGAGCGGAGGCGAACGCGCGGTCAAACCTGGCCCCTTCAGCAGCGAGCCGGTCAAGACGGGGCGTCACCGCGTACTCTGCCCCGGCCCAGACACCCGAGTAACAGCCCAGGTCGGGGTTGATGTCATGAGTGGAGATCCACACGATATTGGTGCGGTTCATTTGCCGGAGCTGCCCAGTAATTCGCTGGCTGCCTCGGCTTCGGCCGTGAAAGTAGCCCCCAACGGATCCACGGTTTCAGTCATCCATGTCGACAGGGCCTCGCGCTTTGCGGCAAGCACGGGGGCCAACGAAGGCTGAGCCGCGAGATTATGCAGGCAATCGGGGTCGGATGCGAGATCGTAGAGTTCCTCGCGCGCCCGGGAGACGTAGAAGTCTGCGCGGTGGCGGATATCGAGGTCGTCTTCGGCTGCGGCAAGCATTGCCTTCCAGGACAGGCCGAACATGTTTTCAGCCCTGTACTGCGTCTGGCCGTCCGCCCAGGCGTTCCAGATGTAGCCGTAGCTGGCGTCCTGTACGCAGCGCATTTCGTAGCGCTGTTTCGCCGCGGTTTCGTGGAATACCGTGAATACTTGTTCGCGCCCCTCCTCCCGCTGCTGGAGGAGCAGCGGGAGGAGGGAACTGCCGTCGAGCCCGGCCGGCGTTGGGACACCGGCCGCGTCGCAGAACGTGGGGAACAGGTCGAGCATGTTCACGAAGTCGTCCGCGTTGCCGGTGCCTGGAGTGGTTACCCCCGGCCAGCGGACAACTAACGGAGTCAAGGTGCTGCGCAAATAGCAGTTGGCCTTCGCGAAGGGAAACGCCATGCCGTTGTCGGAGAGGAAGATGACCAGGGTCTCATCTGCTGCTCCGGAGCGTTCCAGGGCATCGAGGACTGCCCCGACGACGTCGTCGCAGCGGCGGGCCGAACTGAGGTATTGGGCGTACTCGGTGCGGACGTCGGGCAGGTCGGGAAGGAATCCGGGGACTTGGACCTGGGCTGCTTCGAATACCTTGGAGGGCTCCGGGTAGAGCTCGCGTTCTTCCGAAGTCCATTCTTGCCGCTCATTTTCGCTGCCGTGGAAAGGCCTGTGCGGATCGTGAGCGTTGGCCATGAGGAACCATGGCCGTCCTTCACGTGTTGCCTCCGTGATGAACTCTTCGGCCCTGCTTCCATACGCCGCGGGGTTGCGGCCCAGGCCGAGTTCGCGCATATTCACTGCCGTGTCCCAGGCGAAGCGTTCCACCGGTTGGAGGTGGTCGATCTTGCCCAGGATGCCCACACGATAGCCCGCCCCTTTGAGCAGGTCGTTGATGACTCCGATGCCGTCGTTGATCGGTTCAAACCCCTCGGCGCCATTGCGGTGCGGCCAAAGTCCAGTCATTAGCGCGGACCGGCTGGGCTGGCAGACCGCCGCAGGGACATGGCCCCGTCGGAATACCATCCCATCCCCGGCAAGGCGGTCCAGGTTGGGCGTGGCTCCGGCCGGACCTCCGAATGATCCGGGGGTGTTGCCGTCCATGTCGTCGGCGGTGATCAGGAGGATATTTGTCACGGGTGCTCCCTACGTATTCTGTTCGGCGAGGAGCCGGTGTCGTTCTTCGCGTCGTTGCGCCTGGGCTTCAGGGTCGGCAACCGGTGCGGCGAAGAAGAGTCGCTGGGTGTAGGGGTGCCGGGGTGCGCTGGTGACCTGGTCGCCGTCGCCGAATTCGACGATGTCACCCCGGTACATGACGGCCACCCGGTGGCTGATGTGCCGGACGACTTCGAGGTCGTGTGAAACGAACAGGTACGCCACATGTGTCTGTTCCTGGATGTCCTTGAAGAGTTCCAGGACGCGTGCCTGGGTGGATAGGTCCAGAGCGGACACGGGTTCGTCGCAGACGATGAGTTGTGGTTTCAGGGCAAGGGCCCGGGCGATCGCGATGCGTTGTCTTTGGCCTCCGGAGAATTCGCGCGGCAGTCGGTTCCCCGAGTCGGCCGGGAGCCTGACCATCTCGAACAGCGCTTTGATGCGCTTGGATGATTCGGCGCGCGGGACCTTCCGGACGGTGAGCGGTTCGGCAAGGATCTGCTCGACTGTCCGGGATGGGTTCAGTGAGGTGTAGGGGTCTTGGAAGACGACCTGGATGTCGGTAGCGAGTTCCCTGCGTTCGGAGCGTCCGGCGTGGGCGATGTCCTGTCCGCGGAAGAGCACCTTGCCTTCGGTCACGGGTGCAAGACCCAGGACTGCGCGGCCCAGTGTGGTCTTTCCTGATCCGGACTCCCCCACCAGGCCGACGCATTCTCCGGCGCGCACGTCGAGTGAGACGTTGCTGAGGGCCCGGAATGGCTTGGCCCGAAAACCCTTTGCCGGGTATTCGACCGTGACGTTTTGGATGTCCAACAATGGCTGGTTCATCGCAAGGCTCCCTTCCGGGACGGGCTGGCACTGGGTCCAGCATCGAAGGTGGCGAGTGGTCCGCGGGGGCTGGTTTCACCGAGGATGGCTCCGAGGAGCTCTCGTGTGTAGGGGTGGCGCGGGTCCGCGAAAATGGACCGCGTGGGGCCGGTCTCCACGATCCTGCCCAGCCGCATCACCGAAACGCGGTCGCAGAGGTCTGCGACGACGCCGAAGTTGTGGGTGACGAGGATGACGGCCATGCGGAATTCCGATTGCAGGTCGCGCAGCAGGTCCAGGACCTCGGCCTGGACGGTGACGTCGAGTGCCGTGGTGGGCTCGTCCGCGATGAGCAGGTCGGGGTTGCAGGAGATCGCCCCGGCGATGAGGACGCGTTGGGCCATTCCGCCGGAGACCTGGTGCGGGTACGCGGCAAACGTCCGCTCGGGGTTGGGGATTCCCACCCGGGCCAGGAGCGCCAGCGCGCGTGCTGTTGCGTCCTTCTTGGACATCCGGAGGCAGATTCGCATCGGCTCCACCAATTGGCTGCCGATCGTGAACGACGGGTCCAGGTTGGACATGGGTTCCTGGGGGATATAGGCGATGCGGGAGCCCCGGATCTTCTCCATGTCTTTCTCATTCAGGGCGGCCAGGTCGTCGTCCCCGTGGAAGAAGATCGAGCCTCCCGTGATCCTGCCGCCTTCGGGCAGCAGCCGCAGGGCTGACCACGCCGTCTGGGTCTTGCCCGAACCGGATTCGCCCACGAGCCCATGGACTTCGCCGCGGGCAACCGTCAGCGAGACGTCGTGGACAACACGCTTCGTGCCGCCGTCGCCCGTCTCATACCCGACCGAGAGGTTCTCGATCCGGAGGACCGCCTCGCCGTCCGGGCCGCCGTCGTCGTGCCGCATGACTTCTTCGCCGGCGACGGCGGGTTGTTCCGCGGGCTGCTTGCGACGGCGCCGGCGCGGCGCGTTTGAGCGTTCGAGTTCGTCTCGCAGGCTGTTGGCGAGCAGGGTCAGCGAGATCAGGGTGAGGCCGATGGCGAGGGCCGGCCAGATGATCAGCAACGGGGCCGCGTAGAGGTTGGTGAACCCGTCGCTGAGCATCTGGCCCCAGGTGGGGAYGTTGATGTCGCCCAGGCCCAGGAACTCAAGTCCGGACTGGACGGCAAGGGCAACGCCGCCGACGATCGCGGACTGGACCACGATGGGTGCGCGGACAACGGTGAGGATGTGGATGCCGATGATCCGAGTGTCACTGAGGCCGGAGACCCGCGCAGCATCGACGTAGAGCTCGTTCCGGACGGCGGAAACAGACGCGTAGACAAGCCGGAAGAAGGCCGGAGACAGCATCACGCCGAAGATCAGCATCGATGCCCAGAGGGACGGTCCGACGACGGCGCGCGCGGCCAGCAGGACAATGATCGCCGGGAGTGCCATCAGCATGGAGATGACCCAGGTCGACACGGTATCGATCCATTTGCCGTAGTACCCAGCCAACAGGCCGCCGGTCACGCCGATCACCATGGAGGTGACGAGGGCTAGCAACGCGCCGGCAAGGCTGAACTGCGCCCCGAAGAGGAGCCTTGAGAGCACGTCGCGGCCTGCGCCGTCAGTGCCGAGAAGGTGACTGCTGTCCGGGGACGACAGGACCGCTGATATGTCTGCCGTATTGGGGTTGTGTGGCGCCAACAACGCAGCAGCAGCGGCGCTGATGATGACCACAGCAAGGAAGATCAGGGAGGCCAGGGCCAGTGGGTTGCGCAGAACGCGGCGCAGAAGGGATGCCTGGGCCGCGGCCTCGGCCGCTACGTTGGCGAGCTGGGGATCTGGGGCGTGGACGGGTGTACTCATGACAGACGCACTTTCGGGTTGAGCCAGCCCTGGGCCAGGTCTACAAGGAGGTTGAAGATGATGACGAGGATGCCGGTAGCGACGAGCAGCCCCATGACGAGGGGAATGTCTCCCTGGGTCGTGGCCTGTACGGCCACTTGGCCGAGTCCGGGGATGGCGAAGACCTGCTCGACGATCACCGCCCCGCCGAGAAGCCCCACGAAATAGACGGCGAGGACCGCGAGGGCCGGACCGGCGGCGTTGCGCAGGACATGTTTGAGGACCACGCGGCCTGCCGGAATTCCGCGGCTGCGCAGGGTCCGTACGTAGTCGTTGCGCAGGGCATCGATCACGGAGCCGCGAACCTGCTGAGTGACGCTGGCGATGCCGCCGAGGGCGAGGGCGATCACCGGAAGTGTGACCGTTTTCGCCCACCCTGTGGGGGAGGTCAGGAACGACACGTAGCCGGTGGGGTCGAACCAGCCCAGGGTGAGGGCGAACACGAGCACCAGTCCCACCGCGAACAGGAAGCCGGGGATCGCGTGGCCCGCAATGGCCAGGAGCTGGGCGAACCGGTCAACCCATCCGCGTTTGGTGGCGGCGAGCACGCCCAGTACCACCGAGATGACGGCGATGAGGATGATGGCGCCTGTCACCAGCGACAGCGTCACCGACAGGCGCGAGCTGATGGCGTCAAGGACCGGCTGACCGCTGAACCAGGAAGTGCCGAGATCACCCCGGACGGCGTGGGAGATCCAGTCGCCGTACTGGACCAGAACCGGGCGGTCCAGGCCCAGTTCCTGGGCCTTGAGGGCGACGGTTTGCTGATCGGCGTTCTCGCCGAGGATCTTCCTGGCAATGTCGCCACCGCCAAGGTAGAGGAGCGTGAATCCAAACGTGGTGATGGCGGCCAGCAGGGCTACGCCCGTCAGCAGCCTTCGCCCGATAAAGGTAAGCATTTTAGTGATCTCTCGATTCGTGGGGATGGCCGGGCGGGGACCCTCGTCGACGGGTCCCCGCCGGGGCCTCAGGCCTTGGGCGTGATGTTCCAGAGGTTGGGCCAGACATTGCCCTGGTTGAGTACGACGCTCGTGCCGGCATTGGTGACGAAATAGTTGGTCGGCGCATACCACGGGGCGAACCATGCCTGGTCAACGACGTATTCGTTCAACTTCTTGAGTGCCGCAGCGCTGTCGGCCTCGCTCCCCGTGCGGATCGTGGCTAGGAGTGCGTCTACGTTGGGGTCCTGGTACTTGAAGGTGTTCCAGGTGGCGTTGGGCGCGATCAAGTTGCTGATCAGCTGCCAGTCGTTCGCGTCGCGTTGCAGCGTGAAATAGGAGAGTCCGTACTTCTGTGCCTGGAGATCCGCGATGATATTGGTGCCCGTGTCAACGTACTTGACCTTGATGCCGACGTCCCCCAGTTGCTGCTGCAGCAGGGGCCCCAAGGACTTCGGGAATGCCGGCGATGTCGGCAGCGTCAGTTCCAGGCCGCTTGTGTAGCCGGCATCGGCCAGGAGCTTGCGGGCCTTGTCCGGGTCAAACTTGTATGTCGAGTTCAGCGTGTCTTCATAAGCGGGAGATTCCGGCCGGAAGACCTGGCCTGTGGCCTCGCCTCGTCCCAGGCCGACCACCTTCAGCATGGCGGCCGCATCCACGGCATAATTGATGGCCTGCCGGACCTTCACGTTGCCCAGCGCCGGGTTGGATTTGCCTGCACGGTCGAAGAGGAGGAGACCGGCGAAGTTCAGGTTCTGTCCGTTGGATTTGAAGCCGGCAGCTTCAACCTGCGGGAGAATGCTGTTGTCCCCCACTGCTGCGGCGTCCAACTGCTTGCCCCGCAAGGCATTGAGCTCGGACGTGGCGTCGGTGTAGACGTTGATGGTGAGGGTGTCGTACTTGACCGAGTTCGCATCCCAGTACTTGGGGTTCTTCTCAAACTTGTAGGACGTGCCCACCACCGTCTGGCTGGTGTTCAGGGTGTAAGGGCCGGAACCGACCGGATTGGTCTGCGCGTCCGCCTTGCCGAAGGCCGCCGGACTTTCCTGCAGGCCGGCCGCTTGGGCGAGATAGATGAGGAACGCCGGGTTTGCCCGCTTGAGCGTGATCACCAGGGTCGTCTTGTCTTGGGCCTTGGCATCGGCCAGGTCTGCGACCTTCGACTTCTGCGGGGAGGTGCCGTCCCGGAAACGCAGCAGGTTCTGAGCGGCGACTTCTGCGGTGAACGGCGTGCCGTCCGAGAAGACGACGCCGTCCCGGAGGGTCATGGTCAAAACCGTCTTGTCCGCGTTGTATTCCCACTTCGTAGCCAGGGACGGTTGGACATCCTTGCCGTTGGGTGCCGGCTTCAGCAACCCGTCGTAAACCGCCTGGGCATAGACCGACTGGTTTCCCCAGTTCATGTTCCTCGCCTCGAACGTGGTCGGCGCAAGGATGTTTCCCAAGGTGATGGTCTTGGAGGGTTGGGAAGGGCTGCCACTTCCGCTGGCACAGCCGGTCAGCGCGAGGCCTGCAGTGAGTGTTACTGCCAAACCTGCTTTGGTGAAACGCATCTTTACGTCCTTTCAGCTGGGGAGGCACCCGAAGCGTCGGCGCTCGGTGCCTTCTGCTCGACGATGAACAGTTAGCTACAGAATGGCAGGTTGTGATCCAACACACAAGGCCTTTTCTATAAAACTATGCACATAGCTTAGTTCCGGTTTTTATGGGTTTACTCTGTCGCTAACTGTTCCACTAGTGCTATAACAGTTACAGAACGCCACCGAGTATGGACTCAAGGCGGCAGGAGTTGCTCCGCCAGATCCAGACCGCCCGCACAAGACCGCCCGCACAAGACAGGACAAGATCGATGAAGATCATTTACGTGGACGTAGACTCCCTCCGTCCCGACCACACCGGGCCTTACGGCTACGACCGCAAGATCACGCCGAACCTGGACGAAATGGCCCGGAACAGCGTGATGTTCGACCGGTACTACTGCTCCGATTCACCGTGCCTGCCCTCCCGTACAGCACTGACAAGCGGCCAGCACGGCATCTCCAACGGTGTGATCGGCCATTTCGGGGACGACTCCCGGTTCCGCCTGGACGCCGGGCATGCTCCCCACCCGGGCCGCCCTTTGCTGGGACAGGCACTCAACGCAGCCGGATACACCTGCGCGGCGGTCTCATCGTTTGCCGAACGGCACCGCGCCTACTACTTCATGGGGAACTTCCGTGAGAACGTTCAGGTCACTCCGGACATGGGCGATGAACCGGCGGACATGATCACGGATGCCGCCGTCGACTGGATCGAGCGGCACCGCAACGTGGAGAACTGGTACCTGCACGTGACCTATTGGGACCCGCACACGGACTACCTGCAGGATGAATCCTGGACGGCCAAGGCGGCCGCCTCCGGCCCTGCCCCTGCGTGGCCGGACCAGGAAGCCATCGACGCCCACGCCGAAGTGTACGGCGCCCGAAGCGCCCTTGATCTTCACTACTCAGGCGCTCCGCGGAAGTCCCGGGTCCCGCACAACATGCCGGACGCCATCCGCACCCGAGCAGACTTCGAGCACCTCATCAACGGCTACGACGGAGCCATCCACTTCTGGGATGCCGAATTCGGCAGGCTTCGGCGGTCCATCGAGGCAATGGGCTTGGCCGATGAAGTGGCCATCATCGTCTCCTCGGACCACGGTGAGTCCTTTGGCGAGCTCGGCCTTTACGCCGAACACGGCCTTGCCTCCGAGCCGGTCCATCGCCTCCCCATGATCATTCACTGGCCGGGCATCACCGACCAGCCTGGAGTGGCCGCAGGCCGGAACGACGCCCTGCTCTACAACATCGACTTCGCACCGACCATCCTTGACCTCCTAGGTCTGGAACAGCCCGAAAAGTGGCAGGGCCAGTCCTACGCCGCAGCCGTCCGGGGCAGAACAATCGACTCCCGCCCCTACCTTGTATGGGGCCATGGTGCCCATACATACCAGCGCGCCGTCCGCACCCGAGACCACCTATACATCCGCACCTACCACCCGGGTTGCTTCCGAGCCGAGTGGGAATCGCTGTTCAATGTCACCGAGGACCCCTACCTGACCCGCAACCTCATCGACATCGAACCGGACCTCGCCATTCAAATGCGCTCCCATCTGTTCGAATGGCTGAGCTTCTATGCCGGCACTCCGGGCGCCCTCCCGGACCCCATGCAGGGCGCGCTCCAGACCGGGCCCACCTTGTACAACCAACCCGACAACTACATGGAGCATCTCAGGAACACAGGGCGCGCCCATCTTGCCGATGACCTCCTGGAACGGTTGCATCCCAAGAACGGGGCCACCCACGTATCCTGGCACGCACAGGTACCCCTATCGACTGACGACCGTGCCGCCATGCGCAGGCGGTACGAAGCCATGATGAGCACCGAGTGACCGCCGCACCGGATATCCTCCTCAAAGGCGCTTCTACCCAGCGCCCTCAGGAGGCGAAAGTGTCATTGGGTCGTTTGGAAGTCATTCTGCTGGGCTTACTCTCCACCGGAGACCGCACAGGCTACGACTCTTGGAAATGGCTCGAGGGCCACGGCCCCTTCGTGGGATACACCGCCAAGACGTCGCAGATCTACCGCCAGCTGGGAAAGCTGGTGGAATGGGGGTGGGCCACCCAGTTCCTGGATCCGCGCAGCTCCGGTCCCGATGCAAAGCTCTACCGAATCACTACTGCCGGCCACGCCACCCTGCAGGAATGGATCGACTCTCCCTACATACCCTCGCCCCGGCCGCTTGACCCGGACTTCCAGGTCCGGCTCCGCTTCGCCGGAAGCACAGGACCGGAGAAAGCGCTCGAATTGGTGCGGATCGAACTGGCTTACCGTAGAGAACGGGAAGCCAACATTGATCGGACTTTTGACGAAGTGCTGGTCAGTGCCGATGCCACGGCGGAAGAACGACAATGGAGCGAGGAGTGGTTCCTGATGCAGAACGAACGCGGACACTACATGGTGTCCAACCTCATCGCCTGGCTCGAAGCAACAGAACGCCGACTCCAGTCGCTCATCGGAAAGACGCCCTAAGAGGAAATCATGATCGAGGACAACGGGACGCATGCGGCCATAGCCGGGAGCTGCTGCCCCGCGCCCCGCGCGCCAGGCCTGGACAACGCAACGGACCCGGCCAACGCCGCGGGACGGCCCGACGTCGAACGCCTCCTTCCGGTAGCCGCAGTCGACGGCGCTGCTCCTCCCGAATCCTCGCCCGCCACCCACGAGGACGTGCTGATTCCCGGCGGCGTGTTTGCCATGGGAGACGCCTTTGGCGAGGGGTACCCCGCCGACGGCGAGGGCCCCGTGCATGACGTGCGCCTCGATGCCTTCCGTATTGATGCGACCGCGGTCACCAACCGGATG
>NZ_JBFTQF010000021.1:0-98086 GCF_056398865.1 Arthrobacter sp. 01T419
GCTCCTCCTACCGCGCCGGACGCCTCTGGGCCACCGCGATGCGCAAGAAAGGCCGCGACATCCCCGCCCACCTGGCCCACATCGCCGAGGGCATCCAGGACTCCGGCACCACCCGCCAGGAAGCCAGCACCCTCCTCGCACACCACGCTTAGCACTCCAGCAAAAGCACGGTCAAAGGACCGGACCCCGGACAAATCCGGCGTCCGGTCCTTTGGTATAAATCACGTAGAATTAAGGCACTATGGCGAAATCCCCTGATTCCAGCAACTCGACAACATCGGCTGCCGACGCTCCCAAGCGCGGCTTGTTTTCCCGCAAGCCCAAGGAAGCCAAGGCCAAGAAGCCGAGCCAGCTGAAGCAGATCGGCGAGGTCTTCAAGATGACTCGCCGCAATGACCCCATCGTTGTGTGGCTCATGCTTCTGGCGTTCCTCGGTGTCGTTGCTGTCAGCCTCATCGTGGGTCTCCTCCTGAACAACTGGGTCACGGGCCTGATCATCGGCATCCCACTGGGCCTGCTGGCAGCTGTCTTCATCCTCTCGCGCCGCGCGGAACGGGCGGCCTTTGCGCAGATCGAGAACCAGCCTGGAGCCTCAGGTGCGGCTCTGGGAACCCTGCGCCGCGGCTGGATCACGGAGGACCAGCCGGTCGCGGTCAACCCCCGCACCCAGGACGCGGTCTTCCGTGCCATCGGCCGTCCCGGCGTCGTGCTGGTGACCGAAGGACCTTCGCACCGCGTCAAGCCGCTGGCTGACGCCGAGCGCAAGAAGCTCTCACGCATTCTCCCGAACGTGACGATCCACGTGATCGAAAGCGGCCGTGGCGAGGGCCAGGTGCCCATCAGCCAGATCGCAAAGACCATGAACAAGTACAAGAACGAGCTCACCAAGGTCGAGGTCAACGCCGTCAGCAAGCGGATCTCCTCGCTCGGCAACCGTCTGCCGATCCCGAAGGGCATCGACCCGTACAAGGCTCGCCCGGACCGCAAGGCAGCCCGCGGACGCTAAGACTACATACAAGAGACCCGCCCGGTTCATGGATGGATAATCCAGGAACCGGGCGGTTCTTTTGTCTGCTTATCTGCGGAAAAGTTACATCCGGATGAGAATCGTGTTCATGGCTTTGTCGTGGAGTCCGCGCTGGTCGGGATCAAAGACAACCGCGGGAATCACGAGGCACAACAGAAGGGTCCTTACCAACGCGGCCAGCGGGCCTGCCGGCGCGCCACCAAGGCGCACCACGTGGATGCCCGCAACACGGTGTCCAATGCTGTAGCCGAGCGTGCCGATGAGAAGGATCTGTTCCACCGCAAAGACTGCAAGCGTTGCCCACTGGTTGCCACCGAAGGCGAAGTTGCTGATCGCCAAGGCAATGACCCAGTCGATGCAGATCGCCAGGATGCGACGGCCGGCCCGGGCGATGGAGCCGGGACCGGACTCTGGCAATCCGAGCCGTTCTCCCGGGTACTTGGAGATTCCGGACGTATCCGGCCCTGTGAGCCATGAACCAATGTCTTTTCGATCAACCACACGTCAAGCTTACGGCTTCACCATCGGATGCCCGACGACGGGCGGTGGGGCCCGGTGGAGTGTTCACTGTGTTCACAAGGAAACAGACACACGGAGGAAAGACATAGACTGGCACTGCAGTAGACCAGTAGCGTTTACACGGCAGGCAGTTCTGTAACCTGCACGAAACAATACTGACACCGCGGGGAAATCCCCTTTCCCTAGGGTTGGAGAAGTTGCTAGCCGCCGATGCAGGGACACTTTTTTGTTTCCCTGCCTTCGGTTTGCGCTGGATCAGACGGCCTGAAGGCCTGTTACCTGTTATGCGATAGGAGCATAGATGTTCAAGACTGCGGACGAAGTCCTCAAGTTCATCAAAGACGAAGACGTAAAGTTCGTCGATATCCGCTTCACCGATCTTCCGGGCGTCCAGCAGCACTTCAATGTGCCGGCGAAGAGCGTCGACGCTGACTTCTTTGTCAACGGTCAGCTCTTTGACGGATCTTCCATCCGCGGTTTCCAGGGCATCGCCGAGTCCGACATGCAGCTCATCCCGGACGTCACCACGGCCTTCATCGACGCCTTCCGCGTCGAGAAGACCCTCGCGCTGAACTTCTCCATCGTGAACCCCCGCACGGGAGACCCGTACCACCGCGACCCGCGCGGCGTTGCCGAAAAGGCAGAAGCCTACCTTGCCTCCACTGGCATTGCGGACACGGCATTCTTTGCTCCCGAAGCTGAGTTCTACGTCTTCGACAACGTTCAGTTCGAATCCTCCCCGCAGGGTTCCTTCTACAAGGTCGACTCGATTGAAGCCCCTTGGAACACGAGCCGCGAAGAAGAAGGCGGAAACCTCGGTTACAAGACCCCCTTCAAGGGCGGCTACTTCCCGGTATCCCCGGTTGACCACCAGGCTGACCTCCGCGACGCCATGTGCCTCGCCCTGGACGAGGCAGGCCTCGAAGTCGAGCGCTCGCACCACGAAGTCGGCGCCGCAGGTCAGGCTGAGATCAACTACAAGTTCACCACGCTGGTGCACGCTGCCGACGACCTGCAGAAGTTCAAGTACGTCATCAAGAACACCGCGTGGGAGTACGGCAAGTCCGTAACCTTCATGCCGAAGCCGATTTTCGGTGACAATGGCTCGGGTATGCACTGCCACCAGTCCCTCTGGAGCAACGGTGACCCGCTGTTCTACGACGAGAAGGGCTACGCCGGCCTCTCCGACACCGCACGCTGGTACATCGGCGGCCTGCTGAAGCACTCCTCTGCTGTGCTCGCCTTCACCAACCCGACGGTCAACTCCTACCGCCGACTGGTCAAGGGCTTCGAAGCTCCGGTCAACATGGTCTACTCGCAGGGCAACCGCTCCGCCGGCATCCGCATCCCGATCACGGGCTCCAACCCGAAGGCCAAGCGCATCGAGTTCCGCGCTCCGGACGCCGCCTCCAACCCGTACCTGGCGTTCGCTGCACAGCTCATGGCTGGCATCGACGGCATCCGCAACCGCATCGAGCCCCCGGCTCCGATCGACAAGGACCTGTACGAACTGCCTGCCGAGGAAGCCAAGGACATCCCCAAGGCTCCGGGCTCCCTTGAGGAAGCACTCGAGGCCCTGCGCGAGGACAACGAGTTCCTGCAGGCCGGCGGCGTGTTCACCCAGGACCTGATCGACACCTGGATCGAGTACAAGTACGAGAACGAGATCCGTCCGCTGTCGCTGCGCCCGAACCCGTACGAGTTCGAGCTCTACTACGGCGTCTAAGTAACACCGCAGGAAGCATAAGAAGGGGTCATGGGCAAGCGCCCATGACCCCTTCTCCGTTTAACTCCTGGGGGCGAAAATCGCACAAAAAAGAACGGCTGTGTCTTCGAAGACACAGCCGTCCTTTTGTAAAGGCCTCGAATTCCCGGGGTCGGACCCCCAATTTTCCCTACACCCGCCGACGCCCGCTAATCAACCGGAAGAGGAAGACGACGATCGCCAAGACGATCAGTATCGGGGCGATCCAGAGAAGGAACCCCAGGGCCTTTACCGTGCCGCCAATGATAAAGAAAACGATCGCGATGACCGCGACGATTCCGAGGATGACATTCATGATGTACCTTCCGTTTCAGTCGTAAACATTCTGATGATTGCCTTTATCGCTGTGCAAACCTCAGCAACCTTACTGTAAGCATGCTTATTATTCTAATCCGCACCCGCGGAAGCCTGTCGCCGCAGTGGACGCCGTGGTACGTTCAGCGTGATCAGGATGCTTAGAAGCGAGTCCTCATCCCTTCCGGCTCCTGACGCAACTTCTGAAAGCGGAGGCATACGATGACAACCTTGATGATCTTCCATGAGGTCGACGACGTTGAGCACTGGCTCAGCTCACCAAAACGTGAAGAAATCTTCGGACCCATGGGCATTACGGTTCGAACGTTCGCAGACCCCGCAAAGACCAACCGTGTCGGACTGATCGTCGAAGTCCCGGACATGGAAACATTCCAGCGAATGATGGAGTCCGAAGTTGCGGCCGAGGCCATGAAATTCGACGGCGTGCGCCCGGAGACAATCCTGACGCTCGTCGAGTCCTAGATACCGCCTAACGGCTGAACTCCCGGTACATCGTCCATTGCGGACCGGAGGAACCACCCAGGTACCTGCCGCTCTCGATAAAGCCCGCTTTCTCATAGGCCGCGCGGGCTGCCGGATTGCGCTCATTGACGGAGAGTACGACGCCGGCCTGGCCGCCACCCAGCCTCGCCGTCAGCTTCAGCCCTTCCCGGGCAGCGGCGGCGGCGGCCTGGGAACCCAAGCCTTTCCCTTGGTGCCGCCGGTCGATCAGGAATCCTCGCAAGAGCCAGGCGGAATCGTCGTCAGGCCATCCTGCCAGGGTCGCGGCACCGGCTTGCAACGTGAAAACTCCGACGGCGGCACCGGCCTCTTCGATCACATACGGCAGGCGGGTTTCGTCCTCCAAGCCCCTGAGCATCATCGTGAAAGGGTCCCCGACAAAGTCCTCCTGCCCGGCTGCCAGTTCCATATCCGCGACGTCGCCGAGCTTGATGGCGCGGGCATCCTCGTCGAGGTTCTTCAAGGGAATGATCCACACCGTTTCAAGCATCCTTCGAGCTTAGCGGTCCACGCGCTGCGTCCTGTGGCTCGAACGGCAAATCACTGGCCGTAGAAATCCTTTTCAAACACCGCGCGGGTCCGCCGGCTCAGGCGCAGGTAGTCCTCTTCGAACACTGCAGCTTGGCCGGGGGCATAGCCGCACCAGCGGGCAACTGCCTCCAGGTCCCGCCGGGAGGCAGGCAAGAGGTCAGAGGCGCGCCCGGTGCAGATCACATTTGCCGATCGGATACGGCTCGCGAGCCTCCACGCTTCGCGCAGCAACACGACGTCGCTCTTGTCGATCAAGCCCAACGGCTCAATGGCGTCAAGCGCCTGCAGCGTGGAGGTGGTCCGGAGCTGCGGATGTTCGCCCGCGTGTTGGAGCTGCAACAACTGCACAAGCCACTCGACGTCGCTAAGTCCGCCCCTGCCGAGTTTCACGTGCCTCGCCGGATCTGCCCCCCTGGGGAGCCGCTCGGACTCGACGCGGGCCTTGACCCGTCGGATCTCCCGCAGATCCGTTTCAGCGAGTGTCTTAGGGTAGCGGATGGGGTTGATGAGCCGGAGGAATTCTGCCGCCAATTCGTCGTTGCCAGCCATGGGTTGGGCCCGCAGAAGCGCCTGCGCCTCCCAGATAAGGGACCACCGGCGGTAGTACTCCGCGTAAGACTCCAGTGAACGGACCATGGCACCGCTCTTCCCCTCGGGGCGAAGATCGGCGTCAACGGCTAGGACACGCTCGGCGAGGATGGCCGGTTTGAGGGGTTGGGTCAGGAGGGTGGAAATATGCCCCACAATGGCGAGGGCCTGCTGCTGCGCTTCCGATTCACCTGCCCCAGGAAGGGCGCGATGAACGTACATGACGTCTGCATCCGAGCCGTACCCGATCTCGCGTCCGCCTTGCCTGCCCATGGCAACCACCAGGACCTGCGTTTTGAGGGGGCCCTCGGAGGCCACGATAGCTTCAGCGACGTGCAGGGCGCCTAGAACTGCTGCCCGGTCGGCGTCGGCCAATGCCGTGCCCACTGCATCCTGCTCGAGGAGGCCGGAGCTGTCCGCGATGGCAATACGGAGGATCTCCCGGCGTCGGATGAGCCTGATGAGCCGCATGGCATTTTCGGGATCGGCATGGCGTGACATCTTGGATTGGATTTCCTGCCACTGGGCTTCGAAGCTCAGGGGCATGAGTTCCTTGTCGGCACCGAGCCAGGCAACGGATTCCGGGGAAACTTCCAGGAGGTCCGCGATCAGCCGTGAGTTGGAGAGCACGTGGCAAAGCCGCTCGGCCGCCGCCTGCGAGTCCCGGAGCATTCCGAGATACCAGTGGGTGGTTCCGAGGGCTTCGCTGACACGACGGAAGGCGAGCAGTCCGGCGTCGGGGTCTACTCCTTCGGCGAGCCAGCCGAGAAGGATGGGAAGCAGCTGCCGCTGAAGAGCGGCGCGTCGGCTGACCCCGGCTGTGAGGGCCTCAATATGGCGCATGGCCCCTTGCGGGTCGCGGTAGCCGAGTGCTGCTAGCCGACCCTGCGCAGCTTCCGGAGTGAGCCGGGCGTCTTCGCTGCTCAGCTTTGCGGCAGTATTGAGCAGGGGCCGATAGAAGATCCGATCGTGCAGTTCCCGGACGGATCGCTTGGTCTTCTGCCAGGTTTCAATCAGGGCGTCAGGATGTGGCCTGCCAGTGGCAAACGGCCCCAGGACGGCCTTGGCGAGGAATCGCAGGGAGTCCTGGCTGGTGGGCATGAGGTGGGTGCGGCGCATCTGGAACAGCTGGATCCGGTGCTCAAGGACCCGCAGATAGCGGTAGGCGGCGTCAAAAGCGGCGGCGTCGACGCGGCCAATGTAGCCGCCTGCGGACAGAGCGGAGATTGCCGACGTCGTATCCCGGCAACGGAGCGTTTCATCAGACTTTCCGTGGACGAGTTGCAGGAGCTGCACCGTGAACTCGACGTCGCGGAGGCCGCCTGGACCCAGCTTGATCTGGCGTTGTTCTTCCGCGGGAGCAATGTTGTTGGTGACCCTGCGGCGCATCGCCTGCACGGATTCCACGAAGCCTTCCCTGCCGGCCGAGGCCCACACGAGCGGCTGGACGGCTTGCTCGTAACGCTCGCCCAGTTCCTTGTCCCCAGCGATGGTCCGGGCTTTAAGGAGCGCTTGGAACTCCCAGCTTTCAGCCCACTTCGCGTAGTAGCTCAAGTGCGAGGGCAACGTCCTGACCAGTGGACCCGATTTCCCCTCAGGCCGCAGGTTCGCATCAACCTCCCACAATCCGGGTTCGGACCCTGTGGAAGAAATGGCACGCGAGATCCCTGCGGCCAGGGCCGTACCGATGGTCGCGGCCTTGGCATCCTCAAGATCGGGTGCCTCGATCACGTAGATTACGTCGACGTCGGAAATGTAGTTGAGCTCGCGGGCACCGCATTTGCCCATACCGATAACAGCCAGCCCGACGCCGGCAATATCGGTAGCATCGAACGTCGCCGCTGCTTCCGCCCGGGCCACCGCCAGGGCGGCCTCTATCGCGGCACCGGCGAGGTCGGCCAGTTCGGCGCCGACGGCGGGCATGAAGTCCTGGGGGCTGGCGGCGCAGAGGTCCTTGATGGCCAGTTCGGTCAGCCCCCGCCGATAGGCCGTCCTAAGAGCGGCGTATGCGCTTGGTCCCGACATTCCGGCAACGGGCCTCGGAGAGTTGGGGTCCGCTTTGACCGAACGGAGGAGTTTCATCCGCAGTTCGCCGGCGTCGGCAGACAACGGCTCAGGGCTGACCCGGACATCGAAGACGTCCAGATGCTCCGGGTGCCTGATGAGGAACTCCCCCAGGG
Organism: Arthrobacter sp. 01T419; assembly: GCF_056398865.1. NCBI lineage: Bacteria > Bacillati > Actinomycetota > Actinomycetes > Micrococcales > Micrococcaceae > Arthrobacter > Arthrobacter sp. 01T419. The sequence goes on from NZ_JBFTQF010000021.1 coordinate 7,427, forward strand.
CCTCGGAAGCCCCCAGCAGGCGATATAGCGGCTCGCTGCGATCCGGGTGCTCACCCGCGAGCTGTTTGAGCGAGGGGTGCTTTTCAATCAGGCGGACGAGCGACTGGAGCGCGGTGTCCGGGTTGGCGCTCAGGTGCAGCCCGGCAAAGATCGTGTCTTGGTCGATGCCGTCGAGTTCACGGGCGGCAAGGAACCGTTCACCCTTCTCAAGGTCGCTGAAGCCGGCTGAGATGAGCCGGCGGGCCAGGCTCACACCCACAGCCTAGAGAATGCCGAGGTTGCGCTTGAGCTCGTAGGGCGTGACCTGGAGCCGGTAGTCCTGCCATTCCGCACGCTTGTTACGCAGGAAGTGGTCAAAGACCTGTTCGCCGAGGATGTCCGCTACGAGCTCCGAATCCTCCATGGCGCGGATGGCATCGTGGAGGCTGGCCGGCAGTGGTGTGTGGCCCATCGCTTTGCGCTCGGCCGAGGTCAGCGACCAGACGTCGTCTTCCGCTGCAGCCGGAAGCTCGTAGCCTTCCTCGATCCCCTTGAGCCCGGCGCCCAGCAACACGGCGTAGGCGAGGTAGGGGTTGGTGGCGGAGTCAATCCCGCGGTATTCGATCCGTGCGGACTGGCCCTTGCCCGGCTTGTAGAGGGGCACGCGAACCAGGGCCGAACGGTTGTTGTGGCCCCAGCTCAGGTAGCTCGGCGCTTCGCCTCCGCCCCAGAGACGCTTGTACGAATTCACGAACTGGTTGGTGACGGCGGTGAATTCCGGAGCGTGCCGCAGGATGCCTGCAATGAACTGGCGTGCGGTCTTGGACAACTGGAATTCGGCGCCGGCTTCGTAGAAGGCGTTGGTGTCGCCCTCGAACAGCGAGAAGTGTGTGTGCATGCCGGACCCGGGGTGGTCCGTGAACGGCTTGGGCATGAACGTGGCGTAGGTTCCCTGCTGCAAGGCCACCTCCTTGATGACCGTGCGGAAGGTCATGATGTTGTCCGCGGTCTGGAGGGCGTCCGCGTAGCGAAGATCGATTTCGTTCTGCCCGGGACCGCCCTCGTGGTGGCTGAATTCCACGGAGATACCTACGGATTCGAGCATAGTCACGGCCGTACGGCGGAAGTCCTGTGCCACGCCACCGGGTACGTGGTCGAAGTAGCCGCCCTCGTCAACGGGAACAGGAACGCCGTTGGGGTCAAGGTCCTGGGACTTCAGGAGGTAGAACTCGATCTCGGGATGCGTGTAGCAGGTGAATCCCATGTCCGCGGCCTTGGCGAGGGTGCGCTTGAGCACGTTACGGGGATCGGCTGAGGAGGGCTCGCCGTCGGGAGTCAGGATGTCGCAGAACATCCTGGAGGTCTGTTCGGTCTCACCGCGCCACGGAAGGATCTGGAACGTGGAGGGGTCGGGCTGGGCCAGCATGTCGGATTCGAACACCCGGGCGAGTCCTTCGATGGCCGAGCCATCAAAACCCAGGCCTTCTTCGAAGGCGCCTTCTACTTCTGCCGGAGCCAGCGCCACCGATTTCAGGGAACCGACGACGTCGGTAAACCACAAGCGTACGAAGCGCACATCACGCTCTTCGATAGTTCGCAGAACGAACTCTTGCTGGCGGTCCATGGGGCCTCATTTCCGGGTCAACGTCCATGCCGCAGACTCGAAGTTCGAAGCCGACGACAACTCAGCATTCACTCTACTAAGCATTGGCCCGGAATGGCTGCACCCCCGGTTCGCGTAACACAGCGTTTACAAATGTGAGGCTCCTCATGCGCCGGTGGCTAGGACGGCTGGCACCGCATACGCTCTATTCATGGCCCCAAGCAACAGTTCCGATTCCAGCATGCCCGCCGAAGTTCCTGCCCCCTATGGGACGGGACCCGCTGGTGCAGGTTCAGCCGCTTCAACGGACCTTTCAGCATCGAAGGCTCCTGCCAGGATCCGGACGCATCACCTTCAACAGGCCAAAGCCAAGGGTGAACGCTTTGCCATGCTGACCGCCTACGAGCAATACACGGCCGAAATCTTCGACCAGGCGGGCATCGAGGTCCTGCTGATCGGCGATTCGGCCTCGAACAATGTTTTCGGAAACGAAACCAGCCTGCCTGTAACCGTCGACGAACTGCTGCCTTTGTGCCGAGCGGTGGCTCGGTCAGCCAAGCGTGCCTTGGTAGTAGCCGACCTTCCTTTCGGCAGCTATGAAGTGTCGCCGGAGCAGGCAGTGGCCACGGGCGTCCGCTTCCTGAAGGAAGGCTTGGCACATGGCGTCAAAATCGAAGGCGGCGCGTTCTATGCGCCAACCGTGCGGGCCATGGTCCAAGCAGGCATTCCCGTCATGGCGCACATCGGCTTCACGCCCCAGAGCGAACACTCGTTGGGCGGCTACCGCGTCCAGGGCCGGGGCGATGACGCCACCCGCCTGATCGAGGATGCAGTTGCCCTGGCCAATGCCGGAGCATTTTGCGTGCTCATGGAGATGGTTCCAGCCGAAACGGCGGCTGCCGTCGACGCCGCCATTGAGGTACCCACCATCGGAATCGGCGCGGGCAACGCAACCACAGGCCAAGTTCTGGTGTGGCAGGACATGGCCGGACTGCGCGGTGGCAAGATGGCCAAGTTCGTCAAGCAGTATGCGGACCTGCGCACCACACTGAGCGAGGCGGCGAAGGCGTACGCCGACGACGTCAGGTCCGGCCAGTTCCCTGGCCCGGAACACTCTTTCTAGGACCGGAACCGGCCATCGTCGCCGCTAGTCCTCGTCGTCTTTGTCCCAGGCTTCGTTGCGGGCTTTGACCTTCTCGAGGGCGTGCTCCGCTTCCTCACGGGTCTTGTAAGGTCCGATCAGCTGTGTCCAGTCGGACAACGCGTCCTCTTCGATCTGGTGTGTCTGAACGTTGTACCAGAACTCCGCCACGGTTCCTCCTCTGCGAATCCCGCCGAAGCGTTGGCGGGGGTTGTAGCCCTGCTACGGCGCTGTTATGTAGCTACTTAGTTACTTGCGTCTCGTGCGTCCCTTATATGATCAATCTATGCCTTCTCCCGCCCTGACCGCACCCATCGGCACGCTCACCCGAGGAACCGTCAGCCCACAGCTGCCTGTACCGGCGTCCATCCCGCGCCCGGAGTATGTCGGCAAACCGGCACCGGCGAAGTTCACCGGTTCAGAGGTCAAATCGGCGGAAACCATCGAGAAGATCCGAGTCGCCAGCAAGATTGCTGCCCAGGCGATTGTCGAGGTCGGAAAGCACATCGAGCCCGGCGTCACCACGGATCAGCTGGACCGGATAGGCCACGAGTTCATTCTGGACCACCACGCCTATCCGTCAACGCTTGGCTACCGCGGCTTCCCCAAGTCCCTCTGCTCATCCCTCAACGAGGTCATCTGCCACGGCATTCCGGACAGCACCGTGGTCCAAGACGGCGACATCCTGAACATCGACATCACGGCCTACATCAACGGCGTTCACGGCGACACCAACTACACCTTTTTGGTGGGAGACGTGGACGAAGAGTCCCGCCTGTTGGTTGAACGCACCCAGGAGTCGCTCAATCGTGCCATCAAAGCCGTGGCACCCGGCCGCGAAATCAACGTGATCGGCCGGGCCATCCAGTCCTACGCGAAACGCTTTGGGTATGGCGTGGTCCGCGACTTCACCGGCCACGGCGTCGGTGAGGCCTTCCACACGGGCCTCATCATCCCCCACTACGACGCCGCGCCGGCCTACAACACCGTGATCGAAGCCGGCATGGTCTTCACGATTGAACCCATGCTCACCCTCGGAACGATCGAGTGGGACATGTGGCCCGATGATTGGACCGTAGTCACCCGCGACCACAAGCGGACCGCACAATTCGAACACACCCTGCTGGTTACCGAGACCGGCGCCGAAATCCTGACTCTTCCTTAAGCTCTCCGGAAGGTCACCTGCAGCCGTTCGCGCTGCGACATGCCCACCCCTCCTGCCATGAACGGAAACGCATTGACCAAGAAGGATGAGAAGATCCACAAGAACGGCCCGCTGATCGGCATCGACGTCGGTGGCACCGGCATCAAGGGCGGCATCGTTGATCTCAAGAAGGGCAAGCTGCTCGGGGACCGCCTTCGTATTCCCACCCCGCAGCCCGCCACTCCCGAAGCTGTCGCCGAAGTGATCGCACAGATCGTGGACGAGTTGTCGGCGCGTTCGGACTCCCCTGCTCAGGGTTCGCCTGTCGGCGTCACTTTCCCCGGAATCATCCAGCACGGCGTGGTCCGCTCTGCAGCCAACGTCGACAAGTCCTGGCTCGACACCGACATTGATTCGCTGCTCACCAAGCGACTGGATCGTCCTGTCGAGGTGATCAACGACGCCGACGCGGCCGGCCTCGCCGAAGCCCGCTACGGTGCGGGCGAAGGCGTCGATGGTACCGTCCTCGTCATTACCCTCGGCACGGGTATAGGCTCAGCCTTCATCTTCAACGGACATCTGGTACCCAATGCCGAGCTCGGCCACCTCGAGGTGGACGGCCACGACGCCGAAACGAAGGCCTCCGCCGTCGCGCGTGAACGCGACGGCTTGAGCTGGGAGGAGTACAGCGTGCTGCTGCAGCGCTATCTCTCGCACGTCGAGTTCCTGTTCTCCCCCGAGCTCTTCATCATCGGTGGCGGAATTTCGAAGCGCTCGGACGAGTACTTCCCGCACTTGGATTTGCGTACTCGCATCGTCACGGCGGAACTGAAGAACGACGCTGGAATCGTGGGAGCTGCCCTGGACGTCGCCCTCCACCACAAGCTTGCCAAGTAACACGGCTGCATTCCAGATGGACGACGGCGTGCCCGACGTCGCGGTTGTCACCGGCGCCAGCCGGGGCATTGGCGCTGCCATAGCCCTCAGAGCTGCCGCCGCAGGGTACGCCGTCGTCGTCAACTACTCCACGGACGCCGATGGTGCACGGAACGTCGTCGCGGAAATCCAGGCCAAGGGCGGAACGGCCTGCAGCGTGCAGGCGGATGTCAGCGACCCCTCGCAGGTTGCCGAGCTCTTTGATGCCGCGGCTCCCGTAGGTCCGGTGACGGCGGTGGTGAACAATGCCGGCATCACGGGCAACCTCATCGGCAATCTCGCAGACGTACCGAGCGAAACGATTCGCCGTGTTGTGGACGTCAACGTGAGCGGATTGATCTTTGTCTGCCAGGAGGCAGTCAGACGTCTTTCCACCGGCAGCGGCGGGCGTGGCGGCTCGATCGTCAACGTTTCCTCCACTGCGACGAAAGCCGGTTCTCCAGGCACGTGGGCGCACTATGCTGCGAGCAAAGGCGCGGTTGATGTGCTGACGGTGGGCCTCGCGTCCGAGGTAGCAAAACAGGGCATCAGGGTGAATTGCGTCGCTCCCGGGAGCACCAACACGGGATTGCACGCGGCGGCGGGCATGCCTGACCGCGTGGAACGGCTCAACCCGGGGATACCGATGGGCAGGGGTGCGGACCCCGATGAAGTGGCCGCTGCCGTCATGTGGTTGATGTCCGATGACGCGGGTTACATCACAGGAGCCGTGCTCCCGGTTTCCGGCGGACGATAGGTGGTGCCGGTGGTGGCTGCGGCTTCCCCTCCGCTGCCACCACCGGAGCTAGAGGGTGCTCTTCTCCGAGCTCTTGCCTTTGGCGCCCTTCGCCGCGTTTTCCGTAGCTGCAGTTTCAGCCTCATGGCGGAGGAGCGCGATGGCGGATTCGAAATCCTCCAAGGATTCAAAGGCTTGATAAACACTGGCAAATCGCAGGTAGGCCACCTCGTCCAGTTTCTGGAGCGGTCCGAGGATGGCCAAACCGACCTCGTGGGCGTCAATTTCGGCCGCACCAGAGGAACGGATGTTTTCTTCGACTTCCTGGGCCAGCATGGCGAGGTCGTCTTCGGTCACGGGCCGGCCTTGGCAGGCCTTGCGCACGCCGTTGATGATCTTTATCCGGCTGAACGGTTCTCCCACCCCGGAGCGCTTGATGACAGACAGGCTGGTGGTCTCCACCGTGGTGAAACGGCGGCCGCATTCAGGACACTGCCGCCGACGGCGGATGGCGGAGCCGTCGTCGGCCATTCGACTGTCCACGACGCGCGAGTCAGGGTTTCGGCAGAACGGACAATACACGCCGTGCCTCCCTTGCTCGGTTCCGGCCCGAACGTCATCGCGGCAGCATCGGCCGGGACGCAAAAGGTGCCGGAAGTTTGACTTCCGGCACCAGTCTACGGCTACATAAGGGCTAATGACAATACTGTAATTACTATATGTAGTGGTGGACGCCCATACATGTAGTGGTTACGCATCTGCAAAGCGGATCTTGACCGCGTCGCCGTGGCCAGGAAGGTCCTCGGCATCAGCAAGACTCACAATGTGCCTGCTGACCTCCTCCAAGGCAGCCTTGTTGTAATTGATGACTTGGACGGCGCGAAGGAACGTTGTGACGTTCAGGCCCGAGGAGAAGGCTGCGGTACCGCTCGTCGGCAACACATGGTTGGAGCCTGCACAGTAATCGCCAAGGCTGACCGGGCTGTAGTCTCCTACAAAAATCGCACCCGCGTTGCGGATCCTTGCGGCGACCGCGGCTGCGTCCGCCGTCATGATTTCCAAGTGTTCTGCGGCGTACGCATCGCAGACCGCGATGCCCTGTTCGAGATCGTCAACCAACACCACGCCTGATTGCGGTCCGGACAGTGCGGTGCGGACCCGTTCGCCGTGCTTGGTGATTCCCGACTGCACTGCGAGTTCCCGCCGCACGTCCGAGGCGAGTTCCTCGGAATCGGTGATCAGGACCGAGGCCGCCTTGGGGTCGTGCTCAGCCTGGCTGATAAGGTCCGCGGCCACGAGCGCCGGGCGGGCCGAAGCGTCGGCCAGGATGGCGATCTCCGTGGTGCCCGCCTCTGAGTCGATCCCCACGACGCCTCTCACAAGCCGCTTGGCGGTGGCCACGAAGATGTTGCCGGGGCCGGTCACCACGTCCACGGGCTCGATGGGCTGCTCGTCGCCAGCTCCCGGGATTCCGTAGGCAAAGGAAACGATCGCCTGGGCACCTCCGATGGCATAGACCTCGTCAATTCCCAGCAATGCGGCAGCGGCCAGGATGGTGGGGTGGGGCAAGCCGCCGAAGTCCTTCTGGGGCGGGGAAGCCAAAGCGATCGACGTGACTCCGGCAGCCAGCGCTGGTACGACGTTCATGATGACCGAGGACGGGTACACGGCCAGCCCGCCGGGGACGTAAAGGCCCACGCGCCCCACCGGTACCCAGTTCTGGCTGACGACGGCGCCGTCCCCCAGTTCCACGTCGACGTTCGCGGGCCGCTGGCCATCGGCGAAGCGTCGGGCACGGCTGATGGATTCCTCCAGGGCAGCTCGGACGGCCGGATCCAGCTTTTCCAGGGCCCCGGCGAGGGCCTCTGCCGGCACGCGGGGGTGGGACTGTTCCACGCCGTCGAACGCCATGGCGAACTCACCAAGCGCTTCAAAACCGCGGGAGCGGACGGCAGCAATGATATTCAGGACCTTTTGCTCGGCGTCCGCCATGGTCTGATGCTTCGCCCGGGGCACCGCGGCGCGCAGTTCCGCCAAGGTCAGGGATCGTCCGCGCAAGTCAATGCGGCGGAAGTCCAGGGTCTGGGCGGCGGTGTCGGCAGAGTTCTCCGGAGAAATGGTCACCAGATCATTTTACGGGGCATGGGGCGATGCCTCCGGCTGCTTTCCCATCAGCCCGAAAAGAGTCAGCAGAAAAGTCACAAGGGCAGTCGCTCCCGGCCACAGCAAAAGGGCCGCCATTGCCCGTAAGGAGAAGCCTTCACTTCCATTCGCTGCGGCGCTGGGGGCAGGACCCCACCACTGCGCCCCCAGCAAGCCAACCTGCCACGCCACCAGGGCACCAACCAGACCGCCGACGACAGCGAGGAGAGTTCTCATGCCCTGACCCGGCTTCCGGACCTTGCTGTCGAGCAGGACGGCCGTGAAGCAGCCTGCGAGAAGCAAAAGCCCGGCCAGGACCAAGTCCCGCGGAAGCCGACCCGCAGCAGCGGAGGGGTCGGCGAGGGCGGAATTTCCGGAAATCACGTTGAGGCCGCCCGGCGCCAGGAGCCACCATGCCAAGCCCAGTCCGATGCCCGAAGCCGCTGGCACCGCGAGCCATAACCACCATCTGCGGTCTCGCGGATCCGTGTCCGCCGCGGCAACGGACACGAGGAGGTTCGATATTGGCTTGGTCATGACACAAACATTAACAAACGTTTCTGGACGCTCAACAAGGGAGCGCCCGGGCGGGTGGCGGAATACGCTGAAGCCACCAGCGTTATTACCAATAGGTCATGCAGGAGATCGAGCAAAGTGGCTTCGGAAAAATCGGCTTTTGAGGGAACATTCAAGCAAATGTTCCGCCGGCATGCCGCCGGGGTCGCCATAATCACCGCCGACCTCAACGGCAAGCCTTTCGGCTTCACCGCCACGTCGGTGGCTTCCCTGTCGGCAGAGCCGCCCCGCTTCACGTTCAACATGTCCCGCAGTTCCAGTTCCTGGCCCGCAGTGGCGAATTCAACGTATATCGGCCTGCACATGCTGGGCCTCGAGAACCAAGCACTTGCCGACCGATTCGCCCGCACCCAGGAACGGTTCGAAGGCGATCACTGGGAACCCGGACCCTTCGATGTCCCCATACTGAAAAACGTGGCCGGCTGGTTGATCGGCAAGATCCAGATGCGCCTGTCCTTCGAAAACAACGCGATCGTCGTGGTCGAAGTCGTTGATGGACTTGTTGGCGAAGATGACACTCCCCTGCTGTACCACTCGGGATCCTACGGCCAACCGGTTCCGCTCGACTACGAAATCTAGCGCAGGAAATCTAGCGTCACCGGCTGCGCCGGACGGTCACCGGCCGGCTGGCTCAGGTAGCCGCGCCCGATCAACTGTCCAAGCAGGTCGGGCCAAGAAGAACCTTGAGATCACCGAAAAGGGATGGGGTGGGATTGACCCGCAGGTGCACGGGCAAGCCCATCACTTCGACCTTGGAATCACTCTGCAAGTGGAGCCTGACCTCGGAGTTTCCCCGGTGGGTGTTCAGGACATCGCGAAGATCAGTGACTACGGCCTCGGTTGCCTTGTAGGTGGGCATCGTGATGACCAGCGGCCCGTTGGTGCTTTCGCTCAGATCCGGTACTGAGAGCTCCATGCAGTTCAGGGTGACCGCACCGTCGTCGCGCCGCTGCAGGCGGCCCTTGACCACGACGATCAGGTCCTCTGCGAGGACCGAAGCGATAGGGCCGTAGACCTGGCCGAAGAACATCACCTCGATGGAAGCGCCCAGGTCTTCGATCTCCGCCCTCGCGTAGGCGTTGCCGCTTGCCTTGGCGATCCTGCGGCTAAGCGAAGTGATCATGCCCGCAATGGTGACGATGGCGCCGTCGTGCGGTCCGTCTTCTCCCAGAATCGACGTGATCGACTGCTCGGCATGCTGGCTCAAGACACCCTCGAGTCCTTGCAATGGATGGTCGGAGACATAAAGCCCAAGCATGTCCCGCTCAAAGGCGAGCTTGTCCTTTTTCTCCCATTCCGGCAGGTCCGGGATCTCCGTGCTCAGGGAGGCCTCCGGCTCCTGGTCCTCGAATCCAGCAAAGAGATCGAACTGGCCGATCGCTTCATTGCGCTTGAGCGTGATGACGGAGTCGATCGCTTCTTCGTGCACCATCGCCAGCGCGCGGCGGTGATGGCCAAGGGAGTCGAACGCGCCTGCCTTGATGAGGGATTCAATGGTGCGCTTGTTGCAGACTACCGCGGGCACCTTCATGAGGAAATCCTTGAAGGAGGTGTAGGCGCCCTCGCTCGCCCGGGCCGCAACCATGGCCTCCACGACGTTGACGCCAACGTTGCGGATGGCCCCCATCCCGAAGCGGATATCAGTTCCGACAGGGGTGAAGTTGAGGCTTGACTCGTTGACGTCCGGCGGCAGGACGGTAATGCCCATGCGCCGGCATTCGTTGAGATAGATCGCCGATTTGTCCTTGTCGTCGCCCACGGAGGTGAGCAGGGCGGCCATGTATTCGGGGGCGTAGTGGGCCTTCAGGTACGCAGTCCAGTAGGAGATGACCCCGTACGCGGCCGAGTGCGCCTTGTTGAAGGCGTAGTCCGAGAACGGCAGCAGGATGTCCCAGAGGGTCTTCACGGCCGCCATGGAATAGCCGTTGTCCTGCATTCCTTGGGAGAATCCAGCGAACTGCTTGTCCAGCTCGGATTTCTTCTTCTTGCCCATTGCACGGCGCAGGATATCGGCTTGGCCAAGGGAATAGCCTGCCAGCTTCTGGGCCACGGCCATGACCTGCTCCTGATACACGATCAGACCGAAGGTACCGCCCAAGATGTCCTCCAGCGGCTCCGCGAGCTCCGGGTGGATGGGAATGACTTCTTGGATCTTGTTCTTTCGGAGGGCGTAATCGGTGTGCGCATTGGCGCCCATGGGACCCGGCCGGTACAGAGCCAACACGGCGGAGATGTCTTCGAAGTTGTCAGGCTTCATGAGCTTGAGCAGGGACCGCATGGGTCCGCCGTCGAGCTGGAACACCCCCAAAGTGTCACCGCGCGCGAGCAGCTCATACGACGCGGCGTCGTCCAACGCCAGGTTCTCCAGGTCAAGATCAACTCCACGGTTCATCTTGATGTTTTCCAGGGCGTCGGAAATGATTGTCAGGTTCCTCAGGCCGAGGAAGTCCATCTTGATCAGCCCAAGGCCCTCGGACGTCGGGTAATCGAACTGCGTGATGACCTGGCCGTCCTGGATACGGCGCATGACAGGAATGACGTCGATGATGGGGTCCGAAGACATAATGACGCCGGCGGCGTGCACGCCCCACTGGCGTTTCAGTCCTTCGATGCCCAGTGCGGTCTCGAAGACCTTGGCAGCCTCGGGGTCCGTGCTGATGAGCTGGCGGAAGTCCCCGGCCTCGCCATAGCGCTTGGCCTCCGGGTTCTGGATGTCCGCGAGCGGGATGTCCTTGGCCATCACGGCCGGCGGCAAGGCCTTGGTGAGCTGTTCACCCATGCTGAACGGGTACCCGAGCACGCGGGAGGAGTCCTTGAGCGCCTGCTTGGTCTTGATGGTGCCGTAGGTGACAATCATCGCGACGCGTTCGTCGCCGTACTTCCGGGTGACATAGTCGATGACCTCGGAGCGGCGGCGATCATCGAAGTCGACGTCGAAGTCAGGCATGGACACACGGTCCGGGTTGAGGAAGCGCTCGAAAATCAAGCCGTGCTCAAGGGGATCGAGGTCGGTGATCCGCATGGCATACGCCACCATGGAGCCAGCACCGGAACCACGGCCCGGGCCCACCCGGATGCCGTTGTTCTTGGCCCAGTTGATGAAGTCGGCCACCACCAGGAAGTACCCCGGGAACCCCATGGACGTGATGACGTCAAGCTCATAGTCGGCCTGCTTGCGTACCTTGTCCGGGACGCCCTTGGGATAGCGGTAATCGAGCCCGGTTGCCACTTCCTTGACCAGCCACGACGTCTCGTCCTCGCCCGGCGGGCAAGGGAAACGAGGCATGTAGTTGGCCCCTGTGTTGAAGGACACCTCACAGCGCTCCGCGATCAGCAGGGTGTTGTCGCACGCTTCGGGATGATCGCGGAACAACTCACGCATCTCTTGCGGTGACTTCAAGTAGTAACCGCTGCCGGAGAAGGCAAATCGGGAGCCGCCGTTGTCATAGGTCGGCTCCAACAGGGTGGAACCCGATTGGATGGCCAACAGGGCCTCATGCGCCTTGGCGTCATGCTCATGCGTGTAGTGGAGATCGTTGGTGGCCACCAATGGGAGCTTCAGTTCCTTGGCCAACCGCAACAGGTCGCCCGTGACCCGCCGCTCAATGTCCAGGCCGTGGTCCATTAGCTCGCAGAAGTAGTTTTCCGCACCGAAGATGTCACGGAACTCAGAAGCCGCCGCGAGGGCCTCGCGGTATTGCCCCAACCGAAGCCGGGTCTGGACTTCACCGGAAGGGCACCCGGTGGTGGCGATCAGGCCCTCGGAATAGGTGTTCAGCAGCTCGCGGTCCAACCGGGGCCATTTACCGAACACCGAGTCGAGGGAAGCAATCGAGGATGCCCGAAACAGATTGCGCATGCCGACGTTGTTGTAGCTCAACAGCGTCATATGGGTGTAGGAGCCACCACCGGAGACGTCATCCTTGCGCTGGCTCTCTTCGCCCCAGCGGACGCGCTCTTTGTCCCCGCGCGCCGTCCCCGGGGTGACATAGGCCTCGACGCCGATGATCGGCTTGATGCCCTTGTCGGTGGCCTTCTTCCAGAAATCGAAGGCACCGAACAGGTAACCGTGGTCCGTGGTGGCAAGCGCAGGCATCCCCAGCCGCTCGGTCTCATCGAACAACTCGGTGAGACGGGCCGCACCATCCAGCATGGAGTATTCGGTATGGGTGTGCAGATGGACGAACGAGTCATTGCTGGAAGTCACCACGACAGTCTACCGGCAGGGGTCACTCGAATGGAGCAGAATTCTCCCTATGCGTTGCCGCTCTCAAGAAGCTCCAGCGCGTACTGGAGGTCTTCCGGGTACTGGCTGGTGACTTCCACCCATTCGCCAGTACGGGGGTGGTTGAAGCCAAGCTGGCGCGCATGCAGCCACTGCCGGGTAAGTCCTAGATTTGCGGCCAGGCGCGGATCCGCTCCGTAGGTCAGATCGCCCGCACAGGGATGCCGGAGGGCCGAGAAATGAACCCGGATCTGGTGTGTCCTGCCGGTCTCAAGGTGAATTTCCACGAGGGTCGCCTTGCCATAAGCCTCGAGGACTTCGTAGTGGGTTACGGAGGGACGGCCATCTTCGATCACCGCAAAGCGCCAGTCATGCCCCGGGTGACGCCCGATGGGCGCGTCGATAGTGCCCTCAAGGGGGTCCGGCAGGCCCTGGACGACCGCATGGTAGACCTTGTCCACCGTGCGTTCCTTGAAGGCCCTCTTGAGCACCGTGTAAGCATGTTCGGTCTTCGCCACCACCATCACGCCTGAAGTCCCCACATCGAGACGGTGGACTATCCCGGCCCGTTCAGGCGCACCGGAGGTGGATATCCGGTATCCGGCACCAGCGAGGCCACCTACCACGGTAGGGCCGACCCACCCCGGCGACGGATGCGCAGCCACGCCAACAGGTTTGTCGATGACAACGAAGTCCTCATCGTCCAACAGGATCTCCAGGCCTTCCACGACTTCCTCCACGACTTCCAAGGGATCCCGGCGTTCGGGAACGGTGACTTCCAGCATGGACCCCGCAAGGAGCTTCGCCGACTTACCCACTGCGGCCGATTTGCCCGCCGCACTCGCGGAGACGGTCACGTTGCCCTCGGCGATCAGCAAAGCAGCCGCAGAGCGGGAGATATCCATGAGTTTCGCCAGTCCGGCGTCTGCCCTGGCCCCACCCAGCTCTTCGGGCACCACGAATTGCTCAGACATCGCCCGACTCCTCATGATCCGGTGTGGCAGCTTTATCCGGCGTGACAGAGCGGGATCCAGAGGAGTGCTGGCGGGAGCCATCCAGGCCAATCCCCCGCAGGGTCAGCAAGCAGATAATCACGACGCCGGAAACCACCGCTGAGTCGGCGATGTTGAAAATAGCGAAGTTGGGCAGTTGGATGAAGTCCACCACATGGCCCATGGCAAAAGAGGGCTCGCGGAAGAGCCGGTCCGTGAGGTTTCCAAGCGCCCCACCCAAGAGCAATCCGAGGGCAAGGGCCCACCAGGCGGATCCCAAGCGACGCAACTGGAACAAGATCGCTACGGACACAGCAGCCATGACGATCGTGAAGACCCACGTGACATTTTCGCCGATCGAGAAGGCTGCCCCGGAGTTGCGGATGTAGTACCAATGCAGCAACGGAGGCAGCACGGGGGTCCGTTCGCCTTCAACCATGGTGCTGGTCACCCAGAGCTTGGTCAGCTGATCGAAGGCGTACGCGAAGACGGCGAAGCCTGCGAAAACCCAGAGCAATGCGGGGCGCCACGTGTGGACTTTGGTGCGGAGCGGCTCCGTGGTGCCGTCATTTTGTTCGTCGCTCATAGTACTTTCATTCGGTAACCGTGGCTTCTGGTGCCTTAACACGCGAAAGCCGGCGGCCGAGGAATCCCCAGCCACCGGCTTTCAGAATACTTGCTAGACCTCTGCGGCGGCTTCGCCAACCTCGGGAGCCGCAACGGAGCCGCGGGCGTCCAAGTCACGCAGTTGGCCTTCGATGTAGGCCTTCAGGCGGGAGCGGTAGTCGCGCTCGAAGCCCCGAAGCTGCTCCACCTTGCGTTCGAGAACAGAGCGCTGCTGCTCAAGGGCGCCGAGGATCTTGCGGGACTTGTCCTGCGCGTCGTTGACAAGGCTGGAAGCTTCGATCTGCGCCTCGGCAATGATCTTTTCCTTCTGCTGCTCACCGTCGGCCACGTGCTTGTCGTGCATCTGCTGCGCCATGGCCAGCAAGCCGGCTGCGGACTCGGCGGAGGGGGAGCCGACAGCAGCGATCCCTGCAGGGGCCGGAGCGGCAGGAACGGCCGCGACCGGTTCCTTCTTCTTGTCAGCCTCGGCTGCCTTCGCTTCGGCTTCTGCCTTGGCCTGAGCGTCCTTGTCGGCCTTAACCGGCGCAGGCACTTTCTCGACCACGGGTGCCGATACTGCGCTGGCGGGAACCGGGTTTCCGCCTTCGGCGAGCTTCTTGCGCAGCTCGTCGTTTTCTTGGTTCAAACGCCTCAGCTCGACGACGATTTCGTCGAGAAAGTCATCGACCTCGTCCTGGTCGTAGCCTTCGCGGAACTTGGTCGGCTGAAAGCGCTTGTTGACAACGTCTTCTGGCGTCAAAGCCATCTGGTCACCTCGTTGGTCTAGTTAGTCAGTAGGCCTTCCGGCCGTTCAAAACTACGGTACCTAAATATCATCTGATTCCCCCAATTCAACACCATCGTGTTGGATCGGAGGATTGCAGCACACCGCCGAGCAAAAAGATCGCCGGCAATGGCCTGCGGAAAAGCTACGCCAGCGTGTAGACGAATCCCATCGCGATGCTGACGACAATAAACACGATCAGAAATGCCAGGTCAAGGGAAACCCCACCGAGCTGCAGGGGTGGGATAAGCCGGCGAATCCGCTTCAGAGGCGGATCAGTCACGGAGTAGACCACGTGCGCGGCCACCAGGGCAGCGCCACGCGGGCGCCACTGGCGCGCGAACATCTGCACCAGATCAAAGACGAGCCTGACAATGAGGGTGACCAGGAACAGCATCAGTGCAATGTACAAAAGGCCGAAAACTATGCCCACGGGTTAGCTCAGATCTCCTAGTTCGCCACTTTTCTCGGTCAGTCCCTCTATTGCAACACAGATGCCAGGCAGATCACTCTGCCTGGCATCGATTGGTGTTGGGCTAGCTCTGGTTGAAGAACGTCGCCTGGGCTTCGCTGACCTTCTTGTCGTCGCCGAGGACTTCGACGTACGACGGCGACAGCAGGAAGACCTTGTTGGTGACGCGCTCAATGCTGCCGTGGAGCCCGAAGACGAGGCCGGCAGAGAAATCGACAAGGCGCTTGGCATCTGCCTCACCCATGTCGGT
Source organism: Arthrobacter sp. 01T419 (assembly GCF_056398865.1). Lineage (NCBI taxonomy): Bacteria > Bacillati > Actinomycetota > Actinomycetes > Micrococcales > Micrococcaceae > Arthrobacter > Arthrobacter sp. 01T419. The sequence continues at coordinate 22,992 of NZ_JBFTQF010000021.1, forward strand.
GACGTTCATGATCACCGGGATACCGTCCCGGAAACTTTCGCCGATGATCTTGGCGTCGTTGTAGGAGCGAGGATGGACGGTGGTGATCTGCCTCAATCCGGAGGCGTCTTCGCGGCTCGATGCCGCACGCTTGATAGGTGTCACGGGTGCGCGGTATTCCTCTTCGGCGACAGGGGGGACTTCACGAACTACTTCACGTACAGGTGCAGGGGCGCGGCGCTCTTCGCGATGATGGTCAACAGACCGGTCCTCGTCCGTGTGCTGCACGTGCTGCTCAGACTCGTAGTGTTCATCGCCATCGGCGAGCCCAAGATAAACCATTGTCTTGCGCAGTGCGCCAGCCATGCTGGACTCCTATCGTGTCTGCAGTGGGCGGGCCGCCCATGACTTGACATAGCTGAAATCCCGGCCCGTCGCTTCCAATACTTTGACGCTACCCCACCCGCGGACGCGAACCGAGAATATCCGAACCAATTCGCAGGTGTGTCGCACCGAATTGGACGGCAGCTTCGAGGTCCTGGCTCATCCCGGCTGAGATCCCCACAGCCTCCGGATGTACTCCCCGCAGATCCCTTGAAATCGCGGCGAGCTTCTCAAAAGCCTCCTCGGGAGGCGCTCCGAGGGGAGCAACGGCCATCACACCGGCCAGACGCAACCCGGAGGCGATGGCGATCGATTCGGCAAGGCGCTCGATGTCGGCAGGAKCGGCGCCGCCGCGATGGGCACCGGCATCGTCCTCAAGACTCACCTGAATGTAGCAATGAAGGTCCGGCCTGCCGGACTCGTCCTGCTGCCGTGCAACAGCCTTGGCCAGGGCCTCAGCGAGCTGCGGACGGTCAATCGACTGGACAGAAAACGCGTACTTCGCCACGGACTTGGCTTTGTTGCTTTGCAATTGACCGATGAAGTGCCAGCGCAAGGCGAGTCCAGCAAGTTCCGCGGCCTTCGCGGCCGCCTCTTGGTCGCGGTTTTCACCGACGTCGGTCACTCCGAGGGCAACGAGCCGGGCGACGTCCGCTGCTGGATGGAACTTGCTGACGACGATCAGCTGTGGCTCCTCCATGCGCCCAGCCGCACGGGTTGCCGCGGAAATCCTTTGCCGGACGGCGCCAAGCCGTTCTCGCAGTTCGGCAGTCCGCGCATCGGTGCCGGCGGTTTCCGCTGCCGGGAAGTCCTCACTCATGCGACCACGCCTCGCTCATGAGTCCACACCAATCCCGCAAAGCGGCCGGTTTGCTGATTGCGCCGGTACGAGTAGAGCTGCGCGGTCTCCAGCGTGCACTCTCCCGAATACTCGACCGTGACGTCGAGTGCTTTCAGCTGGGCGCGCACACCGGCGGGCAGATCCAATGCGGGCGTGCCCCATGAGGTTGTGGACCAGGTTTCCGGGGCAGCGGCAGCAACGTCCGCACGCAATTGACCGGGAACTTCGTAGCATTCGCCGCAGATGGAAGGACCGAGCCAGGCACTGATGGCCGTTGCGCCGTGGCTCCGCATTTCAGTGACCGTGGCCGAAACGATGTCCGCAACAACGCCGGCGCGGCCGGCGTGAGCTACCGCCAAAACGGGCGTCGTACTGCCCAGCCCCTCGCCCAACAACACGACGGGCACACAGTCTGCCACCATAACCGCAAGTGGTTGCCCCCTGGACACCATGGCGTCCGCCGTTGGACCGTCACCGTCCCCGGTGATGAATTCGACGGCTATGCCGTGGACCTGGTTCATGTATTGGAAATGCCGTTCGCCGAGCCCCGCCGCTGTTTCCAACCGGGCTCGGCGCACCATGACATCCTCAGGATTGTCCGCGACGTGCAGTGCGAGGTTGCCCGCATTGCTATCGGAGAAGGCGACCGAAACTCCTGGTCGCACTTCTTTTCGCCACCAAAACACTACTGACTAACTCCCCTGAATGGCTTGGTATGGACCGGCTACTTCAGGAAGTCCGGAACATCGAGGTCGTCGGTACGGCTTCCCGAAAGGTCCGGTTCGACGACGGCCGGAAGGTCAACGTCGAAGCCCGAGTCAGCCGGCAAAGCCGAGGGGCGCTGCTGGCCCCAGTTACTCAAGCCGGAAGCGCCGACGCCGGCAGAAACGTGTTGCGGCGCGGAGTAGGCCGGAGCCGCCGAAGGTGCTGCGGGACGGTCCTGAGCCGGAGGGGCCAGGTGCTGGCCCGGCTGCTGGGCTGCCGGCTGGTTCATGGACGGCGAGGTGGCCTTGACGTCGTCGAAGCCCGCGGCGATAACCGTAACGCGCGCTTCGTCACCCAGGGCGTCGTCAATGACGGCACCGAAGATGATATTGGCCTCTGGGTGGGCAACTTCCTGCACAAGCCGCGCTGCCTCGTTGATTTCGAACAGACCTAGGTCCGAGCCGCCCTGAATGGAGAGCAGCACGCCGTGGGCGCCGTCGATCGACGCTTCCAGCAGGGGTGAGGCAATAGCGAGCTCAGCGGCCTTGACAGCGCGGTCTTCACCGCGTGCCGAGCCGATGCCCATGAGGGCGGAGCCGGCGCCCTGCATGACGGACTTGACGTCGGCGAAGTCGAGGTTGATCAGGCCGGGGGTGGTAATGAGGTCCGTGATGCCCTGGACACCGGACAGGAGCACTTGGTCAGCGGAACGGAAAGCGTCCAGGACGGAGACGTTGCGGTCGCTGATGGAGAGGAGACGATCGTTGGGGATCACGATGAGGGTATCGACCTCGTCGCGCAACGCGTCGATGCCAGCCTCGGCCGAACCGGCGCGCCGGCGGCCTTCGAAGGTGAACGGTCGCGTGACGACACCGATAGTCAGGGCGCCGAGCGAGCGTGCGATCCGGGCCACGACGGGGGCGCCGCCGGTTCCGGTGCCGCCGCCTTCGCCTGCGGTGACGAAGACCATGTCGGCTCCGCGGATAACCTCTTCGATCTCATCGGCGTGGTCCTCGGCGGCCTGGCGTCCGACGTCGGGGTTGGCACCGGCTCCCAGACCGCGGGTAAGCTCGCGTCCGACGTCAAGCTTGACGTCCGCGTCGCTCATGAGGAGAGCCTGGGCATCGGTGTTGATGGCGATGAACTCGACGCCGCGAAGGCCGACTTCGATCATTCGGTTAACTGCATTCACGCCACCGCCGCCGATGCCGACGACCTTGATGACGGCCAAGTAATTCTGCGGTGCTGCCACGTTTCGTGCCCCTTGCTTGTGTCCTATAGCGAAACAGATCGAGTCCAACTTGAATTCTTGGACCTTAACCCTCTAGTTGAAGGTTATAGTTATGTCAAGTAACTCTTAAGTGACGGTATGGGCTATGAATCCGACATTCAATGACCGCCTCCGCGTGTCGTGTGAAAGTCCCCAAAATAGCCCCCGAACGCCAGTGAAGTTACCTCATGAAATGGCCTACTTGGTAAATGGATGCCTCGGTGCACTGACATCGTAGACATTCACCGGAACTTTCGGATTGACCGGCGCCTTCAGCAACGCCTCCAGGACGCGTGCCTTCAGCTCCTTCTCGTCCGCGTTTCCCCAGACCACGATCTTGCCGTCACTGAGCTTGAGCTCGACAGCGTCGGGCGACTTCGCCGAGGCGCTTGCCATTTTTGCCAGGACATCGGCCGGCAGCGTCGCCAGAACACCAGTGATCGCCTTGAAGAGGTCCTGGTTGGATCCTTGTCCATCGATGAGGGGCAGTGGTACCGATGCCGCATCAGGTGTTGAACCAAGCTTGACACCGTCGACGTCTACCAGCAGATAGCTGTCGCCGTTCTTGACCAGTGCCACAGGCACCCGCTCCACAATGTGCACCAACAATTCCGACGGCGGGCGGGCCTCCGTGCTGACGGATCGTACCTGGACCAGCGGTTTGAGCAGCGCGGCGATCTCGGCGTCGTTGATTTGCGGAAGCGGTTTTCCCTTCACCGGCTCCAGTGCCTTCTGGACGGCCGCGGGCTGGAGCAGCTTGGCCCCGTCAACCGTCACTGTGCGCACGGCGAACACCGGTGAATAGATGGCCGCAACGATGATGCCGGCAACCAGGGCGACAACGATGGCCAGCACCGTTAGCACCGTCCGCCGGCGCTTACGCCCTTTCGGTTCCGGAAAGGCAAGCACATTGCTGTCTTTTCCGTTCGCGCCACCGGAAGGGACCTCAACAGGATCGTCGAGGCTGCGTTCAGCACTGACGACTCCGGGCAGGGTTCCCGCCCGCGGCTTGAAAGTAGGCTTCCGGGTATCAGCCACCCAACAACTCCACGATCCGGGGCCCGTAAGCCGTCACGTCACCGGCTCCGACGGTCAGGATGATGTCGCCCTCGCCTGCCGCGGAGAGAACCGCGTCCAGGGCGTCCTGCCCCGCCGCCACCAGCCTGCCGCTTCTAAGGCGCTCTGTGATCAGGGTGCTCGTGACCCCGGGAATGGGGTCCTCGCGCGCCGGGTAAATGTCCAGCACGAGGGCGGTATCCGCCTCTCCAAGTGCCTCTGCAAACTGCCCCGCGAATTCCCGGGTCCGCGAAAACAGGTGCGGTTGGAAGAGCACGTGCACCTTGTTACCGCCTGCCACCGAGCGGGCAGCTGACAAGGCAGCCCGGACCTCCGTGGGGTGGTGGGCGTAGTCGTCGTAGACCCGAATGCCCCTCCCCTGCCCCTTGAATTCAAATCGCCGCGACGCTCCCGTGAAATAGCCCAGTGCGGCCGCTGCATCCTCAGGTGCCACGCCGAGTTCGACGGCCACGCCGAACGCGGCAGCCGCATTCAGGGCGTTGTGCCGGCCGGGGACTTGAAGATCGAGGCGGTGCCGCCGTCCATCGGCATAGACCCAGACATCTCCCGGACCGCCGTCGTGCAGGCGGATGTCGGCGTCGGCCACCGTCCCGTAGCTCAGGACACGGGTATTGCCCGCTGAGCGGGTCCGCTCCGCGAGGGCACGGGCGCCGTCGTCGTCAGCGCAGGTGAACAGGACTCCAGCGGCTGGCAGCAGGGCCGCGAAACTGTCGAAGGAGGCATAGACAGCCTGAGGCGTGCCGTAGTAGTCGAGGTGATCGGCCTCGACGTTGGTGACAACCGCAATGAGCGGCCGGTAATTGAGGAAGGATCCGTCCGATTCATCGGCCTCGGCAACGAAGATGTCCGAGGTGCCGTGCGCCGCGTTGACGCCGAGGGCGGGCACATTGGCACCGATGGCGAAGGATGGATCGAGGCCCGCTTCCTTGAGCAACACAGCCACCATGGAAGTGGTGGTGGACTTGCCATGAGTGCCGGCCACGGTCACGACGCGATCGGCGCCCATCGTTGCCGCGAGAGCCTCGGAGCGGTGCAAAACCGGGAGGCCGGCCGCGCGGGCAGCCTCGAGTTCCGGGTTGTCGGCCTTGATGGCCGAACCTGCAACCACGGTTTGGGCGTCACCAAGATTTCCCGCGGCATAGCCGACGGCGATCCGGGCGCCGGCGGCCTGAAGGTCCCGCATGACGGGAAGGTCCTTGGCGTCCGAACCACTTACCACAACGCCGCGGGCCACCATGATGCGGGCGACGGCGGACATGCCGACGCCGCCGATGCCGATGAAGTGGACCCGGCCGAGGGAATAGAGGTCTGCGAGGGGCTGGGTCATTCGGATACCGCTTCCAGTACGAGATCAGCCATCCGCTGATCAGCATTTCTGATGCCGAGTTCCTTTGCCTTGCCGGCCATGTCTTCAAGGCGGGATTGATCCGTGAGCAAGGGAATCAACTCGGCTTTGAGCCAATCCGCGGTCAGCGCCGCGTCATCGATCAAAAGGGCTGCCCCGGCCTTGACCAAGGCAGAGGCGTTCATAGCTTGCTCGCCATTTCCCACGGGCAGCGGAACGAATACCGCGGGGAGTCCGACGGCGGCTACCTCACTGACCGTTGCGGCTCCGGAACGCGCAAGGAGGACATCTGCTGCAGCGTAGACGTTTTCCATGCCGTCCACATATTCCACCTGGTGGTAACCATCAGCCGCGAGGGGGGCGCCGTCGTCGTTCTTGACTGCCTTGCCGCGGCCGGTGATGTGGAGTGTTTGGATGCCCGCCTCCGCCAAAGCATCAACCGCACCGGCAATGGTGCAGTTGATGCTCTGGGCTCCGGAGGAACCGCCGGTCACGATGAGCGCTGGTTGTCCGGCGTCCAGCCCCAGGGATTGCCTCGCATCCGCGCGACCAGCGGCCCGGTCCAAGCCGGCGATGGCCTTCCGCATGGGCATTCCAACATGGCGGGCATGCCTCAGCCGGGTCTCCGGAAAGGCCACGCCAACGCGTTTGGTGAACAGGGCTCCTACCCGGTTGGCAAGCCCTGGGCGGGTGTTGGCCTCGTGGATGACGATGGGGATCTTCCTACGCCATGCCGCAAGGTACATCGGCGTGCAAACGTAGCCGCCCACGCCCAGCAGGACGTCGGCCTGCGCGTTGTCGAGAATGCGGCCTGCTTGTTTGACGGCGGCAGCGAGTTTTCCGGGCAGTCTGAGCAACTCCGCGGAAGGCCTCCGGGGAAACGGAACCCGGTCAATGGTGGCCAACTCGTAGCCCGCAGCCGGAACGAGGCGTGTTTCCATGCCATTGGCCGTGCCGACGGCAAGGATGGTGGCATCCGGGCGCAGCGATTTGAGGGCGTCGGCGATGGCGAGCAGCGGGCTGATGTGTCCGGCGGTCCCGCCACCGGCGAGGACCACGGACAAGGGCTTAGGCTGGGAATTCATGGAGTGCTATGTACGCTTTCGTGCAGTTTTCGCAGGCCGCCCACGCGGTTTGGAAGGTCTGGCAGAAGCCATTTGGGCGCGGGCCAAAGACAACACTACGCCCACGCCGCAGAGGGACATCACCAACGCTGAGCCGCCATATGAGATGAAAGGCAGTGGAACGCCGATCACGGGCAGCAGGCCGGCCACCATAGCCATGTTGATTGCGGCTTGCCCGAGCATCCACGCCATGATCGAGCCGCCCAACACCCGGGCGAACAGGTCTTCCTGGTGGCTGACCACGCGATAGATGGCAACAGCGAGCAGCGCAAAAAGCACGAGGACCACCAGGGTTCCCACCAGGCCGAGTTCCTCACCGATGACGGCAAAGATGAAGTCATTATGGGCCTCCGGAATCCACTGGTACTTCTGGCGGCTCTGGCCAAGCCCCACACCAAGCCAGCCGCCGGAAGCAAGGGCGTTGAGTCCTTGTTCACTCTGGAAGCCGATGTCTGTTGCCGCCGCACAGCCCTGCCCCATCCAGGAGGTAATCCGGCACATCCTGTTGCCGCTGGTCAACGCCAAAATCAGTGCCGCGGCGCCAGCAACACCGCCGGCCGCAGCGAAGAGCTTCAGATTGACGCCGCCGAAAAACAAGCCCGCGGCCATGATGAGCATGACCACCAGCGAGGTTCCGAGGTCGTGTCCCAGGACGATCAAGGTAATGATGATGCCGGAGACCGGGACGATCGGAATGAGGGCGTGCGTCCACTTGTCGAGGAGCTTTGCCTTGACGGAAAGGACCGTGGCCATCCAGAGCACCAGGGCGAATTTGGCATATTCCGAAGGCTGGAAAGTGAAGCCGCCAATCTCGATCCAGTTCTGGTTACCCAGGACCCGCTTGCCGATCACGAGAACCAACACCAGCAAGGCGACCGCAAGTACGATGGCGGGCCACGCGAATCGCTTAAGCCAAAGGACATTGACCCGCGAAAGCACCAGCATCAAGACGATGCCGATACCCGCGAAAATGCCTTGCTTGGTGGCGATCGAGTAGGGAGATTCGCCGGCCGCAATCGATTCGACACTGGAAGCGGACAAGACCATGATGATCCCGATGGCCGTCAGCGCAAGTGATGCGCCGAGGATGAGGTAGTACGTGGATCCGCTTCTCGATTTACCGCTTCCCTCAAGCGTTGACCAGAAACCGGCCATCCCGGAACGAATGCGCGACGGCAGCGAGGGTCGAGCATCGCCGGCCGCACGTCCAGCGGGGGCTCCTGCCTTGCCGGCCCGGGCCCGCCCGGGCCCGGTGCGCGTGGGCGTGCTGACCATTGTTACTCCTCGGTGGTCTGTGCCTGGCCTTCCACTAGCTCGCGAACTGCCCTGATGAAAGCATCGCCACGGTGAGCGTAGGAAGAGAACTGGTCCATGGAGGCAGCCGCCGGGGCCATCAGCACGGTGTCGCCGGGCTCGGCGATACTTGCTGCCGACTCGACAGCATGGGCCATGACGGTGTCGCCGAAGATCGGCGACGGTTCCGCGGCGGCACCAGCTGAATCGGCGGACTGCACCATTTCAGTCTCGCCCTTGGGCTGCCCGATTACGGGCACATCCGCTGCGTGTCGCTTGAGGGAGGCCTCCAGGTCCGCGGTGTCGGTTCCGATCAACACCACGGCCTTGAGCCTGCCCGCGTTGCTCTTAACCAGTTCGTCATAGTTGACGCCCTTGGACAAGCCGCCAGCGATCCAGACGACGTTCCCGAACGCCGACAACGCCGCCGACGCGGCATGCGGATTGGTGGCCTTGGAATCGTTGACCCAGAGCACGCCGTTCCGCTTGGCCACGGGCTGGATGCGGTGATCGCCCGGGAGGTAGTTCCTGAGTCCCTCGCGCACTGCTGCGGAATCGACGCCGTAGGCTCGCACCAATGCCGCAGCAGCCAAGGCGTTGGCGACCATGTGTCGGGGAGCAGCCGGGCCGAGATCCGCCAGGGACGCAAGCTCTTCGGCTGAGCTCCTGCGTTCTTCAATGAACGCACGGTCCACGAGCAACCCCTCGACGACGCCAAGCATGCTGACAGCAGGGGTCAAGGTGGTGAACCCGATCGCCCTGCAGCCCTCCACGACGTCGGCGTTCTCCACCATGCGTTCGGTCTCGATCTGCTCCGCGTTGTAGATACACGCCTTCTGCGTGTGCTCGAAGATCTTTGCCTTGTCCGCGAGGTAAGACTCGTACGAGCCGTGCCAGTCAACGTGGTCTTCGGCCACGTTCAGGCAGACACTCGCCACCGGGGAGAGCGACTCACTCCAATGCAGCTGGAAGCTCGAGAGTTCAACCGCGAAAGCATCATATTCCACCGGGTCCCGGAGGGCGTCGAGGATCGGAGTCCCCACGTTCCCGACCGCAATCGCTTTGAGGCCCGCCGCCTGCAGCATGGCCTCTGTCATGCCCACAGTGGTGGTCTTGCCGTTAGTACCGGTGATTGTGAGCCAGTCCGCAGTCTTGCGGCCCTCGCGTTCGCGCACCCGCCAAGCGAGTTCGACGTCGCCCCACACCGGTACATGGGTGCGTTTGGCAGCTGCCAGGAGGGACTGGTCCGGGCGCCAGCCCGGGGACGTCACCACTAGTTCGGCCTTCTCCCCGTCCACCAAAGGCAGAGTCTTGACGGCGTCCTGGCCAAGGAGGACGTCGGCAGCGCCGACGATCTTCAAGGTGTCCGCCTGGGCGAGGGCTTTGGCGCTCGTGGCGGCGTCAACCACCACCACCCGCGCGCCGAGTTCGATCAAGGTGTCGGCGGCAGCGAAACCGGACACGCCAATCCCGGTCACAACGACGCGAAGGCCCTTCCAGTCGGAATCCCAACTGACCAGATTCCGGAGCCGGTCAATGGCCGAAGGCTTGGTTTGAGGACTTGAGCTCACAGCAGCACCACCCATTCAGCATAGAAAATACCAAGGCCCGCGGCGACGAACAGACCGCAGAGAATCCAGAATCGGACAACCACCGTGATCTCGGCCCAGCCCTTGAGTTCAAAATGATGCTGCAAGGGTGCCATCTTGAAGACCCTCTTGCCCTTGGTGGCCTTGAAATAGCCCACCTGGATGATGACCGACAGCGTGATGAGGACGAAGAGCCCGCCGATGATGCCCAACAGCAGTTCGGTGCGGGAGAGGATCGCAAAGCCGGCCACTGCACCGCCGATCGCCAGCGAACCCGTATCCCCCATGAAGATCTTCGCCGGAGACGTGTTCCACCAAAGGAAGCCCACCAGCGCAGCACTGCAAATGGCCGCCAAGAGCGCAAGATCGAGCGGGTCACGGACCGAATAGCAGCCGCTGCCGGCCTCACGCGGCGAACCGCAGGCCTGGTTGTTCTGCCAGATTCCCATCAGGGTGTACGCGCCGAAGACCATGATGGAAGCGCCCGCGGCCAAGCCGTCCAGGCCATCCGTCAGGTTGACGCCGTTGGTTGCCGCAGTGACGATCAGGTTCGACCAGATGACGAACAAGATGGCTCCGAGGACGGTGCCCCCGAAGGCCAGGTTCAGCCAGGGAATGTCCCGGACAAGGGAAATATGCGTCGATGCCGGAGTGATGCCATCCGCGTCAGGGAAGTTCAGCACCAGCACGGCGAAAACAATACCTACGAAAGCTTGAAGGATCAGCTTGGCTTTGGCGTTGAGCCCTAGGCTGCGTTGCTTGGAAATCTTGATGAAATCGTCGAGGAAGCCAACGAATCCCATACCGACCATGAGGAACAACAAAAGCAGGCCCGAGGCGGACGGGCCAGGTGAACGCGGATTCATCATCCACATGATCAGGTGGGTCAGCCCATAGCTGATGAGCACGGCGGCCACCACCACAGTGCCACCCATGGTGGGAGTACCGCGCTTGGTGTGGTGGGACGTGGGTCCGTCGTCCCGGATGAACTGGCCATAGCCCTTGGTCACGAGGAAGCGGATGAAGAGTGGCGTCCCGATCAAAGCCACCAGGAGGGCGACGCCAGCGCCGATCAACAGTGCAATCACAGGAGCTCGTTCCCTTCATCGGCGGCGGTTACAGCCGCGGTGTTCGCACTCGTTCCGGCCTGTGGGGGTAATGCTATCCGATCCCCCAAATGCCGGAGGCCCACCCCGTTCGAGGATTTGAACAGCACCAGATCGCCTGGCTCAAGCTCGGCCTGCAGGAGTTCATAGGCCTCGTCGGCTGTCTCGGCGAAACTGCACTCATCGCCCCAGGAACCTTCCTGGATCGCGGAAATGTAGAGCGCCCGCGCTTCGCGGCCAACCACCACCAGACGGGAAATGTTCAAGCGGACCACTTGGGTCCCCACGGCGGTGTGTTCACGGATGGAATCTTCGCCAAGTTCCAGCATCGCGCCCAGGACAGCCCAGGTGCGACGTCCCTGGCCGAGGTCGGCAAGGGTACGCAAGGCGGCACGCATCGATTCAGGATTCGCGTTGTACGCGTCGTTGATGATGGTGACGCCATCTGCCCGCTCTGTGCGTTCCATCCGCCACCGGCTGGCCGGCGACTGCGCGCTCAGGGAGGCGGCAATGTCGGCCGCAGGAACGCCTGCCGCAAATGCGGCGGCCGCGGCGGCAAGCAGGTTGGTGATGTGGTGTGCACCGATGAGCTTGCTGTGGACCGCGTGGGAGGCCCCGCCGTCGGGCAGGGTGAGTTCGAATTCCGGGTGGCCGCCGTCGTCGATTTCGGCGTTCCGGGCTTCGACGGCCGAGCCGGAAGCGCCGGTCGCCGTTGTTCCGAGCACCTTGGCCTGGGTGCGGGAAACCATCGCCGCGACCCGGGCGTCATCGAGGTTGATGACTGCTGTTCCGTCCTGCCCCAGCGCCTCGACGAGTTCACCCTTGGCCTTGGCAATGTTCTCCACGCCACCGAACTCTCCGGCGTGCGCGGTGCCGACGACAAGAACGACGCCGATGTCCGGTTGGACCATCTCCGCGAGGTACTTGATGTGGCCCACTCCGGTGGCGCCCATTTCGATCACGAGATAGCGGGTGCCGGCATCGGCCCCGAAGACAGTGAGCGGTACACCGACTTCACCGTTGTAGGAACCCTGCGGAGCTATGGTGGCCCCGGCCCGGGAAAGAATCCCGGCCAGCAGGTCCTTGGTAGTGGTCTTGCCCGCCGAGCCTGTGATGCCAATAACGGTAAAAGGCTCTCCCTGCGCCGCGCGGGCAGCGCGGATGCGCCGCACCGACTCGGCCGCCAGCGCACCCATGGCGAGCACGGCGTCATCGACGACGACGGCGGGGTAAGCCCGGCCGTCGTCGTCGGAAACGTCGCGCTCGGTCAAGGCCAGAACTGCGCCGCGCTCAAATGCCGCGCCCACAAAAGCATGGCCGTCCGCTTTCTCTCCGGGCTTGGCCACGTACATCGATCCGTCAGCCACCTCACGGGAATCGGTAACAATGGACGACGGGACAATGCCCGGGTCCGCCGCCAATCGGCCGTTGGTGATATCGGCGATTTCCGCCGCAGTAAGTGCAATCATCTCGGTCTAGGACTCTATCCGTTCGTCCGTGGAAAGTCTGAATCCCCTAGATGTCAAGGCAGCCCGCAGTTCTACCCGGTCATCGAGCGCAAGGTTTACACCGTTCACTTCCTGCCAAACTTCATGGCCGCGGCCGGCAATCAGGATGGTGTCCCTTTCAGTGGCCAATTCCACGGCCTGACGAATGGCAACATCCCGGGGATAGGCCTCCAGAATCTCGCAGTCGAGCTGCTCGGACTCGCGGGCTTCGCGGGCACCGGCGATGACTTCCGAGCGGATGGTCGCGGCGTCTTCGTCGTGGGGGTCGTCGTCGCTGACAATCACGACGTCGGCGAGCCGGGCCGCGATGGCGCCCATGGTCGGCCTCTTGCCCTGGTCACGCTGGCCTGTGGCACCGAAAACGACGATCACCCGGGATCCGGGTTCCTGCGAGCGTACAGCCGTCAGGGCCCTCGCCAGCGCGTCCGGGTTGTGCGCAAAATCAACCACGGAGGCCGGGGCATCCGAGATCAGCTGCATCCGGCCCGGTACGGAGACAGTAAAGGGATCGTGCCTGTCCAGCGCGGCCTGCAATGCCTGCGGATCGATGCCGGAAGCCAGCACCATAACGGCCGCGAGGGCCGCGTTGGCGACGTTGAAGTCACCGGGCAATCCTGTGTGGATGCGCAGGACTGTTCCGTGACGGTGGTGCAGCTCGAAGTCGGTTCCAAGCCCGCGTTGGGTGGTGGAGGCCACGGCCCAGTCAGCGTCCGTGCCCGGTACCGCGGACAAGGTTGTCACGGGAATCCCGGCCTCTTCGGCCAACAACCGGCCCCACTCATCGTCCACGGTCACCACTCCCCGGCGCGCGCGGGCCGTGGTGAAGAGTTCCGCCTTGGTCCGGAAGTACTCATCCATGCTTCCGTGGAGATCCAGGTGGTCCTGGGTCAGGTTGGTGAAGCCGGCTACGTCGAACATGACCGAGTCGACCCGGTGGAAGGAAAGGGCGTGGGAGGAGACCTCCATGGAAGCCGCGTCCAGCCCGCGTTCACGCATGAGGGCAAGCAGGGCATGTACATCCGTCGACTCCGGCGTCGTCAGCAGGCTCGGGATGGCTTCGCCTCCGGCAAGGATTTCGATCGTCCCAATCAGGCCAGGATTCTTGCCCAGCGCCCGGAGAAGGGAGTTGATGAAGTAGGTGGTGGTGGTCTTGCCGTTGGTACCGGTGACGCCGAAAAGTGTCGGCGAATCCTCATCGTGGGGTTGGCTGCGATAAATGAGTGCAGCGAGGGGCCCGACGGCGGTGCGGGGACTGCCGACGATCAGCACAGGAACAGCGAGATCGTCGCCGAGCGCCAATTGGCGCGCGCCGTCTTCATCGCTCACGACGGCTACTGCGCCAGCGGCCACGGCCTGGGGGACAAATTCGGCCCCGTGGCGTGTCGCCCCTGGCAGGGCCAAGTAAAGGTCTCCTGGCTCAATGGTGCGCGAGTTGAGGGACACACCAGTCACAGACGTCGCGCCGGCTTCCGGAGGAAGCACGATTCCCAGGGACGCGGCAATCGTCTCAAGAGGGACCGCGGTCACGACGGCGGGACGGAAGCCGGGTTTGTCCGTAGCCGGCGGATTCCCTGTGGGTATCGATACGGCGTCATTCTGCTCTGACAAATGGGTCTCCGTTGGTACTCGTAAAACTGGCCGCGCGCGAACCATGGGGCTCCCGGAATCGGCATGGGTGGATCGTAATATGGCCGGACAGATGCCCAACAAGCTTACTTGGCGAAAATGACTTACTTGGCGTACTGCGGGAACTGCGCCGGAGTGCCGGTGGACGGGGGGACGTTGTAGGTGCGCAGGACCTGCCCCATGACCGAGCGGAAAATCGGTCCTTGGGTGATGCCGTAGATGTTCCCTTTCGGGCGCTGGACAACCACCTCAACGATGAACCGTGGATTTTCCATGGGCGCCATTCCAATAATGGAAGCGGTGAACCCATCGAAACCAGGCAGCCCGTCTTCACGGGGTGCCTCGGAGGTTCCTGTCTTGGCACCCACCCGGTATCCGTCGATACCGGCGTCTTTCACTTCGCCCATGGTGACGTTGCTCTCAAGGATGTCGCGGACCTGTTGGGCCGTCTCTTTGGAAACGACTTGCCTGGGATCCTTGGCCGGAACCTTCGCCTCGACTCCATCAGCGCCCACGTACCCGTCGATGAGTCGTGGCTGCAGCATCACGCCGCCGTTGGCCACGCTTTGGTACGCTCGGACCGTCTGGAGGGTGGACTGGGAAACACCTTGGCCGAACAGCACGGTGTACTGCTGCCGGTCGTCCCATTGCTCAGGCTTTGCGAGGATGCCCGTGGCTTCGGCGGGAAGGCCAATGTCCGGAGCTTCGCCAATGCCGAACCGCTTGAGGTAGTCGTAACGCTGTTGCTTAGTCAGGCGGCTGCCGACCATCACGGTACCGGTGTTCATCGAATATCCGAGGATGCCGGCGAGGGTTCTCTGCTCGGTACCGTGCGTGAAAGCATCCGTGAACGTCTGACCGTCAATGGTTACGGCTGGCGGAATGGTGAAGGTGTCCAGCGGGTTGGACTTTCCTTCATTGATCGCGGCCGATGCGGTGATCATTTTCTCCACCGACCCGGGCTCGTAGGCGGCGGTCACTGACCGCACGCCGCGGTCCGCGGCCGCAACCTTGCCTGGGTCGTTGGGGTCCGGGGCATTGGTGTCCGCCATCGCGATGATGTTCCCGGTCTTAATGTCCTCAACAACGATCGATCCCCACTGGGCGTTGAGCTGATTGACCTGTGTCTGAATGGCCTGCTGCGCAAAGTATTGGATGTCCGTGTTCAGCGTCAGCTTGACGTCTTTGCCGTTGACGGCCGGGGTCAGGAGATCGGTTGCCACGGGGATGCGAAGACCGTCGGCCCCGATCTCGAAGACCCTCTTTCCGTCTTTCCCACGGAGGAGTTCGTCTTGAGTCTGTTCAAGTCCCGCCTGGCCCGTTGTGCCGTCCTTGAGGAATCCGATGACGCCGCCGGCAACACTCCCGTTGGGGTAGACGCGTTTGCTGATGCCTTCTGATCCGACACCCGGAATGTGCAACTGGGAGACCTGGTCTTCAACCTCGGGCTTCACTTCCTTGGCCACGATGTTGTACTTTTTCTCACCGGTCACTGCTTGCGTGACCTGGTTGACATCCATCCCCAGGGCACCGGCAAGCTCAGCTATGCCCTGGTTCCGGGAGATCTTGTCGACGCCCTGGGTCTTGGTGTTGTAGCGCGAAAACTCATTGCTGGCGGTGTTGACCGTTTGGTCCACCACAATGTTGTAGCGAATCACGCTGCTGGCGAGCACCGTGCCGTTGGCATCAAGGATCTTGCCGCGTTCAGCAGGAAGAATCGTGGATTTCAGCCGGTTGTTATACGCGGCCTCGGCCATGCCCCCGACATCCAGTCCCTGGACGAGGAACAATTTGCCCCCAACCACAAGCAGCAGCGTCAGCATGATTCCGAGGCCGATGCGCAGGCGCTTCTTCGCCGCCGGCGTTCTCTTGTTCTTCGATTTGCCGGTTTTCTGCACCACGTCGATTCCTTGCTGCTTGCCTTGCTGTTTACCTGAAATCAGGTCGGCTGGACGCTACTGCCCGGGTACCTTCTGCTGTGGAGCGGGGACCGAACCACCGTGGAGATCCACAACCGGCGGCTTGGGTGCCACGGGAGCCGCGGGCGCCTCCGGCTTGGCCGGGGTGGAGTCTGCAGTTCCTGTCGGTTTGCGGTTTTCCAATGGATCCTTGGTGGTTGCTGGAGGCACTATGCTGAGCTGGCCCGCAACCGCAGGAGCAGCGATGACAGCACCGGGATTCTGTCCCTTGACTGCTGGCGTCGCCTTACCTGTGACCGTCAGATTGTCCAGATCGATTTGGCCCGTGGCGGTGGAAGCTACCATCCCCAATTCTGCAGCCTTGGCGGCCAGATTCTGCGGAGCTTCGAAGTTCTGGACCTGCTGTGTCAGATCCTGGTTCTGCTTGTTCAGGGATGCGGCATCGTTCCTGAGCTTCACGAGGTCGTATTGAGCCGTGGACACCGAAATGTTGAGCACGAGGACAGTCAGCAGTGCTGCCGCGAGCACCCCAAAGCAAAAGACGACGAACGGAGTGCGTCGTCTTCCAGGAACGCTCTGAACGAGCGAGAGCGGCGTCCGCGCCCTGCGGGGGGCGTCGCGCTCCGGGCCGCGGACGGGCAGGGCGCGCGCGGTGTTGCCCACCGTGGTGGGCAGGATCTTCGCGGCGGCGGTGCTCATGCTGTTCTCCTCGCTTTGATGCGTTCCACTGCCCGCAGTCGGGCGGATGCCGCACGCGGGTTTTCGGCGATTTCTTCGGGCGTCGGCACTTCCGTGCCCTTGGTCAAGGTCTTGAATTCCGGTTTGTGTTCCTCGAGCTCCACGGGGAAACCGAGCGGAGCTGATGACTTGGACCGTGATTGGAACACTGATTTGACGATCTTGTCTTCGAGCGAGTGGTAGGACATCACCACAACGCGTCCGCCCATGGCTGAGACCGAGAGAGCAGCCGGAACCGCCCTTTCCAGGACGTCGAGTTCCTCGTTGACTTCAATCCGCAAAGCCTGGAAAGTCCGCTTTGCAGGATGCCCTCCGGACTTTGCTGCCGATGCAGGAACCACCCCGCGAATCTGCTCCACCAGTTCTCCCGTGGTGGCAAAGGGCTTGCTGGCCCTTGCCGCAACGATGCGATTGGCGATCCTGCCGGCGAACTTCTCTTCGCCCCACTTGCGGATGATCCGTACCAGGTCTTCTTCGGAGTAGTTATTGACAACGTCAGCAGCGGTCTGGCCTCGGCTCGTGTCCATGCGCATGTCAAGGGGTGCATCGTAGGAGTACGCAAAGCCGCGTTCCCGCTCGTCCAGCTGAAGGGAAGACACACCGAGGTCCATGAGGATGCCATGGACCTCGGGGATGCCTAGCTCCGCAAGGACATCCTCAATCTCGTCATAGACAGCATGTACCAGATCGGTGCGGGCCTCGAATGGTTGCAGGCGCGCTCCGGCCAGGGCCAAGGCCTCTTCGTCCCGGTCTATGCCAACCAAGTGCAAATCGGGGAACCGTTGCAGCATCGCTTCGGAGTGGCCGCCCATTCCCAACGTGGCGTCGATGGCCACGGGCGTTTCTCCACGGCTGCGGGCCGCCTCAAAACCAGGGGCCAACAAATTGATGCACCGGTCCTTCAGGACCGGCACATGGCGCTCCGAGGTCGGTTTTGGCGCGTCTTGCTCCTCCATGCGGCCTCCTCAGTGCTGAATTGTTCGGTGCATCTGCCGGTCAGTTGGTTGTTTCTTGGGTCGGATCCCCATCCGCGCCTATCGCAGTGTCCGCCTGACTCCGGGGAAGGTGAGTCAGGAAAACAATGTGATGGGCGGCTGGAGATCCCATCCAAGAAGCCTTGGTGCTTCCTGGCCCGGTCTCTAAATGAACCCGGGGAGGTTGTCGTCGTCGGTTTCCGAGAAGGCGGCTTCCTTCTCGGCCAGGTATTCATCCCAAGCTTGGGCATCCCAGATCTCCGCTCGGGTTCCGGCGCCGATGACCGCCAATTCCCGATCGAGTCCTGCGTAGCTCCGGAGCGCCTGCGGAATCGTGACGCGCCCCTGCTTGTCAGGTACCTCGTCAGAGGCTCCGGACAGGAAAACCCGGATGTAGTCACGTGACTGCTTGGAGGAGATGGGGGCCTCCCGCATGGACTCGTGAATACGTTCGAATTCCCGCTGGCTGAAGACGTAGATGCAACGTTCCTGGCCTCTTGTGAGCACCAAGCCGTCAGCAAGTTCCTCGCGGAACTTGGCGGGAAGGATGATCCGGCCCTTTTCGTCCAGACGCGGCGAATGCGTGCCAAGAAACACTGGCCCACCGCCCCATCTGTCAAAGGTGCCCGTACCTGCCCCACGCCGCCACTACCCTCTTACTTGCTCCACTTTACTCCACAAGCCCCCACAGTCAACGCAATCCGGCGTGTTTCTGCCCCACTTTCGGCTGAGGGTGCCTGAAAACACAGGGATTTCGTGCGTGGTGGAAAGTGGAGCGGATTCTGCGGAAGCCGTCTCGGGAGGCGCGCGACGGCGGAGCCAAAGTCACGCTCACGCCCTCCTGGGATGCGGCGAACCCCGCGTTAAATGCGAAAAGACCCGAAATTCGGGTCTTTTCGCATTCAGGCCGGCGCCTGGTGGTGCAATGTGGAGGACTTGGCCTCATGCGGAAGACAAGCCCTAAAAGGGGGGCGCCCAGCTACTCTTCGCCGCGGCGACGCTCGTCCCAGCGCTCCTCCAGGTTGCTCATGAATGAGTTCCTGGCCTTACCCGGTTTGGCACTCTTCGCCTTGCCGCCGATAGCCCTTCGCAGGGTCGCAAAGTAAACGCCGGCGCCCATGACAATGAAGCCCAACACACCAAGGAAGATGTTCTGCAACGACACACCTACCAACAATAAGAGGATCCCGGCAATAGTGCCTAGAACGCCAATAACGATGTGCCTGGTCGACCATGAACGAATGGGGTCAGAGCCCATTGAATTGGCAAACTTTGGATCGTCCTCATGCAGTTGCTTCTCGAGTTGCTCGAGGAGCTTCTGTTCGTGCTCCGAGAGGGGCATCGCGACCTCCTTTAGTCGGCCAGCGTCTGAATATTCCGCGGCCGTTGCCTCTTTTCCCTTGAACGGACGAACCCAAAAAAGGGTTCCCGAAGACCGGGTCTTGTGAACACGGTCTCACGGAACAGACACAACAGAGCAATTTATCCAGACGGTCTAAATCTGTGTATCTCTAGGATAGTTTGTTGGCCGCTGTTCTGAAAGACACTCCGAAGGCACACGAGCGGCTCTTCGGCACTTAAAGAGAGTCCTGCTCATCGACCCCAGCATGCGGTTCCAGAAGCCTGGCCGGAAGGACCGTCTTGCTGCCGAATCGCTCGGTCACACGGTCGAGCGCTTGCTCAGCTGCCCGCCAGTTGTCGTCCCTACGATCCAGGCTCAACTGAAGCGAGGCGTGCTCGGCCGGTTCGAGCTGCTCGGCCCGTACACCCACAAGACGCACGCTCATGGGCCGCTCCCCCAAGGATGCCAGCAATTGGCTCGCCACCTGATAGATCAGCTGCGCGCTATCTACCGGCGTATGCATCGTCTTGCTGCGACTGATCGTCGAAAAATCGGCATAGCGCAGTTTCAGCGCGATTGTCCGCGCCAGCATGCCGGCAGTCCGTAGCCGCGAAGCGGTGCGATGGGAGAGCCTCAGCAGCTCGCGGTGCAGGAGTGCATCGTCCGGCGTGTCGACCGCGAAAGTCTCCTCGGAGCCAATGCTCTTTTCCAGGCGTGTAGGCGTGACCGGCCGGGGATCCAAACCCATGGACAATCGGTGGACGTGCTCCCCCGAAGCTCCGAGGACCTTCTTCAAGGAAGAAGGCGGTGTCGCCGCAACATCGGCCACGGTGCGGATGCCCAGCCTGGCAAGGACATCGGCAGTCTTGGACCCGACTCCCCACAAGGCGTTCACCGGAAGACTGTGCAGGTAAGCTACGGTCTGGTCCGCCTGAATGAGCAGAAGGCCGTCGGGCTTGCAGCGAGTGGAAGCGATTTTTGCGACGAACTTGTTGGCTGCGATCCCCACCGACGCAGTGATTCCGAGTTCGGAAGCGACACGGCTCCGGATCAAATGGCCGATCTGAAGAGGCGGACCTAATCTCCTGATTGCTCCACCAACATCGAGGAAAGCTTCGTCGACGCTCAGGGGCTCGACGAGATCAGTTATTGATTCAAAGATTCCCATCAACTGCCGCGAGACCTCGTAGTAGAGGCTGTGGCGGGGTTCGATGATGACCGCTTTGGGACACATGCGCATGGCGTTGGCCATGGGCATCGCCGACCTTACTCCCAAGGCGCGCGCTTCGTAGGAGGCCGACAGTACAACCGAGCGATCCACCGGGAAGCCCACAATGACGGGTTTTCCTCGGAGTTCAGGGCGGGTGCGCAGTTCCACCGAGACAAAGAAGGCATCCATGTCGACGTGGAGGATGCTGGTGCGCCTCAACTCCCGCAAAGCAGCGGGATCCGGGGTGAATCCTTGCCCGGGGTCCTCTGCATGTGGTCTCACAAGGAAATCCTATGCCGCGCTACTGGTTAAACTGGAGGCAGCATCCGGCACCCTAAGCTGGAAGCACCATCCGGCGTCGTCCCCAGGAGGAAATCCCTGTGAAGCTCTTTGGAAAGCCTCAACCCGTCAGTCTGGCCCTGTTGGCCACGGGTGTCGCGTTGACCATTTCGGCTTGCGGGTCGTCTCCTGCAAGCACGGCATCCCAAGGGCCGGCGCAAACATCGTCCGGGCAGGCGGCAGTTTCGGCAAGCCCGGCGCCGAGCACCTCATCCACGGCTATGCCCGGAGCGTCTGCGACCGTTGGCGCCCTCGTTCCAGGGTTCCCGCAGCAACTTATTCCACTAATGCCCCACGCAGCCGTGGAGTCCAGCAGTTTCGACAAAAACACCTCCCCGGCTTCGGTAGCCTTGGTCGGCACCATTGCGTCGCCGGCCGACACCGTGGTGGCTTTCTACGCGTCTGCGCTGACGGCACAGGGTTTCAAGGAAGTTCCCGGGAACACTGTGGGAAGTATCAAATCAAAAGACTTCCTGCGCGGGGACAATGAAACAGTAAACATCTCGGTAGTGGAAAACGCGGGCAAATCCACGTTCACCATCGGCGCCAACGTGGCCGCCGGGTCCATCAAGTGACCCCGGAAAGCCTCGGCGCGGAACAGGGCCGTTTTATTGCCGACGTCGCCGCCAAGCTCAATGGCTTCCTTGGCGCGCAGCAAGAGACCATGGCGACCATATCCTCCGATGTCACTCCCCTCATGGGCTCCATCACAAACCTTGTGACGGGCGGGAAGCGTCTCCGGGCCTTGATGTGCTACTGGGGGTGGCGAGGCGCAGGAGGTGAGTCCGCGCATCCAGACATCATCACGGCCGGCTGCGCTTTGGAACTCTTTCAAGCGGCGGCCCTGATCCACGACGACATCATCGACCGCTCTGATACCAGGCGAGGAGGTCCCAGTGTGCACAAGCGGTTCAGCCAACTCCATGAGAGCGAGGGCTGGGCACTCGACAGCGAACGTTTCGGGCATGCGGCCGCTATTCTCACTGGCGACCTGTGCCTGTCCTTCAGTGAAGAGGCGTTCACGCAGATCGGCCCGAGGGCTGCTTCCGGGACTTCTGCGCGGCGGATCTTCAACCTGATGCGCGCCGAGGTCATGGCGGGGCAGTACCTGGACATCCTGGAGGAAGTAGCAGGTCCGGTACGGGACCGCGCGGACGCCGTCAAGCGCGCCCAGTCCATCATCCGTTTCAAGTCGGCAAAGTATTCAACAGAACACCCCCTGGCGCTTGGGGGCGCCTTGGCCGGCGCCAGCAAAGAGCTCCTGCAAGGTTATTCCGCCTTCGCGCTGCCGCTCGGTGAAGCATTCCAACTGCGCGACGACGTCTTGGGCGTGTTCGGAGACCCCGGGACCACTGGAAAGCCGGCCGGCGATGACCTGCGCGAGGGCAAACGAACCGTGCTGGTCGGCATCGCCATCAACCAAGCCGGGGCGGCCGATTCCGCCTACATCGACACCATGCTCGGCAGGCAGGACCTCGGGGAAGCGGAAGTTGCCGAGATCAGGCGGATCATCGTGGACTGCGGAGCGCTCGAAGCTACGGAGTCCATGATCGAAGAACTCAGTAACGAGGCTTTCGACGCGTTGGAACGTCTCCCCTTAGCTGAACTCCCCATCACCGCACTCCGGCAGCTGGCCGAAGCCGCTGTCAGCCGGGCAGCGTGAACTCTTGCTTAAATCCAAGCGAAAAGCGGGCTGAATATACGGCCTAATGCAGTGGTGGTGGCAGTTTCCTGCCACCACCACGGCGGCGAATTTCAGTCTTGCGTCCTTCGCGCAGCGCGTCGACAGGGCGGCCACGCAGGGACTCGTCCGGAGTGAAGAGCCAGGCGATGAGCTCCTCATCCGTGTACCCGGCATCGCCAAGCACTGCAATGGTGCCCTTCAGGCTGTCCACCACATGACCGTCCTGGATGAAGAGGGCGGGAATCGAACGGATGTTCCGTTCGCCCACTCTCACAGCCACAACTGCGCGCTCATCCAGAAGACCGTGGACTTTGGTGATTGAAACGTTCAGCAGCTCTGCGACATCGGGCAGCGGCAGCCAATCGGAAACGAGGTTTTCTACATTACTCACGGATCAAGATTGCCACGCCCGTGCACTTTGCGCCTAGCCAGCCCGGCGGCACGGACAGGATTTGTGGTCCTGAATTGCCCAAGAATCGAATAGCCTGCGATTTCTTGTGCGGAATCGAAAAATGTGAGAGATTCACATTGATCACATTTGCATCACTACTCACTTTAGTAACACTGGTATCACTGGCAGCAGCGGGATTCGCAAAATCTCCGCTGCTGAGATGAGGATTGCTCCCATGACGACGCCCCGCTCGCCCAAGAAGACAACGAGCACGCCCATATTTGCGGCCACCACAGCGGCCCTGCCCGCCGTCATGCTCTCTTCGCTCGCCCTCGCCCAACCGGCAACTGCGATACCGGCGGTGCAGACTCAGAGGATCCCGGCCACTCTGGCCGCGGCCATGCAGGCCCAGGCTTCGGTTGTGGCGGCGAATGTCATTCCGGCATCCGCGGTTGCCGCCACCATCCCGGCTGCCATGCAGCCCATGGCACCGGCGGTCCCGGCCACGTACACAATCGTCCGCGGCGATACCATCAGCGGCATCGCGGCCCGCTACGGGCTGAACACCAACACGGTGCTGCAGCTCAACAAGCTCTCGGCCAACACCATCATCTACCCGGGGCAGCAGATCAAGCTGTCCGGTTCCGGGACTGCTGCACCAGCTCCGGCACCAGCCGCACCAAGCCCCGCACCCAGTCCGTCGTCGTCTTCGTCGGCGACCTACACCGTCAAGCCCGGCGATACCTTGGGCGGCATTGCCGCCCGCAACGGCGTGGCCCTGTCAGACGTCTTCAGCTGGAACGGTCTTAACGGCCGGTCCATCATCTACCCGGGACAGAAACTCAAGGTCGGTCCCGGCACGAATGCACCAGTTCCTGCGGCGCCGGCACCTGCCCCCGCACCAGCTGCGCCGGCAGTTGCCAACACTGGCTCTTACACGATCAAGTCCGGTGACACTTTGGGCGGCATCGCGTCCCGACTCGGAGTCTCCCTTTCCTCGCTGCTCTCGGCCAACAAGCTGTCCATGAGCACCATCATTTACCCGGGCCAGAAGCTTGCCATTCCCGGCGCTCCTGCCGCGCCGGCTCCCGTCACCACCCCTCTGGTTCCGAGCACTTTCCTGGGCTACACCTATCCGCCGGCCGTCGTCAGTTCAGCCAACGCGAACAAGGCGCTGCTCAATGCTTCTCCGGTTCCCAGCACCACCCAGATGAAGGGGATCGTAGCCGACACGGCACGCCGCATGGGCGTGGACCCCTCCCTGGCTTTGGCCTTCGCGTTCCAGGAATCCGGCTTCAACCAGCGTGCGGTTTCACCCGCCAACGCCATCGGCACCATGCAGGTTATTCCCTCCTCCGGCGAATGGGCTTCCCAGCTGGTAGGACGCAAGCTCAACCTTCTTGACCCGTACGACAACGTCACCGCCGGCGTCGCGATCATTCGGGCGCTGGTGAACACGAGCAAGGACGTCAACACGGCCATCGCAGGCTACTACCAGGGCCAGTACTCAGTGAGCAAGTACGGCATGTACGACGACACCAAGTCCTACGTCGCCGCAATCCTGGCTCACAAGAAGAACTTCAGCTGAACCACACCGCAAACACGGGCCCGGATCGCATGCCGATTCGGGCCCGTGTTTTTGCTCAACTAGGATCGTAGGGTGCAGGAACAAGTTTCGGACCATCTCCTTGGATCCCTGGTGGACGGGCGCTACTTCGTCCGATCGCGCCTCGCAGGCGGCGGCATGTCCACCGTCTACCTTGCCACGGACGAGCGACTCGACCGCGACGTGGCGCTCAAAGTGCTGCACCCGCATCTGGCCAACGACCAAAACTTCCTTGACCGCCTTCAGCGCGAGGCACGGGCGGCCGCCAGCCTGTCCCACCCGCATGTCGTCGGAGTTCTCGACCAGGGACAGGACGGCCACATTGCCTACATCGTCATGGAGTACATCAAGGGGCACACACTCCGCGATGTCCTCAACGAAAAGACTGCGCTTCCGCCCCGATTGGCCTTTGCACTGATAGACCCCGTCATCGAAGGACTCGCTGCCGCCCACGCAGCGGGGCTGATACACCGCGACGTCAAGCCGGAGAACGTGCTGATCGCCGACGACGGCCGCATCAAGGTAGGCGATTTCGGCTTGGCCCGGGCGGTGACGGCGACCACGAGCACTGGCGCCCTGATCGGCACGGTTGCCTATTTGGCTCCCGAACTGGTCCTAGGCAAGCCCGCCGACGCGCGGAGCGACATCTATTCTGTCGGCATCATGCTTTACGAGATGCTTACCGGCGAGCAACCCTATTCCGGCGACGTCCCCATCCAGGTTGCTTACCAGCACGTCAACGCGAGCGTCGTGCCGCCGTCGCTCGCTGTTCCCGGACTTTCCGCGGACGTCGACGAACTCGTCCAATGGTGCACGGCAAAGGAACCTGAAGAGCGTCCTGTGGACGGTTCTGCGCTCTTGTCGGAACTGCGGCATATCCGGACAACCCTGAGCGACGCGCAACTGGACATCAGCCCACCGGCCGCGAAGGCGCGTGCCGCAGCGGCGGAAAGCGGGCAAGAGGCCGGGGCAACCGCAGTGGTCGCCCCTTTCCACGCCGAGCGCACCGAAACGTTGGAAAGGATCGGCCGCCCGACGGAGATCATCTCAAGCCAACGCAATCCGACCACTGTGCTGCCGCCGTCGGGCTCCTCCCCCGGCGCGACGGGTCAAGCCATATTGCCCCCGGAGAGGACTGTTCCGGCGAGTAAGCGCGACATCAAAAGAATGGCGCGCCAGGAAGAAAAGGACCGCGCCCGTGCGGCGGCCACGCCGTCGCGCTCTTTGCGGGAAGGTAATCCGCGCCGCCGGGCGGTGATCTGGACAGTTGTCGTGATTGTCCTGGCAATCCTCGCCACGGCCGCCGGCTGGTTCTTCGGCATGGGGCCCGGCTCGCCCGGAACCATTCCGGACACCAGGAACAAGACGGTTGCTGAGGCCCAGCAACTGCTGAGAACCGCTGGCTTCCAATCTGAGCCGAAAGACGTGTTCGACGACGAAGTCTCGGCAGGGTTGGCGGTTGGAACGGAACCCGCGTCTGGCCAGGTGGTCCGGAAGTTCCAAGCCGTGTCGCTCTTCGTTTCCAAGGGTCCACAGTTGTTTCCGCTCCCCGCGATGGCTGGCCTGACACTGGACCAGGCCAAGAATGCCCTCGGCACGGCCGGGATGGCGCTCGGCAAGGTGACCGAGCAGTACGACGACAAAGTACCTACAGGCTCGGTGATCTCGCAGTCCCCGGCCAAGGACACTGCAGTCCGCCACGGCACCCCGGTGGCATTGGTGGTTTCCAAGGGACCGCAGCCCCTGCCCGTACCCGATGTGCGCGGCATGACCCAGCAAGCTGCGGTCAAAGCGATCAGCGACGCCGGATTGGTGGCGAAAATCGCGCCTGAACCTGTCAATGACAAGAAAGTTCCTGCTGGGGCCGTTGTCAGCCAGACCCCTGCGAGTGGCACCTTGATCCGCGGCGACTCCGTCACGTTGACCCTGTCCAAGGGGCCGAAAATGGTGCACGTTCCCAACTTCATCGGCAAGCAGGCGGACGCTGCCCGCAAAGCCTTGGAGCAGCTCGGATTCGACGTCAAGATCAACAACATCCTGGGTGGCTTCTTCGGCACTGTCCGTGACCAGAACCCCGTGGACAGCGATTCCCCGGAGGGCTCCGTCATCACCTTGACCGTGGTGTAGGCCGCACAAAACAAGAGGGGCGGTCCGGAATGTTCCGGATCGCCCCTCTTGTGTCTTACTCGCCGTCCGTTCGCTGGAGGGCTGATCTACCGCTTTGTGAGCGCCCCGGCTACGAGGAATGCCATCTCAAGGGACTGCATGTGGTTCAGGCGGGGATCGCACACGGACTCATAGCGGTCCAGGAAAGCGTCCTGGTCAATGGGATCGGCACCGCCAAGGCACTCCGCGACATCGTCGCCGGTCATTTCCATGTGCAAACCACCCGGTACCGTGCCCAGGGCATGGTGAACCTCGAAGAACCCGCGGACTTCGTCCACGACGTCGTCGAAGTTACGGGTCTTGTACCCGTTGGGCGAGGTGACCGTGTTCCCGTGCATGGGGTCCGTGACCCAGAGAACCTGGGCGCCGGAGGCTGTGACCTTCTCGACGACGGCGGGCA
Source organism: Arthrobacter sp. 01T419 (assembly GCF_056398865.1). Classification (NCBI taxonomy): domain Bacteria; kingdom Bacillati; phylum Actinomycetota; class Actinomycetes; order Micrococcales; family Micrococcaceae; genus Arthrobacter; species Arthrobacter sp. 01T419. Next base: position 49,608 of record NZ_JBFTQF010000021.1, read on the forward strand.
GCTTCTCGCGGATGTTCTTGGAACCCATCCGGGTGATGAAGGTGAGGCGGCCCGGCTCCCGGTTTGGATCCAGCTTGTCGATAAGCCGCAGCGCGTCGTCCCCAGTGGTTCCGGGACCTAGCTTGACGCCGATGGGATTGCGGACGCGGGACAAGAAGTCCACGTGCGCATGATCGAGCTCACGCGTACGCTCGCCGATCCAGAGGAAGTGCCCGGAGGTACCATACGGAAGCCCGGTGCGGGAATCGATGCGCGTGAGGGCGCGCTCGTAGTCCAAGAGCAAAGCCTCGTGGCTCGCGAAGAACTCCACGCGCTTGAGGGCTTCGAAGTCGGCGCCACAGGAATCCATGAACTTGATGGCGCGATCGATATCCCTGGCCAAGGACTCGTAGCGGGCGTGGGCAGGGTTCTCAGTGAAGCCCTTGTTCCAGAGGTGCACCAGGCGAAGATCCGCAAAGCCGCCTTGCGTGAAGGCGCGGATGAGGTTCAGCGTGGAAGCCGAGGTGTGGTAGGCCTTCAGCATGCGGCTGGCGTCGTGGGCGCGGGACTCCGGGGTGAAGTCGTAGCCATTGACGATGTCGCCACGGTACGCCGGCAACGTCACGCCGTCGCGGGTTTCCTCGTTCGACGATCGCGGCTTGGCGAACTGGCCAGCCATGCGACCCATTTTGATGACGGGCATAGCCGCACCATAGGTGAGGACAACGGCCATCTGCAGGATGGTGCGGACGCGGGCGCTGATCTTGTCAGCTGTGGCGTCCTCGAAAGTCTCGGCGCAGTCGCCGCCTTGAAGCAGGAAAGCCTTGCCCTGGGCTGCAGCGGCCAAGCGCTCACGCAGCACGTCCACTTCGCCGGCGAAAACCAGCGGTGGAAGCACGGAGAGTTCTTTGACGGAAGCGTCGAAGACGCCCCTGTCGGACCAGGTGGGTTGCTGCGAGATCGGCAGCTGCCGCCAGTCGTCCAAGCCGGGATAGTTCGCCGCGCCACTTTGCGCGGTGCTGGTCAAATGGCTGCCCAGCGGGCTGGTCACGGGCGGTGCGGGTTTCGCGGATAGCTCAGTCACTCTCCAAGACTAGTTGCCTTGCCCGCTGTTCGGGGCACGGCTTCCGTAACCGTTATTCGCCGGCCGTCACACTTTTCCAGATGATTCGCTACCGCTCTCCGGCTCTGGAAGCTGCCCGGCCAGTCTCTGCTTGACGACGGCAGCGTATTCGTCCACGTATTCCTGTCCCGAGAGCCGCATGAGTTCGTACATGATTTCATCGGTCACGGCGCGTTGAACCGTGCGGTCTTCCTCTTGGCCGTAGTACTGGCTGAAGTCCAGTGGCTGGCCGAAAATGATCCCGATGCGGCGGATGTTGGGCAAACGCTTGCCGATGGGCTGGACCTTTTCGGTACCGATCATGGCAACGGGAACAACGCGGACCCGGGTTTGGAGGGCAAGTTTGGCCACTCCCACTTTGCCCCGGTACAGCTTGGCATCCGGACTACGGGTGCCTTCGGGGTAAATGCCCAGCAGGCCGCCACCAGCCAGTACGTCCTTGCCTGCCTGCAAGGACAGCTCGGATGCGGCCCCGCCCGAACGGTCCATGGGCAACTGGTTCGTGAGCCGGAAGAACATCGCCGTGAGCCTGCCCTTGAGCCCCGTGCCCGTGAAGTACTCAGACTTGGCGAGGAAGATGACAGGCCGGGGAACCATCAGCGGCATGAAGATTGAGTCGGAAAAGGACAAATGGTTGGAAGCGAGAATCGCGGCACCATCGTGGGGAACGTTATCGAGGCCCTTGACCCAGGGGCGGAACAGCAATTTGAGAACCGGACCCAAAAAGATCCGCTTCATGACCCAATAGAACACTTTGGTTCCTCTCCGGGGCGGCGTCTGCGAGTCGTCCGGAGGGTCCCGGCCGGCACTCAGAAGCCACCCTACTCCAGTGAGAAATGTCCCGAACAGTGACACGATGGACTCATGACGGAAAGCAGTGTTCCGGGCGTCATCGGCCCTTTGCACTACCCCGGCCACGGTCCAAACGCCGGCACCGGGGTAGCCATTTGCCATGGCTTCACGGGCAGCCCGCTCAGTATCCTGCCGTGGGCCGAACACTTGGCCGCCCTGGGGTTTGCCGTGACGGTGCCCCTGCTACCGGGCCACGGTACGGACTGGCGAGAACTCTCGCGGACCAGTTGGCACGATTGGTACGGCGCCTTTGAAGCCAGCTACCTTGATCTTTCTGCCCGTACAAGCTCTTGCTATGTTGCCGGATTGTCCATGGGCGGTGCAGTGGCGCTCAGGGTGGCTTCACGGCAGCCTGTAGCTGGTGTGGCCGTGGTCAACCCGGGGCTGAGCTTTTATGATCGCCGCGTCCGCTACATTGGCGCCCTCAAGCACTTCATGCGCACCACCGCTCCCATCGAGGAGCAAGACCCGACGGCGACGCCCACCGACGACGGCGACTACTCACGGACGCCGTTGTCAGCCGTGCACGAACTCAAGAAGCTCTTCCGTTCAAGCTATCGATCTTTGCCCGCTGTTTCGGCACCGGCGCTGGTGTTCGCGTCCCTGAAGGACGCCGTCGTGCCGCCAAGCTCGCTGGAGATGATCCGCCGTCGCCTCGCCTCGCGGGAGTTCCGTGTGATCCCTCTGCCACACAGCGGCCATGTGGCCACTCTCGACGTTGATGCGGCGACAATACTTGAGGAATCGACCACCTTTTTCCTGCAGCATGCCGCCAACAGAGTAGCCTCGGAGTCATCATGAACACTCTCCCCGATCCCTCGCCGTACGCCAGCGACTTCACCGGTAGTGGACCCAGCATCGGCGTCGTGATGAGCCACGGCTTCACTGGCAGTCCCCACAGCATGCGCCCCTGGGCCGAGTACCTCGCCGCGGAAGGCTACGCAGTCCGTCTCCCTCTGCTTCCAGGCCACGGGACCACGTGGCAGGACATGGCAACACGGCACTGGCAAGAGTGGCACCGCGCGGTGGATGCCGCGTATCTTGAGCTCCAGGCCGAGTGCGACTTCGTCTTCGCCGCAGGATTGTCGATGGGCGGGGCTCTAGCTCTCCGGATCGCGGCTACTCGCCCCGTAGCCGGCACCGTCGTCGTCAACCCGGGACTAGTGATCGATGACCCCCGCGCTGCAGTGGTTGGCCTCCTCAAGTACGTCCTGAGATCCACCCCGGCCATTGCCAACGACATCCTCAAACCGGGCGTGGACGAGGGGGCCTACCCGAGGACTCCAGTCGCGGCCGCCCATGAGTTGAAGAAGATGTACAAGGACACCATCAGTCTTCTACCCCGGATTTCCGCGCCCGTGCGCGTCTTCCGCTCCTCCGTGGACCACGTGGTTTCGGACGCAAGCATCAAACAGCTAAGGGAGCGCGTCACCGCTTCGATGGAGTTCAGCACCTTGGAGAACAGCTACCACGTGGCCACCCTGGACAACGATGCCCTGGAGATCTTCCGCGGCTCGGCCGAGTTCATCCGGAAAACGATGGCTGGACTGATCAACGGTTCCGCCCCTGCCCGCCCGTCCGGCGCCGAACTCCGGGACTTACCCCATGAATAGGCCGGGACCGGACTCGCCGGACCAAAGCGCCAACAAGGACGACGATGCCGTCTGGCTGGATCTGGTGGCCCGGCTTGAGTCGATGCCTTCCTCGGCGCTGGATGAACCCCGGCCGGCGGAAGAGCCCCACAAGGATCCAGGAACAGAATCGGGTTCAGGGCCGGACTCCGTTCCTGGCACGTCCACATCCCGCTCTTTCCAAGACTTCGATCCCCTTGGATTGGCCCGGAGGGATGCTCACGATGAGAGCGAGGCGCGCGAAGGCGAAGGCGCGAACGGTCCGCGCGACTACGACGTCGGGGACGAGGACGGGTTCGTGCCCGAGGACCCGCCGAGCCTGGCCGGCACCGAACCGCTGACCATGCTCGCTTGGCTCGGAGCAGTGGGCGGCCCGATTGCCCTGCTGTTTACGGCAATGTTTTGGCGCTCGGCGCCCCTCTTGGCTGTCATGGGGATCTTGACCGCGTTTCTGGCATCGGTGGTGTATCTCATCATGAAGCTGCCCCAGGAAAAAGACGAGAACGACGACGGCGCCCGCGTCTAAGGGGGTGCCGCACCGCTGATTACCGCGCGGCGGAGCTTGTGCTATCCGTGCGCCCTGCCGCTGACCCGGGACAGATCGGCGGCGCCGATCATCCCTGCCCGTGGTCCCAGTGCGGCAAGCTTGATGGCGGCTGCAGGGCGGAAACCGCGGCCCGTGAGGTTCCGGGTGAACGCGGTCCGGGCGGGGCCGACCAATAGCTCTCCGGCGTCGCACAGTCCGCCTCCGATAACAAACGTCCCCGGGTCCAGAGCGGCCGCGAGGTTCGCGAGGCCGAGTCCGAGCCAGTGCCCCACCTCTTCCAGGAGCTCCCTCGAGGCCGAGTCTCCGGCTTTTGCCCGCTCGGTCACGGTGACGCCTGTAATGTTTTCCGCGGTTCCTCCGGCGGCTTTCAGCAATTCGTAGGCAACCGGGGAATTCCGGAGGGCGAGCTCCCGGGCTTCCCTGCCGAGCGCGTTCCCGGACGCATATTGCTCCCAGCAGCCTCGGTTTCCGCATTCGCAGCGATGCCCGCCGGGCACGACGATCTGGTGGCCAAACTCCCCCGCTACCCCGAACCTCCCACGTTCCACGCGGCCGTCCATGACCATGGCACCCCCGATACCGGTGCCGAGCGTGATGCAGACGAGTCTGCTTTCCCCTTGCCCTGCGCCGAAGCGCCATTCAGCCCAAGCGGCAGCGTCGGCGTCGTTGGTGACCAGTACCGGGCGTCTCAGCAAGCTCTGCAGGTTTTCACGCAGTGGTTCGTTGCGCCAGGCGAGATGCGGGCTGAAGAGCACCGTGCCGCCGTCGAGATCCATCCAGCCAGCCGCACCGATCCCCACAGAGGCAATGCGGTGGCTTCTGCCCAGCTCCTGGACTAGCTCGACGATTACCTGCTCCACGGCCCTGGCGTCATTGCCAGGAGTTGAGCGCCGGGCTTCCTCGACCACGTTGCCCGAGGGATCCACAACGCCCGCAGCAACCTTCGTGCCGCCAATGTCGATCCCGATAGCCAGTCCCCTACGACCAAGATGGGAGCGGCGGGCAGCCCATGGAACGGACTCCCATCGCGTGCGGCCGTCTGTGGAACCCGGACGCCGGCGGGTTGCGGTTGAACCGGACCAGGAAATCTTCCGAACGAGTGCCGCGGTCTGGTCGTTGGATGAATTCAGTGGCATTCCGCCATCCTATTCCGAGTGCCGCATATGTACGGACCTGGCGCCCGTATGAACGGGCGCCAGGTCCGGCCGCGTTGGATGAATGGCACGCGTCAAGTAAAGTTACTCATCAGTAAATTGAAATTGGTGAATTGCGACACACCCATTACGTGGCCGTATAGAGTTAGAGCAGCCCCGCAATGGTCTGTTGATATCGAAGGAGCTATCGTGCGTGAATTCAGTGTTCCGCCCCTGGTGAATGTTGCCCCCGAAACCAACATCACGGACCTCGTGGTTCGTCAGGCTGCCAAGCCATCCAACCCCGCCCTCTTTGCCAAGCTCAACGGCGCTGGCCAATGGCAGGACATCCGCGCAACGGAGTTCCTCAAAGACGTCTCGGCTCTGGCGAAGGGCCTGATCGCCAGCGGTGTCGGCCCAGGCGACCGCGTGGGCATCATGTCCAGGACCCGGTACGAATGGTCCCTCGTCGACTTCGCCATCTGGTTTGCGGGAGGGATCTCGGTGCCGATCTACGAAACGTCATCGCCGTCGCAGGTGGCCTGGAACCTGGGTGACTCGGGCGCAGTTGCGGCATTCGCGGAGTCTGCACACCACGAGGACGTTATCCGCCAAGCAGTCACGGCTGAAGGCCTCAGCTCAGTCGCCCATGTCTGGCAGCTCGAAGGCGGCGGCCTTGATGTCCTCCGCAGGGCGGGTAGCGGCGTCAGCGACGAGGAACTTGAGTCCCGCCGCAGCAGTGCCGTGCTTGCCGACGTCGCCACTATCATCTACACCTCCGGCACCACGGGCCGTCCCAAGGGTTGCGAACTCACGCACGGCAACTTCGTGGAACTTTCGGAGAACGCCCTGGCTTCCCTCGGTGACGTCGTCAACGAGGACGCCAAGACCATCATGTTCCTCCCGTTGGCCCACGTCTTTGCCCGCTTTATCTCGGTCCTGGCCGTGGCAGCCGGCTCCCAAGTGGCCCACACTCCTGATATCAAGAACCTTCTCGGTGACCTGCAAAGTTTCCAGCCGTCATTCATACTCGCCGTTCCCCGCGTCTTCGAGAAGGTCTTCAACTCGGCGCTCACCAAGGCAGAGGACGGTGGCAAGGGCGCCATTTTCCACAAAGCCGTGGACACGGCGATCGCCTACTCCAAGGCGCAGCAGTCGGGCTCCGTCGGGCTGGTGCTGAGGCTCAAGCACGGCGTATTCGACCGTTTGGTGTATGGGAAGCTCCGCGCAGCCATGGGTGGCCACGTGAGCCACGCCGTCTCCGGCGGCGGCCCCCTCGGCGAACGGCTGGGCCATTTCTTCCACGGTATCGGCTTGCAGATCCTGGAAGGGTACGGCTTGACCGAGACCACGGCACCCATTTCAGTAAACACCCCGTCCCTGATCAAGATCGGCACGGTAGGGGCACCGCTCCCGGGCAATGCCGTCAAGATCGCCGACGACGGCGAAATCCTCGCCAAGGGCGTCTGCGTCATGAAGGGCTATTACAAGCGGGATGACCTCGCCGCAGACACCTTCGCGGACGGTTGGTTCCGTACAGGTGATATCGGTGAACTGGATGAACAGGGTTTCCTGAAGATCACCGGGCGCAAGAAGGAAATCATCGTCACGGCCAGCGGCAAGAACGTGGTGCCGGCCCTCCTCGAGGACCAAATCCGGGCAGACGCGCTGGTGTCCCAGGTCTTGGTGATCGGCGACAACCGGCCCTTCATCGGCGCGCTAGTCACCCTCGACGAGGAAGCACTCCCAGGTTGGTTGGAACGGCATGGTCTTCCAACATCCACCACTCCGGCAGATGCCGCGGACAACACCTTGGTCCGGGCAGCCGTCCAGGAACTGATCAGCCACGCGAACCAATCCGTCTCCCATGCGGAGGCGATCAAGTCGTTCAGGATTGTGCCGTCCGACTTTACCGAGGCATCCGGCCACCTCACACCCTCTTTGAAGGTCAAGCGCGCCCAGGTGATGAAAGACTTCGACGCCGTGATCGAGGAAATGTATTCGGCGCCCAAGGCGTCCTGACGCGGCTTCGTGACACAGCCGAAAACCGAATAAAGCGAAGGTCCCGGGCTCATTGAGCCCGGGACCTTCCTTCATGCCCTCAACGGAGGAGCGTGCGGTTATTCGACGACGATCAACAAATCGCCGCCCTGAACCTGCTCCACCTTGTTGACGGCGATGCGCGAGACGGTGCCGGCAACCGGCGTCGTGATGGACGCTTCCATCTTCATCGCCTCGATGGTGGCGATGGTGTCGCCCGCCTTCACGGCGTCGCCCGCTTTGACGGTCAGCGTCACGGCACCGGCGAACGGCGCTGCGACCTGGCCTGGCTGGGAAGCATCTGCCTTCTCCGCAGCCTTCACGTTGCTCACCACGGACTTGTCGCGAACCACCACGGGGCGGGACTGGCCGTTGAGCTTGCACATGACGGTGCGCATGCCCTTTTCGTCCGGCTCCGAGACTGCTTCCAAGGAAGCGATCAGGCGGACGCCCTTTTCGAGCTCCATGACGTGTTCAGCGCCGAGCTGAAGACCATAAAGGTAGTCGCGGGTGTCTAGGACTGACAGGTTGCCGTAGGTGTCGACGCTCTTGAGGTAGTCCTTCGTGGGACCGTCGAAGAGCAGCCGGTTCAGGGTCCTTTGGCGGGTCTTGGAATCGCCCTTGAGGGCCGCACTGTCTTCGGCGCTCAGTTCGACGTCGCGGACTTTGATGCTGCGGCCCTGGAGTGCCTTGGTGCGGAACGGCTCCGGCCATCCTCCGGGAGGATCTCCCAGTTCACCCGACAGGAATCCGATGACGGAATCCGGGATGTCGTAGTTCTGCGGGTTCTCGTTGAAGTCCGCCGGATCCGCATTGATTCCCACCAGGTGCAGCGCGAGGTCGCCCACCACCTTGGATGACGGCGTCACCTTCACCAGACGGCCCAGAATACGGTCCGCTGCGGTGTACATGTCCTCGATGGCCTCAAAACGCTCGCCAAGCCCCAGCGCCATGGCCTGCTGTCGCAGATTGGACAGCTGCCCACCCGGGATCTCGTGTTGGTAAACCCGGCCCGTCGGACCCGGAAGCCCGGATTCGAACGGTGCGTAGACGCGCCGCACGGCTTCCCAGTAGGGCTCCAGCGCGCTGACACTCGCAAGGCTGAGCCCAGTATCGCGCGGGGTATGTGCCAAGGCCGCCACAAGGGCCGAAGCCGACGGCTGGCTCGTCGTGCCCGCCAGCGAGGCAGACGCGACGTCGACGGCGTCAACGCCGGCATCAACAGCGGCCAGCAGCGTCGCCAGCTGGCCGCCTGCGGTGTCGTGCGTGTGCAGGTGGACCGGGAGGTCGAAACGCTCTCGCAAGGCGCTGACGAGCTTGGCGGCCGCCGCAGGGCGAAGCAGTCCGGCCATGTCTTTGATGGCCAGGATGTGTGCACCAGCGTCGACGATCTTCTGCGCAAGGTCCAGATAGTAGTCGAGCGTGTACAGCTTCTCGTTCGGGTCGAGGAGGTCACCGGTGTAGCAGAGCGCGACTTCGGCTACGGCGGTGCCGGTGGCACGTACCGCACGAATGGCCGGAGCCATCTGGTTGACGTCGTTGAGGGCGTCGAAGATGCGGAAGATGTCGATGCCCGTTGCTGCGGCCTCGTTGACGAACGCCTCGGTGACTTCTTCCGGGTACGGCGTGTAACCAACGGTGTTGCGGCCACGAAGCAGCATCTGAATACACACGTTGGGCAGGGCCTTGCGCAAAGCGGCGAGCCGGTCCCAAGGATCTTCGCCGAGGAAGCGCAGCGCGACGTCGTAGGTGGCACCGCCCCAGGCCTCGACCGACAGCAGTTCGGGCAGCAGGGCGGACACTGCAGGGCCGGCTGCGACGAGATCGCGGGTACGGACGCGCGTGGCAAGGAGCGACTGGTGTGCGTCACGGAACGTGGTGTCCGTGACCGCAACGGCGGTCTGCTCGCGCAGGGCCTTGGCGAATCCTTCCGGACCCAATTCCTGAAGCCTCTGGCGGGATCCGGCAGGCGCGACGACCCCTGCCACCGAAGGGAGCTTGGCGGCCGGGTCCGTGTGGACCTTGAGCTCCCCGTTGGGCTTGTTGACCGTGACGTCGGCGAGCCACGTCAGCAGCTTGGTTCCGCGGTCCGCGGAGACGTGGGACTTCAGCAGCTCGGGGCGCTTGTCGATGAAGTCGGTGGCAACGTTTCCAGCAATGAAGTCCGGATCGGCGAGAACTGCCTGGAGGAAAGGGATGTTGGTGGATACGCCACGGATCCGGAACTCGGCGAGGCCGCGCCGCGCACGGGCCACGGCGGCCGGATAGTCGCGGCCGCGGCAGGTGAGCTTGACCAGCATGGAGTCGAAGTGCGGACTGATCTCGGCGCCCGAGTAGACCGTACCGCCGTCGAGACGCACGCCCGCGCCGCCTGCGGAACGGTAGCCGGTGATCTTTCCGACGTCGGGGCGGAAGCCGTTGGCGGGATCTTCCGTGGTGATGCGGCACTGCAGGGCGGCACCCTTGATGGATACCGACTCCTGGCTCAGGCCGAGGTCTGCAAGGGTCTCACCGGATGCGATGCGCATCTGTGCTTGAACGAGGTCGACGTCGGTGATTTCCTCGGTGACCGTGTGCTCCACCTGGATGCGCGGGTTCATCTCGATGAAGACGTGCTGGCCGGCGCGTTCGCCTTCGGTGTCCACGAGGAATTCGACCGTTCCTGCGTTGACGTAGTTCAGTGCCTTGGCGAAGGCCACGGCGTCCCGGTACAGGGCCTGGCGAATGGACTCGTCCAGGTTGGGAGCCGGAGCGATTTCCACGACCTTCTGGTGGCGGCGCTGCAAGGAGCAGTCGCGCTCGAAGAGGTGCATGATATTGCCCTCGCCATCGGCCAGGATCTGGACCTCAATGTGACGCGGACGCAGCACGGCTTGTTCCAAAAACATGGTGGGATCGCCGAAGGCGGCGTCGGCTTCGCGCATGGCCGACTGGAGGGCTTCAGGGAGGTCCTCGCGGGTCTCAACCCGCCGCATGCCGCGGCCACCACCGCCGGCGACAGCCTTGGCGAAGATCGGGAAGCCAATCTGGTCGGCTGCGGCGATGAGCTCGTCGATGTCGCGGGAAGGCGCGCTGGACTTCAACACCGGCACGCCGGCTTTGCGGGCGGCCTCGAGGGCGGCGACCTTGTTACCGGCCAGCTCGAGCACTTCCGCCGGCGGGCCGACAAAGGTGATGCCTGCATCCTTGGCTGCCCGTGCGAGATCAGGGTTCTCGGACAGGAATCCGTAGCCCGGGTAGATCGCGTCAGCCCCGGCCTCTTTGGCGACACGGACGATTTCGGCCACGTCAAGGTAGGCACGGACCGGATGGCCCTCCTGCCCAATCAGATAGGCCTCATCAGCCTTCTGCCGGTGGATCGAGTTGCGATCCTCATACGGGAAGACCGCTACGGTCTTGGCGCCGAGTTCGTAGCCAGCGCGGAAGGCCCTGATCGCGATTTCGCCGCGATTAGCCACCAGAATCTTGGAAAACATGCTTCTCCTGCATCATTGCGGGTGTAACGGTCGGTGGTCACAGTGTGTAAGACCTCCATACCCAAACACAAATCTTTGTGGTGACAGTCACATCGGGATTCGTCACGAGCAGTGTACCTTCGCGCACGATACCGATTCGCGTGCTAAAGACCAGAGAAGTAACAAGCCATCCAAGCCGTTCAGGGCTGATAAGGCAGGAAACAGTGGCCACTCAACATATGATGTTGAAGGGCGGCGGCAGAGCCCCGGTTCCGGTAAGCCGGAATACAAGCACCGCGACACGGCAACCGGCGTTAGGTTTTGGGTTTTCAAGTGCAAGTAGTCAGCATCAGCAGCCTTAAGGGCGGCGTGGGAAAGACATCCGTAACCACTGGGTTGGCCTCGGCCGCACTGGCAGCAGGCATCCCCACCCTTGTTGTGGACCTGGATCCCCACGCCGACGCCACCACCGCCCTCGGCGTCCAGGCCGGCGAACAGCTCGACATTGGCCGCATGCTGAAGAATCCCCGCAAGGCCAGGCTCTTGGACAACGTGGTCAGCAGTGGCTGGGTTGAACAGGCACGCCGTCATGGCGGAGGGACTRCCCTTGATGTCGCCGTCGGATCCGCCTACACCGGAATCTACGATCGGCCGGACCTCGGACGTCGCGATCTCCGCCGGCTCACTTCAGTCCTTGCCTCAGCCGAAAAATATGAGCTGGTCCTTGTGGATTGTCCCCCATCGCTCAACGGACTCACGCGCATGGCCTGGAGCGCGAGTGACCGCGTCGTGCTTGTTGCCGAACCCGGACTCTTCTCAGTGGCCGGCACTGAACGCACCATGCGTGCAATACAACTATTCCGCCAGGAATTCGCTCCCCAACTGGCGCCCGCCGGGATCGTAGCCAACCGGGTCCGCCCCGCTTCGTCCGAGCACACTTTCCGGCTCGCCGAGATGGAGTCGATGTTCGGCGAGCTCTTGCTCGCGCCACATATTCCGGAGCAGGCGAACTGGCAGCAAATCCAGGGTGCCGCGCACGCTGTACATCACTGGCCCGGCGATTCCGCCAAGAACACGGCCAAGCTGTTTGACACCCTCCTGGAGAACATGCTGTCCTCACAGAACGGTGCGCGGGAACGCCGCCAGCGCTGACAAAGGCCGGCGCCTGCGCCGCAAACGTGCGTCACTGGTGCGAGAAATGCGATGAAGCCGCCTTCCGGTTGGAAGGCGGCTTCATCGGTCTTCAGATGGCCGATGGGGCAATCCCAACGGCGGGTCAGCCTGTGCGGCGTCCGTCTAGCCCGTGCGGCGCGCGGAACGGCGTTTGCTCAGTTCGTCGTCCGGAAAGGACTGCTCTGCGGCATGCTCGCTCGGGAGGGCAGCGAGACTGCCTTCGACTTCACGCCAGACGCGGCCAACTGCGATGCCGAATACGCCCTGGCCTCCCTGGACCAGATCAATAACTTCGTCCGCAGAAGTGCATTCATAGACACTCGCGCCGTCGCTCATCAGTGTGATTTGGGCCAGGTCTTCCACTCCGCGCTCGCGCAAGTGCTCAACGGCAGTGCGGATCTGCTGGAGGGACACCCCTGTGTCCAGGAGGCGCTTGACGACTTTGAGGACCAGAATGTCCCGGAAACCGTAGAGCCGCTGCGACCCAGAGCCGGCTGCGCCACGGACAGCGGGTTCGACCAGTCCGGTACGCGCCCAGTAGTCCAGTTGGCGGTAGGTGATCCCTGCTGCCTTGCACGCGGTGGGACCGCGGTAGCCGGCATCTTCATCCAGGACCGGAAGGTCCTCGGTGAAGAGCAGACCCTGGGCACCGCTTGCGGGTACAGCAATGCCTGCTGAGGCCTGCTTTAGCTCGCCTGCTTCGCCTTTGGGACTCACGTGACCCTCCTTGTCAGAAGTTCCCTTGGGGAAGCTGCATACGGCGGCCAACACGAAAGGGAAATGCAGTCGTGTAATTTCAACGCGTCCGCACCTTTCAGTGTGACTTGCGCGGGTCCTGTATGCAACGGGAACTTGATACCTTCGACGTTAGGCGCGCAGGGGCCTCAGGTCAAAGACGTCCGGACCAATTTCACGTCGTGTCGAAACTTTCACCCTCAACTTTAACCTTAAGCAAGCGTCAGCCTTCGAAGTCCTCGGGTTCCACGTCATCCAGGAACTCCCGGAAACGGCGTAATTCGCGCTCTTCGTCGACTTCGGGGCCGGGCTCGGTATCTTCGCCTTCATCGTGTTCGGTGATCCGGACGCCTGCTTCATCCATCACGGCATCGGCACACCAGATGCGGCATTTCGCCCGCAAGGCAAGCGCCAGCGCATCAGACGCCCGTGAACTAACCACTGTGCCGTCGTCGAACTGGAGTTGACCGTAGAAGATATTGTCCTCAACCGCCACGATATTCACACTGATGATCGTGTGGCCGAGCGCCTCGACGACGTCGATCAGGAGATCGTGGGTCATGGGCCGGGGCGGCACTACACCCTGCTGGGCCAAGGCGATGGCGCTGGCCTCGGGCGTGCCGATCCAGATGGGAACATGGCGTTCCCCGTGCATCTCACGCAGGAGAACCAGAGGCTGGTTTGAAGGCAGTTCAATCCGCACTCCAACAATCTCGACCTCGATCATCATGCGTCCATACGGGAGATACGGTCCTGCACCAAGGCACGGTGCAGGCTGAGGCAGAGTTCGCTGATTTCCCGGGCGGCTTCGGCTGCCCGCGACTGCGATGCCGCATCCCTGCGGGACGTCAGGGGCGCAACAACCCGCTCCACCAAGCCGAATTCACGTTCGGCTGCGGCTTGGAAGGGCCGCAGGTGCCGGGGCTCAAGTCCATGGCTTTCAAGCTGGACGCATGCCCGCGCCACTTGAAGGGCGTGTTCGTCGAATTTTCCATTGACGTGACTGATGAGCCCGAAGCTGAGAAGGGACTGCAAAAGCGGGACGCTGGCGCCGGATTCCGTCCGAAGTTGTTCCTCACTCAAGGCGCGCGCGTGGCCCTGCAATTCAGCGGCCAATTCGTCCGAGACTATTCGCGGGGAAACCGACACGCCGGGCGGAAGGTTTTCCGGACGTTCGCCGCGGTCGATCGCGTCCAGGTAATCCTTGATGACTTTGAGCGGCAGGTACTGGTCGCGCTGGAGCGCCAACACGAAGCGCAAACGCTCGACGTCGCTCTCGGCATACTGGCGGTATCCGGCAGGAGTCCGCTTCGGATTGATCAGTCCCTTTTCCTCAAGAAAACGGATCTTGGACGCCGTCATGGTGGGAAAGTCGTCGCTGAGCTGTGCGAGGACCTCTCCAATGTTGAGGACCTGCGGTCCGCGCCGTTCCGGCTGGGCCATTGCCACAGGCGTACCCGGAATCAGTCTTGGCCTGCGGCGCGGGCAGGGCTCAGGTAGTAGGTGAGGCGGAACTTGCCAATCTGGACCTCGCTGCCGTTCTTGAGCAGGACGTTGTCTACCCGGTCTTGGTTGACATAGGTGCCGTTGAGGCTTCCGGTGTCCACCACTTCGAAGCCCTCGGGTGTGCGCACGAACTCGACATGCTTACGCGAAACCGTCACGTCGTCCAGGAAGATGTCCGCATCCGGGTGGCGACCGGCCGTAGTGGTGTCCGAGTCCAGAAGGAACCGCGCACCGGCGTTGGGGCCGGTGTGGGCAATCAGCAACGCCGAGCCTGGGGGCAAAGCCTGCACCGCCGCGCGCTCCTCAGCTGCCAAAGACGGGCGGACATCCTGCTCGTGGTGGCGCACAGGCGTGAGCTGGATTGACGTGGTTTCCGACGTTGGCTGTTCTACTGCACCGTGCTCGTCCCGGGCTTGGTTCCGCTTGCCGCCAACCATGGAAATCCTCCTCATCCGCCAGCAATTGTTGCCAACTGCCGGTTACGCATCTGCCCGGTTCCGCCGGGCCAAACGGGTCGCTGGCCCGCCGCAACCGGTCCCCTGTTTTGAGGAGAACCGACTTGGCGGGCCAGATACCTTTTAGCCTACCTGTTGTTCGTACTCTGATGCACTGAGCAGGGTCTCGATGGCGTCAGCTTCCGAAAGCTTTACCTCGAACAGCCAACCGTCACCGTAGGGATCCGAGTTGATCAGGGCAGAGTCACTATCGAGGGCCTCATTGCGGGAGACAATTTCGCCGCTGACGGGGGCGTAAATGTCGCTCACGCTCTTCGTGGACTCGACCTCACCCACGACGTCGTTGCCCTTCACCGTGGTGCCGGGCTCTGGCAGCTGGGCGTAGACAACGTCGCCGAGTGCGTCCTGGGCGAAGTCCGTGATGCCGACGCGCACGACGCCGTCTGCATTCGGGGCGCTGACCCATTCATGTTCGGCGGTGTAGGAAAGATCGGCAGGAATGTTGCTCATGAGTCGCCTTTCATCGGGACGTTACGGACCACGACGGCGGCCCGGACTTCCGGCCACCGCTGAAAGTATAAGCACATCCACCGCTCCTCCCCACAGGTGTCTGGGATGATTGGAACCAGACTCGAGCCGCACAGTCCTGCAACGCCGTCGAAGGAGCGCGATCATGCCGGAACTGCCCGAACTCACTGCCCTCACCTCTTTTCTGGACGAGCGGCTATCCGGAGCGCAGCTCACCCAATTGCTGATGCCATCGGCGTTCGCCTTGAAGGTTGCTGACGTTCCCTATGAATCGCTGATCGGGGGGGACAATCGATTCCGTCGGGCGGCAGGGAAAATTCCTGGCTTTCAAGATCGCTCCTTCCGCCGATGCGGCCCAGGGAGGAGGCTCAACAGGGCCCCTGTACTTGATCGTCAATTTCGCAAAGGCAGGCTGGCTCAAATTCTCAGATAAACAGCCGGCTGCCGAAGCCACCGCTGCAGGCGGTTACTTCGCCGCGCAGATGGGCTTTTCGAATGACGGCAACGATTACGGTGTGACCCTTACGGATGCGGGAACGTGGAAGGGATTGGCCATCTTCATCGTCCACGACCCGGCGGAGGTCCATGGCATTGCGGAGCTTGGACCGGATCCTCTCGACACCGGCTTCGGCCTGGACGAGTTCAGCCGGCTTTTCACGCACAGGCAGCAGATCAAAGGAATCCTGAAGAACCAAAAACTCATGGCGGGTATCGGGAACGCCTACAGCGACGAAATCCTCCACGCAGCGAAGCTGTCTCCCGTCGCCGCCGCTTCCTCGCTGGACTCTGACGCTGTGGAGCGCCTTTTCACGACAATGAAGGAGATCCTCGAAGGCGCCGCCCGGGAGTTCACGGGCAAAAAGCCGAGCGAGCTGAAGCCAGCCAAGAAAGCCTCCATGCGCGTGCACGGCCGGACGGGAGAAGCTTGCCCGGTCTGTGGAGACACCGTGCGGGAGGTTACCTTTGTGGGGACCTCGCTCCAGTACTGCCCGACGTGCCAGACCAATGGCGAGATCCTGGCCAAACGCGGCAGCGGCGACGACGCTTGATTCACAGAGAGCCCGCCGCTGTCCTTTGAAACCAACAATCCTGTGGCGGGCTCTCTGGTGTTGCGCTCAGGCGACCGGTGATCCCTCTGGTTCGCGTACGACGTCGGGGGCTGCTTGCGGGGCGGAAGGCGGCTGCGCCGCTCCCCCACGCCGGGCAGCTGCCGCGGCGCCGATCATGACGATCAGGGCCGCCACGGTGATGATGGCCCCGGCCCAGATGGGCGAAGTGTAGCCCAAGCCCCAGCTGATGGTGACGCCGCCCAACCATGCTCCCAGGGCGTTGCCTAGGTTGAAGGCGCCGATATTCGCACCGGAGGCGAGGGTGGGCGCTGTAGTGGCAAAGTGCATGACGCGCATCTGCAGGCCCGGCACGGTGGCGAATCCGAAGCCGCCCATCAGTGCCAGCGAGAACAGGGTAGCCACGGGGCTCGTGGCGGTGACGGCGAAGAACACGAGCACCAGCACCAGGCCCGCAAGGATCACCACGAGGGTTTTGTCAATGGACTTGTCGGCCGCTTTGCCGCCGGCAATGTTACCGACGAACAAGCCGCCGCCAAACAGGACCAGGAGCCACGGCACGGCAGGGGGGTCGAATCCGGAGACTTTGGTCAGGGTGAAGGCGATGTAGGTGAAGGCGCCGAACATTCCGCCGAAGCCAAGGATGGTGACGATGATGGAGAGCCACACTTGGCCGGATGCGAAAGCGCCAAGCTCGGTGCGGAGGTTGCTGGTAACGGCGTCGTCCTTGGTGCGAGGGACCATGAGGGCGATGCCGACGAGGGCGACGACGCCAATAGAGGTAATGGCCCAGAAGGTGGATCGCCAGCCGAGGTTCTGGCCAAGGAAGGTTCCGAAAGGCACTCCCAGTACGTTGGCGGCGGTGAGGCCAGTGAACATGATGGCGATGGCTCCGGCCTTCTTGTTGGCCGGGACCAAGCTGGCTGCGACAACTGAGCCAATGCCGAAGAAGGCTCCGTGACAGAGCGCGGCAACAATGCGTCCGATGAGCATGGCCGGATAGCTGTCCGCGATGGCGGAAAGGAAGTTACCGGCAATGAACAAGACCAAGAGTCCGATCAGCACGGGCTTCCGCGGCAAGCGGGTGACGGCTGCTGTGACCAAGAGGGCGCCGACAACCACGCTGAGCGCGTAGCCGGTGATGAACCAACCGGCGGATGCTTCGCTGACTCCGAAATCGCTGGCGATCTCGGGTAAGAGGCCCATGATGACGAACTCGGTCAAACCAATGCCGAATCCGCCCAGGGCAAGGGCAATCAACCCTGCAGGCATGTTGTGCTCCTTTGTGGGGATGGATTCCCGTGAGACTGGAAGTGCGTCGTCGAGAACCGTAGAATATTAGTTGCAGACGCTGCATATATAGTTGCACACGCCATGTAATTGCGCAAACAACTACTTTGAGTGCGTCAGGTTTCTTCATCAATCGGCAGGAGTTACGGGAGACATGGGCATCAAGGACGACGCCGTTGAGGTGCGCGCGCAAGGGTGGCGGACCCTCGCCGCCTTGCACGGAAACATCGAGGCAGCGCTGGAGAAGGCGTTGCAGTCAGCTGCGGATCTGTCCGTGGTCGAGTACACGGTGCTGGATGCCCTGAGCCGCCAGGACGGCTGGCACATGCGGATGCAGCAGCTGGCCAGGGCTACTGCGCTTTCCAGCAGCGCCACCACACGGTTGGTGAACCGGCTCGAGGACCGCGCACTGTTGACCAGGATCCTTTGCGCCGACGATCGCCGCGGAATCTACACGGAACTTACCGAGGCCGGCCAGAAGCTGCTCCTCGCGGCCCGGCCGGTCCACGACGAAACGCTGGCGGAGTCCCTGGCGGCCGCGGAATCGGTGCCGGAGCTTGAGCCGTTGGTCAAGGCCCTGGGGGCGCTCCAGGGTGCCGGAGCTTGAGCCGTTGGTCAAGGCCCTGGGGGCGCTCCAGGGTGCCTGAGGGCTTGCTGCTTGTTCGCGTGTGATGCGCGTGTCGTGCTTGCGGGGCCGCGTGCCTAAACGACGAACCCTGCCATTCCTTAGTGGAACGGCGGGGTTCGTTCGATTCTTTGGCGTTGTCTCGGTGGCGCGTCAGACTTTCTTGACGACGCTTGATTTGAGCTGCATGGGGCCGAAGCCATCCACTTTGCAGTCGATGTCGTGGTCGCCCACGCCGTTCACGAGGCGGATGTTGCGGACCTTCGTGCCGACCTTGATGGCCGTGGCGCTGCCTTTGACCTTGAGGTCCTTGATCACTGTGACCGTATCGCCGTCTGTGAGCACGTTGCCGACGGCGTCCTTGATCTCGGTTGACTGGGCTTCGGCTTCATCTTCGGACGCGGCGGGCGACCATTCATGGGCACACTCGGGGCAGACGAGCAAAGCACCCATCTCGTAGGTGTATTCGCTGGCGCATTCAGGGCAGGGGGAAAGGGTTTCGCTCACCGTCCAATGATAGACGGGGCAGCCCTGCACCTAGACGGAGACGACTGCACACCTAGACGCGCAGCAGGAACCGCTAGATCGCGCGGAATTGCACACCTAGACAGTCAGCGTGGACCACCTATTTCTTGGGTTTGACCACCCAGATGGCGAAAGCCGGCCTTAGATTGCCGATGCCCAAGACATCGAAAGTTGGTGCATGAACCGTGCAGTTGCCTACATGGGGCCTCGTCCTAGGATGGCTGGTCGTCAGCATATATCTTCGCTCGCTCAAACTCTTCGCACTGATGACAGTCTGTGCTCTACCTGGGCTGGCAGCTCGTGCAGCGTCGACGCTATTCGCTGAACCTTTCCATTTGACGGCAAGCCAACAAGACGGGCTGAACGTCTTCTCTTCCATCTGGATCTACCTGACGCTGATCCTATTCGTAGGTATTCGGCGCATGACCGGGCCAAGCTGAGGCTGCCGGCTTTTTGGAACCGACGCTTTCGAAAAGAAGGCGTGCGAGCGCCATCCTGACCTTCTTTGGTTTGGGAAATCGCTTACGACACGGCGAGTCACGTCATTTCAAAGCTCTGGCCCTTCAAACAAGGTCAGGACGGCGAGGTCAGGTCCGGAGAGAATCACGGGGGCGGCGTCGATTCTGCTGGATCACTCTCTTCCCCGACGTTGCCGGACCCGTTATTCCGCGGATCCGGATTCTATCCATTCGAGTGAATGAGCGGAATCCAACCTCCGAGCACTGACGATCCCATCCGAACGGTAGAGTCCAACGCGCGCTCGCTGGCAACACCAACGCTTAAATGCAAAAGCCGTGGGAACCTTAGAGTTCCCACGGCTTTTTGGTCGGGCTGACAGGATTTGAACCTGCGACCCCTTGACCCCCAGTCAAGTGCGCTACCAAGCTGCGCTACAGCCCGTCAGTTCTGCCGTTCTCCGCCTAGATTTTCACCTAAGCAGTCCGGCCGAACCACCTCAAAAAGCTTACACGATGTTCGAGGTTCTCAATGACACCTTGGCTGGCATCGAGTGTGATGCGCGTCTCAATTAGCGCTTCTTGCCGCGCTTTTCRCGGACGCGCATGTTGACCTCGATAGGGGTGCCATCGAAGCCAAAGGTCTCGCGCAGGCGGCGAGTGATGAATCGGCGGTATCCGGGGTCCAGGAAGCCCGTAGTGAACAGCACGAACTTCGGCGGACGGCTGGATGCCTGGGTGCCGAACAGGATGCGGGGCTGCTTGCCGCCGCGGACAGGGTGCGGGTGGGCAGCCACGAGCTCGCCCAGGAACGCGTTGAGGCGTCCCGTTGGGATGCGCTTGTCCCAGCTCTCCAAAGCAAGGTCCAGAGCGGGCACCAAACGGTCCTTGTGCCAACCGGTCTTCGCGGAGATGTTGACGCGCGGCGCCCACTCCACGTGCGCCAAGTCCTGTTCGATTTCACGCTCAAGGTAGCGGCGACGTTCGTCGTCGAGCAGGTCCCACTTGTTGAACGCGAGCACCAGCGCGCGTCCCGACTCAATGGCGAGCTGCAGGATGCGGACGTCCTGCTCACTCAGGACCTCGTCGACGGCCAGGAGCACGACGGCGACCTCCGCCTTTTCGAGCGCGGCCTGCGTACGCAGGGAAGCGTAGAAGTCTGCGCCCTGGGCCATGTGCTGACGGCGGCGGATGCCTGCGGTGTCCACGAAGCGCCACGTACGGTCACCGAGTTCGATGAACTCGTCCACGGGGTCGCGGGTGGTCCCGGCGAGAGTATCCACCACAACCCGCTCAGAGCCCGCCAGCTTGTTCAGCAAGGAGGACTTGCCGACGTTCGGGCGGCCGATGAGGGCGATGCGGCGGGGGCCGCCGGAGCGCTCAACACCTTCTACCGTGGAAAACTCGGGCAGGGTGTCCATGACGTGGTCCAGGAGGTCGGCAACGCCGCGTCCATGCAGGGCGGACACCGGGTACGGTTCGCCGAAGCCAAGGCCCCAGAGCGCGGCCGAGTCGGCTTCCTGCGCAAAGTCATCCACCTTGTTGGCCACCATGATGACCGGCTTCTTGGACCTGCGCAGCATCTTCATGACGCCTTCATCCGTGGCAGTGGCGCCGACGGCGGAGTCCACCACGAAGAGCACGGCGTCAGCGAGTTCCACGGCCATCTCGGCCTGCTCTGCGACACGGGCGTGAATGCCCCTGGCGTCGTGCTCCCAGCCGCCGGTGTCCACCAGCGTGAAGTTGCGGCCGTTCCAGTGTGCAGAGTACATGACACGGTCACGGGTAACGCCCGGGGTGTCCTCGACGACGGCCTCGCGGCGTCCGAGGATTCGGTTCACCAGTGTGGACTTGCCGACGTTGGGTCGACCAATGATGGCCAGCACCGGGTCCAGCTTGAGCGGACCGTCTTCGCCTTCATCGTCGTAGAGCCCGCTCAGCAGGGCGGCGTCGTCCTCGTCGAGATCGTAGTCTTCCAGGCCTGCCCGGAGGGAGGCCGCGCGGAGTTCGGCTTCATCGTCGTCCAGGGCGGCAAGGTTTTCAGCCACCTGGTCCGTGCCGGTGGGCGTGTATTCGTCGTCGCCGGCTCCGATGTTGCCGGATTTTTGAGTCGTATCGCTCATTGCACTTTCCTTAGTGGTGATCTGCCGGCGTCCCGGCTACTTCTTCTTGGCGGTGCTGGATTGGCTGTGGGCCGGTGTATTAGTCCCCCGGAAGGGACTGACCGGTGGTCTTGACGGCATCCTGGACGTGTCCAGCCAGCGCAGCGCGGATCTCCGCAGCCGCCCTGTCCATTGAAACACGCCCCGACTCGCCATTTCTGCGGGTCACATTGAAGGGAGCCCCGAAACTGACGTGCAGACGGCGGCGCAGCCTCGGAATGGAGTCGCGGTGTTCGTCTCCGATCCGGGTTCCCAGGATTGCCACGGGAATGACCGTGGCACCGGACATCAGCGCGAGCCACGCTACTCCGTTACTGATGCTGCCGGCTGTGCCGCTCCCCCGCGTTCCTTCAGGGAGGATCCCGACGCAACGGCCGGCGTCGAGCACTTGCTTTCCGAGCTGGAGCGCCGCGCGGTCGCCGGAACGGTCGACGGAAATCTGCCCCGATGCACGAAGCACCCGCCCCAGGAATCCCTTGAACATCTCCTTCTTGACCAGGATGTGCATGGGCCGCGGAGCAGCGCCGAACATCACCGGCCCGTCCAGGAAG
The DNA here is from genome assembly GCF_056398865.1 of Arthrobacter sp. 01T419. Taxonomy (NCBI): domain Bacteria; kingdom Bacillati; phylum Actinomycetota; class Actinomycetes; order Micrococcales; family Micrococcaceae; genus Arthrobacter; species Arthrobacter sp. 01T419. The sequence continues at coordinate 71,440 of NZ_JBFTQF010000021.1, forward strand.
CTGATGTGGTTGCCCGCGAAAATGACCGGACCCGACTTGGGAACGTTGGAGCGCCCGGTCACCGCAGTCCGGTACAGGACGTGGTCCAGCAGCCAGCCAACTGGCCGGCTCCAGATTTTGGTCCACCGTGCCGGGAGTCGGGTTTCAGTCACCGTAGATGACCTTACCCACAATGCTCAGGGCCGTTTCGACCGTTTCCTCGAAGTCAAGGTCCGAGGAATCCAGAGTGACGACGCCGTCGGCCGCTTGAGTGAAGTTCACCACAGTTGAGTCCTTGGCGTCGCGGTGGATCACTTGGGCCGCCAATTGCTCTTTGCTCTGCGTTCCGCCGAGCTGGAGGCCGCGGCGCCGCAGCCGGGCTTCCTCGCTGGCGGTCAGCAGCATGCGGACCTCCGCATTGGGCGCGACGACGGTGGTGATGTCCCGGCCTTCCACCACCATGCGGCGGTGGTGCTGTTCGATCAGCTGGCGCTGGCGACGAATCAGTTCGTTGCGGGCACCCAAGGTGGTGGCCACTGCACTAACGGACGACGAAATCCTGGGCTCGCGGATTTCCTCCGTGATGTCCACGCCGGCCACGCTCACGTATTCGGCGTTGGAACTGGTGCTAAGTTCCAGCGGCAGGTCCTTTGAGGCTTGCTCGACGGCGGCACCGTCCGTGAGGTCGATGCCGGTCTTGAGGCAATACCAGGTCAACGCACGGTACATCGCGCCCGTGTCCAGATAGGCGAGTTTCAAGCGTCGGGCAACTTCCTTGCTGACGCTGGATTTGCCGGAGCCGGACGGCCCGTCGATGGCGACCACGAGTGGCTTGCCCGGGCGTACTACGGTCTCCGGGCCAAAGAGGTCACGTGTCATTACTGGAGTACCCGCCATCCACGGTCGGTCAAGGCTTCAACAAGGAGGTCATGCTTGTTGGGCATAACGGAAAGTTCCACCATGCCAACGTTCTGCCCGGACGAGTGATCCAGGCGGAGGTCTTCGACATTGACACCGATCTCACCGATCTCCGTCAGTAGCCTAGCGATCTGCCCGGGCCTGTCGTCTACCAGAACTGTAAGCCATGAATATGCCTGCGGGGGTCCGCCATGCTTGCCCGGGATCCTGGCCTGCCCGGCGTTGCCCTCGCTGATGAGCTGGGCAAGGTCCAGGCGGGCACCCGGGGCGCTGGGATCTTCCAAGGTACCGATCAAACGGTTGAGGTCCTCTCGGACCCCATGGAGGATGTCCACCATCTTGGGCGCGTTGTTGCCTAGGATCTGCACCCAGAGGGTGGGATCGCTGGCAGCAATCCTGGTGGTGTCCCGCAGCCCGTTGCCGGCCAGGGACAGCGCGTGAAGCGGCGTTCCCTGCAGACGGCTGGCGAGAAGCGACGACATCACCTGCGGCAAATGCGATACCAAAGCAACGGCTTCATCGTGCTCCTCCGCCGTAAATTGGGAGACTATTGCCCCTAGATCACCGGCGAGGGAACGTGCGGTCTGAAGCGCGTCGGCGCTGGTCTCCTCGGACGGACACAGGACCCAGGGCATGGACGTGAAGAGCTCGCCACGGGCCGCAACTGGCCCCGACTTCTCGCGCCCCGCCATCGGGTGTGTCCCGACGTAACGGGACATGTCCACTCCACGACCCCGGAGATCAGCCTGGATCGCCAGCTTGACGCTGGCAATATCCACGACAACGGCCTCTGGGTATTCACCCAGGGCACGCTGAACGACGTCGGCCGTTACGTCCGGCGGCGCGGCAACAACCACCAGCTGGGGAGAGCCCTCGAGCTCGGACAGAGGCCGGCCCGCACCGATATCCACGGCCACGGCCTGGTTGGTCGGCGAGGGGTCTGAAAGGAACACGGAGACACCCCGGCCACGCAGGCCGAGACCGATGCTGGCGCCGAGCAGCCCGGTGCCGAAAACGACCACAGGGCCGTCAAGGTGGCCCCGGCCGTGCGAGTGGAATGCCGACATGCCCTACAGTCCTACGGAGGCCAGGAGGTGTCCGACTTCCTGCTTCCCGAGGTTGCGGATGCTGCCCTGGCGCTGGTCACCCAGGCCGATGGGACCGATCTTGACGCGCACGAGGCGCAGCACGGGGAAACCGACCGCTTCGAACAAGCGGCGGACAATACGGTTCTTGCCGGAGTGCAGCACAACCTCGATCAGCACGTGGCCTGGAGTGGAATCCACGAGCTTGAAGGAGTCGACAGAAGCGATGCCGTCTTCGAGCTCGATGCCGGCCTTCAACTGCGCGCCGACGCCCTGCGGGAACGGACCGCGTACCTGTACCAGGTACGTCTTGGGCACCTCATAGGAAGGATGCGTCAATCGGTTGGCGAGTTCGCCGTCGTTGGTCAGCAGAAGCAGGCCCTCGGTGGCGACGTCAAGACGGCCGACGTGGAAGAGACGCTCGCCCTTGTTCTTGGCGGACTTGAGGAAGTCGCTAATGCAGGGACGGCCCTCGGGATCCTCCATGGTGGATACAACACCCTTGGGCTTGTTGAATACCATGTAGAGCATGGTGTCATCGAGCTGGATGCGGATGCCGTCGACGTGGATCACAGCCGACGTGGGGTCCACGCGCATGCCAAGCTCGGTGGTGAGCTGGCCGTTGACCTCGACGCGGCCTTCCTGGATCATTTCCTCGCACACGCGGCGGGAAGCCACGCCGGCCTGGGCCATGACCTTCTGCAGTCGCACGCCATCGGCATCGTGCTGCTCGGACTGCGCCACTTCTCCGCGGCGTCCTCGGGGCTTGCGGATCGGGCCAAGGTTCTGGCCGAAGCGCTCACTGCCGAAGGCGCGGGAAGCGTACTGTTTCTTGTTGCTGGCCTTGGGCTTCAAAGCGCCGGGCGTGCCCGGGGCCTTACCGAAGCCGGGCTTGTTGGAACCGGGCTTGCGGGGCGCCTTCGCCGGCCTGGGATCTTGGCGGCCAGCGTCTTCACGACGCCCGTAGCCGCCCGCCGTGGTGGGGTTGTCCGGATCAAAGGGGCGCTCTTCACGCGGACGGGTTGGCTTGAAGGGGCGGTCTCCGCCCGGGGAGAAGCTGCGCTTGCTGCCTCCGGAGGCGCCGCCAGCACGGCTTGCGCCTCCGCGGCCGGCGCCAAAGCCGCTGCCTCCTGTGCGGCCAGCGCCGCTACGGCCTGCATTGCTGCGGCCTGAGTCTTGCGACTCGTTGCGTCCGGAACCGTTTCGTCCCGAACTATTACGTGGTGAACCCTGGCGTCCCGCCTGTGTCATGACCCGTCCTTTTGTTATGGTGGCCGGCTTGTTCTTTCTCAACATTAGCCAGCCGGGCAGAGGATATCTGCCCTGTGTGAACTCTGCCCGCTACTAGCCGGGCGTTTGTAGATCCTTGCAATATTGAGTTGTTTCGCCATGCCTGCGGCACTGTCCGTGTCCCGCGATTACATGCGTTCGGCGTCGAAGAACTCCTCGATCCCCTCCAGCCCCGGAAGGTGGGGGGACAATTGAGGCAGTTCCGCCACCGAGCCAATGCCCATGCGCTCCAGGAAGTACGAGGTAGTCCGGTAAAGGACAGCCCCCGATTCAGAATCGGTACCTGAGTCCTCGATCAGACCGCGTTGGACAAGGGTCCGGACGACCGAATCGACATTGACGCCGCGGATAGCCGACACTCTGGCCCTGGAAACCGGCTGCCGGTACGCAATGACCGCCATGGTTTCAAGGGCTGCCTGCGTCAGCCGCGCGGTCTGGCCTTCGAGAACGAACCTGCCCACGACGTCGGCAAATTCCGCCCGTGAATAGATTCGCCACCCTCCGGCAACGTTCCGCAACTCAAAACCCCGGGGTGCAGCGCTGGCGCTTGCATCAGTGTTTAATTCACCATGCGAATCATCAGCGTCCCTGCCCGGGGCTTTAACAGTATAGCCGCTATACTCCTGCCGCAGTCCCGCCAGCAAATCCTCGACGACGGCGACCGTCACGTTGAGCCCGGCAGCGAGCTCTTCCGCGGTGGCCGGTTCGTCGATCACCATGAGGACGGCTTCGAGAGCCGCACGCGCGCCACCGGGTAGGGCCTCGAGCTCGGCGAGGCCGTCCTCACCCGTTTCCTGCTCGCTCACAGCGGCTCCTCTGCTTTGTCGATAGTGTCAGCGTCTGTTTCAGCGGGGACGTTTGGCCCACTACCGGCGGGGCCGGACTCGTACTCGTCTCTCAGGTTGTCGCTGCTCCAGCCCTCGGGTCGCCCTGTCCAGCGGACGGTCAATTCGGCGAGAGGCCCCGGCTGTTCGAAGGCCACCACCCGGTCCCGGAACAGTTCCAGGAGCGCCAGGAAACGGGCCACGACAACCAGCGTGGAATCCGCGTCGGCAATGAGCGCCCGGAAGGACTGCGGCAGGCCGCGTTGCAGGCGGTACCCAATGATCTCGGCTTGCTCCTTGACGCTGACGGGCGTTCCGTGAAGGTGGTCGAGCCCGACTTCCTCTGGAGTCTTGTCCTTCGGCGCCAGGGTCTTGGCCGCCAAGGCCGCGAACCGTTCGGGCGTGTGACGCCAGATCAGTTCGGGCAGCATCGCCGCGAAATGCCCTTCCAGGGCGACTTGCCGCGGGAAGCGTCGGGCTTCGGATTCCAAGGTGCCGGACATAATAGCGGCCACCTGCTTGAAAGCCTTGTACTGCAGGAGTCTGGCGAAGAGGAGATCCCGGGCTTCCAGCAAGGCGATATCCTCAGCGTCCTCGACTTCGCCTGCTGGCAGGAGCCTCGCGGCTTTGAGGTCCAGCAGGGTCGCGGCGATGACCAGAAATTCGCTGGCTTCGTCCAGTGCCCAGTCCTCCCCCAGTTCCTGCAGGCGCCGGATGTACTTGATGAACTCGTCGGTGACGGTAGCGAGCGCAACTTCGGTGATGTCCAGCTTGTGCTTCGAAATCAAGCCGAGCAGGAGATCGAAAGGCCCGGTGAAGTTCGCTAGCCGGACCTCGAAGCCGGGCTTCCGCGCGGAGGGCGAGGCACCGCCGTCGTCCGCGCCGCTTGCAGTAGGGGACGACGACGGGGCGTCACCGGGCGGGTCGAAAGGAGCGATCAGGACGGGCGCGACTAATCCGTCCAAAGGAGCGAGTGGCTCTGCCACGCTGGCTAGGGTGCGCCGCCGCGCGAGATCAGTTCCTTGGCCAAACGACGGTAGGCATCGGCACCGATGTGGTTTCCGGCATAGCTGGTGATGGGTTCAGCGGCAACCGTGGCGTCGGCGAACTTGATGGATCGCTTGATGACGGTTTCGAAGACTTTGTCTCCGAACGCCTCCACGAGCCGCGAGATGACTTCACGGCTGTGCAGGGTGCGGGCGTCGTACATCGTGGCAAGCACGCCGTCCACCTGCAGGCGTGGGTTCAGTCGGTCCTGGACCTTTTCGATCGTTTCGACGAGCAAGGCCACGGCGCGGAGGGCAAAGAATTCGCAGATCAGCGGAATGATGACTCCGTGTGCGGCCGTCAGGGCATTGACCGTCAGGAGGCCCAAGGATGGCTGGCAGTCGATAAGGACAACGTCGTAGTCGTCCTCGACGCTTTTGAGCGCGCGGTCCAGTACTTGCTCGCGGGCCACCTCGTTGACCAATTGGACTTCGGCAGCGGAAAGGTCGATGTTTGCCGGCAGGAGATCGATGCCTTCGACGCCGGTCTGCTGGATGGCGTCGCGGATGTCCACTTTGCGGTCCATCAGGACGTTATAAACGGTGAGGTCAAGCTCGTGGGGGTTCGCGCCGAGGCCCGCGGAAAGAGCTCCCTGCGGATCGAAGTCAACGAGCAGGACGCGCCGGCCGAACTCTGCGAGCGCAGCGGCAAGGTTAATGGTTGACGTGGTCTTGCCCACGCCGCCCTTTTGGTTGACCATGGCGATGACCCGGGCCGGACCGTGGGAGGCCAGTGGCGCGGGCTCGGGGAAGTCGCGGTACGGGCGGCCCGTTGGCCCCATGACAGCGTCTTCCAGATCGAAATCCGTGCCCTCCAGCGTAGTTGCTCCCCGTTCGCTGCTCACGTATTTATCCACTCTCTCCACGACGGTCATTTCCTGCGGCTGTCTCCAGCGAAGCACTGCTCCCCACCTAGGCTACAGCGCCCGACACGGCATTCTTCGGAACTTGACATTGTCCGCAATTTGAGCCTTTACCTTCTAGCTGAGGTATAAGGTTGGCCTCCCGCCCCACTAAAACACAGGCAAGGCAGGTCCCCCTAGAGGGGCCTGCCTTGCCTGAGTTGATGCTTCCAGACTGCGCGTCTCGCTATGCCGCCACGGGCTCCTTCGCCTCGACTTCGCCATGGTTGCTGATCATGGTCAGCTCGTCGAACGGGATCGCGCCGGACAGGACGTTAGTGACCTGGTTGCGGTCGATTTCCTTGACCCAGGTGCCGATCAGCACGGTGGCCACAGCATTACCTGTGAAGTTGGTGAGCGCGCGGGCCTCGGACATAAAGCGGTCGATACCCACGATCATGCCGACACCACCCAGCAGTTCGGGCCGGTGCGCCTGAAGGCCTGCTGCGAGTGTGGCCAAGCCGGCACCGGAAACGCCTGCCGCTCCCTTGGACGCGATGATCATGAAGACCAGCAGCGATACCTGGGCGCCGAGGTCCAGCGGGATTCCCATGGCGTTGGCGACGAACAGCGAGGCCATGGTCAGGTAGATGGCGGTTCCATCCAGATTGAAGGAGTAACCCGTGGGCACCGTGACACCGACAACCGGCTTGGAAACACCCAGGTGTTCCATCTTGGCGATGAGCCTTGGCAGCGCCGCTTCGGAGGAGGACGTGGAGAAGATGAGCAGGTACTCACGGGCGAGGTACTTCATCAACTGGAAAATGCTGACGCCTGCCACAACCCGGAGCAGGGTGCCCAGCACAACGACAATGAACAACGCACACGTGATGTAGAACGCGACCATCAGGGTGACCATGCCGAAGATGGCCTTCACTCCGGTTGCGCCAACCACGGCGGCGATTGCACCGAAGGCGCCGACGGGTGCCAACCACATGATCATGATGAGGATGCGGAAGACGAGGGCTTGTCCATGCTGGATTGCCTTGAGCACCGGCTGGCCCTGCGAGCCCATGCGCTGCAACGCGAAGCCCACCAGGATGGCGGCCAGGAGCGTCGGCAGGACGGGAATGTCTCCGGGGATGATGCCCAGAAGGAAATCAGCGGTGCTGTTCGTGGCGGCCTTCGCATTGGGGTCGTAGGGGATCAACTTCAGGCCCTCGCCCGGATGGATGATATTGCCCACTACCAGTCCGATGGCGAGCGCGAAGGTAGACATGACCAAGAAGTAGATCAAGGCAAGTCCGCCGACCTTGCCAACGGTCGCTGCCTTGGCAATAGATCCGATCCCCAAGACGATGGTGCAGAAGATGACCGGGGCGATCATCATCTTGATGAGCTTGATGAAGCCGTCACCCAGGGGCTTGAGGGACTTACCGACTTCGGGGAAAAGCAGGCCGACGATGGCGCCCAGCACAACTGCGGCAATCACGGCGATGTAGAGGTAGTGCGACTTGTCCAGCCCCTTGCGCCCGGCCTTTGCGGGTGCAATCTCTCCTCTTTGAGAGGTCATGGCTTTGCTCCTTTTAGATACTCTGGAAAGCGCCGTGGTTCCTACAATGTCCCTGCGTCGCTCTGCTGTGATATCCATCATTCGGGGCAAGGTGACATGTATCACTGTTGCGTTCATATTGGTCGCAGAACTGGTCAGAAGGAGAGGCGCGTGATCCGACGCTGGAGCATTGCCAGGAGACTCTTTGTGGCAAATCTGCTGTTCATCCTGGCGCTCACCGCGATCGTAGGAACGGCGGCATTCGTGGACGCCAGGGACCGGGCCTACAACGACGCCGGGCAGCGTATGCAGGCCGTGGCCGCCGCGATTGCAGCCAATCCCCTCGTGCTTCAAGCCGCCGGCACTCCGAACCCGTCCGCTACCCTACAGCCATACGCCTTGGTGGTGATGGCCAATGCCCATGCCGACTTCATCACCATCATGGCGCCGGATCGGACCCGCTGGACCCACGCGAACCCCGACGAAATCGGCAAACCCTACATCGGCACCATTGATCCGGCATTGCATGGCCAAACCTTCACCGAAGTCACCGCGGGCACCCTCGGCCCGTCGGTACGCACCATCGTCCCCGTGCAGGATTCATCCGGAACAGTCCGGGCCCTCGTGGCCGCAGGTGTCACGGTGCGAACGGTGGACATCGCCGTCTCAGCGCGACTCACGGCAATCATCGCCATCTCCCTCGCCATGCTCGGAGGGGGCTCCCTGGCCTCCTGGTTGCTGGGCCGCTACCTGCGTTCGGTCACGCGAGGTTGGGGACCCGAGCAATTGGCACAGCTGTTCGCGTACTACGAGTCCGTTCTGCATTCGGTCCGCGAAGGTGTAGTGCTGATCGACACGGGCGGCAGGGTGGTCATGTACAACGACCAGGCCGCGGAGCTGCTGGGACTGGAACGGTCCGACGTCGATCCCGCCGCGGGGGCCGCCCCTCGGCTTTCCGATCTGCCCCTGGATGCCAGCCTCCACGGTCTCTTCGAATCCGGCCGCACGGCGCACGACGAAATCCACCTCACTGGCTCACGAATCCTGGTGGTCAACCAGGCGCCAGCGGTGGGGCCGCCGAGCATGAGGGGCCGGCAGCGCCCTGCGGTGTTCGGTACCGTAGCCACGCTCCGGGACCGCACGGAAATCGAGTCCTTGGGCAGCGAACTGGAGACCATGAAGACCTTGTCCGACGCTTTGCGGGCCCAGACCCATGAACACGCCAACCGGTTGCACACGATCGTTTCCCTGATGGAGCTCGGGCGCACCACTGACGCCTTGGATTTTGCCACCAAGGATCTCGAGCTAAGCCAACAGTTGACCGACCATCTGGTGGCATCAGTGGACGAACCTGTCCTGAGTGCACTCATCATGGGGAAATCTGCCGAGGCACACGAACGCGGAGCCGAGCTCACGGTCACGGTGTCCGGCGGGGACGGCCTTCAGGGCTTGGCCGTCCAAGACTTGGTGACAATCTTGGGCAACCTGTTGGACAACGCGCTCGATGCCGCGGCCGCTGCTCCCCCGCCGCGGAAAGTGGAACTGGGCATTGAGTCCGGACCTGGAGGAACCACGTTCACGGTTGTCGATTCCGGCCACGGCATCGATCCTGGCATCGTGGACGACGTCTGGCAGTACGGATACAGCACCAAAGCAGCCGGAATTGGACAAAGCGCGGGACCGGGAGCTCCTTCCCGCGGCGTTGGCCTGGCCCTGGTGCGGCAAGCGGTGCAGCGGCTGGGCGGTACGCTGTCCATCAGCGAATCCACCAGCGCATTGGGCGGTGCGTTGTTCCGTGTGGTGCTCCCCGCGCCGGACTCCAGGAAAGAAGCCGAATGACCGATATCCGCGTCCTCGTTGTCGAGGACGAACCCATCGCCGCCGATGCCCATGGCGTCTACGTCGGCCGAATTGACGGCTTCACGGTCGTTGGAACAGCCCTGGACGGGCAATCGGCACTGCGGCTACTCAACGATTTCGCCGCCGCCGGACAGCCGGTGGATCTTGTGCTGCTCGACATGAACCTACCGGACCTCCACGGACTGGATGTTGCGCGCCGGATGCGCGCTTCGGGGCTGCTTGCCGACATCATCGCCATCACCGCCGTCCGGGAAGTGAACATTGTCCGCAGCGCCGTGTCGATCGGCGTGGTGCAATACCTGATCAAGCCGTTCACCTTCGCAACGTTTGCGGACAAGCTCGCCAGCTACCGCACGTTCCGCGAGCAACTTGCGGCACCGGCGTCGGGTGCGCGTGCCAGTGGAGCGTCGCAAAGCGATGTTGACCAGGCGTTCGCGAGCCTCCGCGCACCCACCGAGCTCCCATTGCCCAAAGGTCTTTCCGCCCACAGCCTGGACTCCGTCAAAGACCTTCTGGCGGGCCTCGGCCGCGCTATCTCCGCCAGTGAGGCAACAGAAGCCGTTGGTATGTCCCGGGTCACTGTGCGCCGCTACCTCGAGTACTTGGCCGACGCCGGGTTGGTGACCAGGAATCCGCGCTACGGCACTCCAGGACGACCCGAAAATGAGTACCGCTGGAACCGGAGCTAGCCCCCACCCGCAGGGCGTGCAATTAACGTTATGTATACACAGATCGAACATTTAGCCTAATAATCGAGTAAAGCTAGGCTTGATCGCAGTTTATGTATACACTGAGGACATCCGCCCAGTGAAGGAGGGCCCATGCGTGCCAGCGACAGAGCCTATGCGGCCCTGCGTGAAGACATCATTGAGTGGCGGCTCGCCCCCGGCACCGTCCTCGCTGAAGTGGAACAATCCGAACGCCTGGGCGTGTCCCGCACGCCCGTCCGGGAGGCGCTGAGCCGGCTCAACGCGGAAGGGCTGACGACGGCGGCAGGCGGCCGCGGCGTCGTCGTCACCGACATCTCCCTCGACGACATTGACGAACTGTTCGAGCTGCGCGAAACCCTGGAAGGCAAAGCCGCCGCCCTCGCCGCGGAACGCGGCGAACGCCCGGTGTTCGCCCAACTCCACGCCGAACTCCTCCGGGCTCCGGAGTTGCTCAACGACAGCGATCCCGCCCGGCACGACTACTACGCCTTGGTGGGAAGGCTCGACGAAGCGATCGACGAAGCCATCTCCAATTCCTACCTCGCCCAGGCCATGCGCAGCCTGCGCGTCCACCTGGTGCGGGTCCGCCGCCTCGCTGCCGACGACGCCGAACGCCTCCATGCTGCCGCGGCCGAGCACGCCGCGATCGCCGAAGCCATCGCGGCAGGCAACCCCAGGCTCGCCGAAGCCGCCACCACCCTCCATCTGCACCGCAGTCTTTCCCACGTCAAAGCCACCCACACACCTCACTAAAGGAGCACCATGGTGAAGAACAACCACGTCCGCGTCTACGAGAGCGAAGAGAACCTGCCTCGTGAGCAGCAGTTGGCGCACAAGATCGCCACGGTCGCCGCCGACCCCGTCGAAGTGACTCCCCTGGTTGCGGAAATGATCATCAACCGGATCATCGACAATGCCTCCGTCGCCATTGCCTCCCTTAACCGTGCCCCGATCATCGCTGCACGGGCCCAGGCCCTGACCCACTCACCGACCACCAACGGAAAGGGCTCCTCCGTCTTCGGGATCAGCGACAAGGTCTCCCCCGAGTGGGCCGCCTGGGCCAACGGCGTCGCCGTCCGGGAACTCGACTACCACGACACCTTCTTGGCCGCGGACTACTCCCACCCCGGCGACAACATTCCCCCGATCCTCGCCGTGGCCCAGCACGTCGGCTCCAGCGGCAAGGACCTGATCCGCGGCATCGCCACCGGCTACGAAATCCAGGTGAACCTGGTCAAGGCCATCTGCCTGCACCAGCACAAGATCGACCACGTAGCCCACCTCGGCCCCTCCGCCGCCGCCGGCATCGGCACCCTCCTGGGCCTGGACGTCGAAACGATCTTCCAGTCCGTCGGCCAGGCCCTGCACACCACCACGGCCACTCGCCAGTCCCGCAAGGGCGAAATCTCCACCTGGAAGGCCCATGCCCCCGCGTTCGCCGGCAAAATGGCCGTGGAAGCCGCGGACCGGGCCATGCGCGGCCAGACCTCCCCCGTGCCCATCTACGAAGGCGAAGACGGCGTCATCGCCTGGATGCTGGACGGCCCGGACGCGTCCTACGAGGTCCCGCTGCCCGAGGCCGGGGAGGCAAAGCGGGCCATCCTTGACACCTACACCAAGGAACACTCCGCCGAATACCAGGCCCAGGCCTGGATCGACCTCGCCCGCAAACTCCACAAGGAACACCCCGAGGCTACTGACCCGGCCAACGTGGCCTCCGTCGTCATCAAGACCAGCCACCACACGCACTACGTGATCGGCTCCGGCGCCAACGACCCCCAGAAGTACTCGCCCACCGCCTCCCGGGAAACCCTCGACCACTCGATCCCGTACATCTTCACCGTCGCCCTGCAGGACGGCACCTGGCACCACGTCGACTCCTACGCACCCGAACGCGCCGGCCGCCCGGACACTGTGGAACTCTGGCACAAGGTCACCACCGTGGAAGACCCCGAATGGACCCGCCGCTACCACTCCCTGGACATCGCGGAAAAGGCCTTCGGCGGCACCGTGGTCATCACCCTCAACGACGGCACAGTCATCACCGAATCGATCGCCGTGGCCGACGCCCACCCGCTCGGCGCCCGGCCGTTCGCCCGCCAGCAATACATCGACAAGTTCCGCACCCTTGCTACCGGTTTGGTCGAGGCGTCCGAGATCGAAAGGTTCCTCACCGCCGTCGAGCGCCTCCCGGAACTGGGCCCGGGCGAACTGGACCAACTGAACATCACCGCCGCACCCGGCGTCATCGACCTCGCCGCCGCACCGAAGGGACTGTTCTAGATGCTCTACTCCAAGACCACCCCGGAGCAGAAGCGCCTCGCCCTGCGCAAGATGCTCGCCTCCGGGACCATCGTCCAGTTCCCAGGCGCCTTCAACCCGCTCTCGGCACGACTGATCGAAGAGAAAGGCTTTCCCGGCGTCTACATTTCCGGTGCCGTCCTCGCCAACGACCTCGGCCTGCCCGACATCGGGCTCACGACACTTACGGAGGTCGCCACCCGGGCCGGCCAGATCGCCCGCATGACCGAACTCCCGTGCCTAGTGGACGCGGACACCGGATTCGGCGAGCCGATGAACGTCGCCCGCACCATCCAGGAACTCGAGAACGCCGGACTCGCCGGCTGCCACATCGAGGACCAATTCAACCCGAAACGCTGCGGGCACCTGGACGGCAAGAACGTCGTCGACGTCGACACCGCCGCCAAACGCATCCGCGCCGCGGCCGACGCCCGCCGGGACCCGAACTTCCTCATCATGGCCCGCACCGACATCCGCGCCGTCGACGGCATTGAGGCCGCCCAGGAGCGTGCGCGGGCACTCGTCGACGCCGGCGCTGACGCGATCTTCCCGGAAGCCATGAAGGATCTCAGCGAGTTCCAAGCCATCCGTGATGCAGTGGATGTGCCGATCCTGGCCAACATGACCGAGTTCGGCAAGAGTGATCTATTCACGGTGGAACAGCTCCAGGGCGTCGGCGTGAACATGGTGATCTACCCGGTCACCCTGCTCCGCATTGCCATGGGGGCTGCAGAGCGTACGCTGGAAACGATCAAGGCCACAGGAACGCAGGAGGCGCAGGTGGAGAACATGCTCACCCGTGCGCGGCTCTATGACCTCGTGGACTACGAGGCCTACAACCACTTCGACACGAGCGTTTTCAACTTCCAGGTTCCTGGGCTCAGCCGGTAACTGGATCAACCAAGGGATGCAGGCGCTCCGGTCATCCTGGAGTGCTTGCCGATGAACGAAGGAGTTCAGCATGGCTGCTGAAGAGATCAAGAAGGGCCTGGCCGGCGTCGTGGTTGACTACACCGCGATCTCCAAGGTCAACCCGGACACCAACTCGCTGCTGTACCGCGGATATCCCGTGCAGGAACTCGCCGCCAAGTGCAGCTTCGAGGAAGTTGCCTTCCTGCTGTGGAACGGTGAGTTGCCCGCGCCGGAAGAACTTGCAGAATTCACAGCCCGCGAGCGCGCGGGCCGCGCCCTTGACCCTGTGGTGAAGCAGGTCATCGATACGCTCCCGACGACGGCCCACCCCATGGATGTCTGCCGCACGGCCGCTTCGGTGCTGGGGGCACGGCACCCGCTGGCCGAGGTTTCCACGCCGGAAGCCAACATGACCAAGGCAATTGACCTGTTCGCCGCCATGCCTGCGGTGGTTGCCTACGACCAGCGCCGCCGACGCGCGGACGGACAGCCCATCGAACCCGTCGCGCCGAGGGACGACCTTGGCTACTCCGCGAACTTCCTGTGGATGACCTTCGGCGAGGACCCGGTGGAAGAGGTTGTGAAGGCGTTCAACGTCTCGATGATCCTCTACGCCGAGCACTCCTTCAACGCGTCCACCTTCACGGCCCGTGTTGTCACCTCCACTCTCTCGGATCTGCACTCCGCGGTCACCGCGGCGATCGGTGCCCTCAAGGGACCTTTGCACGGCGGCGCCAACGAGGCCGTCATGCATACCTTCGAAGAAATCGGCATCCGCACCGAGGAATCGCTTGAAGACGCCGCCAGCCGGGCAAAGACCTGGATGGAACACGCCTTGGCGCAGAAGAAGAAGGTCATGGGATTCGGGCACCGCGTCTACAAGCACGGCGACTCCCGCGTGCCCACCATGAAGGCCGCACTGGACAAGATGATCGCCCACTATGGCCGGCCGGAAATCCTAGGCCTGTACAACGGCCTCGAACAGGCCATGGACGAGGCCAAGGCGATCAAGCCAAACCTTGACTACCCCGCCGGGCCTACTTACCACCTCATGGGTTTCGACACCCCGACCTTCACCCCGTTGTTCGTCGCTAGCCGCATCACCGGCTGGACCGCGCATATCATGGAGCAACTCGGATCGAATTCCCTCATCCGCCCGCTCAGCGAATACAACGGCGTGGACGAACGGCACTTGCCGTAATTTCTGAAGGTGCGACGACGGGCCGGCCACCTCCGTGGGGTGCCGGCCCGTCGTCGTTCTTGTATTTATCCGAAGGCTAACGTGCTGCTCCCGAATCCAGCCACTCGGCGGTGTGCACTTCGGCGACGCTTTCGTTGTCATCGGCGAGCACGACCTCCACTGCGATGCGCTGGCCGGAAATCATGGCAGGCAACCAGTGTTCGGCGTCGGCCCACATCTGTTCGACGGGTAGTCCCGACACCCGGTACCACTGTGGGGCGATTTCATCGCTTTCGGCCGGTTCACCGGTCCATTGCTCTGTCAGGTACACCGTGGTGAACATGTTCCACTCGGCCTTGGCGGGGAACACGAAGTCCACTGTCCCGGCAGGAATGAGATGTTCTTCTTCCACATGGACGAATATCTCTTCGTCGACCTCCCGGCATACAGCCTCGGCGGCTGTCTCTCCGGATTCTACGTGCCCGCCGACGCCCACAATCTTCCCGGTGCCGAAGCCGGTCTTCTTCCGGCCAAGGAGCACTTCCTTGCCGGCGTCGCCGTCGCGGAGCAGGAAGCAAAGGGTGACGTGGGCTGCAGTCATTGACCAAGCCTAACTCCGCGGGTCAGCGCACGTGTCCTTGCTACAGTTGGCCCATGAGCGTGGACGGGGGTGAAGGGCCGACGACGACGGCGGGTTCCCCGCCAGGAGAGAACGTCACCCCGACAAGGCCGGCAGCCGATGCCTGGCTGCCTGACTGGGTGGTCCGGCATCCGCTCTACGCCGGGTGGGCATGGACCGGATTCTGGGCATTGTTGATCGTCCTCGATGAGTTCCTCGACATAGCCGGTTGGAGCTGGTACCTGTTGGTCGGCATGGCGGCACTACCGACCCTGCTGTCCACCCTTGCAGTGTTGAACGCGACTCCCCGCAGGCATTTGAAACCCCAGAGCGAATCAGTGCTGGGCCATTTCTTCGTGCGGTTCCTTGCCTTGGTGACGGCTTTCCTGGTGTGGGGCATTTCGGTGATCATGAGCGCCTCCATCTCCACCACCGTGCAGGCCGCAGCCGGAAATTCCGAGCGCGAAGTCACGTCCTTAGGCTTCAACTTGCTCGTGGCAGCAGTCCCTCTTGTCATTTCCGTGCTGTGGATGGCATTTATCGTCCGCTGCGCCTGGTTTCTGCGTCGTCTGCGTGGCTGGAGCCAAAGTCCCGCCAGCTCACGGGTGCCAAAGAAATTCCTGCGCTCCCGGCCGAGGCTACGGCGAGTCGTAGTGGGTCTGGCCCACCCGGGGCTTCTTCTCGTGGCCGGACTGGGCATGTCTGTCCTGGCTCTGTTCTTGAGTGCGGTGGAGCTGACATTCAAGGTCTTGGCGTAACCGCTACCAGCCCGCGATAAGTGGCCTGGGTCAGCCGAGCGCCCGCGGATGCGCGGCTGCGTACACCTCGCGCAAGGTGTCGGCGGTAACCAAGGTGTACACCTGCGTGGTGGTCACCGAGGCGTGGCCCAGGAGTTCCTGCACCACACGGACGTCCGCGCCGCCTTCAAGCAGGTGCGTGGCGAAGGAATGCCGGAGGGTGTGAGGGGAGACGTCCTTGGTGATGTTGGCCTTCTCCGCCGCGGTCTTAAGAATGGTCCAGGCGCTCTGTCGGCTGATCCGGCCTCCGCGGGCATTCAGGAACAGTGCAGGGGTGCCCTTTCCTTTGGCGGCCAACGCGGGCCGTCCGCGAACCACATAGGACCCGACTGCTCGAGCGCCGTAGGACCCCAACGGCACCAGCCGCTCCTTGGAGCCTTTTCCGAAGAGCCGCACGATCGCCGGCCCATCGGCTTCCGCTTCGAGGGAGACATCGTCGACGTCGAGCCCCACAGCTTCGCTGATCCGGGCGCCCGTGGAGTAGAGGAACTCCAAAAGGGCCCGGTCCCTCAACCCGGTGGCGGTATCGGCACCGGCCGCTTCGAGGATCCGGGTCACTTCGCCGACACTAATGGCCTTCGGCAGGCGTTTGCCTGGCATTGGCGGGTGGACGTCGCTGGCGGGGTCCGCCGTCGTCGTCCCTTCCAAGGCCCAAAACTTATGGAGCCCACGGACGGCAACTACCGTGCGGGCAGCTGAGCGGACGCCGAGAGCGGCACCACCATCCGAGCCGTCGGCGAGTGCCTGGACGAAGGCGGTGACGTCGTGGCGGGAGATACTGCCCGGTTTGTCGACGCCGGATGCTGCCAGGAAGTTCGAATAGCGGGACAGATCCCGACGGTAGGCGGACAACGTGTTGCTTGCGAGTCCGCGTTCCACGCCAAGGTGCTGCAGGTACCCCGTGACGGCCCGGTCAATGGCAGTTTGAATCCGGGTCTCCGCAAGCTGAGGCATGGTCAGCGCTGGCTCGGGTGGGCTGGCCACGGGGCATTGGCCGGACGCAGGCTCCTGAAACCATCGGCGCGGGCGGCCGCGGCGGCAAGGATCCCGACGACGGCGGACGGGTTGTGCAAGCGGCCCTCCAGCACTGCCAAAACAGCTTCGTCGAGCGGCACCCACACCAGCTCGATTTCCGATTCCTCTTCCGTGCGGACGTGCCGTTCGGTCTCGGGGACATCACCCAGTCCCCGCGCCAGATAGATACGGATCGCCTCGCTCGAAGATCCAGGCGAATTGAAGAAGTCCACCAGGACATTCCACGTAGCAGCCGTAAGATCGGCCTCCTCCGCCAGCTCCCGGGCGGCACCCACCACAAATTCTTCGCCTGCCACGTCAAGAAGCCCGGCCGGAATCTCCCACAGATCCATGCCGACCGGGTGGCGATATTGCTTGATCAACAGGATTTCGCCGTCGACATTCATCGGCAACACTGCGACGGCGCCAGGATGGTCGATGTAGTCGCGGACCAAAGTCCCGGTGTCTTCGCCCAGCTCGAAGGCATCGCTGACGACGTCCCAAACTCGGCCCTCGTAGACCTTGTTGGACGACAAAAGACGGCGCGGGCTCGGCATGTCCGAAACCTTCCGAAAAGAACTGGGGGTTTCAGAAATACCGGGCATCGCGCCGTCCTTCGTTTGAGTGAGCGATTACTTCGCAGCTACCTTGCGAGCCGACTTCGCAGCCGAATCAACGCCTGCTTGGCGCTCCAGCGCAGCCTTTACGAGGCCCGCAAACAGCGGGTGCGGGCGCGTGGGGCGGGAGCTGAGCTCCGGGTGGGCCTGCGTTGCCACGTAGTACGGGTGTACCTCGCGCGGCAGTTCCACGTACTCAACCAGCTTGCCATCGGGAGACGTTCCGGAGAACACCAAACCCTCGGCCGCGATCTGCTCGCGGTACTTGTTGTTCACTTCGTAGCGGTGGCGGTGACGCTCGCTGACCGTCGTTGCCCCATAGGTCTCGGCAACCACGGAGCCTTCGTCCAGCTTGGCTTCATAGAGGCCCAAGCGCATGGTGCCGCCCAGGTCGCCCTTGCCGTCCACGATGTCAAGCTGTTCTTCCATGGTGGCGATGACAGGGTACTTGGAGTCAGGCTCGAATTCGCTGGAAGACGCACCCTCGAGGCCGACCACATTGCGGGCGTACTCGATGACCATGCACTGAAGACCGAGGCAAAGGCCCAGCACCGGAAGCCTCGTCTCGCGGGCGAACTTGAGCGCGCCGAGCTTGCCCTCCAGGCCCCGGATACCGAAGCCGCCGGGAACACAAATCGCATCGACGCCGGCCAAGGACTTGGTGGCGCCTTCGAGGGTTTCACACTCGTCGGACGGGACCCAACGGATCTTGACCTTGGTTTCGTTCGCGAAACCGCCGGCACGCAAGGCCTCGGTCACGGACAGGTAAGCGTCCGGGAGGTCGATGTACTTGCCCACGAGGGCAACTTCAACGTGGTGCTTGGGGTTGTGGACAGCTTCGAGGAGCTTGTCCCAGCTGGTCCAGTCGACGTCCTTGAACGGGAGGTCCAGGGCTCGGACGACGTAGGAGTCAAGGCCCTGGGAGTGCAGCGTCTTGGGAATGTCGTAGATGCTGGGAGCGTCGGCGGCGTTGACCACGGCGTCAATGTCGACGTCGCACATGCGGCCGATCTTTTCCCGCATAGCGTCGGGCACTTCGCGGTCCGAACGGATCACGATCGCTTCCGGCTGGATGCCTAGGGAGCGCAAGGCGGCAACCGAGTGCTGCGTTGGCTTGGTCTTCAGTTCCTGCGAGGGGCCGATGTACGGCACCAAGGAGACGTGCAGGAAAAAGACGTTGTTGCGGCCGATGTCCTGGCGGACCTGGCGTGCGGACTCGAGGAAAGGCTGCGACTCGATGTCGCCAACCGTTCCGCCGATTTCAGTGATGATGACATCAGGAGCGTTCTTGCCCTCAGCGGGGAGGCGCATGCGGCGCTTGATCTCATCCGTGATGTGCGGGATGACCTGGACGGTGTCGCCGAGGTACTCACCACGCCGTTCCTTGGCGATGACTGTCGAGTAGATCTGGCCGGTCGTGACGTTGGCCGAACCCTCAAGGTTTTCATCGAGGAAGCGCTCGTAGTGTCCGATGTCGAGGTCGGTTTCGGCGCCGTCGTCAGTGACGAAGACTTCGCCGTGTTGGAAGGGGTTCATCGTGCCCGGATCCACGTTCAAATAGGGATCCAGCTTCTGCATAGTTACAGACAAACCGCGTGCCCGCAGCAGATGGCCGAGGCTCGAAGCCGTCAGCCCCTTACCGAGCGAGGACGCCACACCGCCAGTGACAAAGATGTGTTTGGTCGTCTTGGACGAGCCCGGGAACCGGGAATTTACACGGGAATTTGATCGCTGCACCACGGAATTCGAGCCTATCATCAATTGCGCCTCCAAAGGATCCGCTAGCCGTTTTCCCAAATGCTCAATAGTCCCCTGCCATCGGGCCAGGATCAAGAGCAAAGTCCGCCCGAACCGGTAAAAACGGGT
This sequence comes from Arthrobacter sp. 01T419, assembly GCF_056398865.1. Taxonomy (NCBI): domain Bacteria; kingdom Bacillati; phylum Actinomycetota; class Actinomycetes; order Micrococcales; family Micrococcaceae; genus Arthrobacter; species Arthrobacter sp. 01T419. Next base: position 90,852 of record NZ_JBFTQF010000021.1, read on the forward strand.
CAGGCGCTCGGATCCCCGGCTCGGCAGTACCCTTCGCGTGAGCCGGTCCGGGCACGGCAAGCCCGGGATGTGACTGATGTCCTACGGCAGTCCTGCGTCAGAGCTAGCCGGCTAAGCCTGCTGGGGCAGAAGCTTGGCGTCGTCCAACAGTTCCTGGGCGTGCGCACGCGCAGACTCCGAGTCTTCCTGCCCTGCCAGCATCCTGGCAAGCTCCTTTACGCGTTCTTCGTCGTCGAGGAGCTGGACGTCGCTGGAGGTGAAGCCAGAGGCAGTCTTGCCGTCACTCCCCCTGACGGAGGTCTTGGTCACGCGGATATGTTGGTCGGCGAAGGCGGCCACCTGCGGCAGATGGGTTACCACCAGCACTTGGACGTGGCGGGCCAGCATGGCAAGCCGGCGTCCGATCTCGACCGCGGCACGCCCACCCACTCCAGCATCTACTTCGTCAAAGACAAACGTCGGCACAGGATCCACTGCAGCCAGTACCACCTCGATGGCGAGCATGACGCGGGACAACTCACCACCGGACGCCCCCTTGCCGAGCGGACGGGCAGGCGCACCTGAGTGCGGCTGCAGCAGGAAGGAAATGTCGTCGATGCCGTGCGGCCCCAACTCCCCTTCGCTGTCCACCTCGATCACCAAGGTGGCATCCGCCATCGCCAAGGCACTGAGTTCCGCACTCACACGCGCGGAGAGCTCCTTGGCGGCCTTCGAGCGCGCCTTGGAGATCCGGGCGGCCTGTTTCCGCAGCGTGGCCTCTGCGGCGGTCACTTCGGCGTCGAGGGCTTCGATTCTGCTGGAATCGTCCTGCAGTTCGTCCAGGCGGACCCTCGACACTTCCGCCCATTCGAGCACTTCATCGATGCTCGGGGCGTACTTCCGGATGAGTTTGGCCAGCGCTGCACGCCGGTCCTCGATCTCCGACAAGCGTTCGGGTCCTTCGGAGTCCAAGGAGGCCTGGTAGCTGGACAGCTCCCCCGCGATGTCGTTGATGAGGAAGCCGATCTCAGCGAGCCGCGTGGCGGCCCCCGCCAACGCTTCGTCATGCTCCGAAACCTGGTCCAGCGCCCGTTTGGCCGAGTCAACCAGCGTCGTGGCATCGGCTGTTTCGCCGAATTCCTCCGAGATCAGTGCTTCATGTGCTGCTGCGGCGGCGATGCGGAGTTCTTCCACGTTGGCCAATTTCACGGCCTCGGCCTTGAGGGAATCGTCCTCGCCCGGTTGGGGGTCGACGTCGTCGATTTCTTGGAGTGCTACCGCGAGCGATTCCGCCTCGCGCAGCCTTTCCCGGGCCTCGCCGCGGAGTGTATCGAGCTCCGTCTGGCTGGACCTCCAATGACGGTAAAGTTCCTGATATTCAGTCAGCGCCGCGGCGAGATCGGCCCCGGCGAAGCGGTCCAGCGCGTGCCGCTGCGCCACGGCACCCTTGAGCCGGATCTGGTCCGACTGGCCGTGCACCACCACCAGGCTTTCGCCAAGTTCTGCCAACACGCCCACAGGCGCCGACCGGCCACCCACGAAGGCGCGGCTGCGGCCGTCCGCGCCCACTGTGCGGGCAAGCAGGAGCTGGGTGCCGCCGTCGTACTCTTCAGCGTCGCCGCCGGCCTCAACGGCCCGTTCCACGGCGGCGTGAGCCGGATCAAGCAACAACCGAGCCTCCGCGGAGGCTGACTTGGCGCCGGAGCGCACCGCGCCGGCGTCCGACCTCGCTCCCAGAAGGAGGCCGACGGCGGTGACCACCATGGTCTTGCCGGCGCCGGTTTCGCCCGTGACGACGCTCAGGCCGGGCCCCAACGGCAACGTGGCGTCGGTGATGACGCCGAGATCACGGATCCGGAGTTCCTCGATCATGGTTTACATCTCCTTTGTGGGATCGGCCGCTCTGCCTGTCCGCACATCCTGGGGTGTTGGCAAAGGGCTGGGCTTGAAAGTCCTGACCACGGGGGTAGGACCGGTGTGGATGTCCGCCGAACGGGGTGCCGGGCCCCGCCAGCCGTGGATGGGGAGCTCAAACTTTCGCACGAGCCGCGCTGAAAACGGGGTCTGGTGGGTACGGGCAAGCCGTACAGGCCGGGTCGACCGGGTTACTTCGATCCGGGCGCCGGGCGGCAGATCGACGGAACGACGGCCATCGCACCAAAGCACGCCTTGGGCGTCGGTCCGGCTGAGGATCTCCACGGCCAGCCTGGACCGCGGCGAAACCACGAGGGGTTTGGCGAAGAGGGCATGGGCGCTGATGGGGACAATCACCAGGGCCTCCACCTCGGGCCACACCACCGGGCCGCCGGATGAGAAGGCATAGGCCGTGGAGCCCGTAGGGGTAGCAAGCACCACTCCATCACAGCCGAACGACGTCAGCGGACGTTCATCCACTTCCGTCACCACTTCGATCATGCGCTCCCGGTCAGCCTTTTCAATCGCGGCTTCGTTGAGGGCCCAGGTATGCCAGATCTTCTGGCCACGGACCCACACCTGGACATCGATGGTCATGCGCTCTTCCACCGTGTATTCACGGCTGGCAATCCACTCGACGGTCTGGGCAAGATCGGCCCGCTCGCTCTCGGCAAGGAAACCGACATGCCCGAGGTTGACGCCCAGCAGGGGAACATCGACGTTGCGGACCAGCTCGGCGGCGCGCAGGATGGTGCCGTCGCCGCCAAGAACCATGACGAGTTCGACGTCCTCCAGCCGGACATCCTCGTGGAGTATCTCGATCGGCTTATCCACCACACCAAAGAACCGCTCGATGTCGTCCAGTTCAGACTTCTGCATCACGGGAATCAGGCCGGAGTAGTGGAGCTGCCCGCAGGCATCCCAGGCCGCGCGAAGGGAGTCCTCACGCCCGGTGTGGGCAAGGACCAAAACGCGCCTGCTCATGGTGTTCCGCTTTCTAGTGGGTGGTCCAGATTCTTTCCATCAGTGCAGCAACTTCCTCGTCCCGCTCTTCGATCTTAGGCAAGTCCGCCTGAATCCTGCGTCTTATCCACAGGAAGTACTCCACATTTCCGTCCTGACCGGGCAAGGGACTCGGCGCCAGGCCGCAGAGTTCAAGCCCGGCGTCCACGGCCGCTTTGGCGACTTGGGCTACCGCGCGCCGCCGTTCGTGGTCCGATGTGACCACTCCGGTCCTGCTCAGCCGTTCCTTGCCGACCTCGAATTGCGGCTTCACCATGAGCACGAGGTCTCCCCCGGGCTCGGTGCATGTCGCGAGCGGATGCAGAACCAAGGTGAGGGAAATGAAGGAGAGGTCCGCCACAGTGAGTGCGGCCGGGCCGCCGATCTGCTCCGGAGTCATGTAGCGGACGTTGAGGCCCTCATGGACTGCTACGCGGGGATCGTTCCGCAGGGACTGCGCCAACTGGTCATGCCCGACGTCGACCGCCACCACGTGCGCGGCACCTTGCCGGAGCAGCACGTCAGTAAAACCACCGGTGGAGGCTCCGGCGTCGAGGCATCGTTTTCCTTCCACGACGACCGAAGGGAACGCCTCCAGCGCTCCGGCCAGTTTGTGGCCGGCACGGCTGACGTACACGTCCTCGGCGTGGGCTTGAACATCAAGTTCGGTCACTTCGGAGACCTGTTGTGCCGCCTTGGCGAGAACGCTGCCTCCCGAACTGACTTTTCCGTCCGCAATAAGTTTCGCGGCATGAGTACGCGATCTCGCCAATCCACGGCTGACGAGTTCCTGGTCGAGCCTGACCATGCTCAGCGTTCGTCGGCGTTGAGGGCCGCCAACAAGGAGTCGTGGACCTCGGAGTATATGACGCTGTGCTCGGCCACTGCGACGGAGTGGATGTCCGCCAGCCTTTCCAGGGTCAAATCGACGGCTGCATCACCGGTGGAGACCGTGTCGTCCGGCCACGGAGCATCGTGCAGTTCGACGGCGCCCGGTTCGACGGCGCTCGGTTCGACGGCGCTTTCCGGAAGATCGTTCAACTCGCTCATTGCACCAGTCTAGTTTTCGAGCCATTCGAGCCGCGGCGAAGTAGCCTCTGCCGCGTCTGGATTGACGGCCCACCAGGCTGCACACGCGGCACGCCAAGCGTCCAGATCGTTCTCGGACCCGGAGACGGTGATCAGGCCGTCCTGGACTTGGGCAGTTGCCTTTCCGCAACGGAAGGCGCTGCCCTCCTCGACGATCTCGGGGTACGGCTCGTACAGTTCCGTGAGATCCGCCAGCAGGTAACCGGGCCTCTCCGAGCTGCGTGCAGCAAGAATGGAACCGGGCGTGTCGACGCCGGTGAGGACCGCGGCTGTCGCGAAACCCGCGCGGTTGCCGCCGAGGATGTCGGTGTCCAGACGGTCTCCGACGACGATCGGCCGTTCGGACTTCAGCCGCCGCGCGGCGGAGTGGAAAAGAGGTGCCTCCGGCTTGCCTGCGACTCGCGGCTGCTTGCCCGTGGCAGATGCGACGGCGGCAACGAGGGTCCCGTTTCCGGGAGCGATACCGCGGGCCTGGGGGATGGACATGTCCGTATTTGTGGCGACCCAAAGGGCACCCGCTGCAACGACGTAGGACGCCTCGGCCAGATCTTTCCACGCGATTTCCGGATTGAAGCCCTGGACTACAGCCACTGGCTTTTCTTCGGCGCTGTGGACGGGCGTGAGGCCGACGAGTTCTATCTCATGGGCCAACGCCGCGCTGCCAGTAATCATGACGCGCGAACCCGGAGCCAGGAGTCCTGCCAGAAGGTCTCCGGCAGCCTGCGAAGAGCTGACCACCTGGTTGTCTTCCGCCGGAGCCCCCAGCTCACGAAGATGCGCCGCAACCTGGGCAGGGGTACGGGAGGCGTTATTGGTCACATAGCCAAGCCGCACCCCCACCGATTCAAGCCGCTGCAGGGATTCCACAGCGCCAGGAATAGCGTGCGGGCCCGCATAGACAACTCCGTCCAGATCGGACAGAACTGCGTCAAAATGCGAAACCAGCGAGGCCTCAGTCATTCTTGGTCTCTTCGCCGTCCTCGGAAAGCTCTTCCCCGTCTTCTTCGTCTTCTTCGGTGTCCTCGACGGAATCGCGGTCCGACTCGGCGTCGTCGGACTCAAAGTAGTCAGACTCGACGTCGTCGAGTTCTACTTCATCGTCTTCCGGGGCTTCAGAATCGGGGACTGTCTCCGCGCGTACCGGGGCGGCCTCGGTGCTTTGCTCTTCGGCTCGCTCGGGTTTTTCGTCGAAGTTCCTGAAGCGGGGCTTGGGAGCTTCGCGTTCATCGTCTTCGCCGAGGTCGATGATGTCCGGGTCTTCGAACTCTCCTACGCCGAGGGCATTCTCCGCAACGACTGCCTGGCGTTGCCACTTGCCGGCTTCCTCTGCGCGGCCCACGGCCGTCAGGGCGTCAGCGTAAGCGCGGAACAGGCGCGGGCTGTAGGAGAAGGCGCGGTTGATGTCGAGCTGAATGATCTCCAGCTCGGCCACTGCGGCGTCCAACTGGCCAAGGTCGGTTCTGGCTCCGGAGGCCACAATTGCGAGCTCAACCTTGCCGGGGGCGTCAAGGTCTTGTGCTTCGGGAGAACGGACGACGTCCAGCGCGCGGTCCGGCCGCCCCAGACCGCGTTCGCAGTCAGCCATGAGGGGCAAATGGACGTTGGATCCGCTGATCCGGCGGTACGTGCGGAATTCGCGAAGCGCCTCGCCATAGTGGCCAGCAGCGTAGGCGGTCAGGCCCACGGCTTCACGGACGGCCGCCAAGCGGCCACCACGGCGGCTGGCGGCCAGGGCGTGCTGGAAGGACAGCTCAGGGTCGATATCGATGAGACGGCCGGCCATCACAAGGTGCTTGGAAACCCATTCGGCATTGGTGCCTTCAAGGGTCTTGATCTGGTGCTTGGTGACCCGGTCGAGTTCCTGGCCCGTAACGTCGTCGTCGATCTCGGGGGAACGATCGCGGTCTGGGCGGTTGGCACTACGGAGATCCGCCGCATTCGGCACCCGTGCGGGGCGCTCTTCACGGGTTCCGCCGCCGAAGTTGCGTCCGTCGGTACGGGGGCCGTCGAACTTGCGGGGGCCGCGCTCGGGCCGATCGCCGAAGCTGCGGCGCTCACCGTCGCCTTCACGGCGCGGGCGGTCGCCAAACGGCTTACGATCGCGATCGCCAAAGGGCTTACGATCGCGATCGCCAAAGGGCTTACGATCGCGGTCGCCAAAGGGCTTACGATCGCGGTCGCCAAAGGGCTTACGATCGCGGTCGCCAAAGGGCTTACGATCGCGGTCGCCAAAGGGCTTACGATCGCGGTCGCCAAAGCTGGGCCGTGCATCGCCTTCACGGCGCGGACGGTCGCCGAAGGGCTTACGATCGCGATCACCAAAGCTACGGCGCTCACCGTCGCCGGTTGGCTTACGGTCGCGGTCRCCAAAGCTGGGCCGTGCGTCGCCTTCACGGCGCGGACGGTCGCCGAAGGGCTTACGATCGCGATCACCAAAGCTACGGCGCTCACCGTCGCCGGTTGGCTTACGRTCGCGGTCACCAAAGCTGGGCCGTGCGTCGCCTTCACGGCGCGGACGGTCGCCGAAGGGCTTACGATCGCGATCACCAAAACTCGGACGCGCATCCCCATCACGACGCGGACGGTCGCCGAAGGGCTTACGATCGCGATCACCGCCAGTGTTGCGATCACGGTTGTCCCTGGAACGGAATCCTCGCGGGTCGCCCCCGGAATTGTTGTTGGCGCGGAACGGGCCACGATCGCCTCGGCCACCGCCGAAGTTGCCGCGGTTGCCGCCGTTGTGCTCAGCCATGATGGATTCCTCCTGTTGTGAGCTGACCACTGGCGCATGCGCAGCCGCTCTTATCCTTATTTTGTTCTCACGCCGCCGGGATCCGGCTCGTATCTCTTATGTAATTCTAGGTGACCAGCCATCCACGAACGCATTCGAGGACCGCCTATTCAGCTCCCCGTGGGAAGCATCACAACTTCCAGCCCGCCCGGCAGTCTCGCGGCCGGCTCTCAAAGCCAGGTCCAAGGTTAAATTCTTGACGCTTCCTGCAGTTTCCGGGGCCTTCCGGCGGGACGCTCGCTCACGTGTGGGGCCTTCCGGCCGGACGCTCCTGCAGTTATCGGCGGTCCCGGCGGGATGCTCGCTCACGTAGGGACTGTCTGAATAACGGTGTGTGAGGTCCGGCCTGATCCGAAAGGAGACGGCCGTGTCAGAGTCCACGACCGCAATGACAGGGGTGATGATCGATCCTGTGACGGGAGAGATCATCGATCAGAAGGAGCTTGCGGAGCGGTTGCTC
>NZ_JBFTQF010000022.1:0-46147 GCF_056398865.1 Arthrobacter sp. 01T419
CAGCGCCGATGGTACTGCACCCGGGAGGGTGTGGGAGAGTAGGACACCGCCGGACAACCATTAACGGTCAGGCCCCGACACACCAGTGCCGGGGCCTGACCCATTTAAAACCACACCCCCACCCCGGGCACCGGACCCCCGGACACCCAGGCACCCAACCCCGCCGGAAAACGCCATAAGCGAGCGAGCGTCGGCTCAGGAAGCGGCATAAGCGAGCGGGCGTCGGCCCAGGAAAGTCCCGGGACCCAGCAGAGGTGAGCGGGCGTCCCACCGGAAGCCCCCATACGTGAGCGAGCGTCCCGCCGGAAGCCCCCACACGTGAGCGAGCGTCCCGCCGGAAGCCCCCATACGTGAGCGAGCGTCCCGCCGGAAAACGCCATAAGCGAGCGAGCGTCGGTAGGGGGGTACAACTAGTCTCGAGCCGCTTGCGTCGCCGAGCGGTAATGTTGGTGCACATGGAGAGCCTTTTCAGTCACGCCGCGTCGGACTCCGAACCCCAGCCAGAGCAGCCCGGTGAGCTGGACCCCGTAGTCTGCACCGTCGTCGTGCCTTCGCCGGTGGCGCACGCTTTCATGGGCTTTACCGATCACCCACATTTGTGGTGGCCAATGGAGGACCACAGCGTCTACGGCGTGGGCTCGCACGTCGAATTCGAGGAGAATCTGGTCCTGGAGACGGCGGACGACGGCCGCACCTCAGTATGGGCAACGATCGACGATTGGCAACCGCCGTTGTCGTTCCATGCGAGCTGGTATCCAGGGAGTACGGCGATGTGGTCTACCGAGCTTCGGGTTGCGTTCAGGGCGGTCGACGGCGGCACGGAGGTTCGCCTGGTCCACACCGGCTGGGAAGGCGCCGAGGACCCCGCTCAAACCCGCGCGGACTACGCGGCTGACTGGCCCGGAGTTCTTGATCGCTATGTCAGATTCATGGGCGGCGGAAGTGAATAGAATCCGTCGCCTCCAGGCTGCCGACTGGCGGTTGCTTCGCGAGGTACGCCTTGAGATGCTCTCGGACACCCCTATGGCCTACGGGGAGAGCATCGCGGCCGCTCGGCGCCAGACGGACACCCAATGGCAAGAGCGCGCCGCAACCATGTCGGGCGACTCGAGTATTACCCTCGTGGCGGACGACGGCACGGACGGTAGCCGGATCAGGGGACTCATGCGCGTGGTCATCAAGCAGCCACAAGACCCCTCACAGGCGCGGCAAGCCATGCTCATCAGCGTCTATGTGGCCCCTGAGCACCGGGGCTTGGGCCTTGCTGACCAGTTGCTTGATGAGGCTTGCGCTGCAGCGAGTTCCGAGCTCGGGGCCGGCGTGATCGAGTTGGGGGTCCACGAAGACAACGTCCGCGCCAAGAAGTTCTATGCCCGGCACGGATTTGAAGTCACAGGCGCCTCGCGGCCCTATCCGCAGGATGAAGCCAAGCAGGAAATCGTCATGGCCCGGCGCATTCAGCTGCTCTCCGGGCCAAGCCATCCGGAACATCGCGCGATCGCCGCGTACTAGACTCGAAGCACTGAAAAACACCGCGAAGACTGCCGAATTGGCGTGTCCGCGGTGCTCAGCTGCGAAGGGATCCATCTTGTCGGACTACACGGCCGTTTCCGGACAAACCAAAAGCACCAGCGGGTTCCTGGATGAGCTTGCCGCGGCTCTCACCCCTGGGCAGGTGGCCGTCGACGAACCCACGCTCGTAATCTACGCTGCGGACAAAGGACCCGTCCTGGACCTTCACCTGCCCGTCGCAGTGGTGTTTGCGAATTCCGTTGAAGACGTCCAGCACGTGGTGCGCAGCTGCGCTAAACACGGGGTTCCGATTGTTGCCCGTGGTGCCGGAACCGGTGTTTCGGGGGGTGCCCATGCCAGCCAGGGATGCATCGTGCTCAGCTTGGAACGGATGAACCGCATCCTGCAGCTTAACGCGGACGACGAGACCGCCGTCGTCGAGCCTGGTGTGGTGAATGCCGATCTGAACGTTGCGGCGGCCGAACACGGCCTGATGTATGCGCCGGACCCCGCGAGTTACAAGATATCCACCATCGGCGGCAATGTGGCCACGAACGCCGGCGGCTTGCGCTGCGCCAAGTATGGGGTGACCAGGGACTCGGTGCTCGCGCTCGACGTCGTCCTGGCCGATGGATCGCTCATCCACACCGGACACCAGACCTTCAAAGGCGTGGCAGGCTACGACCTCACGGCCCTGTTTGTGGGCTCGGAAGGCACCTTGGGGATTGTGGTGGGCGTGACGGTACGCCTGCGCTACCTGCCCCGGGAAGTACAAACTGTGGCGGCTTTCTATCCGGATTTCCGTGGCGCCGCCGCGGGCGTCCTGGCGGTTGGCAAGGCGCGCGTCCAGCCCGCCATCATGGAAATGCTCGACGCCGGAACACTGGCCCAGCTCGACGAACTGTACGGCTCTGACCTCGGTGAGCGCGGACAGGCCCTGCTGCTGATCCAGACAGACGGATTCGGGGCAGCCGCGGAGGCCACGCTGGTGCGGGAAGTCCTGTCAGCTGGCGGTGCCAAGGTGATGGCGGGAGCGAATGCCGAAGCCGAGCGCCTCATCGAGATGCGGCGCTCGAGCCGCGGCGACGAGGTGGACAATGAATACCGCGTGGGCGAGGACGTCGCCGTTCCGAGGTCGCGACTAATGGACTACGTGGCTGCGCTCGAAGACATGGCCGTCAACCACGCTGTCCAGCTCAAGGTAGTGGCCCATGCTGGCGACGGCAACCTCCACCCCACGTTCTGGGTAGACCGGGTGGACACGGAAGTAGACGCAGACGCTATGTCCCGCCTCAATAAGGCCTTGGACGACTCCATCGACGCTGCACTGGAGATGGGCGGAACCATCACCGGCGAGCACGGGGTAGGGCAGTACAAGCTGCGATGGCTCGGCCTCGAGCAGGCCGAGCCTATCCGCGAGTTGCAGCACCGCATCAAGGAGCTTTTCGACCCCGCCGGGATCCTCAACCCGGGTAAAGCCATTTAGATTGTTGGTATCCCAAAATTAGGATCCGTCAATCCGGCGTCACGCGAGGCAACGGCTATAGCGGTAGTTTACTTTGATCCCCTGAGCCCATAATCTTATTTGGTATACCAAATAGACTCAAGGAGACGATCAATGGGACAAGCACGCCCGCCCCACCGCGGTTCTTCCGTGAAGGACGCAGGCTTCACCGCGGCCTGGGTCCTCGTTGCACTGGCCCTTGTCTCCATCAACCTTCGTCCAGCCATCACCACCATTGCCGGCACCATGGGGCAGCTGCAGGAAGGGTTCGGACTGGACGCGCATTTGCTGCCGCTGTTGGGCGCCCTGCCTGTCCTTGCCTTCGGCGTCTCGGCCCCTTGCGGCCCATGGCTGGCCCGTCGCCTCGGCACGGGCAGGGCGGTTGCTGTTGCGCTATTGGTGCTGGCCGTTGCGCTTCTCGTCCGCGTCCTGGTGCCCGGACTACTGCTGCCCGGCACGTTCGTTGCCGGGGCTTCGATCATGACCGCCAGCGTGCTGGTCCCACAGATCGTGAAGGCCAACCGTGGTACAGGCTGGTGGACGGGGCTGTGCACCATGGGTTTCGGGTTGGGCGCCGCCCTCGGTGCGGGACTCGTGCAGCCGTTGCAACACGTGCTCGGCGGAAGCCTTGCCTGGGCGTTGGCGGTCTGGGCTATTCCTGCCGTGATGGGTGCCGCGTTGATCCACCGCACCAGTGGAGCAACTGGACGCTCCGACGGGACTGGCCGCCCGGCGTCGGGGGTTGGTTTCCCGGCGGCGTCACTGGAAATGGGACTGAAGACGACGACGGCGGGCTGCACCGCGGGCGGCTCCCGCACAGTTCCGCTGCGGAAGCAGAGGACGGCCTGGGCAGTGACTGCCTTCTTCGGGCTGCAGGCCATGCTATATTTCGCCATTACCTCGTGGCTGGCAGTGTTCTTGGTGGCGAAGGGCCAGACGGAGGCCGACGCAGCTGCGCTCTTGGCTTGGTTCAGCGTTGCCGGGCTGCCTGCGAGCCTGCTGGCCCCCGTCCTGGCGGGGCGTCCCGCGGTCCTGAGGTTCATGGCTCCGGGGCTGGGACTGCTCGTCGCGGGGGCCTTGATGGGGGTCCTGACGGCGCCCGTGAGTTTGCAGTTCCTGATGGTTGGCCTGCTGGGGATCGTTCAGAGCGCGGGTTTCGGATTGGGAATGGCGCTGGTGGTCATCCGATCCACGGGACCACAGAGCGCGGGCAGCCTGTCCGCCATGAGCCAGGGACTGGGCTTCGCGTTGGCTTCCCTTGGGCCCTTGGGGGCGGGTTTCCTGCACGAATGGTCCGGTGGCTGGGACGTTCCTTTCTGGGCCCTGACCGCAGAAGCGGTACTCCTCGCCGCGGCCGGATTCCTCGCCGTGCGCGGGCCTGCGGTGTCCGGGGCAATCGCCGAAACCGAACACTTGAGCGAGCCCGCCGCCGTCGGGCGTTAACCTAAAGCCAGCGGCGCTAGCTTGGGCATCAGGGCGACGGCGTCCGGCAGCCCCGGTAACCAGAAAGTGGCCGGTCCCTCACAGAGGGACCGGCCACTTGCTAGCGGGCGGCTTAGACGAGTTCGAGCTGGTCTGCCACGACCTTGCCACGGTGGATCACCGTGCGGTCGGTGCCGCGGTCCATGACGGCGGAGGCGACCGTTTCGCCGTCGAGCAGCAGGAGTTCGGCGGGATCGCCGACCTCGATGCCCGGGCGGTGTGCCGTGCCCTTCAGGCGGGTGGCGGACGGGTCCAGGATGCTGGCGCCACCCACGGTAGCGATCGCGAGGGCGTGCTCGATCAGCTCGTCCTTGCGGAAGCCGTGGGTGAAGGCCAACTGCCATGTGCGGTCCAGCATGTCCGTGTTGCCGTAGGGGGACCAGTAATCGCGCTGGCCATCTTCGCCCAAGCCCATGCGGACGCCGGCCTCGGCGAGCAGGGGGATGGGCAACTGGCCGGAAATCGAGGGCGCCACGGACGCCATGGAGATGTCCAGCTCGGCGAACTCCTCGATGAGCCGGCGGGTAGTGGCCTCGGAGACACTGCCCAGCTGGTACGCGTGGGACATGGTGACCTTGCCCTGCATCCCCAGTGCGCGGGTGCGCTCGATCACCAAATCCGTGCTGAAGACGCCGAGTTCTCCGGGTTCGTGGAGGTGGATGTCGATGGGGACTTGGTACTTCTCAGCCAGCCCGAACACGATGTCCAGGTGCCTCGCGGGGTCGCGGTCCAGGCTGCAGGGGTCGATGCCGCCCATGACATTCGCGCCGGCCTTGAGGGCCTCGTCCATGAGGGGGACGGTGCCTTCCTCGAGGAGGAGGCCGGCCTGCGGGAACGCGATGATGTCGACGTCGGCCTGGTCCTTGAACTGCTCTTTGGCAGCCATCACGGCATCGAAGCGCTCAAGGCGGCAGTCCACGTCGACCTGGGCGTAGGAACGTACGCGTGTGGTGCCGCGCGCGATCATCCGGCCCAGGGTGTTGTTGACACGTTCTTGGAGAGGGACCTCGGCGTTGCGCCAGTTCTTCCGGTCGTTCATCATCATGGTCCACACGCCGGGCCCGCCGGTGTGTTCGCGGAACGGCAGCCCTATGCGGGTGGAGTCCAGGTGCACATGCACGTCAGAGAACGATGGCACCAGGAGACGGCCACGGCCTTCGACGACGGTGACGTCTCCCGGCGAGCCCGGCTGCGCTCCGGCTGCGACCGCGGTGCGTGCCGGGTCATGGGGCTCGACGCCGGCGATCTTGCCGTCCGTGATGAGGACATCGCTCAATGCTTGTCCCCACGGACGGACGGCGCGGATCAGGGTGTTCAATGTATTGCTCCTTTGGTAGTGGGTCTATTGCACACCAGCGCCGGCTCCGGCTGCCAGACCCGAATGGTGGCAGGCAGGCAGGAGCAGCTGCTGGCTGGTACGGGGACGGGCTCGCAGCCGTGGGTTCGACGCTGGACTGTAGCTGAGTCAACGGGCGTGCTCGATTCATGGCCCAAGGAGCAAGCTCCGGAACGTTTTGTATACCAAAAATAGACTAGAGCACGTTTTGTGGGATGTAAATCACAATATGCTCCAGCCTTGGAATACCAAGCGGTAATCTATTCTTCAGGCAGCAGTACCGACTCCCGCTGATCGCGATGACCCCTTCATGCCTCATGGCCGCTGCCGACGGGACGTGGACAGCGCATCGTTTCTACGATTCTGATGAGACCAATACCTGGGAGAGTCTTGGCAGTTTTGTAAAACTACCCTAGCCCTCGATCAGCTACGGATAAGCTGTTTCCGCCCGTGTATGCTCGGGTGGAACGCCGAGCGGCAACGTCCGCCCGGATCCAAGGACAACTGCACTCCATGGACGAAGACGATGGGGAATGGAAGGGTGGCCAAAGCCGATGTCGGAAACCCTGAATGGCCGCGACGACGAGGCTCGGGCTGAACAGGTCTACCAGCTGGTTCTCGAGGGAATCGTGGCCGGGAAATACGAGCAGGGCGGGCGGCTGCGCGAGCGGGAGCTTTCTGAGCTCTACAACGTTTCGCGAATCCCTGTTCGCGAAGCCATCCAACGCCTTGAGCAGGATGGCTTCGTTGAAACGTTCCCCCGCAGGGGTGCCATAGTCCGCCAATTGACGCTCACCGACGTCAATGAACTTTTCGACGTCCGGCTGTGCCTGGAAACGTTTGCCGCCCGCATGGCGGCCGTCCGCGTCGCGGAGGGCGAGCCGGGCGGGCGCCTTCAGGAACTGCTGGACGAGGCAAGGCAAGGGATCGACGACGGCCGGACTGACGACGTCGTGCGCCTCAGTGCGGCGTTTCACGCCGAAATCGTCCGACTCTCCGGCAACCGGCTGCTCATCGAATCCGTCAAGCCGTTGTTTGGCCGCATGCGCTGGATCTTCGGGTTGGCCCATAACCGAAGCAACGAACTCCAGCGCGACGAGCACGTGGAACTGTGCAGCGCCATCCTTGCCGGCAAGGCAGAGCTCGCCTACACCCTGGCGTATTCACACATCGAACTCGGACGCGAACCTGTGTTGGCGGGACTCGCGGAGACGCTGGAGCCCTGAACCCCTGCTAGTCGTCCGAGTCCGGGTATTCGTCCTGCTCGTACCGGGATTCCTCGGTTTCCACTTCCAGGATCTTCAGCAACGCCGTGTCCGGATTGAGCATGATGGCTGCCTCGTCGCGCCGGTGGCGCAGCACGGTGTCCAGGTAGGACTGCACCGCTTCGGCCAAGGGGATGTGGCTGTCCTGCTTCTGGCTCATGTACCAGCGGTGTTCCAGGACTTCGTGGACCACTTCTGCCGGCTCCAGCTTGCCTGCGAGGTCGCGGGGGATGGACCGGACGATCGGCTCGAAGATCTGGCTGACCCAAGTGTGGGCGCTGATTTCTTCGTCCATGTCCGGGTTGTTGTCCGCCCGGAATGAGTCCATGTCGTTGAGCAGGCGTCGGGCCTGGTTCTCCTGGGCGTCCAAGCCTGTGAGGCGGAGCAGCCGCCGCTGGTGGTGTCCGGCGTCGACCACCTTGGGCTGAAGCTGGATGGTGGAGCCGTCCGCGGTGGTCTTGATGGCATATTCTTCGACGTCGAAGCCGAGCTCGTTGAGGCGGCGGATGCGTGCGCCCACGCGCCAGCGCTCGCCGAGCTCAAAGGATTCCTTCTCAGTGAGTTCGGCCCACAGCCGGCGGTACGAGTCCATGATGAGCTCCGACGTCGCTACCGGGTCCACCTTCTCCTCGATCAGGCCGCCTTCGAGCAGGTCCATGAGTTCCCCGGCAATGTTGACGCGGGCGATCTCGAGATCGTACTCGCGCTGGCCCACCGAAAGATCGGGGTACAGCTCGCCGGTTTCGGCGTCCACCAGGTACGCGGCGAACGCGCCGGCGTCGCGACGGAACAAAGTGTTGGACAGGGAAACGTCGCCCCAATAGAAACCGATCAGGTGCAGGCGCACCAGCAGCAGCGCCTGGGCGTCGATAAGCCGTGTCAGGGTGTCCCGGCGGAGCATTTGCGAGAAGAGCGCACGGTACGGCATGGAGAACTTGAGGTGCCGGGTGACCAGCACGGGATTGAGCGGTTTGCCGTCGACAGTGGTGCGGCCCGTGATGACGGCGACCGGTTCGACGCACGGTACGTCCATCCGGGCCAGCTTGCGGAGCATGTGGTACTCGTGCCGGGCAACGTGCTCGGACGTCTCCTTGATGGCGATGACGGAACCGCCCAGGTGCGCAAAACGCACGATGTGCCGGGAAATACCGCGGGGCAGGGCGGCCAGGTTCTCGGCAGGCCAGTCCTCGAGCGCGATGTGCCACGGCAGGTCGAGGAGCTCGGGATCAGCTGCTGCAGCGGTGATGTTGAGGGATCCGATGACGCCCACCGGAGGGGCGGCGTCATTCGCACTGGCGGCCTCAGTGCGCGGGAGTTTGCCGATCTGCGCGTAGTCGGTGGGTTCGTCATGCCACTGGGCACCGCTTTGCTCGCTCATGGGTCAATTCTTCCGTATGGAGGCTGCTGTTAACGACGACGGCGGCCCGTCCACTCGGAAGGGCCGCCGTCGGTTCGAAATTAGGGGGCTGGTGGGTGGGCCCACGCCGGCAGGGTTCCCTGACCGAAGCGGAGCGAGGTTAGGGGACTGGTGGGTGGGCCCACGCCGGCAGGGTTCCCTGACCGAAGCGGAGCGAGGTTAGGGTGCCGGTGGGGACTAGTCGCCCAGGCGCAGGCCCGTCTTGGTGTCGAACAGGTGCACGTGGCCCGACTGCGGACGTACCCAGATGGACTCGCCCTTCATCGGGGGACGGCGGCCGTCGACGCGTGCCACGATGTCGTGGCTCTTGCCGTCAAGCGTGGTGTGACCGTAGACGTAGGCGTCGGCGCCGAGTTCTTCGACGACGTCGACCTCAACCTGAAGACCTTCACCGGCACCGACGGTCTCGAGGTCTTCCGGACGGGAACCGAGGGTGACGGTCTTGCCCGTAGCGTCTTCGAGGACGTCGTGCTGGACCGGGTAAACCGTGCCACCGAACTGGACGCCGCCGTCGACCACCGGCAGTTCCAGCAGGTTCATGGCGGGGGAGCCGATGAAGCCGGCCACGAAGACGTTCTTCGGGCGGTCGTAGAGGTTGCGCGGGGTGTCAACCTGCTGCAGAAGGCCGTCCTTGAGAACGGCAACGCGGTCACCCATGGTCATGGCTTCGACCTGGTCGTGGGTCACGTAGACCGTGGTGACGCCGAGGCGGCGGGTCAGGGACGCGATCTGGGTGCGGGTCTGGACGCGGAGCTTGGCGTCCAAGTTGGAAAGCGGCTCATCCATGAGGAAGACCTGCGGGTTACGGACGATTGCGCGGCCCATGGCAACGCGCTGACGCTGGCCACCGGAGAGTGCCTTCGGCTTGCGGTCCAAGTACAGCTCAAGGTCAAGAAGCTTGGCTGCTTCGCGGACACGCTCGGCACGCTCTTCCTTGGAGACGCCGGCGATCTTGAGTGCGAAGCCCATGTTGTCCGCAACCGTCATGTGCGGGTACAGAGCGTAGTTCTGGAAGACCATGGCGATGTCGCGGTCCTTCGGCGGGACGTCCGTGACGTCGCGGTCACCGATCAGGATGCGGCCGGAGTTCACATCCTCAAGGCCTGCGAGCATGCGCAGGGAGGTGGACTTACCGCAACCGGAGGGTCCAACGAGGACCAGGAATTCGCCATCGGCGATGTCGATGTTGAGCTTATCGACGGCGGGCTTATCTGTGCCCGGGTACAGACGCGTAGCGTTATCAAAAGTAACTGTAGCCACAGTTATCAATCCCTTCACCGGCAGGTACGTGCCGGACGATCCGTTGTGAATGGTTCATGTTTATTCAATTGGACTCCCCGCCCGGAGCTGGAGCCCAGGCAGGGGAGTTCGTGTGACGTCGCACGGTAGTTGTGCGTCACATCACAACCAAGAGTATGGCAGTAACTTCCGTTATTCGCGCAAATGTTACGGATGTCACATGTGAGATGTGTCTCCCGAGACTTCTCGGCGCCGTTCGCGAAGGACCGCTTCCAAGAGTTCGGCAACGTGAACAGGCGCTTCGACCCGGAATTCTGCCTGTGTGAAATCCAGCCCGACTTTCACCCCGACGTCGCCAGTGCCCAGCCGGGCAATCGCGTCTTCATCAGTGACATCGTCGCCCGCAAAAAGGATCCCCGTGGCCCCAGTGGCCTGGCGCAGGAACTCGACGGCCTCGCCTTTGGAGGAGTGCACCACCGAGGTCTCAAGAACGCGCTTGCCATTCTTGAGGAAGACGCCCGGGCGGCCTTCAAGGACCGTCCTGGCAGCGGCGACGGCGTCCTCCGCTACGTCGTCGGCGGCACGCCGGGTGTGGAGTACGACGCCGGCGGGCTTGTCTTCGAGGACTGTTCCCGGAGCTTCCTGCGAGATTCCGGCCAAAACCTCGCGGACTTCCGCGAGGAGCTCCCGTTGGGCATCATCGAGTTGGAGTTCTGCCGAACCGGGGCCTAGCCAGGCCTCTGCGCCGTGGCTGCCTATCAGCAGCGTGGCCTCGGGAGGTGAGGCGACCGCCCGCAGACTGGCCAATGCGCGCCCGGAGATGAGCGCCGTCGTCGTCCTCGGAAGTTTGGCGAGTTCGGCGAAAGCGGCGGCTGACCGCTGAAGCGGGCGTGCGTCGCCGGCGTGGTCGACTATCGGGGAGATGGTGCCGTCAAAGTCCATCGCCACCAAAAGATGGTCTGTTCCGGCGATCCGGCGGACGGCGTCGAGCAGTTCGGGCGGGAGGCTCAGCGGGGGAGTAGCTGCTGTGTCAGGAGTCATCGCGCACCACAATTTCTGCCAGGGCCGAGAGGAAGTCTGCGGACCAATGGTCGACGTCGTGATCGAGGATCTGTTTGCGCATGGACTTCATCCGGCGACGGGATTCATTCGGTGACAGGTGCACGGCCCTCATGATGGTGCTCTTGAGTCCGTCGATGTCGTGCGGGTTCATGAGGAGTGCCTGCTTGAGTTGATCTGCCGCGCCGGTGAATTCACTGAGAACCAGGGCCCCCGTGTTGTCTGTCCGGGCGGTGACATATTCCTTGGCGACCAAATTCATGCCGTCGCGTAAGGCCGTGACCAGCATGACATCGGCCGCGAGGTACAACGCGACCATCTCCTCGATGGGGTAGTTGTGGTGGAGATAGCGGACCGCGGTGTTCTGTATGGTGTCGTAGCTGCCGTTGATGTGGCCCACCGTGCCTTCGACTTCTTCGCGCAGGAGCCGATACTGCCGGACGCGTTCGCGGCTGGGGCTCGCCACCTGGATCAGCGTCGCGTCCTCCACTTTGAGCCGGCCYTCCTTGAGGAGTTCCTCAAAGGCCTTCAAACGGTGGGGGATGCCTTTGGTGTAGTCCAGGCGGTCCACGCCCAGGAGGATGGTCCTGGGGTTGCCAAGGTCACGACGGATCTGCCGGGCGCGTTCGATGATGTCCGGTCGTTCGGCGAGTTCGCTGATCCGGTCTACCGCGATGGATATCGGGAAGGCCTGTGCGCGGGCAATATGCGTAATCTGGCCGTCCGGCCCTTTGACATGGATCTGCTGCTGCTTGACGCTGGCGCCGAGGAAACGGCGCGCCGAGCGCATGAAGTTCGCTGCGTCGCTCGGGCGCTGGAAGCCCACCAAGTCGGCCCCGAGCAAGCCTTCGATGATGGCCTGGCGCCACGGCAGCTGGGCGAAGATCTCCGGCGGTGGGAACGGGATGTGGTTGAAGAAACCGATCCTCAGGTCCGGGCGCGCTGCGCGGAGCATGCTCGGCACGAGCTGGAGCTGGTAATCCTGGACCCATACGGTGGCTCCCTGATCGGCGTACTGGATGACGGCGTCGGCGAACCGTCGGTTGACCCGTCGGTAGGTGTCCCACCAGGTGCGGTGGAACTCGGGCGGGGCAATGACGTCATGGTAGAGCGGCCAAAGGGTTGCGTTGGAGAACCCTTCGTAATAGAGCTCAACATCGTCCGTGCTGAGTTCCACGGGAACCAAGTCCATGCCTTCGTGGCTGAAAGGCTCAAGGGGCTCGTCCGGGGCGCCATGCCAGCCGACCCACGCGCCGTCCGTCTTGGTCATCATCGGGGCGAGGGCCGTCACCAAGCCGCCGGGAGAACGGCGCCATCCGTCGTCGTTGCTTTCCGCGTCATCGCTGGAGTAGCGGTCTACCGGAAGGCGGTTGGAGACCACCATGAAATCGTATTTCGCTGCCTTTGGAGCCTGTCTGCCCCCAGGCGTGGTGTTGAGTTTTTCGCTTGCCAGTTCTTGCATTGCTGCCCCTTGGAGTTGCTTGTGACTCACATCCCACCCTACCGGCGGGAATCATCAAGGACACTTGCTCGTTCCTCAGACTGGAGTCCAAGACCCCAGCTTGTCTGTCAGTCTTCTCCCGTAAACTGGCCCCGTTGCCTTAGCTAGACCCACCAGACCAACGCCGTCGATCAATCACGAGGAACTGATGAGCCCCGCAAACGAACCACGCCTGTCCAAGGCAGAGCGCACCGCCCAGGCCCGCGAAAAGGCCCGCGAGATCCGCGAAGCTCAGTTGAAGAAGGACAAGCGCAATAAGTTGCTCATCGGCTGGGGAATTGTGGTTGCCGTCGTGGCGATCCTCGCCGTGGTTGCCTTGGTGGTCAGCCAGAACATTGCCAACAACGCACCCATTGCCGATCAGGGCCCGACGCCGGCCAACTCCAATGTGCACGGCGGCGTCACTCTCCTGAAGGGCACCGACGTGACGAAGGCCGCGGCAGCCACGGTCAACCTGGCCGACCTGCCGTCCGCCCCGGCAACCAAGCCTGCCACCGTGACCGCTCCCGGTGCCGAGGCTGAAGCCGGCAAGCCGGTCAAGGTGGTGGCCTACATCGATTTCATCTGCCCCGTCTGCAAGAACTTCGAAGCCACGTACAACCAGCAGCTGACCCAGCTGCGCAACGATGGCAAGATCAGCCTGGAGTACCGTCCGCTCGGCTTCCTCGACGCCAGCTCAAGCACCAATTACTCCTCCCGCGCTGCCAACGCCGCGGCCTGCGTTGTGAACTCTTCGCCGGACAAGTACTCGGCTTTCGTTGACCTGCTGTTCGCACGCCAGCCCGCTGAGGGTAGCGCAGGCCTTTCGGACAACGACCTCAAGAAGATGGCCACCGAAGCAGGCGCTGCCAACATTGACTCCTGCGTAGACAGCAAGACCTACCGCCCGTTCGTCAAGGTTGTTACCAAGGAGGCTGCCGTCATCGGAGTCACCGGTACGCCCACGGTCTTCGTCGAAGGCAAGCAGTGGGACGGCAAGACGGACCTCATCGCCGACTTGAATGCCGCTGCCGCCGCGAAGAAGTAGAGGGCTCTGCAAGGATTTTTGACGCCGGCTCGGGCGGTGCGCGCTATTTTGAGAACAGTGCGTGCCGGCCGGGCCGGCGCTTTGGTTTTGTGTGGGGCTGGGGCCTGGATCTTCAGGGCGCCCACCTCCGACCTCGCCGAATTTCCGTGGGCGGGAGGTCTTGGGCTAACCTTATCTAGCGTTCGTGCGCACCAGCTCCGGCTTGCCGGAGCGCCAGTCCCGGTCCGCCGGGGCACCTAGCTCCGGTCCGCCGGGGCGCGCCTCCTTAGCTCAGTTGGCCAGAGCACCGCTCTTGTAAAGCGGGGGTCGTCGGTTCGAATCCGACAGGGGGCTCTTAGTTTGGCTCTGACCTGCGGGTTTACTTTGGTAAACGGCCTGTCTGTGGGGGCTATTCCGACCGTCACTCGAAGTGTGTCGTCGGTTCAAACTCCGAGTGGATTCTGACATGGTTCCGGCCTCCGGTTTTAGTTCCGTGTGTAGCCCGGAAGAGGCCTAGTCCAGCCGTGACTCACCTTTAACTCACCTCAATCAGTTTGTTCCGCATCTGATGAAGCACCAATCAAACCCTTGCCTCGTCCAGTTCCCACTTTGGGAGAGCGGTATTGGAACATCCGCGGTATTGGAACATCAAGGAGAAAAAACTACGGGCCCAGTTCGCTTGAACTGGGCCCGTAGTATGCAAGGAGCGAGCAAAATTTACGCGGTGACACCACTTGGATGCCGTGTCGAAGTGAGGTCCTCGACGGCTTTCTGCATGTGCCGCTTTATGGCTTGTTGAAGTCCGCTCTGGTCCCGCGCCTCAAGAAGGTCCAGGATGTTTTGGTGTTCCTGTACCAGCACATCAATGCGGGGATATGCGACTTCCAGGCTGAGGATACACATGCGGGATTCCGCTGCGAGTGTCTCGTAAATCCGGATCAGTCGCGTGTTCCCCGTGCCTGAAACGAAAGCGGTGTGGAATTGCATGTCCAGCCTGGCGATCGCCTGCCAGTCCGACGCCGCAACCTGCTTCACCATGTTCTTGATGATGCCCTTGAGCTCTCGGCAGGTATCCGTGATCTGGTCCGGACCAGAGTCGAGGAGGGTGTTGGCGGCGGCCAGTTCCACTGCCTCGCGTACGGCATAGATCTCTTTGATGTCTTCGGTTGAAAGCTCCAGCACGAAAACGCCGCGATTACGCTTGCTCACCAGGATGCCTTCCTGGCACAGGCGCTGCAGGGCTTCCCTGAGGGGCCCCCTTGACGTGTTGAGCTGGCTCGCCAAGGCAGATTCGTTCACCTGCTGACCGGGGCTGAAAGCCCCTTGGACGATGAGCTCTCGGAGTTGGTCAGCGATCAGCTGCGCCGTGGGCCGGCCCTCCAATACGAACATTCCCTCCGGTGCCGCCATTGACATCCCCTCATTTCATACTTCGCCAAATTGAATCTATTAGACCGCTATCGCGGTGTACTTGTATTCCAGGAATTCCTCGATACCGATCTTTCCGCCTTCACGTCCCAGGCCCGACTGCTTGACGCCTCCGAAAGGAGCGGCGGGATTGGACACGATGCCGGTGTTGATCCCGACCATTCCGACCTCCAGTTCCGTTGAGAACCGCATGGCCTTGTCCATGCTTTCGGTGAATACGTAGCCCACCAGGCCCCATGCCGTGTCGTTGGCCATACGCAGTACTTCGTCCTCACTGTCGAAGGGCGTGATGGCTGCTACCGGTCCGAATATCTCCGTGGTCATCAGCTCGGATTCCAGCGCCACATCCGTCAGGACCGTGGGGGAGTAGAAGTAGCCTGGACCTTCCGGGTGGCTTCCGCCAGTCAGCACCCGTGCACCCTTGGAAACGGCGTCGGCAACGAGATACTCCACTTTGTCCAACCCTGCCTGTTCGATGAGCGGACCCACTTCGGTGCCTGCCGTAGCGCCGTTGCCCACCTGCAATTCTGACATCTTTTTGGAGAACTTCTCGCCAAACTCCTCTGCAACGGAGCGGTGGACGAAGAAGCGGTTTGCGGCCGTGCAGGCTTCGCCCATGTTCCGCATCTTTGCCTTCATGGCTCCATCCACTGCCTTCTCGATGTCGGCATCGGCGAGCACAATGAACGGTGCGTTCCCGCCGAGCTCCATGGAGGACCGCATGACGTTGTCCGCGGCCTGCCGCAGGAGGATCTTGCCCACCTCGGTGGAACCGGTGAAGCTGATCTTGCGGGCGATTCCGCTGTCCGTCCAGTTTCGTACCACGCTGGAGGCGCTCGATGTCGTCACAACGTTCAGCACGCCGTCGGGAAGTCCGGCTTCGCGGAAGATGTCCACAAGGGCCAGAGAGGTCAACGGCGTCAGCTCAGCCGGCTTGAACACAATGGTGCACCCTGCGGCGACTGCGGGGGCGATTTTGCGCGCGCCCATGGCGAGCGGGAAGTTCCAGGGGGTGACCAAGATCGAGGGCCCGACAGGTTCCTTGGTGATGAGGATGCGCGTATTTCCGTCAACGGAGGTGGTGCTGTCGCCGCCGATCCGTACGGCCTCTTCCGAGAACCAGCGAAGGAACTCGGCGCCGTAGGCTACTTCGCCCTTTGCTTCGGCGAGGGGCTTTCCCATTTCGGCGGTCATGATCGCCGCGAGCCGGTCGGTATTGGCAATGACCAGATCGAAGGCGCGCCGCAGGATGTCGGCCCGTTGACGCGGCGTGGATTTGCTCCATTCTGCTTGCGCGCGACCTGCGGCCTCGATGGCCAGGGCGGCGTCTTCAGGACCGCCGTCGGCGACGTCGGCAATGACTTCGTTCGTGGCCGGGTTCTCTACCGGGAAGGTGGCGCCGTCAGCGGCACGTTGCCATTTTCCGTCAATGAACAAGTCTGTGTGGAGAGTGGTGGGATCAAATGAGGGGTTCATGTTCGCTCTTTCAGTGATCAGGGACTAGGAAGTGGCCGACTTGAGCGCCTGCGTGAACTTCGACAGGCCTGCCTGGATTTCATCGCTGCTGACGTTCAGCGCGGGGATGAGACGAATGACGTTGCCGTACGGGCCGCAGGTGAGGAGCAGGAGCTCTTCCTTGATGGCAGCCTGCTGGACCGCGAGTGCGGTTGCCGCGTCGGGAATGTTGCCTTCGGCGGTGAATTCGACGCCCTGCATGAGGCCGCGTCCGCGCACGTTGCCGATTCCCGTGAATTCTGCCTGCAGCGCGTCCAGCCCTGCCCGCAGTTCTTCGCCTCGCAGCAGGGCATTTTCCACCAGGTTCTCCCCCTGAATGACGCCCAAGGTGGCGACACCGGCTGCTGCTGCGACCGCGTTTCCACCGTACGTACCGCCTTGGGAACCAGGCCAGGCCTTGCCCATCAAATCCGCCGACGCGGCAATTGCTGAAATCGGGAAGCCGCTTGCGAGGCCCTTTGCAGTGATGACCACGTCGGGGAGTATCCCGGCCCAGTCGTGCCCCCAGAACTTGCCCGTTCGGCCGACGCCGGCCTGGACCTCATCGAGGATAAGCACGATGCCGTGCCGGTCTGCCCGTTCCCGAAGTCCTTGGAGGAAGGCAACAGGCGTGGGGATGTATCCGCCGTCACCCAGGACCGGTTCGATGATGAAGCCTGCCGTATCAGCCGGGGTACTGACGGTCAGAAGGAGGTGGTCCAGTTCCTTCAGGGCAAACTCAACAGCCGTGGCTTCGTCCCATCCGTACCGGTACCAATGCGGGAAGGGAGCTATGTGCACGCCACCCATCAGAGGGGAGAATCCTGAGCGGAACTTGGTCCCGGCGGTGGTCAAGGACGCTGCAGCCACCGTCCGCCCGTGAAAGCCTCCCTGGAAGGAGATGATGTTGGGGCGGCCGGTTGCCATGCGGGCCAAGCGGATGGATGCTTCCACGGCTTCTGATCCGGAAGTTGCGTAGAAGACACTGTCCAATCCCTCGGGCAGAACGCTGCCAAGGAGTTCCGTCAGTTCCAGAAGGGGCTTGTGCATCACGGTCGTGTACTGGGCGTGGACAATCTTGCCCACCTGCTCGCGGGCTGCAGCCACCACATCCGGGTGGCAATGGCCGGTGCTGGTCACGCCAATCCCGGTGGTGAAGTCGAGGTACTTCTTGCCGTCGGTCGCGTGGATCCAGCTGCCGGACGCGTAATCGACGACCACAGGAGTCGCCTGCTTCAGGATAGGACTAAGTGCTGCCATGGCTTCATACTTTCTTAGTAACTGTAGATTGTCAACAATACGCGATCTTGAGTTCACCCTGGGAACCCATACGAAGTCGCTAAATCTTCTCGAACCTCTGGGGCCGAACGAAGTCCAGCCCGTCAAACCAGCGCTTACCAAGGGCTTCGCTGGCTGCGATCTCGCCGTAGCCGGAAGCCATTTTGAATCCGGCACCTGAGAATCCGGTTGCAGCGTAGATCCTGCGCGAATTGTCGAGGAACCCCAGCAAAGGCTGGGAGTCCGTGGTGAAGAGGTCCGGGAACGCGTCCGAGCGAACGATGTTAGGAAAAAGGCCGGGGAAGAACTCACGTACCGTCTCGGTGGTTTCCGCGATCTCCGCTGCGGTGAGGTCCCTTGGCACTGAGTCAGCCGCCGGCGTTGGCGCGCCGCGACCATCCAAGGTGGCTTTTACCGTCACTCCGTCAACGCTCGGTGCACCGTACATGGAGCGGTCTCCGGAAATCCTGATGAAGACGGGGAATCTCTCCGGTGAGAATTCCGCAGCGTCCCGGGCCACGAACCAGGACAGGAATATGCGCCGCGTCTCGGTTGCCGCTTTCAGATAGTCGGGCATGAGTTTTTGGGACCAGCCGCCGGACGAGACGATCACGTTTTCGAACGTCCAGGACTTGTCGTCCGAGGTGACGACCACGCCGTCGTCAGTTTCCCGAATGCTGTCGATCAGCGTGTCGGTGACCACTTTCGCCCCGTTTGCCTGTGCGGCGGCAACTGCCGCCGTCACTGCGCGGTCAGTGCGCAGGGCGCCGGCATGCGGATCGAACACAGCGCAGTCATCAGGCCGAAGGTTATGCTGCGGATACCGTTCCGCCATGGCGTCGCGGCTCAAGCTCTCATGCTCAGCCCCGTTTGCCCGGGTCGTTTCGAGCAGGGCGGCGATGTAGGGGCCATCAGCTGTCCCGATCGATAGCCCGCCGCAGCGCGTCAGAATGTCCTGGCCCGATTCCGCCTCGAGTTCGGCCCAGAGGCTGCGGGAACGCTGCAGGATGGGGTAGTAGCTAGGGTTGCCGCGGTAAATCATGCGGAAGAGGCGGGTGTCGCCGCCAACGGCGCTTCGGGCGTGACCCGGTGACTGCGCCTCGAATCCGACGACGGAATCGGTCAAACGGGATGCCTGCCACAAGGCCATGCTTCCGATGCTGCCCAGGCCGATCACGGCCAGTTTTCCGTCCATTTTAGAGCACCTGCTTAAGGAAGGCTTGGGTCCGGGGTTCTTTGGGGTTGGCAAGGACCTCCCGGGCATCGCCGCGTTCGACGACGAAGCCCTCGTCCATGAAGATCAGCGAGTCGGCGACTTCGCGGGCGAAGCCCATTTCATGGGTGACGACGACCATGGTCATGCCCTTTTTGGCGAGGTCCTGCATGACCATGAGGACTTCGCCGACTTTCTCGGGGTCCAAGGCGCTGGTGGGTTCGTCGAAGAGCATGATCTCCGGATCCATGGCCAAGGACCGCGCGATGGCGACACGCTGCTGCTGTCCGCCGGAAAGCTGGGCCGGGTAGTGGTCGCCGAAAGCGCCCAGACCGACGCTGGCCAGCAGCTCGTCGGCCCGTTTGGCTGCCTGCTTCTTGTCACCGCGTTTGACCAGCACGGGGCCGGCCATGACGTTCTCCCGTGCCGTCATGTTGGGGAAAAGGTTGAACTGCTGGAAAACCATGCCCACCCTGGTGCGCTGCTCGGCGAGTTTCTTCGGACTGAGGGCATGGTAGGCGGTGTCGGTTTCGTAGTATCCGAAGTCGTCACCGTTGACCTTCAGGACCCCCGAGTCGACAGTCTCGAGCCCGTTGATGCAGCGAAGGAGCGTTGATTTGCCGGATCCGGACGGGCCGATGATGCAACAGACCTCACCGCAGGCGATGTCCAGATCGATGTTCTGCAGGACTGTTTTGTAACCGAACGATTTTCGGATCCTACGGGCGTGAATGGTGCCGTCGGTACTCATCGGGCAACACCTTCCGGTTCTGTGAGCACAATCTTCTTCGCCTTCCGGGGAAGCCTGGAGGATGTACGGGAGTATTTTTTCTCGAGCAGGGATTGCGGGTAGCTCAGAAGAAGGGTCATCACGAGGTACCACAGGCTGGCAACGATCAGCAGCGGGATAGTCTCGTAGGTGCGGGCGTAGATGAGCTGGGCGCTTTGCAGAAGCTCTGCGACACCGAGCACGCTGACCAGCGAGGTTTCCTTGAACATGCCGATGAATTGATTGCCGGTGGCAGGGATGATCGATGGCATGGCCTGGGGAATGATGACCTTGCGCATTTTCGTTGCGCTGCTCATTCCCAATGAGTCGGCAGCTTCAGTCTGGCCTTTGCCGACGGCGGAGAAGCCGCCGCGAATGATTTCGGCCATGTACGCGGCTTGATTGAGGCTCAGACCAATCAGGGCTGCCGTGATCGGTGCCATCAGGGCGTTGATGTCGACCGCCGTGCTGATGTTGGTGAAAGGAATGCCGATGGTCAGGTTCGGGTAGAGCGCGGCGATGTTGAACCAGAAGATCAGCTGGACCAGGACCGGCGTACCCCGGAAAAGGGTGATGTAGACGCCTGCCGTGGCCGCGATCGGTTTGATCTGTGAGGACCTCATGATCGCCAGCGCCAGACCCAGAAGGGTGCCCAGGAGCATGCTTGCTACCGTGAGGAAGATCGTGAGCATCAGCCCGCGGAGGATGGTTTCCTGGGTGAAGTACTTGGCGACCACGTCCCACTTGAAGTTGGGGTTGGTTGACACGGAAACCAGGATGCCGAGCCCAATCAGGCTGCACACCACCCAGGCGACGTACTCGAAGGTGCTTCGCCGCCGCAGCCTCGGTTTGAGTGCTGAAGGTATCCCACTCATCTTGCTTTCACTTTCTTCGGAGATCAGGGATTGCATGACCTGCCCTCTAGTTCAGTTTGGCGTCAGTGATGGCACCCGATTCGAGGCCCCAATTCGAGAGCGACTGTTTGTAGTTCGGGCTGTTCAGGACCGACTGGACGGCAGCCTGAATAGCGGGTGTCAACGGCGAGCCCTTCTTGAGACCGACGGATGTAAGGTCGCTTGAGCCGACGTTGATCTGGGGGGTGAGGATAGTGAACGTGCCCGGCTGCTGCTTCGCGGCCCACGCAAGGGAGGTGGTGTCGTAGAGGATGCCGTCGATGCGCTTTGACGCCAGTTGGGTCAGCGCTTCCTGGACGTTGGGAAGCGTGACGGCGTTAATGGCTGGTTGTCCCTTGGAAGTGCAGGTTTGATCCGAGAGGGCCGGGAGGCGCTTCAACTGGCCCGTCGAACCGGCTGTGACGGCAATGTTCTTACCGCACAGGCTCTCATTGGTGAGCTTCAGCGGATTTCCCGCGCTCACGGCTATTGAATTGCCAGCCTTGAAGTAGTCGATCATATCCAGGACCTTCAACCGCTCGGGTGTGGGGGACATGGTGGTGACGGTGAAGTCGTAGCGGCCGCCGTCGATACCGGGAATGATCGTGTCAAACACGGTGTTCTCGAACTTCAGCTTCAGCCCGAGCTTCTTGGCCACAAGACGGGCAATATCCGGGTTCAGACCGATCGGGGTCTTGTTGTCATCCGAGAGGAAGGTGGTTGGCGGGTAGTGAAGGTCCATCGCCACCGTCAGCTCACCTTTGTCCTTGTAGGACTGCGGCAGCAGCTTGACCGCGGCCGCATCGGGCTGGACGCCCTCGGAAATATCAGCGGTGTTCGACGTCTTAGAGCTGTCCGGTGCCGGGGTGTTTGTGGTGGTGCCTGCGCAGGCCGTCAGTGCAAGCAGTACAGTCAGTGCTGCGGCTGCAGTTTGTGCCTTGGTTCGAGTCTTCATAATGCTTCCCTTCGAAGGGGTAGTCAGTTGGTGGTTGTCACCGGGGAGGGGAGAAGTGTGATTTGTGTGATCCGAATCTCTCTGCCGTCTAATGCAATGCAACCCCCTCAACAGTAGATTGTCAACAATTTACAGAAACTTTTTTGAGGGGCGGGATCGGATCTGAACCGTCCGATCTCAGCTACGCAAACTGTTGACAATTTACAATTTTGGGGCCTAGAGTCGAGTCATCGGGCAGGATCTTCCAGCCTGCCGGGGACCCGTTCCCCGTTCACCGCGCGCTTCCCCAAACCTCCAATACGCAGGGACGGCGACCGCTTCCATTTCCTGACAAAGAACGGAACCGAACATGGCAGACACCAACTTCCGGCCGAAGTACATCTCTTTTGATGTCTACGGCACCCTCATCAACTTCGACATCGATCCCACCACGCGTCGCCTGCTCGATGGCCGGATCTCTGAAGAGCAGTGGCCGGCCTTCAAGAAGCAGTTCCGTGGGTACCGGTTCGACGAGGTCCTTGGCGACTACAAGCCCTACGAGGCGATCCTTCAGGATTCCTTTGACCGCGTGTGCAAGCGCTGGGGCATCGGGCCCACCGAAGGCGCCGGCGCAGAGTTCGCTGAGGCTGTACGCGGCTGGGTTTCCCACGAGGACGTACCGGCTCCGCTGAAGCTCATGGGCGATAACTACAAGCTGGTGGCTCTGTCCAACGCAGACGACAGCTTCCTGGACATCAGCATTCCCAAGCTCGGCGCAGACTTCCACGCCGTGTTTACCGCTGAGCAGGCCCGGGCCTACAAGCCGCGCTACCAGGCCTTCGAGTACATGCTGGACACCCTGAACGCCAAGCCGGAGGACTTCCTGCACGTCTCCTCGCACACACGCTACGACATGCATCCGATGCACGACATGGGCTTCCGGAACCTCTGGATGCTGGATCGTGGCTACGACCCCATTGGCGAGGGCTACGACCTCACCACAGTTAAGTCCCTGGACGAGATCAACAAGCACCTCGGTCTCTAACCGACTTCGAGGCTGAAAGGTCAACCGTGAAACTCACCCCCTACTGGCTGGACACAGCCGAACCGTCCGGAGACTACCGGCGGACTCCTGTGCCGGAGAACGTCGACGTCGCTATTATCGGCGCCGGATTTACCGGGCTGTCCGCAGCCCTTGAGTTTGCCCAGCAAGGCGCAAGCGTCGCTGTCTTCGAGCGCCACACTGTTGGCTGGGGCGCCTCCGGACGTAACGGGGGCATGGCAACGACCGGCTTGGCCATCAGTTTCAACACAGCCGTCAAGCGGTACGGGAGTACCCGTGCCGTGGAGATGTTCCGCGAATACAACGACGCGATCGACAGCATCGAGAAGCTCGTCCACGACAACGGCATCGACTGCGACTACAAGCGCTTTGGCAAGCTTTCGTTGGCCTTCCACAAGTCCCACTACGAGGGGATGCTGAAGTCCCAGGAGCAATTGGCAAAACTTGCCGACTACCACGTGAAGGTCATTCCCGAGTCGGAGATCCACGGCGAAATCGGTACGGATTTCTATCACGGTGCAATGCTTGATCCGCTGGGGGCCGGCCTCCACGTGGGCAAGTTCGTGCACGGCTTGGCCGGTGCAGCCGCGGCTGCCGGAGCTGACATTTGCGAGAACGCCGGCGTCACCGAGCTGAAGAAAGTCTCCGGCACGGTCCATGACGTCCACACCACCCGCGGCATCACACGGGCCAAGCAGGTTCTTGTCGCTACAAGCGGATACACAGGCAATGTCACACCCTGGCTGCAGCGCCGCGTGATTCCGGTGGGCAGCTTCATCATTGTCACCGAACCTTTGGCGGAGGACGTCGTAAACCGCATCCTTCCGCACAGGCGCCAAGCCTCGGACAGCAAGATGCTGACGTACTACTTCCGGATCACCCCTGACAACAGGCTCCTTTTCGGCGGACGCGCTCGATTTGCGCTGTCCAGCCCGGATTCCGACGTCAAGAGCGGCGAAATCCTGCACAAGGCGATGACTGAGCTCTTCCCGTATCTTGCCAACGTGAAGGTGGACTACACTTGGGGCGGCCTGGTGGACCTCTCCATGGACCAGATGGTGCACGCCGGCGTGCACGACGGCCTGTTCTACTCGCTCTGCTACAGCGGCCACGGCGTGCAAATGGCCGCCCACATGGGCAAGAAGATGGCCCATTACATGGCCGGAGACAAGCAGGCGAACGTGTGGGAAGACTTGAAGAACCCGCCCGTGCCCGGCCACTTCGGCCCGCCGTGGTTCCTGCCCTTCATCGGTGGAGCCGCGAAGATCATCGACCGTTTCAGCTAGGCAAGGTAAAGGTCCCCATGAGTTCATCAACAACCGTCACTGACGCGCGCCCAAAAACAGGGGAGGAAACGGCCTGCAGGCGGGCAAGCATTGCCGCACTTCCGGGTGGTGCATTCTTCGAAGGCCGTTGGGAGACAGCCGACAGGATCCTGGAGGTTCGGGATCCTGAAGATGGCGTGCTCTTGGGCAATGTGTGTTCCTCGACCCCACAGGATGTGCGGCGGGCCGTAGCCTACATTCATCGGCACCTGCAGGACGGTGAATGGCCCCTCCGGGCCCGCCGCGAGGCTTTGGAATGTGCAGCAGTGCTTCTGGCGGAGCAGTCCGTTCGCTTCGCGGAGATCATTGCCGCGGAAAGCAGCAAGACCATCAACGAGGCCGAACGTGAGGTGCGCCGCTGCATCGAAACGTTGCGGCTCTCCGCTGCTGCGTCCAGCGAACTCAATGGAGAAACTCTTGCTTTTGATGACAGCATGGCCGGAGCAAACAAGATCGGCTGGTACAGCCGCAAACCGGTGGGAATCGTCGCGGCCATCACACCGTTCAATGATCCGCTCAATCTTGTGGCACACAAGCTGGGGCCAGCGCTCATCGGAGGCAACGGCGTCGTACTTAAATCCTCGGGCCGAACGCCGCTGACCGGGCTGGCTTTCATCCAGCTGCTGCTGGAAGCTGGTGTCCCTGCTGGACGCATCGCCGCGATTGTCGCCGGACCTGGAGTCTCCGAGGCGATCGTGACGGACCCGCAGGTGGACCTCATTTCCTTTACTGGCGGCCCAAAGACGGCGGACCGCATTGCTGCTGCCGCGGGTGCCAAGAAGATCCTCTCGGAACTGGGCGGCAACAACGCCACGATCGTCTGTTCGGACGCTGAACCAAAGAAGGCCGCTGAAGCGATCGTTGCCGGGGCGTTCGGAGTGGCCGGCCAAAACTGCCTGTCTGTCCAGCGCGTCTACGTCCACATTTCGCTGTTCGACGAGGTCCTCGAACTCGTGATCGCCGGGACCAAGGCGCTCCGCGTCGGGGCGAAGTTTGATCGCGGCACGGACATCGGTCCGCTCATTACCGAGTCAGAGGCGCGCCGGGTGGAGGAATGGGTTGAGGAGGCCAAGGCTGCAGGCGCCACCGTCCGCGTGGGCGGGAAGCGCCGCAACGCGTTCTACCAGCCAACGGTTCTCACGGACGTGCCGGCCGACTGCCGTGTCATCCGCGAGGAAGTGTTCGGCCCGGTGGTCAGCATCATGCCGTTTATCCAGGTCTCCGACGCCATCCACGCCGCCAATAATTCCGAGTACGGGCTCCAAGCGGGTGTTTTCACCGAATCCATCGATCTGGCCCTGGCAATCGCCGAGAAGCTGCACGTTGGCGCCGTCGTTATCAATGAGACCAGCGACGTGCGGATCGATTCGATGCCCTTCGGCGGGTTCAAGAAATCGGGTGTCGGCCGGGAAGGCGTCAAGCACGCCGTGCGTGAGATGACCGAACCCAAAAGCACCATCATCAAACTGGCAGAGCAGGCCTCCGGGTGGCAGCAGCTGACGACCGTAGAACGGAATGCATCATGACTACCCACAAAATCGCCGTGATCGCGGGCGATGGCATCGGCAAGGAAGTTGTCCCCGCAGCGATCGAGTGCCTTGAACGCATCGCTGGACTCCACTCGTTGAGCCTTGAGTTCACCCATTTCGAGTGGGGGTCCGACTACTACGCCGAGCATGGGCGCATGATGCCCCTGGACGGCCTCGAACAGTTGGCGCAGCACGACGCCATTTTCCTGGGTGCCGTGGGTTCTCCGGCTGTGCCGGACGCTGAATCCCTCTGGGGTCTGTTGATCCCCATCCGCCGCGAATTCCAGCAGTACATCAATCTCCGTCCAGTGAAAACGCTCGACGGCGTGAAGTCGCCTCTTGCATCCAAGGAACCTATCGATATCCTCATCGTGCGTGAAAACAACGAAGGGGAGTACTCGGAAGTCGGCGGCCGTGCCTACCGCGGGCTGCCGCATGAAATCGCGGTCCAGGAAACCATTTTCACGCGCCTGGGAGTATCGCGGGCCGCGCACTACGCCGCATCGCTCGCATCTTCCCGGAGGGGCCGACTGACCTCGGCAACCAAGAGCAACGGCATCATCCACACCATGCCGTTCTGGGACGAAGTGGTGGAAGAAACAACCCGCCTCTACCCTGATGTGACGCTCACCAGCGAACTCGTGGACGCGTTGGCCGCGCACCTGGTCCTGAAACCCTGGACCTTTGATGTGATCGTTGCTTCCAACCTGCTCGGCGATATTCTCTCGGACCTGGGCAGCTCCGTCACCGGCTCCATCGGCGTAGCCCCCAGCGCCAACCTCAATCCCGAAGGTGACTTCCCTTCCCTCTTCGAACCAGTCCATGGATCGGCCCCGGATATCGCCGGCAAAGGCCTGGCGAATCCTGTGGGCCAGATGTGGTCGGGGGCCATGATGCTCCAACACCTTGGCCACCCGGAAGCTGCCGAGCACCTCCAAATGGCCTTCGAGTCTGTCCTACGGGAAGGCCTGGGTACCCGCGATGTCGGTGGACCGTCCTCGACGTCCGAATTCACCGCCGCTGTCCTGGACGCCATCGACGCCGTTGGCGCGATAGGCGCCACCACGGAGAACAAGCCGGCGGCAGCAACGGCGTCGTCATGACAGCCACGGAACGCAGGCGGCCCGTCGTCGTAGCACTGTACCGTGAGGCTTTGCCGCCCCGGCTGCAGGAGATCGAGGAGCTGGCGGATGTCCGCCTTACCAAGGCCGACGGGCTTGCTGAGGCGCTGGACGGCGCGGACGTGTTGTACCAGTGGCACTCGTTCTCACCTGCCTTGAAGGAGAACTGGGCTGCAGCCTCTTCGCTGAAGTGGGTTCATGTCTCGGCGGCAGGCGTGAGTCAGCTCCTCTTCGATGAGCTTGTCCAAAGCGACGTTGTGTACACGAACTCACGGGGTGTGCTCAGCCGGGCCATTGCCGAGTTCGCACTCGGCTTCGTTTTGGACACGGCCAAGGATGCGCAGGCTTCGTTCCGGCTACAGCAGCAACAACGCTGGCAGCACAGAATCACGCAAAAGATCCAGGGACAAAATGCGCTGGTGGTGGGCATCGGATCGATCGGACGTGAAATCGCGCGTCTGTTCCGAGCCGTGGGCATGGAGGTCAGCGGCGCCGGACGCACAGGCCGTCCTGGGGACGATGAGTTCGACTGGATCTACTCCTCCCAAGACTTGCCCGGCATCGTCCATGGCTTCGACTATGTTGTGCTCGCCGCTCCGCTGACCGCGGAAACCAGGGGACTGCTGAACTCCGACGTTCTTGCGTCCATGAAACCGTCGGCGCACCTGATCAACGTCGGCCGCGGCGAACTTGTGCACACGGGCGCCCTGACTGAAGCGCTGGCATCGGGCTCCATCGCCGGTGCCGCCCTTGATGTCGTGCACCCGGAACCCTTACCTGAAGGGCATGCGCTTTGGAGTATGGAGAACGTCATCATTACCCCTCACATGAGCGGTGACACTGAAAACTATCTCGATGACCTCGGCAATCTGTTCGTGGAGAATCTGGGACGGTTCGTCAACGGCGAACCATTGTTGAACGTGGTGGAGAAGACCCTCGGATTTGTCCCTGTTTCCTGATCCAGAAGGCAGCTAAGGAGCCGCAACATGCCCTCTATTGCCAAGGCGTATATCGCCGCTTCGGCTACGTCCCCGCTGCAGCCCGGCGTCATCGAACGCCGCGATCCGGGTGAGTTCGACGTCAGAATTGCCATCCAGTTCACCGGCATCTGTCATTCCGATATCCATACTGCGCGAGGCGACTGGGCAAACGTCAACTTCCCGGTCGTCGTAGGACATGAGATCTCCGGAATTGTGGAAGCTGTCGGAGGCAAAGTGACGCGCCATGCGGTGGGCGACCGGGTAGGTGTTGGCTGTTTCGTGGATTCATGCCGGAACTGCGTCAACTGCCTCGCGGGCGAGGAGCAGCACTGCCAGTCGGGATCGACGAGTACCTACAATTCTGTGGGCCGGGACGGCCGGCCAACTGCAGGCGGCTACAGCAACAGCATTGTTGTGGACGAGAATTACGTCCTGCGGATTCCCGAGGGCATTTCGCTCGAAGCAGCCGCACCATTACTGTGCGCCGGCATAACCATGTACTCGCCTCTCCGCAATTGGGGTGCGGGCCCGGGAAAGCGGGTGGCCATTATCGGCATGGGCGGGCTCGGCCACATGGGCGTCAAGATCGCGACGGCACTAGGGGCGCAAGTGACGGTGCTGAGCCAATCACTCAGGAAGCAGGAGGACGCGCTTCGCTTCGGGGCGAAGGCCTGCCACGCGACGTCGGATCCCGCCACTTTCTCGCGCCACCAAGGGCATTTCGATTTGATCATCAATACTGTCTCCGCAGACATCGACGTCGATCAGTACCTTTCCTTGCTCGCCCTGGACGGCACTCTGGTCATCGTAGGGATGCCTTCGAAACCACTGACACAACGGGCCTGGTCCTTGGCCAGTTTCAGACGTAATCTGGCCGGTTCAAAGATGGGCGGCATCAGGCAGACCCAGGAAATGCTGGACTTCTGCGCCGCCCATGGGCTCGGCGCCGAGGTGGAGATCATTCCGGCCAGCAAGATTGACGAGGCTTTTGACCGAGTCATTGGCAGTGCGGTGCGGTACCGCTTTGTCATTGACGCAGCGACATTCTGATCTTCCGTAGAGGTCCTGGATATTCCAGGTCTTTAGGACGACGCCACCAGCAGCGGATTCCGGCTGTTCCGGATGGATCCAACGGCCATGTTGGATCCCGAGTCAGTCATCGGAACGCTCCCAGTTGCACATCGACTGACAGGAGGATGGCACCCAGCGCAACGATTCCGACGCAGATGTGTGACAAGGAGTTGGATCTAAACATCCTCCTACGCCCTGTGCCTTCACTGGACGGCCGGTTGTGCAAGAGGGCACTTGTGCTAGTCAGGAACCCCGCCGCGATAAGCATGACTAGGCTGCCCATCAGACCTCCCAGTTGAAGGATCCGGGATGGCCGTCACGTCCCGCTGCTGCCACAGCGTCCTGGGCAGGTGTAGACAATGTCATGACGAGCAACTCGTAGTCGTCCTCTATGTGGAAGAGCCGACGATCACCGATACCATCGGTCACCCAGATCATTCGGCCATCTTCGGTTCGTTCGTCAATGGTGCCCCTGTGGCACTGCATACCGCGCCGGAGAAGGGTGACGATGTCTCCGCGCTGAAGGGATGTCCATAGGGACACTTGACTGGACGTACGACCGCTTTGTCGCATTCTTGTCTGCCTTTCTTGTCCGGCACGAGATAAGGAACCTCACGCAGTCTATCGTCGATTGTTGACAATTGCTAGACGGAGGAGCATGTAGTTTCAACGGATTTCCGCTAATTGGAGGGGGATTTCGGGGCTTCCGCATCCCTGACTAAAGGCAGTTTGCATCATGCGAAGAAGCAAAGCAGTCCTCCTCGGCGCAGCAGGCGCCACCCTCGACGGTCTTGACCGACGAGCGGGAATTCACGGGGCGCCGTCGCAGTTGGCGTCCCGCAGCTGGAGGACACGCTTGTCGAGGCCGTTCGGGACCGGATTCCGCTTAGCGGCCTGCTTCCTGCGGCCGCCGTCGGGAAGGTTCACCACTAGGTTCCGTCGCGCAGCCGGCCTTTAGAAATCCGGAGGCCGGCCTGTGCCACCAGTTCGGCCAGCCATGGGCGATGACCTCGATGAAATATCATCCCCGGTGGAAGTCCCTGTACGGTGGGAACGGAATCTGTAATGTCGATGGTTACCCGGCCGCCCCCCATTGGCGCGTTGGTGATATGCAGGTCCCCGTAGGAAGGCGGCAGCTTCGGGTCCATCCAGAACCCGCCGCGGGAAACATGGGCGTCGTATCTCATCAAGCTCGTCACTAGTTGGATGGGTGACGTTGCTGCCCAAGCCTGGGGCGAGCATGCAGTCGGATAGGGCACGGGTTCGCTGTACTGGTCCCTGTTGAATCCGCAGAAAAGCTCCGGAAGGCGGCCTTCCGAGTAGCTGGCAGCTTCAAACAGGGCGGATGCAATCCGTTGCGCCTCCTCGACGAATCCGTAGCGCATCAGGCCGGCGGCAATGACGGCGTTGTCGTGCGGCCAGACGGAGCCGTTGTGGTAGCTCGCAGGGTTGTAGGCGCCCATGTCGCTGGCCAGGGTTCGCACGCCCCAGCCGCTGAACATCTCAGGGGACATCAACCGTTCGGCGACCAGGGGCGCCTTGTCTTCATCTACGAGGCCTACCCAAAGGCAGTGCCCCATGTTCGAGGCGCAGGCATCCACCTGGCGTTTGTTGCCGTCCAAGGCTATGGCGTAGTACCCACGATCGGGCATCCAGAACTGCTCATTGAACCGTTCCTTCAACCGTGCGGCCCGATCGGCGAATTCGGCCGCCAAAGCTGCGTCTCCGTCGTCGTAGGCAATCCAAGCTCGTGCCATGTACGCGTCATAGACGTAAGCCTGAACTTCGCAAAGCGCGATTGGCGGTTCTGCGAGGGTTCCGTCGGCGAAGTTAATCCCGTCCCAGGAGTCCTTCCATCCCTGGTTGATCAAACCCCGGTCGTTGAGGCGTTCATACTCGACGAAGCCGTCGCCGTCCCTGTCGCCGTAGTCCCGAATCCAGTCCAAAGCCTTGTCCGCATGGGGGAGCAGGGCGGCGATGGTGTCCTTGGCAAAGCCCCAACGGCTGACCGAGCCCAAGACCGTCACGAAAAGCGGTGTCGCATCGATGCTGCCGTAGTAGATGGACTTGCCTCCCAGGGCCAGGCCGCTGGAGACGTCCAGCCTCACCTCGTGCAGGATCTTGCCCGGTTCCTCCTCTGTCACCCGGTCGACGACCGCCCCCTGCCGGTCCGCCAACGTCTGCAGTGTGCCAAGTGCCAAAGATGGATCAACGGACATGGCCATCTCCGAGGCCCACAATGAGTCACGGCCAAACAGCGTCATGAACCAGGGTGCACCGGCTGCCACCACAATCCTCTCCGGGTGGGTGGGGTCCTCGATGCGAAGGGCGCCAAGATCGTCGTAACTGCGCCGCAGCGTCCGTTCGATGGAGTGGTTGCCCATGTGGAGAACGGGAATCTTGGCCACCCATTCCTGTCGGCGGCGGTCGCTGCGTGAGAGTTCGCCGACGGCGGGATGAACCACAGCTGCTGCCGGCACCATTCCGTCATGCACTGGCGTCACGGTGAGCACCGTTTTCCATTGGCCATGTGGCGGGATGGTGGTTCGGTACGTCAGCGCCTCCGAAGTGACATCCGCACCTTCGGATTTGATGACGACAGCCTTCCGGATGTCCTGCCAACTTGCACGGATGGTGAGTTCATGTTCGCCCGGCTCGCGTGATTCGCTCCATTGGCGCTGGACCCGGGCTTCCTTCACCTCGAATACGTCCGCGAAATCGGAACTTACCTTGAACGAGATCAAGCATTCTGTCGGCTCCGTGGAGTGGTTGTGCACCGTGACATGCTCCAGGATTCCAACGCCGACTTCACGAATGCGCTCCACGATGAGCGGACTGTCTCCATATCCGTCCGACCGGACCACACGGCCAGCAAAAACGGCCCGGTAAGGCTCCTTGGTCTGGGCCGCCAGTGGCTCCAGTGGCTGGTCGTTGATGGTCAAGTTCCAGCGCGACAGGATGCGTGTGTCCTGGACGAATACCCCGTGCGGCGAATCCGGATGGATGTCCCCGTTGGGCAACGAGATGCAGAAAGACGTACCTTCCACGAGGGTTACCGTCCCGGCGCCGAGCGGGCCGGCGGCCGTGTCAGCATTCCATCCAGCCATTGTTGGCTCCTTCAAGAACCCGTGTCAGGCAGCCTCGGCCTTTCGTCAGGCGCTGGCGTCCCTTCTACGTCCTCACACCGACGCTACTCCTGCGCTCACATGCGGGCCAGAGAGGTCGGGGCAGGCGCCGCGCCTGACCGGGACATTTTCCATCTCGGCAATATCGTCGATTGTTGACAATTGCTAAGGTTGAGTTTGTGCTCTTCCAAAGACGGGGGCACTTTCGAAGGGCGCAGTCCCAGAAGGAGTAACAATGGTCAAGGCCACTGTCATGAGCGATGCAAACACAACGAATCCGGGCGAGCACAGCCCCAAGGCAACCTCCAGCACCCCGGGACAGACCGAGGTGTCGTTGCGTCTTTGGGCCCGCGAAGGGCTGAAGACGGGCATCTGGGAGGTCACTCCAGGAACGTTCGCGAGTACCCGGCCAGGCTATGACGAGATCTGCCAGATCCTGAGCGGCACAGCGACCATCACGGAAGAAGACGGAAGCAGTTTCGAAGTTGGTCCGGGTTCCTTGTTCGTAACGCCTGAAGGGTGGCGGGGCACCTGGACGATCCACGAAACCCTCCGCAAGATGTGGGTTGTGATCGATCTTCCCGCCTAGTAGCCGCGGCCTGGTACGACGGAAAACGCCCCCGGGACAGAACCCACTGTTCCGGGGGCGCCGGCGGACAGCGGCCTACGGCATCTGCGCGCACCACTACTTTCTGGTTGTTGGAGGAACGGTTTCTTGAGTTGCGCCCCATAGGTTTGACGGGAATCGACGATGCGTTCACCGACATCGTGTCCGACGACGACGGCGAGGCGTGGGACTGGAGGAGTCCTGGCTGCGGATCCACGCCGCTGACAAGCCCACACCATCGCCGAACCGGCTCGAACTTAATCGCGGCACGCGTTGGCCAGCCGGTCAGCGCCGTCGAACCTCAACCCGCCACAAAGAAAGTTATTCCATGGGCACCCTCACCGAACGCATCAACATACAAATGAATAGCCGCCAAGACCTTGACGATCGCCTCGAGGCCGCGGTGCGTGACCTGCAGGAAGCGGCCCTGTGCGCCGGGACACGTGGGATTCTCATTACTCGCCATTTGCCAGGCCGGTACACGGCTGGACTTTCCGATCAGGTTCCTTTCGGCATGACCCGCGAACTCTTTCGGTGACTTCGATACGGTCCCCGCCCATCCTGGACACCGAGGAAGGAAACGGACCCAAGCCCAGCGCGTTCAACAACTTGGCACTGCTACTAGGGCGTGGCAGGGAGGCTCTCCGTCAAATCCTTTGCCAACATGACTTGGTTTCATCGCCGTACGTTCGCATAATCGTCAACTGTAGACAATACGATGAACGTCATGAACTCTTACCTCACTGCATCTGCGACCGTCTATACCGTCCCTCCGCTTTGGCAAATGCTGTCTCTATTTGGCTACTTCGTCGGCCTGTTCGCGGCCATCGGCACCACCGTGACGTACGCGGCGGTGGTACGCCCGGCACTGCGGATACCTGGCAACGAGGGTGGCGATGTCGAGACCCTGCGTCGCCGGACTGCGACCTCCCTGGCGTGGGCCGGGGTCCTCCTGGCCGTCACCGCCTACTTCCAGCTCGCGGTCTTCGTGGCCCAGTCGGGGAAGGGGGCGCCGTACGGCGATGCCCTGGAACCCGGACAGATATGGGCCTTCATGAGTGCGCCCGCGAAGCCGGGCAACTGGGTTTCGGAGGGCACGCTCTTCCTGGTGCAGAGCCTCATTATCGTCCTGACCTCCGCCCTGCTGATCGCCCTCTTCAGCCCACGCGCACGGCGCCGGCTGGACAGGCTGGCGCTGACGGCGCTGCCCCTCGCCCTGGCGGCGACGCTGATCAGGCTCGTACCGCCGGCCCCCTTCGCGACCACAGAGGCTCTGCTAACCAAGGTCTTCTTGCAAACCCACATTGTCAGTGGCGGCGTTTGGCTCGGCGGTCTGGCCCTGCTCGTCGTCCTGGCCGGCACCCGCCGCAGTCTGAGCGATCGCGCCGGCCTGCTGTGGGCGGACATGTGGCGGCGTTTCGGCTTTGTCGCACTGATAAGCGTCGGAGCGGTACTGATCTCTGGCCTGTGGCTGACCTGGCAGCACATCGGCAGCATCCCGCAGCTATGGACCACGACCAATGGACTGATCCTGCTGGTCAAGATCATTCTGGTATTGGGCATGATCGCTGCCGGCGCCGTGAACTCGTTCTGGCTGATGCCACGCATCGCCCTGGCCCGTCACGCCGACCCGGCCGCCTCCCTCGTACACCTGACCCTTGGTCACTTCCCGAAGGTCGTCTGGACCGAGGTCGCCCTCGGTGTAGGCGTACTGACAGCCATTACCTTCTTCAACGGGTCGGCCCGCGTCGAGGCGACGGGCCAAGGCGCCCCGCCGGTTGACGCAGGCCTCGTCACCGCCGGCGTTGTCCTCTCCCTCACGCTGGCGGCTTCTCTCTACGCCTCTGCGAAGGCCTCGGATGCACTGGCCCGACGCCGGATTGCCGCCCATGCCTAGCGGTGCCGCGGCGGGTAAGACCCGTCAGTTACGTGTCCGCCTGAGCTCGGGGGAAGCTGGTCGAACCCCGTGTGATGAGCCTTGTTGCGAGCTCAACCCTGGGCCCCTCCGTGGTTACGTCGATGCCTTCTCTCTGATTCGTTAGGCGCAGGAGCATGCGAAAGGCGGTCGCTCCCATTTCCTGAATAGGCTGCCTCACAGTGGTCAGTTGTGGTGTCGCCCAAGTTGCTTCGGGAATGTCGTCGAATCCGACGACGCTGACGTCCCCGGGGATGTTGAGCCCGAGGTAGCGCGCGGCGTCGTAGACGCCGAGAGCCATCAGGTCCGACGCTGCGAAGATGGCCGTAGGCCTGTCCTCGCGGCTCAGGACGTCGACGGCGAAATCGCGTGCCTCGTCACGGTTCCAATCGGCAGCGCCGACCAAGCGAGGCTCGACGTGCAGTTCCATGGCCGACAATGCAGAGCGAAAACCGTCGAGGCGCGCTCGACTGTAGAGGTGATTCTTCACTCCTCCGATGAGGGCGAAATGCTTGTGCCCGAGGCTCAGTAGGTGCTCCGCCGCAATCCGTCCACCTTCCCAGTTCGCCACGCCCACGCTTGCGGTACTTCGCGGAGCAGGGCTCATCGGATCGACGAGGACCACGGGAATGCCAGCCGTATCGAGTGCACTTAGCTGTGTCGACGTGGGATCGACCAGGACGACGATGGCTCCGGTTGACGGGCGGCGCAGGAGCCGGCTCACCCAGTCGCGGCCCGCGCGGGCGATGGTGAGGACCACGTCGCAGTCCGCGACCGCCGCGGCTTCTTCGACGCCAGTGAGGATGCTGTTGGCCCATGAGCCTTCGATGTTGCTCACTACAAGGTCGACGAGGCGAGGTGTGGCCGCGAGCGAGCGACCCACCGGGCGGGGTCCCTTGGTCTTCGCGTAGCCCATCTCCTGTGCGATCCGGACCACCCGTTCACGCGTTGCGAAGGACACGTCTGTCGCTCCGCGGAGCACCTTTGACACCGTCGGTGTGCTGAGGCCGGCCGCGGCTGCTACGTCGGCCAAGGTCGGATTCTTGCCATCCGCTGCGGGGCTCATGTTTTTGCGCAAAAAAATTTTCCTTTGATCTCAAAATTGCGATATGTATACTCTCTCTGCGCAAAAGGATATTTGAAAATTGCGCAACTTTTCAATAGTCGATGACCCGGTGGCGGGTCGAGGAGGAAAGTCGATGGAGACTTCACGTTTTACGACATCGAGGCGAGGCTTCTTGGGCCTTGTCGGAACCGGCGCGGCCGTCGCCGCTCTTGCGGCCTGCTCGACTGGGGGCGGCGGCGGTGGGGCAAGTGCCAGTTTGAAGTTCTGGAACATGCCCTGGGGTACTCCCGCGTTCAACACGCTTGACAGCAAGATCACCCTTGGCTACAAGCCGGAGTCTGGGCTTCCTGCGGCGACTTATCAGGCAATCCAGTGGGCAAACTTCAACCAGACGTTCTCGTCTGCGCTCGCGTCGAAGACCGGGCCCGCCATCTCCTCGGGCGGCGGAACCCAGGCGTTCCAATTCGCCAAGCAAGGCTTTATCGCTCCCGCGGACGGCCTCATCGAGAGCTGGAAATCCAATGGCATCTACGATGACTTCCTTCCTGGAGTCCTCGACACGATGAAGACCGACGCCGGATACGTCGCGGTTCCGTACAACCTTGACATGCGGGTGAACTGGTACAACAAGGAGCTCCTCGAAAAGGCGGGCGCGACTCCTCCCACCGACTGGCAGTCCTACCTCGACGCAGCGGCCGCTCTGAAGAAGATCGACGTGTACGGGTTCGCGGCCAACGGCAACGCCAGTGGCGGTAACGCCTTCCAGATGATCGTGGGCCTGATGATCAACAACGGCGGCGGCATCTTTGACGAGGAGCGCAAGCCGAATCTGGTGACCGCCGCGAACATCGAAGCGCTCGAGTTCGTGCGCGAGAACATCAGCAAGGGCTACATGGACCCTGCCGCCATCAGCTATACGGCGACGAACGCGAACTCGCAGTGGAAGGCCGAGAAGTTCGGCATGGGCTTCGACGTCCCCAACCTCGCGGCCAATGTCGGTGGAGCGTCCTCATCGCAGTTGGTGGTCGGCGATC
This sequence comes from Arthrobacter sp. 01T419, assembly GCF_056398865.1. Taxonomy (NCBI): domain Bacteria; kingdom Bacillati; phylum Actinomycetota; class Actinomycetes; order Micrococcales; family Micrococcaceae; genus Arthrobacter; species Arthrobacter sp. 01T419. The sequence goes on from NZ_JBFTQF010000022.1 coordinate 36,167, forward strand.
CGCTCACTAGCGCCAGCGGCAAAAAGGGCGCCCTGTATTTCCCGAACAACATCATGATGTACAAGAACACGCCCAGCCAGAAAGGCTCGGAGGCGTTCATGACCTATTACTACCAGAACATGAAGGCCCTATGGACCCAGAACACCGGCATCGGCCTCCCGGTTCTGAAATCAATCGCGGCGACCCCGGAATTCCAGTCGGACCCAAACGCAGTCAAGATCGTCAAGATGTGGCAGCCCATCRCCAAGACCTGGGCGGCGCCCGGTGGAACCGCCCTTTTCTCGAACATCTCTTACGTCGACAGCACCCCTGCCATCTCCGACTTCGGCCAGAACGTTCTCTCGGGTAAGTCTGCGAAGGACGCCCTGACGACATTCCAGTCGACGTTGACGTCGCTCATCAAGGACTGATCCATGACATCCACGAGCATCGCCGAGAGCGTCAAACGCGCACGCCGTGGGGTCGGACCGGCCGGGGCGGGACGCAAGCCCGGTCCGGCGCCCGCCGGTCGGGCCAGGAAACGGTTTACACCGCGCACCTGGACATTCATAGCATTCGCAGCACCATCGCTCATCCTCCTCCTGCTCCTGAACGTCTACCCGCTCGTCTATGCCTTGATTCAAGCACTCCATGACGGAACCCTTCTCGAAACCGGGCCCTTCGTCGGATTGAAGAATTTCGGCGACGTACTCGCCCAGCCCTCGTTCTGGTCGGCGACGTCCTTCACCGTCGTCTTCACGGTGGTTGGGGTGTTCGGCTCCTGGCTCGTCGGACTCGCGCTGAGCCTGCTGCTACGCACCCACATACCGGCCGGCGGACTGTTCAAGGTACTGCTTCTCCTGCCGTGGATCGTTCCCACGGTCGTCTCCGCGACGTCGTGGAACTGGCTGGTTGCAACACCCCAGAGCCCGCTTCCGGTGATCGCGGAGCATCTAGGCTTCGGAAACGTGCTCTTCCTGGCAGACCCGATGCTTGCGCAGGTCGTCGTCTGTCTCTTCAAAGTATGGATTTCGTTCCCGTTCATGATGATGATGATGTCGTCGGCTCTCGCCTCAGTCGACACGAACGTCTACGAGGCGGCGAAGGTCGACGGGGCGACAGGGTGGCAGTCGTTCCGGCTCATAACACTCCCGCTGATTGCGCGCACGACGTTTGTGTCGTGGATTCTGATGACGATCTTCTGCGTGAACGACTTCCCGACGATCTTCCTGCTCACCGGCGGGGGTCCGGCACATGCGACGACATCGCTGGTCCTCCTCGCCTATCTCACTGTGTTCCAGAACTTCCAGACCGGGCCCGGCGTCGCCATCGCGTTCTTGATGACGTTCGTCCTCGTGGTGATCTCGGTCGTTCTTTACCGCCAGATCCGAAAGGTCAACGTCGAATGATAACGACCAGTGCTCCCCAAGAAGCAGTCCGAACGGGACCCAGGGACAGGAGCGGGACTCCGGCCGACCGCCAGGCCTCTCAGGACATCCGTCAGAGAGGCAAGTGGCCCCGCTTCGTCTTGATCCTGCTCATGACCGCCGTCGTCTTGGTCCCGATCGTCGCCGTCTTCGGACTGTCGCTGACACCGTCACTCGGCTCGAATGCAGAGGGTCTCACCTTCGAGAACTTCGGGAACATCTTCACGCAGACGGCGGTCCTGACCTGGCTCGGCAACAGCCTTGTCATCACCGCCTTCACCGTCGTTGTCGCCGTCGCGGTCGCGGCTCCCGCCGGTTACGTTCTGTCCAGGGCCCGCAACCGGCTCGTGTCGGGATATTCGCTCATCTTGTTCGTCGTGCAGTCCCTGCCTGTCGTCACCTCGGCGATACCGCTCTTCATCTTGTTCGCGAACCTCGGGTTGGTCGACAGCCTCTTTGGCGTCGTGATCATCTACGTCGGTGCCACGATGTCGGTCGCCATCTGGATGATGGCCGCCTACTACGACTCCATCCCCATCGCTCTCGAAGAAGCCGCCTGGATAGACGGTGCCTCGATCTTCGGTTCGTTCACCCGCATCGTCCTCCGGAACTCCCTGCCGGGCATCCTCTCAACCGCGATCTTCTCGTTCCTCCTGGCCTGGAACGATTACCTCATCGCCGTCGTGTTCCTCCGGTCCGACCCGAATTACACCCTTCCGGTCGGCTTGGAATCCTTCTTCCAGCAGAATGCCACCAACTGGGGACTCGTCATGGCGGTCGCCGTCGTGATGATGCTCCCGCCGATCATCCTGTTCGCGTTCCTCAACAAGCACTTCTCGGTCGGCGGAATCGGCGGGTCGCTTTCCAGCCGCTGAGCGACGCCCGTAAGAACGCATCAACGAACTATGTCGCATGGCGGCAGCAAGGAAAACATGAGTACCCCTGATCCAATATTTACGACCAAAACCGCACTTGTCGTGCGCGGCGGTTGGGACGGGCACCAGCCCGTCGAGGCCACAAACCTCTTCATCCCGTTCCTCGAGGCGCGCGGCTACACGGTGCGTGTGGAGGAATCACCCGCGGTCTATGCTGACAGCTCCTACATGCCCTCGCTCGACCTCATCGTCCAGTCGAACACGATGACCTCGATCCAGAAGGAAGAGTTCGAAGGTCTCCGATCCGCCGTCGAAGCGGGAACGGGACTCGCAGGCTGGCATGGCGGCATCGCCGACTCCTATCGCAACAACTCCGACTATCTGCAGTTGATCGGAGGCCAGTTCGCTGCGCACCCCGGCAAAGCTCCCGGAGAGCTCACCGGCGATCAGTCCGACAACTACCGTCCTCACACCATCAACATGACCGAAGCGGCAGCCTCGCACCCCATCACCGAAGGCATCACCAACTTCGAGCTGACCACTGAGCAGTACTGGGTACTCCACGACGACTACAACGACGTGCTAGCGACCACCACCCAAGCCGTCCGGCCCTGGGATCCGTGGAAACGCGAAATCACCTCACCCGCCATCTGGACCAGGCAGTGGGGCGAGGGCCGCATCTTCGTCTCTACGCCCGGCCACCGTGTCGACATCCTCGAGAACCCGAACGTCAAAACCATCATCGAAAGGGGACTGCTGTGGGCGTCCCGCTAACCGTCGGAGTGATCGGCGTCGGAAAGATCAGCGAACAGTACTTCGAGAGCCTCCCGAAGCTGCCCGGTCTCAAGCTCGTCGCTGTCGCAGACATCAACGAAGAACGTGCGCACGAGGTCGCGGCGGAGCAGGGTGTTGAAGCCCTGACAGTCGATGAGCTCCTCGCCGACGACCGAATCGACTCGATCATCAACCTGACCATCCCCGCAGCGCACGTCGAAGTCGGGACGCGGGCGCTCCACGCCGGCAAGCACGTCTTTGCCGAGAAGCCCCTTGCGCTGTCCCCGGAAGAAGCCCTCCCCATGCTGGAGCTTGCCGACTCTTTGGGACTTCGAGTCGGTAGTGCCCCCGATACGGTCCTCGGCACGGGCGTCCAGACTGCCCTGCAGCTTCTCAACTCAGGTGCCATCGGCGCGCCGGTAGCGGCGCAAGTTCACTGGTCCGCACCGGGACACGAACGCTGGCACCCGTCACCAGTCTTCTACTACCAACCCGGCGGCGGCCCACTATTCGATATGGGTCCCTACTACCTGACCAGCCTCGTCATGTTCTTCGGACCGGTCCTCCGCGTATCGGGAGTGGCCACTAGGTCCGACCGTGCGCGAACCGTCGAGACCGGCCCCCTGGCCGGCACTCCGATTCCCGTGGAGATCGACACCCATGTCAGCGCGATCCTCGAGCACGCGAACGGGGTGACCACCACGATCACGGTCAGCTTCGAAGTCTGGGCCACCCGGACACCGCTCTTCGAGATCTACGGCACCGATGGCACCATCGCTGTCCCCGACCCGAACCGATTCTCCGACCCCGTCGAACTGGTGACCAGGGAAGAACCGGAACGGCGTGAGGTGCCAACCTCTGCTGGTTACGAGGACGCCGGGCGAGGTTACGGCCTCGCAGACATGGCCAGAGCCATCGAGACAGACCGCCCACATCGGGCCTCCGGACGGGTAGCGTTCCACGTCCTGGAGGTCATGGATGCCATCACGCGCGCGAGTCAAGAGCGTCGGGTCATTGACGTGGACAGCACGGTCGACAGGCCGGCCGTCGTGCCCTTTGGCGCGGCACCCGACACCTGGTAGCCGCGCGAATCGCGTATGGCGCACCGCACCCTCTTCCGGCTCATCGTCCGGAAACCTAGCTGAATCTACTCATAGACTTTGGAGAGTTTGACCATGGCATCTTCGCCCCGGCTCGTCGTCAACCTGGACATCGCGGGCCCCACTATCAGCCGTCATGTCTACGGCCATTTCGCTGAACACTTGGGCCGTTGTATCTACGGCGGTTTCTGGGTGGGGGAGGACAGCGGGATTCCCAACACCCGGGGTATCCGGAATGACGTCGTGGAAGCCCTGCGCGAACTCCGGATCCCCAATCTGCGCTGGCCGGGCGGCTGCTTCGCCGATGAATACCATTGGCGTGACGGCGTCGGCCCCCGTGGGCAGCGCCCGCGCATGGTCAATTCCCATTGGGGCGACGTCGTCGAGGACAACTCCTTCGGCACTCATGAGTTCATGGACCTCTGCGAGATGCTCGGCGCGGACGCCTACGTCAACGGCAATGTGGGTTCCGGCTCCGTCCAGGAAATGAGTGAATGGGTCGAATACCTCACCCGCGCCGATGATTCACCGATGGCCGCCCTCCGCCGGAAGAACGGCCAGGACGAGCCCTGGAAGGTCCCTTTCTTCGGCATCGGCAACGAGCCCTGGGGGTGTGGTGGCCACTTCCGCGCAGAGGCGTATGCAGATGTGGCCCGGCAGTACAGCACGTTCGTCCGTTCCCACAATGGAAACGAGGTGTACCGGATCGCGGCCGGTGCCAACGCCGATGACGTGGCCTGGACCAAGGCCCTGATGGAGGCGCTGCATGACAAGGGAGGTGTGGACCGCAAGGCATTCCCATACCAAGGGATTTCCCTGCACTACTACACAATGTCCGGCCACTGGGACGCGAAGGGCTCTGCCGCCGAATTCAGCGAGGAAGAGTACTGGAAGACCGTCAAGGCAGCCCAGCAGATCGAGACTCTGCTGAGTGCCCACTCGACCATGATGGACGTCTACGACCCGCACAAAGCAGTGGGTCTGGTCCTGGATGAGTGGGGTACGTGGTGGGACGTGGAGCCCGGCACCAACCCCGGCTTCCTGTATCAGCAGAACACCATGCGGGACGCCCTGGTGGCGGCCATCCACTTCGACTCCTTCCACCGCCACGCGGACCGCCTGGTCATGGCCAACATCGCCCAAACCGTCAACGTCCTTCAGGCCATGTTGCTCACCGACCCGGAGAGCGGCGCCCTGGTCAAGACCCCCACCTTCCACGTCTTCGCCATGAACGCCGGTCACCAGGACGCCGCGGTGCTGCACACGCACATGGACTCCGGCGCCCCGCATGAGCTGGATGGTGCCCAGCTCCCGACATTTACTGCGTCTGCCAGCACCAAGGATGGCCAGGTACTCATCTCGGTGGCCAATCTTGGGCTGGAGGATGAGAGCGAGGTGGTCCTGGATCTGCGTGGCGGCCGGCTGGAGCACGTGGAGGCCCTGGTGCTCGGCGGAGACAGCGTCGCAGCCTTCAATGCGCCTGCCCATCCCTACGCCGTCGCACCCCGTCCGCTGGAGGTGAAGGAACGCGACAGCCAGCTGGTACTCCGCCTGCCGGCCCACTCGTTCGCCACGGTTCGCGGCGCACTGGCCGGTCAGATGCCCGGGACTGTTGCTGCCGCCGAGGTGGCCACCGCTTCAACCATGGGCAGCAAGCCGTGCCTCAACTGCTGAGCAGTGATACGGCAACAGGTACGCGCTCGGGGAACGAATAGGCGCGGCCTGATCCATGGCCGTGAGCACACTTGCCAAGACCCAGTTAAGTACTGCTAACGGGGTTGCGTGCTGCCCTTGCGGGGGTTTGCAAACGCTTCGCCGTTGACCGGAATACGGATGCGGCTTGCTGGCCGGCGGGGCTGAGCCTGCGGTTGGCAAGGTGGGCGAGGAGGATCCTCCGCGTCGGGGAGCTGGCGAGTGGAATGGCGATGATGTCTGGACGGAGCGCACTCAGGGCGAGCTGCGGGGCCAGGGCGATGCCGATGCCCGCGGCGACCATGCCCTGCGTCTCTTGATAGTCGTTGGCCGCGAAGGCGATACGCGGTTCGAAGCCGGCATCGTGGCAGACCCGTCGGAGGACATCGGCCACGGGGTGTTCGTCGCGGACGATCCACTCCTGGTCTCTCAGCGCGTCGATCCGCACGGCGCGACGCGCCGCGACAGGGTGGTCGCACGGTACGAGCAGCATGGTGGGGTCATCCATGAGCCGAACAACGTTCAGGTCCTCGTCCTCGATGCGCTCCCATGGGTAGTCCCACAGCAGCGTGAGCTCGATGTCCCTTCGCCGCAGCCGTTCGAGCAGGCCGTCCCGTCGCGCGCTGACCACCGTGACGGCGACCTCCGGATGACGCGCGCGGAAGGCGAGCACGACGTCAGGCATGAGGGAAGCCCCAACGGTGGGGAACGTCCCCATGTGCAGTTGGCCTCGCCTCAGCCCGGCGAACTCGCCCATCTCCGCCCGAGCGGCCTCGATTGTCCTGTCGATCTCGTCCGCATATCGCAGGAGCGCCTGACCTGCATCGGTGAGCACGACGCCCCTTGGATGGCGGTCAATCAGGGCGACGCCCACTTCGTGTTCAAGCTTCGCGATCTGCTGGGAGACGGCTGACGTCGTGAAGGACAGGGCCGTCGCGGCGGACGTCAGTGAGCCGGAACGGCTTACCTCGCGGAGCAGATGGAGTCGGTGCAGGTCAAGGTCGGCCATGGATTGAGTTTAGCAAAAGTGAAGGGCAGTCGAGAATCCTGTGATTGTGCTGAACTCTCGGGGCGTGGATCGTAGAAGGAGCAGGCGCCGTGAGGCGTGACCACGACACGTGAAGGAAAAAGACCATGCAACTCCGCGGTCATTGGTACCGGGGCGGCACGAGCAAGTGCTGGCTCTTCGACTCCGAAGACGTGGCCCGCCACGCCGGGAGCCGCGAGGAGATCCGCACCCTGCTGGCCGATGCTTTCGGCGCAGCGGATGCCCGCCAGCTCGACGGCGTCGGCGGCGGCACTTCGACGACGTCGAAGGCCGCGGTGGTCGGGGCCACTCCCGAGGGGCCGGCGGACCTGGACTACCTCTTCGCCCAGGTCGGGATCGGGGACCCCACCGTGGAACTCGGTTCCAATTGCGGGAACTGCGCCACGGCGATCGCCCTGTACGCCGTCCAGTCGGGCATCGTCCCTCCCCGCAACGGAACAACGAGGGTCAGAATGCGCAACCTCAACACCGGAGCCGTGCTGAGCGGCACGATCGCGACCCCCAGCGGCCGCATCCCGACGTCGGGCCTGGCAAGTGTTCCGGGCAGCAGCGCGCTGGGCGTTCCCGTGAGCCTCTCGTTTCACGCCCCGTGGGGGCGGACCACGGGCGCGGTTCTGCCGACGGGGAGGGCAGCCGACAAAGTCTCTGCTGACGGGCTTATTCTTACGGCGACTCTGGTTGACGCCGGCGCGCCCTCGGTGCTGATTCCGGCTGACGAGGCAGGCATCGACCTATCCTCGATGACCGGCAATCTGTCCGAGCACCTGCCAAGGCTCGTGGCAGCTCGGGCGGCGGCCGGTCTGATGATGGGGTTGAGGAAGCCCGAAGATCCTCCGCAGAATGCCGTCCCAAAGGTCGGCGTCGTGGCAGCGCCGGGCGACTACACCGCGGCCGACGGAACGAGCTTCGCGGCCGACAGCCACGACCTGCGGGTGCGGATGCTCTCCATGCTCGCGCCCCACCCCGCCATCGGCCTGACCTCGGCCGTTGCAGTCTCCCTCGCTGCTGCCCTGCCTGGATCGGTAGTGGCCAAAGCGCTGCGCCCGGCAGACAGCGCTCACCAAGGGCGTCGGCTTCTGCGCATCGGAACCCCCGCCGGTGTCATCACCACCGAGGTCGTCACAGACGACAACGGTCACGTCAGCGAGGTCGCCCTCCACAGGGTGGCCCGCCAACTCGCCGTCGCCGACATCGACGTCGCACAGCCTGTGCCACAGACGGCCTAGCACCCACAACCTGCCCCTGCCATCATGAATAGGGCACTCACCCAGGAAGTTGTTCAATGAAGATCAAATCCATCCTCGGACACCTCTATGTCCAGGTACTCATCGGCGTCGCGCTCGGCATCCTCGTCGGAGCGCTGTGGCCCGACCTCGGTTCCTCCCTCAAGCCCCTCGGCGACGGCTTCGTGAAGCTCGTCAAGTTCATGATCGCGCCGATCGTCTTCTGCACCATCGTCAGCGGCATCACCTCCCTGACCGACACCAAGAAGGTCGGCCCGACCCTGATCCGTTCGCTGGGCTTGTTCTACGTGCTCACGTTGGTGGCCTTGGCCATTGGCCTGGGCGCGGTCATGCTTTTCCAGCCTGGCGTGGGCATGCACATCAACCCAGCCCACCTCGATACCTCGGTCGCCTCGAAGTACACAACCCAGCTGCCCAGCAGCAACCCGGCGGACTTCCTGCTGAGCATCATCCCCACCACCTTCATCGGAGCCTTCGCCGACGGCGAAGTCCTGCCCGTACTGGTCATCGCGCTGCTCTGCGGCTTCGCCTTCAGCAAACTCGGCGCACCGGGCCAGCTGGCCCTGAACGTGGTCAACAGCTTCAACAAACTGCTGTTCGTCGTGTTCGGCTACCTCATGAAGGTCGCTCCCATCGGGGCGTTCGGCGCCATGGCGTTCACGGTCGGCAAGTACGGAGCCCACTCGATCGGCAACCTTGGAATGCTGATCCTCGCCTTCTACACCGCGTGCATCGTCTTCGTGCTGGTCGCCCTCGGCATCCTGGCGAAACTGACGGGTTTCAGCCTCTGGCGGATCCTGCGCTACTTCCGCGATGAGTTCCTCATCGTCCTCGCCACATCCTCAAGCGAACCCGTCCTTCCTCGTCTGCTCACCAAACTTGAGCGCCTTGGCTGCGACCGCGGCGTCGTCGGCCTCGTGGTCCCGACCGGCTACTCCTTCAACCTCACGGGCACCGCGGTCTATCTCACGCTCGCTTCGATGTTCATAGCCCAGGCCTGCGACATCCATCTGAGCTGGGACCAGATCCTGCTCATGCTCGGGATGATGCTCCTGACTTCCAAGGGTGCAGCGGGCGTGACGGGCAGCGGCTTCGTCGCCCTCGTCGCGACCCTGACGATCATGCCCACGCTGCCGGTTGCCGGCGTGGCCCTCATCGTCGGCATCGACCGCTTCATGAGCGAAGCCCGCGCCCTCACCAGCACGGTGGCCAACATCGTCTCGTGCGTCGCCATAGCCAAGTGGCAGCACGCGCTCGACACCGAGAAGCTCCAGTCCGAGCTAAAAGCAGGTTTCGTGCCCACCGAGGCGGAAAAACTCCAGCTCACGGAACCAGCCCTGGCCCACTGAGAGAGCCCATGACGAGCCAGGTTACTCCCCAGGGCTGGAGCCTGACTCGCCCAACAGCTGCCTTCGCGGGCCCCCACGAAGCCGCATCGGACACCAGACCCTGCATACTCCATCGCAACAGGTAACCCGAAAGTCGGGCGCAGGAGCCCGGGTCCGATGCCAAGGGGGCGGGGAGCAGGCACACTGCCCCCGCCCCATCCCCAAGCGACCGGATCAAACGGAACCAAAAACAATCCAGGGAACACGATGACCCGGCTTGCAGCAGGCCACTCCGGACGAACTTATGCAGACACCGAGCGGCGCTCCGACGCCGAAATGAAGCGCATACCGACTCACCCCTATTTCGGGGACTGTCCGATAAACGGTGTGTGGATCCGGCCGGTTTCATTAGTGAGTGGTTCTTTCGAACCGGCCGGCGAAGGTGATCGCGAACGCGTTCAGCGCAGGCTTCCACCTCATCATCCAGCGTGCCCGACCGCCGCCGGTCGGATCA
>NZ_JBFTQF010000023.1:0-38733 GCF_056398865.1 Arthrobacter sp. 01T419
CAGTCAGTCTCACTGCACGGCCGGCGTCGTGGTGCTGAAGACAGGCCAAAGGATCGTTAGAACAGGCCGTTGACCACAGCTTGAGTGAGCTGGTGGAAGACGTCAGTGCGGGCGGGAATGTCGCTCTCGTCCTGTCCTTTCGTGTACACCACGAACACGTAGGAACTGGCGCCCTTGGTGAGGATGCTGGCGTCGTGGAGTTCGTCGTCGAGCAGCCCGTATTTATGAAAGACCGTGATGCCGGCCGGTACAGCGGCTGGGATGAGCGTTTCGTAGTTCGTGTTCTGCATGTAGGACAGCAGTTGCGCGGTGTCCTGCTGGTTCAAGAGCTTTCCGGTGTAGAGGTCGGACAGGATGCCGGCCATCTCGCTTGGAGTCAACGTGTTGTTCAAGGGGTCGTAGCTGACGCCGATTGACGCCGCATACGCCTGCAGTTCCGAGTAGCCGACTGCGTCCATGACCAAGGACCAGGAGTCGTTGTCGCTCTCTTGGATCATCTCCTTGATCTGGAATCCGGATGTGTAGTCCCCCAAGGGATCGTCAAGCGACACTTCGCCCTTCTCTACCAGATGGTAGTACGCGGCTGCGGCCAAGACCTTGGCCGTGCTGGCCGCCTCGAATGGCGCCTGGATCCCGTACTGGTGGCTTGAGCCATTCGACAAGTCGATCAGCGTGACGCCGATCTGGTACTGGCTGTTGGCGTTGATGATGCCGTTGATCTCCGCATCCAAGGCAGGGGTCACGCCTGCCGCCGGGGCGGCGGGCACCACTGGCGCCACCGCCGCGGGAGCAGCAGCCACTGCAGACGCCGTCGGAGTCTCGGGCTCCACAGAAGCGGCCGACGACGGCGCGGCTACCGCCGTCGTCGGGGTCGCCGACGGCGTGCCGCTAGGTACCGCCGACACCGTACGGGAGGCGGTTGAGCGCGCATGCGCCGCAGAGTAGATCGTTGCCGTAAGGGTCAGCGCCAGAACAACCGCGCAGGCTGTCAGCAAAGCTGATCGATATCGGAGGGAACCCCAAAAGTTCCGCCGATTTCGCTTCCGTCCGGGCCCGAGTCCGGAACGATGGGGCTCTTGCTCTTCCATAGTGAACCAAACGTAGCTACGGCAGCTATGTAAGAGCTATGAAAATCCTGTCCACCAGCCACGTGTCGGCCGGGTGAATTTCACGCGTCGCGGATCGGCGAGCCCAACACGGTGAACCGGGTACCGCTCATCTCCCCGGAGAGCAACGGCATTGCCTCAGCGATGGCGGCCCTCACGCCGTCCAACGGCAAGGATGCTTGGTGTGCCTCCGCCGACTCCCACAGCTCGCAGACAAACACCGTGTCCGGAGCTTCGTCGTTGATGCCCACCTCGTAGAGCGAGCAGCCTGCTTCCCGAAGCTCCGGTTTCGGCCTGAGGAGGATGCCGACGACGGCGTCGCGCTGGCCAGGTTTCGTGCCAAGACTTCCCACGTTTGCAAAGGTCATGCGCCCATTGTGCTTCATTCCGCCGACGCTATGGGGGACCTGCGTACCGCAGGACAAAGTTCTTGAGGATCTTCATCGGTTCGGTCGCCGAGGTCTTGCGGGCATCTGCCATCAACTGCTCGGCGGCCTCGGGCGGGAAATATCCGGAGTGGCGGTAGGTGCTGATCCGGGTGACCAGCCCCTCCGCGTCGAGCTCCGGATGGAATTGGGTGGCGTATAGGTTCCTCTTGATACGGAACATCTGCACCGGGCAGGCTGCCGAGCTGGCCAGCAACACGGCATGTCCGGGCAAAACGGTGCACGCTTCCTTGTGACCGGTGAAGGCAACAAAGCGCTCGGACAGGCCCTCGAGGAGCGGATCTTGGAGCCCCTCTGCCGTGAGTTTTATGGTGACCCCGCCGAGTCCTTCGCCGTAGGTGCGGTCAATCACCGCTCCTTGGTGGAGGCCCAGGGTTCCGACCCCGTAGCAAGCCCCCAGAAATGGAAAGTCGGCCGCGACAATCCCGTCCAGCAGCCGCGAAAGCTCCTTCTCCACCCGCTTCTGGACGGGGCTCTTGTACTCAGGCGGATCGCTCGAGGTGAAGGGGCTACCACCCACAATTACGCCGGAATAGTCGGAGAGCTCAAGCGCCGGCAGGGGCTCAGCTTCCAACCGGATGCGGATTAGCTGCTCGGGAGCCAACCCTCCAAAACGAAGATACGCCTGATACTCTTCCTCGGCGGCGGCGTCTTCGGCACGAGATGCGAGCAGGAGAAACGGCTTCACAGGCTAAGTGTGCGCGCGGCGGCCGTGACGCGCCAGCGTTCGGCTGAAACATCCCGTCGGGGGCGGTGAGCACCCGTTCACGTGGAAGAAATGTCCGGGTTTCTGGCCCGATCGCACGATTTCACCTCTAGCCACTCCCGAATCCGCGGAAACACGGCGATCCTATGGGCACCTCGCGGGCAGCCCGCGTCCGCGCGCAGGTGGCGTTAACATGCCCGAAACATCCCCGTCATGAGTTCTTCACGCCAGGCCTGTTTATGTAACGTCCCCGCAATTTTTCCTCGCATTGCCCGAAACACGAACCCGGAAATATTGGGCAGGGGAAGAACGGGGCCAGCCACGGCGGCCCTCCTACGCACTCCGATAAGAAGGGAAACGCACGTGCATATCACTGCGGAAAACGTTTGGGTGATGGTGTCAGCGGCACTTGCACTGCTCATGACTCCGGCGCTCGGCCTCTTCTACGGTGGCATGACCCGGGCGAAGGCCTCCCTCAACATGATCATGATGAGCTTCATCTCCGCGGGCATCGTTGGCGCCGTGTGGATCTTGTGGGGTTACTCGATGATCAGCGGCAAGGGCGTTCTGGGGCTTTTCGGCAACCCGTTCAGCAGCTTCGGTTCGGCAGGCCTGGTTGGCTCCACCGATCTCATCAAGCTGGGTTTCAGTGCTACCTTCGCGATCGTCACCGTGGCCCTCATCAGTGGGGCGATTGCCGACCGCGCCAAGTTCACTTCCTGGGTCATCTTCGTCCCCATCTGGATCACGCTGGTGTACTGCCCCCTGGCGTTCATGGTCTGGGGCGGCGGCCTCCTGAGCCCCGGCGGAGCCATCAGTTCCGTGTTCGGCCAAGTGATTGACTTCGCCGGTGGCACGGTTGTGGAAATCAGTTCGGGCGCTGCCGCCTTTGTCCTGGCGTTGATCCTGGGCAAGCGTCACGGCTTTGGAAAGGACCCGAACCACCGCCCGCACAACCTCCCCTTCATCATGCTTGGCGCGGGCCTCCTCTGGTTCGGCTGGTTCGGCTTCAATGCCGGGGCTGCCACGACGGCAGAACAGGCAGGCTTGATCTGGGTCAACACCCTCGTCGCCCCAGCCGGGGCCATGATCAGCTGGCTCGTGACGGAGAAGATCCGGCACGGCCACCCCACGTCCTTGGGTGCGGCATCCGGCGTCGTTGCCGGCCTCGTGGCTATCACTCCGGCCTGCGCTAATGTGGCTCCTTCCGCCGCACTCGGCCTGGGCCTCGTGGCTGGTGCCGCCTGTGCCGTGTTCGTGGACCTGAAGCACAAGTTCGGCTTCGATGACTCGCTGGACGTAGTGGGCGTCCACCTTGGTGGCGGACTCGTCGGCACCCTCGCGCTCGGTTTGATTGCGCTGCCGGTCAACGGTAAGGGTGGAGGATTCTTCTACGGCGGCGGGCTCCAACAGCTCGTCGCGCAGATCGTGGCCATTCTTGTCACCCTTGCAGTGTCTGGAATCATGACGGCAATCATTGCCCTGGTCATCCACAAGACCGTTGGATTCCGGGTCAGCCACGAGGCCGAGCTTGCCGGTGTGGACTTGTCCGAGCATGCCGAGACCGCCTACGAGTTCGGCGGATTGTCCCGGAGCCACTTCAACGCCCTCCCCCACGTCCACATCCCGGTTGCCGCCACAGCCGTCCCGGTTTCGGCCCGAGCCGCTGCCGCCGCATCGGCCCCCGCGGCCTCTGCCGCCGTCGAGCTCCAGCGCCAAAAGCAAGCCGACCCCGCATAACGGAAGCGGGCATTTCCGCAGCCGCACTGGGCGCGTACGCTCAATTTGTGGATATCGTCGATTTCCTCTCTGAGCGTCTGAATGAGGACGAGGCTGCGGCGCGGAAACTCCTCGGCGACCGGTCAGTCTCCGAAGCGGGCAAATGGTACGAACGCCGGCTTCTCCTGGAATGCGAATCAAAGCGACGGCTACTAGGCATTGTGGAATCTGCACGGCAAACGGCCTTGGCCACGATGGTCCGCCATGCGTTTGGGGATGACCCGCAGTGGATACCGGAGTCGATCGAATGGACTACAAAATCGTTGAATGCCCTCGCCTTGCCCTACTCGGACCATCCCGATTTCGAGCCGGAGTGGCTGGCGGGGACGTAACTGGAGGGGTGCGCAGCGCGTTCCTCACGTTAGCCCGGGGCCCAAGAGTAGGAATCGGCAGTATATTGCCGAAATGCGCCTCTGGCGGTCTACCGACGCTCCAAAAGTCCGTTTTCGGCAGTATCTTGCCGATTTTCGCTAAATGGGCGAGAATGCGAGTATGGAACAAGCAAATCGGCAATATCGTGCCGAATAGATGGGACCCATGGAAGACCTAGCGGCCATTGCTGCGACTGTACGAAAAGCACGCAAGGAAGCCGGGATCACGCAGGCGGATCTTGCGGACCTTGCGGGGACCTCCGAAAGGACCATTCGGGCGATTGAAACGGCCGGTGGGAATCCTTCACTGGCAGCCGTCGTGGCGGTGGCGAACGCCGTCGGGATTCACATAGTGGCCAGCTGATGGTCGACAATTACCAGGACTTGAAGTTCGTCCGCGCGGCCGACGTCCACAAGGGCGGGGTCCTGGCCGGTCATCTCGTCCGGACGGGCCGCGGCGGGGTGAATTTCTCCTATGCGGCAGAGTATCTGACCTCCGGTTTGCCCGCGGTTGCCAGTTCATTGCCTTTGGCAGACCTTCCCGTGGAGACTCCCGCTGGCGCCCTTCCGTCATTTTTCGCCGGCCTGCTGCCGGAGGGGCACCGGCTTAGTGTGCTTAGGGACGCCACCAAAACCAGCCTCGACGACGAACTCACTCTCCTGCTCGCAGTCGGAGCCGATGCCCCCGGCGACGTCCAAGTGGTTCCCGCTGGGGAAAGCCCCGTGGAACCGGCGCCGCTGGCCGACACGTCCCGACCCGAGGAACTGGACTTCCCCGCCCTCGCGAACGCCGTCGATCGCCATGCGATCCCCGGCGTCCAAGACAAGGCAAGTGCCTCGATGCTGACCACGCCGCTGTCACTCAAGGGGCAGCGGTACCTGCTCAAACTTGACCCGCCCAACCATGCCCATTTGCTGGCGAACGAAGCGGCACACCTCTCCGCGGCCAAGGATCTCAAGATCCCGGTGGCAAAGAGCCACATCATCACGGACATGCACGGGTTACCGGGGTTGTTGGTGGAACGCTTCGACCGCGTCCGGGACAAGAACCGTATCTGGGTGCGCTTGCCTATGGAAGACGGAGCCCAAGTCATGGGCCTACCGCCGGCTTCCAAGTATTCGGTGGCATCGGAGGAGGTGGCCTCTGCATTGGCTGGGATGTGCAAAGCACCTCTCGTGGCAATCCGCAATCTATACCTACAGTTTGTCTTTGCGTGGCTGACCGGGAACGGCGACCTTCATGCCAAGAATCTATCGATCCTCGGTAGCGAGGATGGCGGATTTGTCATGGCGCCGATCTACGACATTCCATGCACGCTGTTGTACGGAGATGACTCGCTCGCATTGCCGGTGTCCGGGAAAACCAAGAACCTCAAAGCGAAGCACTGGGCCGATTTCGCGGCGTCTGTTGGCTTGCCGCAGCGCGCAGCTGACAAGGCCAATGCACTGGCCTTGTCAGCTTCTGGAAAGGTCAGCTTGGAGGACCTACCGTTCACGGGGTCACCGCTCCGAGGTGCCCTGCGGGAGTTGCGATTCCGGCGCGGAGAGTTGGAGGCTAGCTGACGTGCTTGGCCACGTATCGCCGTGCATGGGCGACTAACTGGGTGGTCAAGGGCGAGGCATCGTTGGGGAGCCAAACCAGTACAGTCGGCACGGGATACGACGCTCCGGCAAAAGGGCGCCATACGACGCCGGGCGGATCGCCAGGCACCACCTGATGCGGCGTTTTGAAGGACACCCCGAGTCCGGCCGCCACCAGGCTCATGGTAGTTGCGATGCTTGGCGACCAGCGGTGCGGGCCTGGAATCAGACCGCCATCCATCATCAGACCCAGCACATGCTCGCGGACGTCGGGGTCGCCGTCGCGCTGTAGCCAGATCAGCGGCTGCCCGTTCAGGTCCGTGGGGCCGATCGCCGCCAGTCGTGCCAGTGGGCTGCCGGATGGAACGGCAACGCCCATGGGTTCGGTTTCCAGGGTCAGAACAGCAAGCCGTTCATCACGGGGTGGCACCGCATGGACAAAGATCGCGTCAAATTCCTTGTCAAGCAGCTTCACGACCCCTTCCCGGGCCGCCGCAACTTTGATGTCCACGTCGGGCCCGCTCTCATCCGGGCCTAGACCGCTGAGCAGCTCTGCCAGAAGCGGGTACGCCACGCCCACCGCCACCCCAAGCTTGAGTGTCCCTCCGGGAGGACTGCGGATTTCTTCCATTGCTGTCAAAGCGGCGTCGTGGGCATGAATGATGCGTTCCGCTTCCTCCTGCAGGCGGCGGCCAGCCTCCGTGAGCGCAACGTGGTTGTGAGTTCGGTCCAGGAGCCGGAGCCCGAGGGACTTCTCCAAGGCCTTGAGCTCCTGGCTCAAAGCCGGCTGGGCGATGTGGAGCCGTAGTGCGGCTTTGCCGAAGTGCAATTCCTCGGCCAACACAAGGAATCGCCGGAGTTGGCGAATCTCCATGCATCATCATAAAAATTTGTGATCGTCCGAGTCCATAGCGGTCTTGGACGCCGGAGCCTGCCCGGGCGTCCAATGGAAGGGAAGGATCAACCGGAATCGGAAGGGTGAAGACGATGAGCACCATCGAACGGGCTGCCTTGGTAGAAGCCAACGGCACCACGATTTATGTTGAAGCGG
Source organism: Arthrobacter sp. 01T419 (assembly GCF_056398865.1). Classification (NCBI taxonomy): domain Bacteria; kingdom Bacillati; phylum Actinomycetota; class Actinomycetes; order Micrococcales; family Micrococcaceae; genus Arthrobacter; species Arthrobacter sp. 01T419. The sequence goes on from NZ_JBFTQF010000023.1 coordinate 7,041, forward strand.
CAGGCCACGGAACGCCAGTACTACTGGTTCCCGGCGCCGGAGGTGACGCCCGACAGTACGCTGGGCTAGTTCAACTATTGGCCCAAAACCACAGAGTCATCTCCTATGACCGCAGGAACAACGCTCGTAGCCCCCGGCAACAGGACTGGGAGGAAACCTCGGTTGAGCAGCACGCTGCCGACGTTGTTGCCCTTCTGGAAACGTTCGGGACCGAGCCTTGTGTTGTGTTTGGAAACAGTACCGGGGCACTCGTAGCATTGGCCGCGGTGCTAAAGGCTCCAGAACAATTTTCCGCAGCAGTCCTGCATGAGCCAGCTCTCTTGAGTGTTCTGGCCAATTCCGACGAGGCCATGGCAACCGTGCAACCGGTTATCGCAGCAGGCATGGAGACCGGAGGGTTTGCCGGCGGTGCCGAGGCCTTCGTCACGTTCGCGGCAGCGGATGCCGCTGAGCTCTTGCCGTCAGATCTCCTCGAATCGCTCCGGAACAACGCCAGGGTTCTTCTTGAAGCGGAGTTCGGCGCCTTTGCTTCTTGGAGGCCCGAGCCGACAGCCTTGTCTGGACTAACAGTGCCGTTGGCCGTGCTTACTGCCGAGCAGACCGCGCCGTTCTTCGTAGAAGCGGCCGAATGGATAGCCTCCCACGTCGGCATCAGCCGACAGACGGTACCCGGCGGGCACATGGGATTCCTTAACCACCCTGCGGAACTGGCCAAGGCTATCGACGAGATGGTTTCAGCTGTTCCTCAGGCCGAGGAATAATCCATTCGGAGGCGCACTTCCCCTGTCAAAGAATTAATCCAGAATCTATTCTGTTGATGGACCGTTATATTCGCGGTCCACAGGCCACCGGTACGTCCCGGGAAGCCCATCCCGCTCCGGGGGCCGTCTTCGATGAGGAGGCGTCCATGTCAACTCCTGATGTGCCAACGCGGGGGCCGGCCAGGCCCGGTCCATATGTCGGCGCCGGGATACTGCTAGCCATCTCCATTCTGGTTCCCCTGTTCGTTCCGGCGTATTCGATTGACAAGCCGCGGTTTGCCGGCATGCCGTTCTTTTACTGGTACCAAATGCTCTGGGTTCCCATCACGGCATGCATGATTGGCATCGCATATCGGCTGGTTACCAAGGAAGACCGTCGCCGTCGCGAGGCTGCGCGGGGCGCACGCACCGGGGAGCCAGAACAATGAGCGCGCTCGCTGTCCCGCTGGCGACCACCCCCGATCGGCCCGTCAGTGGTGTCGCGCTCACCGTCGTCGTCGTCCTCTTCATTCTGGTGGCGGTATTGGGCTTCTTCGCTGCACGCTGGCGCGCGGGCAAAGAGACAGGATTGCATAGCCTCGATGAGTGGGGCCTGGGCGGGCGCGGGTTTGGAACCTGGGTGACGTGGTTCCTTCTCGGCGGCGACCTTTACACTGCCTACACGTTCGTGGCCGTTCCGGCGGCGATGTGGGCCACCGGAGCCGTGAGCGGTTTCTTCGCCGTCCCATACACCATCGTGCTGTACCCGATCGTGTTCCTGCTGATGAGCCGGTTGTGGTCGGTCTCGCATAGGCACGGCTTCGTCACGCCAGCCGATTTCGTTGGCGGGCGCTATGGCAGCAGGGGGTTGACGGTTGCTGTGGCCCTCACCGGCATCGTCGCGACCATGCCGTACATCGCGCTGCAATTGGTTGGTATCAAGGCCGTGCTGACGGTGTTGGGCCTCGGCAGCGCGGAGAATGTATTGCTGACTGACTTGCCCCTGATCATCGCTTTCGTGGTCCTGGCCGCCTACACCTACACTTCGGGCCTTCGGGCGCCGGCGCTTATCGCCGTCGTGAAGGATCTCCTCATTTATCTGGCGGTCATCGTCGCGGTGATATACCTGCCGATCAAGTTCGGCGGCTGGGACAACATCTTTGGCGCCGCCCAAACGAAACTCGACGCCATTAGCCCGGCCACGGGCAAGCCAGCCGGCGTCTTCATCCCGGGCGCGGCGAGCTACTCGGCGTACTGGACACTGGCTCTTGGCTCCGCGCTGGCCTTGTTTATGTACCCGCACTCGGTCACGGGGGTCCTTGCGACCAAGAGCAGGAACACCATACGCAAGAACGCGGCAGTGCTTCCGCTGTACTCGCTCATGTTGGGCTTCCTTGCGCTACTGGGTTACGCAGCCATCTCTGCGGGCACCAAGCCTATTGATCTCAACGGTGCCGTCAACCCGCAACTCGTGGTTCCCCAGCTGTTCCTCGACAACTTCCCCGCGTGGTTTGCAGGGATCGCCTTGGCGGCTATCGCCATCGGCGCCTTGGTCCCGGCAGCCATTATGTCGATCGCCGCCGCCAACCTGTTCACCCGCAATATCTACCGCGACCTGATCCGGCCCGACGCCGAGCCCGCTCAGGAAGCGAAGGTCTCCAAGATCGCCTCGCTCGTGGTGAAGTTCGGGGCGCTGATCTTCGTGATCGCGATGGACCAGTCGGCCGCGATCAACATGCAGCTCCTCGGAGGCATCTGGATCCTGCAGACCTTCCCGGCGATCGTGGCAGGGCTCTACACCCGTTGGTTCCACCGCTGGGCGCTCTTCGCAGGTTGGGCAGCCGGAATCATCYACGGAACCATCGCGGCTTACAACGTGGTCAACCCGGTGACGAAGGCCAACTTCGGAGGCTCCATCGCTCCCATTCCCGGCACCAACGTGCAGGTCTACATCGCCGTGGTGGCATTCGCGATCAACCTCATCGTTGCGGCCGTCCTGTCGCTGATCTTCCGCGCGATGAAGGTTCCCGACGGAAAGGACATCACCCGGGACTCGGACTACGGAGCCGACGAGGACGACCCCAAAGTTGCCCAACTCCAACGGGAGTACCCGCTGGGCGAAACGGGCGGCGGCACGTTCTGACCGGCCCTGCGCGCTAACGCTTGGTCGACAGCCTTGCCACGGCAGCGATATCCCGCGGCGTCGTCCGGCAGCACCCGCCAATGAGCCGGGCCCCCAGGTCGTGCCAAGTGCCAGCCCCTTCGGCGAGGCTTGACGGGCCTCCCGCGTTTGCTCCGGGGCCAGATGACCACGTCTTGGTGACGCCGTCGTAGTTTTCGCCCGAGTTCGGGTACGCGAGCAGCGGCTTGTCCGTCGCGTTACGCAAGGCCTCAAGCGCCGGGGAGACCAGGTTCAACGGTACACAATTCACGCCGATCGCCGCCACGCGCGGCTGGGCTCCACACATCGCCGCCACCTCAGCAAGGGGCGTGCCGTCGCTGATGTGTCCGCCGTCCCGAAGCGTGAAGGAAAACCAGGATTCGACGTCGAACTCTTCCACGAGCGCCAAAAGGGCCTCAGCCTCCGCGAAGGAGGGCAGCGTCTCACAGGCCAGCAGGTCCACCGCGGCCTCCACGAGCGCCCCGATCCGCGGCCGGTGGAACTCCTTGAACTCGCGCTGGGTGAGAACGTAGTCCACGGTCAGGTCTGCACCGGAGTCGAGCACGCGGGACAAACTGGTGCCGCGACTGCTCCTCCTGTCCATAGCTCGAGCCTACGTTCCTTCCAGTGGGTTTGTTCTAGAAGGTGTCGGCAACGAAAGGGGGAACGATACCTCAGGCGGCGCGGGGGTCCGGTCGATGGCGCCAGCGAAACAGGTCCCCGAAATAGTGTGCAGCCATGACGGGTGGGTCTGAGCCCGGTGGTTTGCTGCCGGGGAGGGGTGGGGCTGTTGATCGGTAGGCATGTCCGGTGGGAGTGCGGATGTCGAGGACGTGCCGCTTCCCAATACCGGTTCGTGCCACCCAGCCGGTGAGTTCTTTGGTGTGGTTGCAGGCTTCGCATCGGCCGGCCCCGTTACTGAGGCTGGTGTGGCCGCCGTTGTGCCACGGGACGATGTGATCGAAGTGCCTGATCGGTGTGTCGCAGTAGGGGGTCCGGCAGGTGTCGTCGCGGGCCTGGATGAAGCGCCGCATGCCTGCCGGGAATAGCCGGGCCCGGGAATCGGCTCCGACAAGCTCCCCGGTCCCGGGAGCGGTGAAGAGACGCCGTAGCCAGACCTTCAAATCCCGGTCCTGCCCGGACTGGACCCGTTCGGCTTGCCCGGGTTCGGCGTGGCCCTTGTTCCCGGCGAGCAGTGCCCTGGCCCAGCCGGCGGGCACGATGCCGTAGCCGGGCAGGCGTGCCGGTTCGGCATCGCCCTGGAAGAGGGTCCGGTCGGTCATGACGAGCTGGACCTCCACCCCGCTGATTCCGCCGGGGGTGCCGGTGGTGCGTTCGATGAGGGTGTCGGCCATGATCTGGGCCCGTGACCTGGTTTCTCCGGAGGAGCGGAGGGTGTCGGCGTGCCGGGACAGGGCCGCGTGCACGGCCACGCCCTGCGCGACGGGGAGCAGGGCGGTCAGGTAGGTCATGGTGTCCGGTGCCGGGCGGAGGCTGACGTGACGTTCCGCCGCCGCGTGGCTGGCGCGTTGGGTGACCGAGCGCGGGTCCCGCCGGTAGGCCGCGGTCCGGGCCGCGGCGATGATCGCCCGGTCTCCCGCGCCGTCGAAGGTCCCGGTGTCGGCGGCGAGTTCCTCGTCCACGGCGGATCGGTCTTCGGCGCTCAGGCAGGCTGTTTCCTTCACGAGCAGGGTCGCGCGCCATTCGTTCAGCCGGCCGGTATCGAGGGCGGCGAGGGTGTGCGGCATCTCGGTCACGAGTGCCTTCGCGAGCCCGCAGAGCCGGGATCCGCGGGCGGGGGATTCCCGCCGGGCCAAGGCAATCTGCGCTCCGACGCCGCGTCCCTGCTCCTCCGCCGGTACGCCGGCCGCCGCGTCGGCGCTGCGTTGGGCGGCGTCGAACACGACGGCGATCCTTGCCTGCGCAGCCGCGGCCGCGGACTTCAGGTCCTCCAGGGCACGCAACTGGTTGATCAGTTCGGCGCGGTCGGCAGGTTCGGTGCCGCCCGACAGTTCAAAGGCAGCGGCCGGCCGAAGCGATCTCACGGCGTCGATCAGCTCGCGCACCCGGAGGCACGGGACAGCAGCATCCGGAACCGCAGCGCCCGAAGGCGCGCCCACTCCGATCAGCTGTGTTCCCCGGTTCCCGGCCATCACCAAAGCATTTCAGGGACCCCTGACATTAATATGCCCGAGAACCGCACCCGGGCGAAAAATCTTGAAAAGTAGCCGGATTTTTGGGGCGGGCCAGTGAAGGACACCAGACAGCCCGGCCATCGCTCAAGCAACTGATAGGCGTAGGCTATCGATCGTTTCGGAAGTCCAGTCAGAGGAGCCCATCGTGGACACGCGAAAACTGAAGTACTTCCTCGCCATCGTCGACCACGACGGTTTCAACCGCGCCGCCGAGCACTTGCTTATCGCCCAGCCTTCGCTTTCCCAGACCATCGCGAGCCTCGAAAAGGAGCTCGGCGTTCCATTGTTCCACCGCATCGGCCGCAGGGCAGTCCTGAGCGAAGCCGGCAAGGAACTGGTCGGGCCGGCCAGACTCGTCATGCGGGATCTTGACGCCGCGCAATCGGCCGTCCAGTCACTCCGTGGAATCAGGAGCGGTCGCCTCGACATCATCACCATGCCCTCCCCCGGCATCGAGCCGCTGACGTCCATGATCGCCGCCTTCACCAAGACGTACCCTGCGGTCCGGCTCAACGTCAGTGCCGCGTTCACTCCCGAAGAGGTGATCGAATCAGTTCGGAACGGCAGTACAGAGATCGGGCTGGCCGGATCCCCCACACCGCTATTGGTACCGGGCGTCCAGGTTCTCGAACTCGAAAAACAACCGCTCATCCTCATCGTCAACCCGCGGGCCGACACCTTTGACGCGGCGCAAACTGCTATCCAACGGGAAGATCTCGGGGGCCAGCGCATCATTGCCAGCCAGCGCGGTTCCCTCATGCGTTGGCTCGTGGATGATGCCTTGGCGCACGGCGTTGAGGTGGAGATCGTCGTCGAAGTTGCCCACCGGACCTCAATTTTGCCCCTCGTTCTGGCGGGAGTCGGGCACGCGGTGATGCCGTCGTCGTGGGCTCCTACCGCACACAAAGCCGGGCTGCGCACCATGCTCATCAAACCTGTAAGCCATCTGGACGTCGCGGTGCTCAGCCGCAAGACCAACCTCACCCCCGCGGCCAAAGCGTTCTTGAAGGTCGCTGCGGAGCACACCGAGCATTAACGGCTAGAAACCAATAGGCCCTACCTATCAGTCGTATTGAAACTAAGTCTTGGACGCTACCTACCCGCCGCCCGTCTACTTGAAGAGGAAGGCAGTGTGACTCTGCTAACAAACTCAACGAGGAGGTAGGCATGAGCGCCACCCAGAAATTCTGCATCGCATCAATCCCCGCAGACGGCGTGGGCAAGGAAGTTGTCGCCGCAGGCCGCCGCGTCCTGAACGCCCTGGCAGAGAACTCCAACGGCAAGTTCGCGTTCGATTGGACCGAGTTCCCGTGGGGTTCCGAGTACTACGCCAAGACCGGCAAGATGATGGACCCTAACGGCCTCGAGGCCCTCAAGGAATTCGACGCCATCTACTTCGGAGCCGTCGGCTGGGAGAACGTCCCGGACCACATCAGCCTCTGGGGGCTGCGCCTGAACATCACGCAGAACTTTGATCAGTGGGCCAACATCCGCCCGGTCAAGTTCCTCCCCGGTGTCCAGTCCCCGCTCCGCAAAGCAGACAACACCGAGCTCGACTGGATCGTTGTCCGCGAAAACAGCGAAGGTGAGTACGCAGGCCTCGGCGGCCGCAACTTGAGCGGTCGCGGCCCGGGCAACGAAGTCGCCCTGCAGACCGCGCTGTTCACAGAGAAGGGTTGCGAGCGCATCATGCGTTTCGCTTTCGACCTCGCACGCACCCGCACGGTCAAGAAGGTCTCATCCGTCACCAAGTCCAACGCCCAGCAGTACGGCATGGTCCTCTGGGACGAAACCTTCCAGCGCGTCGCCCTGGACTACCCGGACGTGCAGACCGAGAGCGTCCTGGTTGACGCCATGAGCGCCAAGTTCATCCTCCACCCCGAGGAACTGTCAGTGGTGGTCGCGTCCAACCTGAACGCCGACATCCTCTCGGACCTCGGCTCCGCCCTCGCCGGCAGCCTCGGCCTCGCCGCGAGCGCCAACCTCAACCCTGAGCGCCGCTTCCCGTCGATGTTTGAGCCGGTCCACGGATCCGCGCCCGACATCGCCGGCAAGGGCGTCAGCAACCCGATCGGGGCCATCGCCAGTGCTGCCCTGATGCTCGACCACTTCGGCCTGCACGAAGAAGCCCGCCTAGTGGAGGCCGCCATCGAGCAGACCACCGCCGCCGGCTTCTTGACCCGCGACGTCGGCGGCGAGGCCACCACCGACGACGTCACGGAAGCGATCATCAAGGCACTTAGCCACACCCTGGCGGCTGTCTAAAGCACCCCCGGTGACGTACGACGGCGGCTGGCCGGCCGCCGTCGTACGCCGCGGAGGTATCCTTCAGCTTTCTCCAGAGACATTCCACAATGAGGTAGGAATCATGGACCACATCAACAAAGCCGGCGCAGCCCCGGCACCCAAGACCCGGCGCGTTAAGACAGCGTGGTACCGGCAACTGTATTTCTGGGTACTGACCGCCATTCTCATTGGCGTCCTGCTCGGTTGGCTCGCGCCGACTGCGGGCATCGCCATGGAACCGATCGGGACCACGTTCGTCAATGCGATGAGGATGCTCATCGGCCCGATCGTCTTCCTGACCATCGTCGGCGGAATCGCGAGCGTCGCGGACCTGAAGAAGGTCGGAATGACAGGTTTGAAGGCGCTCACCTACTTCCAGATCGGCACCATTTGTGCGTTGGTGTTCGGCCTGGTGGCTATCAATATCTTCCGTCTAGGCGAAGGCGTCAACGCAACTGCAAGCACCATCAAGACCACCGATGCCGCAGCCAAGCTCATCGACGCCGGCGCGCACCAGGAATGGTGGCAGTTCCTGACCAACGTCATCCCCACGAGCATCGTCCAGCCCTTCGTTGCGGGCGACATTCTTCAAATCATCTTCATCGCAGTGGTCTTTGGCATCGCGTTGAACGCGATGGGCAAGCTCGGCGCTCCGGTGCTCGACTGCGTGCAGCGGCTCACCGGTGTGATGTTCAAGATCCTAGGCTTCATCATGAAAGCCGCGCCGCTGGGTGCCTTCGGCGCGATGGCTTTCGCGGTCGGCAAGTACGGCGTCTCCTCACTGACCAGCATGGGTGGGCTGATCGCGCTCTTTTACATCACCTCAATCCTCTTTGTGGTGGTGGTCCTCGGCTCCGTCATGGCGTTCCTGAAGCTGAACATCTTCACGATGATCCGGCATTTCAAAGAGGAATACCTGATCATTTTGGGCACCTCCACAGCAGAACCTGCGCTGCCGGGTTTGATGCGGAAACTCGAGCACGCAGGGGTGAAGAAGGAGACGGTTGGGCTCGTTGTCCCCACCGGCTACAGCTTCAACCTCGACGGTGCCGCGATCTACCTTTCCCTCGCCGCCGTGTACATCGCGCAAGCCACCAACACGCACCTGAGCATTGGCCAGCAATTGGGCCTCATCGCCGTCATGCTTCTGACATCCAAAGGTGCTGCCGGCGTCGCTGGCGGTGGTTTCATCGCTCTGACCGCGACCTTGGCCACCATCGGCACTATCCCGGCCGCTGGCATTATGCTCATCTTCGGCATCGACAAGTTCATGTCCGAGTGCCGCGCCCTGGTGAACTTCACCGGCAATGCGGTCGCCACGCTCTTCATCGCGTGGTGGGACCGTACCCTCGACGCCGACCGCGTCCGCCGCGTCTTCGCCGGCGAAGTTGTGGAGCCGATTCAGGTGCCTGAAGTTCCGGCGCTCGAGCACGCTGCCGCCGTCGAACCCGTCCAATCCGCCGACCGCCGCCGGGCCTATTCGGAGTCCATCTGACATGAGTAACGCAACCGCTCCGAAGACCGTCCTCATCGCCCCCGACAAGTTCAAAGGCAGCCTCACTGCCGGCGAGGTGGCGGACGCCGTGGCAGCAGGGCTCCGTTCCGTCGGTTCGGTCCACTGTGAACTGTTGCCCCTGGCGGATGGAGGTGACGGAAGCGTGGATGCCGCCGTCGCCTCCGGCTTTGGCCGCCACGCTTTGGTGGTTCCGGGTCCGACTGGCCAGCCGGTGCGGGCGAGTATCGCGTTCGACGGCGTCACGGCAGTTGTCGAGGTCGCCAATACCTGCGGTCTGGGTTGCCTTCCTTCCGGTCGCCTTGAAGCGATGGAGGCTTCGAGCCGGGGCTTTGGCGAGGCTGTTCTCTTTGCGCTTTCGTTGAAGCCGGCGCGGATCGTGCTGGCGCTCGGCGGCAGCGCCAGCACCGACGGAGGAATGGGCATGCTCACAGCCCTTGGCTTCCGCTTCCTCGATTCTTCCGGCCGATCCTTGGAGGGCAACGGGAGGAACCTCGGCCTGGTTCGTTACGTCCTCGGAACGTTGCTCCCCGGTTTGGCTGAGACGGAACTGATTGTTGCGAGCGACGTGCACAACCCGCTGTGCGGGCCGGATGGTGCGCCTGCGGTGTTCGGTCCGCAGAAGGGTGCGTCGCTCGCGGACGTCGCAGCGCTCGACGCCGGTCTGACGCACTTTGTGTATGTGCTCGCCTCGGGTGGGTTTGAGAAAGCAGCGTCCTTCGCGGAGCGTCCCGGCGCCGGAAGTGCCGGAGGGATCGGGTTCGCGTGCCTGTTGCTTGGCGCTTCCCAAGTATCCGGGGCGGATTACTTCCTGGACATGCTTGACTTCGATACCCGCAAGGACAGCTGCGACGTCGTCATCACCGGCGAGGGCAGCATCGATGAGCAGACCCTCGCAGGAAAGCTGCCTGCCGCCGTCGCACGCCGATCGGGCAGCCGGCCGATTATCGCCGTCGCGGGCCGCTCGCTACTTCCGGAGGAACGGTGGTCCGAGATGTCGCTCTCGCGCGTCTACACGCTGGCGGACTACACGGACCGGGACTCGTCGAAGGATCCTGTGTTGTCGGCGGAACTGTTGCGGGGAATCGGGCGGGAAATTGGGGAGGGGCTTGTCCGTCTAATTGGCATGTAACAGACACGCCCAACTTCCGTGATCTCCTGCTGCCGCTGGTCTACGGTTGGCTCAATGTCGGGATTGGTCAAGGGGGACACATGGAATTTGCAGAACGGCTCTCGGCGCTTGCCGCAAAGGTGCGTCAGCAGCGCGAGGCTATTCAGACCGAGGAAGCAACGAAAAACGCATTCGTCATGCCGTTCATCTCAACGATCCTCGGCTACGACGTCTTCAATCCGCTTGAGGTCGTGCCCGAGTTCACAGCGGATGTAGGGATCAAGAAAGGCGAGAAGATCGACTACGCCATCGTGAAGGATGGCGAGCTCCAACCCGTACGCCGACGAAGCCAAACAGAACAACTGATCGCCAACCGCCGGCACCTGCCGCGCGTGGACAGTGAAACATTCCGGGCAGATTTGGACGAGATCCTGTGACCCACGGAACCCCGGAACGGGGAATTTTGGACACATCCACTGTCATCGAGCTCGGAGACCCCACCGAGTCCGTGTTGCCTGCAGCGCTTCGAGGCCTGTGTCCAACCAACCACTCATGAAGGAGTACCCATGACTGAACCCAAACCGGTCCTCGTGGTCGGCGGCACCGGCCACGTCGGCGGCAAAGTGGTCGATGAACTGCTCGCAAGGGGAAAGAGCGTCCGGGCCTTAGTGCGGCCAGGATCGGATGCGAGCAAGCTCGAGGCCCAAGGTGTCGAGATTGCCCGCGGCGACATGCTCGACCTTGACTCCCTCATCGCCGCAATGACCGGGGTCGACGCCGTTATCACCTCTGCGGCCGGGTACACCCGTCGCGACAAACGGGCCTTGGAAATCGACACCACAGGTAACACCAACCTCGCCGTCGCTGCGAGCCGGACGAGTGTCAGGCGATTCATTCTGGTCAGCATCCTCACCTCAGACCAGACACCGAACGTCGCTCACTTCTGGCACAAAAAACTCACGGAAGACAAGCTGGAGGAACTGGGTGTCCCGTTTGTCGCCCTTCGCCCCGGCGCTTTTCTCGACCAGATCACCCAGATGGGAGGAGACCCGTTCGAGAAGAAGCGCCTCACGTGGTTCGGCACCAAGACCGTCCCGCTGACCTTCGTTCTCACCTCCGATCTCGCCGTCTACCTCGCCGCCGCGGTCGACGCGGACATCGCCGACGGCGAGCGGATCGACATCGGATGGGACCGAGCTGTCACCATGCAGGATATCGCCGACATCGCTTCGACTTTTGCGGGTGGACAGGTCCGCGTCCGCTCGATGCCGGTCGGGCTGGTTCACGCGCTCGGCGCGCTAATGGGACCTTTTGTCCCAATGGTCAAGGACATGAGCTCCATGCTCGCCTGGTTCGAGACCGGCAAATACGTCGCAGACACTTCGCGCCAAGCCGAAATATTCGGACCGGTCCCGACGGCGGAAAACGCGGTCGCGCGCTTTGCTCGGAGTCTGGGGCACTAGGCGGAGCTACAGGTCCCTCAGCGAGGAATCCGCGTCGAGCCGAGCGAGTCTTGCGACGTGGCCAACGGCTCCAAGGCACAAGAAGAAAGGCACGCAGAAGAGCGCTCCGAGGACGAGCAACCAGTTGGGCATTGCCCACGCAGCCACCGGTAAGAGATCGAGCTGCAGGCCGCTGAAGACCGCCGTTCCTACGATGGAGCAAAATGTCCCCAGGAGCGCTCCCACCACGCCAACGATGAGACCCACCGCTGCCAACTCGACCATATAAACCCCGGCTATCGAGGCACCCGACCAGCCGATGGCCTTGAGGAGACCCACTTCGCGGGCTCTCTGCCTGATCCAACTGCCACCAACAGACACTCCAACCCCGAGGCAGAAGATGATCAGGAAGCCACCGATCACCCAGCTGACAAGGGCCAGAAGCGCAAAGAGGCCTGACAAGGACCGGATTTGGCCCGCGACGCTGTTCACTGAGTATCCGAGGGCTCGGACGTGACTTTGTACATTGACCACTTCGTCTGCCGAGTCAACGCGAATATATGCTCGGGGATACACCAACCCTTTACCATCCGGCCGGGCGTTGGCGAGTGTTGACTTGAGCAACTTGCTGGATACGTAAGCAGCCTGCGCGCCATCGGTACCCGGCGACGAGTTGTCATAGATGCCTGCCACGCGCAGAGATATGGAAACGGGTTCCCCGTTACCGGGGCCGATTTCCTTCGTGTATACGAAGCTCATTTCCTTGCCGAGTAGCTGAGCATATTTCTGGCCCTGTCCCTTGTCCGGGAGCAGGATCTGGCCTTCCCCAGGGCCGTCGCTGGAGACGTCTCCGAGCAGTACCTTCGGGGTAATACCGCTGATAAATGGCGTACCCATGAATGCACCCGGGTTGTTCGGAGATGGCCAATTCGCAGGATCCTCTATGGCGAGGTCAATTTGTGCCCAGCCCGAAGACCCCACCACATGATCGATTCGGTCAAACCGGGACAACGAGTCGTCGGTGATCTCGCGAGCTGAGTCCGGACCTACTGAAGTTACCTGAACATAATTCAGGGCAGAGTTGGTGGTGATCTTGTTTGAGTAAGAACTCATGCCGGCCCCAACGATGCTGTCGGCGAAAATGAATACCGCAATGCCAAGACTCATCAGTACAGCGAGTGGCCTCAATTTCGATAGAGAAAGCCGCACTGACCTCGCAGCAAAAACTCTATTTCTGTTCAAAGAGCAACTCCTTCATGGGAAGTTGACGGTGGGCCACGTGCTGGAAGACTTCGTCATGGGAAGCGACGAGGACACCGCACCCGCCGTTGGCGCCCGTTCGCATGGCGTCAAGGATCGCCTCTGTATTTCTCGAGTCAAGACCCGAACTTGGTTCGTCTGCTAGTAGTAGTGAAGGTTCGTTGATCAGTGCGCGGCAAAACGCGACTCTTTGCTGCTGCCCGCCAGAAAGCCTCTTCGCTTGCCGGTCAGCGACCGCCGAAAGGCCGAAACGTTCCAAGTGCGCCGTCATCGTCGCGCGTGTCATGGGCTGGCTGCTGGCGAGGAGAACATTTTCCAACGCTGTAAGTTCGGGCATTAGGTTGCTGCTCTGAAACACCATTCCAATTTCGCTCGAGCGGACAAGACTCGCCGTTCGGGACGATGCCTTGGTTCTGTCAGCACCGTTGATCCATACCTTGCCGGCATCGGGGGTTGACAGCAGTCCGGAGATATTGAGGACGGTTGACTTCCCCGAACCTGACTCACCCCGCAGCCAAACGATTTCACCTTCCTCAACGTTCAGGCTGACTCCAGGAAGGACCAATTGTCGATTCCCGCGCTCGTCTGCAAAAGACTTGGCGATGTTCTCAAGACGCAATACCGAGGTCATTTGTTCTCCCCGAAGTCGTAGGCACCCGGGACGGCGATCATGGCGGCCGAAAGCGAGAGGCTACACGGTGACGTCTTGGCTGCTTCCATCCGATACAAGGACGGGAATTCTTTGCACCCTTTCAGAGTCCGGAGTTCCACGGCCGCCCTGTCGAAGTCGTTTGACCCAAGTCCGGAGCGACTCGCATTCGTCATTGCCGTCAAGGCCCGAAAATAGTTCAGGCCGTTTCCTTTGGGTGAAACGATGAGCCGCGGGAGAGCGGACTGGACGGCCGGAAACATTGATCTCACTTCTTCGCTGTTTGAGAAGTACATGGAGTTAGAGAGCGCCATCAGAGCGCTGGAGAGTAGGTTTTCAACCCCCGGGTCTGCATCGAAAGCTTCAAGTCGCCCCAACCGGACGCTGGGCTCAAGCTGCACGAGAACGTCCACCAACTCGATGTATCCACTGAGATTTGTGAATGTGACGCTACGCGGAAGCGCTGCCCGCCCCCGCTCGATGACCGCACCATAGCTCCCCCAGGATGAGGAGCCGCCGCGCTTAAGTGCCACAAGCGCCTTGAGTTGAGTGATCAGATCGGTTTCGGGCGTCCTCAATATCCGTTCCAATTCATCTCGGGTACGCTGACTTGCGGCCTCTGGAAAGTTCGTGTCGAGGAGTCTCGCGGCAAGATACGTCCCATGGACCGACCCTTTGGCGAGAGACGCTGAGCGGATAAGTCCAGTCTCCTGGTCGACTCTGGGTGCAATACGGTCCTTGATAAGTCGTTGTACCTCGGCCTGCGCATTCAGCAACTCCAGCGAACGCAGCATTGAGGCGATCAGCGCGTCATCATGCACCTGGCTTGAATCCAGAAGCCCAACGATATGGTCTTTAGCATTGTTTGGAACGAAGAGATCCTTTCCAAGCGTTACTCTCGCTTCAAGAGCGGCTTGAAAGTCAAGGGTCGACTCATAGTCGCCAGGGAGCTTCTTGTATTCCACGTTTTTCAACGTTCGTTCCAATTCGCTGGGTTTCTGCTTTTGCAGAGCCGAATAGGAATCGAAGAGACGCCACACAAGATAGGGCTTATTCGTGATCGAGTTGACGTCAATTGCCCTAAGCCGCACGAGCGCTTCTTCCACAAAGGACTTTCCAGCGATCGCAGACCAGCCTTGCATCCTACCGATATCGATCCAAAACCAGAGAGCGGCGATCTCCGCGCCTACATCCTGTTGTCTCGGAGGAATCGCGGCATTGGCCAATCTCGCCTCCAAATCGGCAGGCAAAGCTGTGCCGGCAGCCCTAATCAACTTGAGAGCCGACCAGAGCGTCGGCAGGTCGGCTGTGGACTGCGCGCCGAGTGCTTCACGGACAGTCCCATAGGCGTTGTCCGCGGCCAGCAGGTAGGAACCAAGGTTCTCGGAGTACAACGCCGTGGTGTACAGATCCCCGCGCTCTTGGCCCTCCCCTTCGGGCATCCTTATGAGGCCGTTGATTCCCTGGAGCTTCTTCAAGTCCTCTTGTATGGCAGAAACATCGTTAGCCGGCTCAGAGAGACCGGCACTGCAGGCAGTCAAGCAGACCATAGCCACAATTAGCACCGCCAATAGTTTGACGCTTCGTGTGTGCTGCAAGTTTCGACGACATATACCCAGACCTCTTTTCATTACTGCAGTGCCGATCTTTTCGTCATACGTGCGCGGAAGCAGTGCGCAAATTGCCGTAGGAGTAGGCAGTGGCCGCCACATCCGCACCTAGGTAGAACGCCCCCCAACCCATGCAGACAGTGCCACTCAGATAGGATCCACGAGCGCCGTTACTGTTGGTCCACTGAAGTGTCGCCGGATTGCTGGTTCCCGATCCCGATACATTGACACCTTTGATGCTGATGGACCCGACTCCGTACTGGTAGAACGAGGTCGTGTTGCGGATCCAGTTAGGTGATACGTTCATCACCGCCGACGAGGAAAAACTCCCACAGCCGCCATTTGAAACCGGCTGGATCCACATATTTGCCGTGATCGGCTGCCCATTATCAAAATACGCCGTGCCCGACGCGCTAGTGGCCTGCGCTCCCGACGCGGCCCCAATTGCCATGAGTGCTGTCAGCGCTCCTGCTGCGACTGCCTTCCTTACATTCCTAACCATTTTCATTCGATTCCCCATTCTCAATTAACGGTCGGCCTTGGAATTCCGGCCGCATTCCTGGTCAGATATGAATATCGAATTTGCTCTTCTGTTCGTGCCGATCTCTCCTGCAGAAACTAGTCTCATAGTGCAGCTCGCGAGACGGCTACTGTTCAGGGGGGCCCGCTTTCTAGCCCAGATGGTCCGGACGACTGGAAAGACATAGCTAAGAGGGACAACGAGAAATAGCGTTAGTGGAACGGGCGCAAGTCCGATGACCAAGGCTGCGGCGCCAAGCATGAACGAAATCGTGAACCAGCAAGCGGCTATTGCGAGCAACCGCCTATTCGTCATGTCAGCACCTCTTGGTTCGATCCCGGGTCGGAGCCTCTCCTTCGGAAACGCTAATCGCCGCTACCTCCGCTAGGGGTGTGATTTCAGCAAATTGAGTGGCCGAAACGGCAAGATTGAGTGGTCGTCCAAGACCTACTCACGATTGCCGGCAGGTTCTCGACGGCGGCCCGGACGTCGCCAGCCGGAGCCGCGCCGCGCCTCCCGGACACCCTGCCCGAGGTTTGGACAGTAACTCCCGTCCGCTCGGCCACGGCGTTGAGGGTGAGGTCGGCGAGGGGCTCCTCCGTGAACAGGTCCTCAGTCGCCCGAAGAATGCGGCGCCCGGTTTCGGCGGCGGACAACGCCCCGGAACACTCGGCAAAAGCGCGGCGCGATGCACGGCCGCAAAGCCCCGACTTCAAAGCCCCGGCCGCCTCGTCAATTGACTAGGCGGCCGGGGCTTTGAGCGGGAAAGCTACAGCACGGTGGTCCGCGACAGAGACAGTCCCTTCGTCTCGCGGAAGAACAGGATCACGACGACCGCGGAGACCACCGCAACGCCCATCAGGTAGAAGGCCGGCGCCAGCGGGGTACCGAAGCCCGCAACCAACCCGGTGGCCACAAACGGTGCGGTCCCGCCAAACAGGACGTAGGCCAAGGTGTAGCCGATCGCCGAGCCGGACGCCCGCACCGACGACGGGAACATCTCGACAAGTGCCGGCACGTTGGACGTTCCGATCACAGCCACCAGGGCGCCCAGGATACTCGTCCCGACAATCGCGAATCCGAGTCCCAGCGGCATGATGGAGAATGCCGGAATCGTCATGACCACGAAGCCGATGCAGGACACCAAGAGCATCCGTTTCCGGCCAAATCGGTCACTTGCCCGCGCAGCCAAAGGGCAGACCGCGGTGTAGACGAGCATAGTGATGACGCTGGTGATCATCGAGTCCGTGCTTGAGTAGTGCAGGCTCGAGGTCATGTAGGCGATCATGTAGCTGCTCATCAGGTAGTACGCCACTGCGTTGGTGATGCTGTAGCCGAACAGCGTAAAGATTTGCCGCGCGCAGAGCCTGACTGCGTCGCCCAGGGGCCGCTTGGCCACCTTGCCTTTGTTTTCCAAACCGCGGAACACTGGAGTGTCGTCCACGCGAGACCTGATGTACAGCCCGATCAGGCCTAGCGGCGCAGCGAGGAGGAACGGGATTCGCCAACCCCACGCTTGCAAGTCACCCGAGCTGAGATTCGCGGTGATGGCTGCGCCGAGCAATGCCCCGGCCACCGAAGCCAGGCCCACGGTTACCGGGATGATGCTGGCGTAAGTGGCGCGCTTTCCCGCCGGAGCGTATTCAACAATGAACGCCGAGGAGCCCGTGTACTCGCCGCCGGTGGTGAACCCCTGCACGGCCCGGAACACGAACAACAGGACCGGAGCCCATACGCCGATCACCGCAAACGTCGGCAGAATGCCAATGCAGAACGTCGCAGCGCTCATGATCACCACGCACAGGCCGAGCATCTTGTTGCGGCCAATCCGGTCGCCGTAACGGCCGAAGAACGCCGCCCCGAGCGGCCTCGCGATGAAGCCGCCGGCGAAGATCGCCCACACGGCCAGGAGGGACGCCGTCGTCGAATAGTCCGGGAAGAAAAGCTTCGCGATGGTCACCGACATCACGGCGTATGCCGCCGAGTCGAACCACTCCACGAAGTTCCCCACGGCGGCTGCCGCGGCTACGCGCTTGAGGCTCCGGCGCGGGGAAGAGTCAGTCTCTGCTGGGTTCTCGATGAGGGTGTTCATGACGCTTGTCCTTCGTGGGGGTCGGAAGGTGAAGAGTGGGGAAGTGCGCGGAGCTGTGCCCTTTGGACTTTTCCGGTGGCCGATTTCGGCAACGCGGTGACGTATTCAATAGAGCGCGGATACGCGAAGCGGGAGAAGTTCGCCTTGACGTGGGACACGATCGACTCGCTCAATTCGGCGTCGCCCCTGTGGCCCGGCATCAATTCCACCCACGCCTTGATGGACTGGCCCCGGAGTTCATCCGGCACTCCCGTCACTGATACATCCCTGACGGGATCGAGTTCCCTGATGACCGCTTCCAGTTCGTACGGCCCCACCCGGTAGCCCGATGTCTTGATGACGTCGTCGCTCCGGCCGAGGAACCAGAAGTAGCCGTCATGGTCAGCGTAAGCCTGGTCCTTGGTGTGGTACCAGTCGCCGCCGAACGCGGCGGCCGAAGCATCGGGCATATTCCAGTATCCCAAGGGGAACTGCGGGTTCGATCGGGACCTGAGGCAGATTTCACCGGTCTCCCCGACGGGCACTTCGTTCTCATTCTCATCCAGCAGCGCCACCTCCCAGCCGGGGAGCGGCCTGCCCATGGATCCCGGTTTGACCGGGACACCAGGGAAGTTGCCCAGCAAAGGGTAGGACTCGGTGGAGCCGTAGTAATCCATCAACGTGACGCCAAACTGGTTTCGGAACCAATCAATGAGGTCCGGCGTCAGCGGCTCGTTGGAAGAACAAACTGTCCGCAGGTACAGCGGGAAGCGGGTGCCGGCGTCGGGCACGTCCTCCCGCATCTTGCGCAGAAACGTCGGGTTGACCAGCGCGCTGGTGACCCTATTGCGGCTCAGGCTGTCCAACAACGACGCCGGGTCGAAGCCTCCGGCGGGCCGGAACACCAAGTGGGTGGCACCGGCCCGGAGCGGTCCCATGAGCTTGGCCAAGGACCAAGCCCAATCCCCCGCGCCGTAGAAGACGTCACTGTCGCCGAGGCGGTGGCAGTATTCGAACTCGTTATGGCCCAGCAACGTCCGGTGGGCGTGGACGATTCCTTTGGCCCTTCCCGTGGTGCCCGAGGTATAGAAGATGAGGGCGGGGTCGTCGGCTTTGGTGGGCACGTCCTGGAAGACCGCCGGGCGATCGGCGATGGCGGGGTCGTCGACGTCGATGAACGTTCCGGTGAAGCCTTCGAAGAGGCCCCTGGCCGAGTCCTCGGCGATGATCGCGGCCGCACCGCTGTCCTCGAGCCGGAAGCGGATGGGTTCCGCGGCCCAAAGCAGGGACATGGTGACCAGGATGGCGCCGGTCCGCAGCACGCCGAGATAGGTGGCCGGGGTATCTGCCCGCTGAGGAAGGAGAACGGCGACGCGGTCGCCCTTCTTGATTCCTGCAGCTTCGAGGGTGGCCGCGATTTGCCGGGAACGGTCCTGGATTTCACCCCAGCCGATGTCGCGGTGGCCCTCGACGGCGGACTCGAGGATGAGCGCGCGCTTGCCGCGTGGGTGACGATCGGCGACGTCGGCGGCCATGTTGTAGAACTCCGGCACCTCCCAGCGGTGGGAAGCGAGCATGTCCGGGTAGCGGTCTTGCGTTGTCACGGTCACTTCGCGCTCCCTCAGCGTCCGCGGCCGGTGAGGAAACGGGCCATTTCGCGCTGTGGTTCCCCGGTTCCGTAGGCCTCGCGGTGAACGCGCTTTGCTTCGGCCATGGCGTCGCTGAGGTCCTCTTCCTCGAGGCTGCGGAGCCGGTTCTTGGTCAAGCGGACCGCGCCCGGAGGCAGGAGGCTCAAACGTGAGGCGAGTTCCTTCGCGTAATCCAGCACACCGCCGTCGTCGGCCAGGTAGTTCAGCAAGCCGAGACGCTGCGCTTCGCCGGCATCCACAAGTTCGCCGGTGAGGACGAACTGGGAGGTCTTGGACTTGCCCAGGATGCTCCACATCGCCCAGATTCCGGTGATGCTGGGGATGCCGGAGAGGACTTCGGGCTGGCCCATGCGGATTTTGGAGTCGCCGACGCGCAGGTCGGCGAGGAGGGCATACTGGAACCCGGAGCCGGCCGCGACGCCGTTGACGGCGGCGATGGTGATCTGGTCGAGGTTGCGGACGGCCCGGTACAGGCGGTCGAAGCCGTCGATCCAGGCCTCGGCGGAGGCATGGTCCTCGGGGTTCATCGACGCGGTTTCAGCGAGATCTTGCCCGGCACAGAAGGCCCGGCCGCTGCCGGTGAGGATGACGGTGCGGATGTCCGTGTTGTCTTTGAGGCCTTCCAAGTGGCCGATGAGCTCGTTGCGCATGGACTCGGTCCAGGCATTGAGTTTCTCGGGGCGGTTGAGGGTGATGATGGCTGTTGAGCCGACTTGCTCGAAGAGGACGTCCTGGGACATTGGGGTTTCCTTCCGTGGATGCTGCGGGGATTGCATCCATCAGACCACTGTGGAATGTGACGGGTCTAACATCAATTTCCACTCGCCTTGATACCAAACTGGTATGGTGCGGTATGGACCTCCACCATCTCAGGTACTTTGTGGTGCTCAGTGAAGAGCTTCATTTCGGCCGCGCGGCGCAGCGTTTGCACATGGCGCAGCCACCGCTTTCGCAGCGGATCAAGGACCTCGAAAAGGAACTCGGGGTACAGCTCTTTCATCGACGGCGGACGGGAGTGGAGCTATCCGAAGCCGGGGCTTTGTTGTTGGAGCATGCTCGTGGGGTTTTGGATCATGTGGCCATGGCCCAGGAGTCGATGCGGCGGATCCGGCCCGGAGCTTCGGGGGTCCTGCACGTCGCGGTGCCGCCGGACACCAACCCTCGGGCGCTTTCGGCGATGGTTGCCGCATTTGGTGATGCGGCGCCCGACGTGCTGCTGAACCTGCACGAACTCACCACCGTTGAGCAAGTGGAGAGACTGCGCGACGGCGAACTGGACGTCGCGGTGGTCCGTCACCCTTTGAGCGCTGTTGGCTTTGAGTCGGGGGCCGTGTATTCGAAGCCGCTGGGTGTGGTGCTGAACGCTTCGCATCCGTTGGCTGGTGTGGATGCTGTGCGGTTGGGTGACCTCTCCGGGAATCCCTTGATCATCTTTCCCCGGCACATGGCTCCACCACTGTACGACTCGTTCCTTGAGACGTGCCGCGACGCTGGTTATCTGCCCGCGGCCATCGTTCATGCACGGAACCAACACTTCACGCACGGGCTGATCCTGGCCGGCCGGGGCGTGCACTTCAACGAGGAACCCTGGACCCCGTTGCCTTCCGGTGTGGTTTGGCGGCCGTTGCTTGGGGATCCTTTGGCGTGGCGGACGTCGGCGCTGTGGCTGAAGAGCCGGAGGTCAGCTGAGACAGATGCTTTTGTTGAGGCTGTGGGGGTGGGGTTGGCGGCGGGTGGGCACGGGTGAAGCACCACGAACCCTCTACTCCTTGTGTATTGCCCGCGGCAGTCGCATCATGGAGCCGTGACCCGCCATATCGCCGGGAGTGATCGAATGCCAGCCTTGGCCCACGCTTCCCCGCGCGAACAACACGGAGGCGCGGCATGACGGACACGGCCATAGAACTCATCGGCCTCACCAAAAGGTTCGGTTCGTTCACCGCCGTCGACGATCTCAGCCTGACGGTGGAGCGCGGCGAGATCTTCGGCCTCCTCGGACCCAACGGGTCCGGCAAGACCACCACCATCGACATGATCAGCGGCTTGAGCCGCCCGAACTCCGGTGCGATCACGGTCCTCGGCATCGATGTGCTGGCAGAGCCGCGAAGGATCCGGCGCTCGCTTGGAACGGTGCCCCAGGAGAATGCGCTCTACGAGGAGCTTTCGGCCGAGGCCAACCTGCGGTTTCATGCTGATCTCTTCGACGTGCCCCGGAAGGGCCTCGACGAGAAGATCACAGCGCTCCTTGAGCTGGCGCAGCTTCAGGAGCGTCGGAAGAGCCGCGTCTCCACTTTCTCCGGTGGCATGAAGCGGCGGCTGGCCCTGGTCCGGGCAATGCTCCACGAACCGGAACTACTCTATTTCGACGAGCCGACCCTTGGAGTGGACGTGCAGAGCCGGCACGCACTCTGGGACCGCATTCTGGAGCTAAAGGATGGCGGCACCACGGTACTCATCACCAGCAACTACCTTGAGGAAGCCAACGCCCTGTGCGATCGGCTCGCCATCATCGATCGCGGTCGGCTGGTGGCGCTCGATTCGCCGGCCAAGCTGCGGCGCAGTTTCGGTGACACAGTGCTTGAGATGCGCACGCGTCCGGCGCCCGGGGACGACGTCGTCCGTAAAGTCCGCGCGCTCCCCGGCGTGGTTTCGGTGATCGCCTCCGACAGTTCGCTGAAGGTCACGGTGGAAGGCGGTGCCGACGTCACCGGAAAGGTCGTCACGGAAGTGATCGGAGTGACGAGCCTTGAGGAGATCCAGAGCCGCGAGCCAAGCTTGGACGAGGTCTTCCTGAGCCTGACCGGTAAGGAGCTCAGGGAATGAGCCTTCGCCACAACCTCCGCGTCGTACGGGCTGTGGCCTCCGCGGACATCCGGCTTACCCTTCGCGAACCAGTCTTCGCCATCATCGGGATCCTGATTCCGATCAACTTCTTGCTGCTCTTCCTTCTCTTCGCCCTGAGCGGCGGGCAGGCACCGATCGCCGTCGTGATGAATGACCAGGGACCCCTCGCACAGCAGTTCGTCCAGGCCATGGGCAATTCGTCGTCGTTCATCATCCACACGGCTTCCTCCGCTGACGCGGAGCGCGAGATCCACTCCGGCACCATTGTGGCTGTAGTCACCGTGCCGCAGGAGTTCGACGCCGCCCTGGCCGCCAAAGCGCGGATCGACATTCCCGTGGAGGTCAACAACCTGAACGTCGACTTCACCAACGACATTCGGCGTGCCGTTCCGCTCTCGATATCGTCCTTTTACGCCGACGCCTTCCCGGAACAGGTGGTGGTGACCGCCCGCGAGTCCGACGTGCAAGTCCAGGACACCGGCTACATCCCCTACCTTGCCGTGAGCATCATGGTGGCCGGTCTCATGCTCGCGTCCCAACTGCAGGGCAGCGTCAACACCGCGCGGGACTACGAACTAGGAACCATCAAGGAACTGGCATTGGCCCCAGTCAGCCGCCTGACCATCGGGGTGGGCAAGGTTCTCGGTGCCGCCGCCCTCGCGGGGGCGTCCGCGCTGCTGCTACTCGCCGTCGTCGTCTTCCTGATCGGCGTACAACCGCTCCATCCCTTTGAAGTCCTTGGCTTTGGCCTGCTGATACTGGCGGCGTTCCTCGCTCTTGGCGTCCTGCTCGGGACGCTGGTCCGCCGGCGACAGCAGGCGATCCCCCTGTCGATCGCCGCCGTGCTTCCCCTGTTCTTCTTGAGCGGGCCGTTCGGGCCGGCGAACTGGCTGGGCGCCATCCCGGGCGCGATCGCCGCGGCGTCGCCCCTCACCTATGCGATCGCAGCTTTCCAGCATGCCTTCCACGGATACCAGACCGCTCCACAGGGCCTGACCGTCGACGCGATCGTGCTCGCAGCCTTCGCCCTGACAGCCGTTGCGCTGGCTGCATTCGTCTTCGGTCGGCGAGGGGCGAGGCAATGATGGGCGCGCACTGATGGCGGCGCGACGGGCGGTACTCGCCATTGCGGCCAAAGACATCCTGACATGGTTCCGCACGCCGTCGGCGATTCTGGCGAGCCTTCTACCGCCGCTCGCGTTCCTGCTGATCATCTTCGTTGTGGCCGGTGCCGTGGGCCGGAACCCGGTGGCGCTGGTGGTCGAGGATAGCGGTCCGCAGGCTCAGCGGCTCGTTTCGATCCTTGAGAACTCGGATGCGTTCCGCATCCAGCGGGCCGATCCGGTTGAGGCCACTCATCTGCTGGACACGCTCCAGGTTGCGGCAGTCATCACCATCCCGGCCTCGTTCGACGACGATTACCAGGCACACCGGCCCGACCCCGTGAGCGTCCAGATCAACAACCTGAATCTGGACTTCACCAACGACTTGCGCCGCTCGGTGCCGGCCGCCATCACTGAATTTTATGAGGGCCAGCCAGACACGCCGATCATGGTTGGCGTGTCCGAGTCTGATCTGAGGGCGCACGACGTCGATCTGGTCCAGTTCCAGCTTGTGCCCATCCTGGTGCTGCTGCTCACCATCATGGGTATCGTCAACGGTGGGCTGGCCGCGGCCCGGGAGTTTGAGGACCTGACCATCAAGGCTCTGCTCCTCTCACCGATCGGCCGCGGAACGCTGATCGCTGGGAAGATCATTGCATGCTGGGTGACCACGATGCTCGTCGCGGCAGTGGTGCTGGTCTTGTCGTTCGCCTTTGGGGTTCTCCGGCCTGCCGGTTGGTATTGGCTCCCGGCGCTGGCAGCGATCGGACTGATCGCACTAGCGGCGGCCGGCCTTGGTACCGCACTTGGAGGTGCGCTGCGCCGCTTCTCAGCTGTGGCTGGGGCCGGAATCAACCTGTCGATCTACCTGTTCTTCCTCAGCGGAGGAATCAGCGTGGCCGCGTTCCTGCCAGATTGGATCCAAGCCATCGCGCACTTCACTCCGACGTTTTACGGGGTGGATGCCTTGGAAGCCGCCATCTTCTACCAGTCAACAGACAACCTGGGCCGTGACCTTGCGGTTCTCGGGGTGACGGCTGCGGTGGGGCTGGGGCTGGGGATTGTGAGCTTACGACGGCGGTTGGTTGTGGGTTAGGAGCCGAGACTCCTCAGAAACGAACGCTCGACAACGGGACTGTGAGCGGTGATTTACCTCCTCGGGCGGCGTCGTAAACGCACATCAGGCCCTCAGGCGACACCTAAATCTGCCGCTTCAGTGCGTCACCTCAGTAAGCGCACTTACGCAGACGACGCACTACGAGGGCGCGGATGGATATCGGCTATCCGGTTACCGCCAGCAGGCGCATACGTGAGAATTTGCAGGCCGCTCGCAAACTTCCCATTGCCGACGCCTAGAGACGATTGACGGATTTGCTGCTGCACGCCAGAACAAACACGGTTGCCGTCCCGCGGATAGTTGACGTTTCGATCACCATCCGAATCTTTCTCGCGGGCAGGGGTCCAAGCGGCCGTCACTAGGAAGTCAGCGACGGCCACTTGGGCGGAAACTAGGGTTCGCTTGCTCGTTCACTTTGTCTATATGCTTCGAGGGCGTCTTTTCGGGCCCAAGAATTAACGAGGGCTCCGTGGCACACGAATTCGATGCAAAGAGCCGGAACGATAATCCAGCTCGACACGCCAACTCTGGCGAGTGTCCCAAATATCACGACTATGAGCACCGCACTGGCGATGTTGAACCAGCGTCGGCCCGGGGTCGCGTTCATTGCCGTCATGAGCTCATCTAAGTAGTGGAGCATGTCCTTCCTCTCTGATTGCCGCCGTCACCGGCAATAGCCGCCTGTATAGCGGAACGCCATAGCCCCGCTCGGAGCGGGCGCGAGACGAATGCATGCGCCCCTGGCGTGCGCAATTGTCGCTTGAATCGCGATTTGCACAGCAGACGCGGCACAGGCACTCAAGCCAACCGGAGACCCAAAGGCGAGGTGTTTGCAGACGTAGAGGACGCCGGAGGCTAGCCGTGATTGCGCAGTTTCGGCCTTATTGAATTCCACGACTGGGAAGATCCCAACCCAGCTGAATTGAGGATCCGCTACGACAGGGAACATTGTCTTCTTTTCGAAATCAAGGTGCTGGATGAGCCGGTTCCCCGACGAGGTGTACTTCGTCGGAACTGGTTTTCCGGCGGCATCGCGGGCCTAAGGGGCAGCAATGTGGTTGACCACCCGCCCGCTGCCGTCCATCACCACCGCTGATCCATCGCTTGCAACCACATCTTCCGCGGGTCGGCCATCAAAGGTGAATCAAAGCCGAACGAGCGGGCCGCGGATTCGTTGTTGATCACGACGAAACCGGCGCCAGATTCATCGCCTCGCTGGGCAAAAACGTATGCGTGGTGTCTGTCCACGGACACTGTTGCAGCCTTCACATTGCCTTTCGACTGTTTCACAGCCTTCTGCTGCGGTATCGACGCCGGCTGTACCGTGAGTTTCTGACCGCTGGCTGCGACAATGCTCATCGAACCGCCGTCGCCGAACTCGACCTTCTGGGTTTTAGCTTCGGACGGAGCTCCAGGTGACGATTGGCTCTGTGCGCCCTCGAAGGGCCGAGACGCCAGAACTTGCTCCAGAGGGTTTTGATCTCGGGCGGACGACGCGTTCGCCGCCGGGGACGACGCCGCTAATCCGATGATGGCAATGGCCAAGGCCGATGTTGCAGCCAAGGCTTTCCGAGCAATCACAATGCGCTTTTCCATGAATCCCCCATTGTCTTCTGCGGATAAGCTCCAAATTCGGAACCCGTGCAGGAAGACTAAGGTCGGGAAACGGTGACTAGGTGCTTGGGGCTGCGAATTAGGTGCAACAGCCGACAAAATTAGGTGGTCAAACCTGGCACACCTAGCCGTTGGCGAGGCAACACTTAGATAGAAAGCGCGAATTTCCTTGGTGGCTACCGGAAGCAATGCGGATCAAGAACCTCGAAAACGAACGCAACGTTCCTGCTGTTCCACCTACGGCGAGACCCCTGATGCCCCCCCGACAGCTCAATCCGCGACCCCAGCGAGCCCGCCGCCGGTACCCCTTCAACGCTTCGCCATGGTCGCCGAGTTCGAATCGGACCTCATCTGCCCCCGCACCCACGGAGCCATTCAGGGGCTGTACGCGCACCCGACGTAGGGCCTTGTTGAAGCGAGTCTCAGCCAACTCAGGCCAGCTTGGTATCCCAAGCCCCCTCCTTTCCAGATCCCCCTTGACTCCCACCCCCACCTTCCCTAAACTTTTCATAAAGCAGAATCTAAATTCCACAAAGCGGAAACTTGCCAAGACGATTGAAGCAAGTAGCCAAGAGCCAAGCGGAAGATAGATCCCAAGCCCTCCCCCGGAAGGACACCTACGATGACGTACACAGTGAACTGCTCCATCCTCCTGACGGAGCTGCCCCTGCTCGAGCGCCCCGCGGCCGCGAAGGCTGCCGGCTTTGACGCCGTCGAATTCTGGTGGCCCTTCGACACCTCGGTCCCCACGGACGCGGAAACCACGAAGTTCGAGAACGCCATCAAGGACGCTGGCGTTCAGCTCACCGGCTTGAACTTCAACGCCGGCAACATGCCCGGCGGCGACCGCGGCCTGGTTTCCTGGCCCGCCCGCTCTTCCGAGTTCCTGGACAACATCGACGTTGTCGCAGGTATCGGCGAGCGCCTCGGCTGTAAGGCTTTCAACGCCCTCTACGGCAACCGCGTGGACGGCGAGTCGGCCGAGAAGCAGGACGCCATCGGCGCCGAAAACCTGGCCAGCGCCGCAGAAGGCGTCGCACGGATCGGCGGCATCGTCCTCCTCGAGCCCGTCAGCGGCGCTCCCAAGTACCCGCTCCTCAAGGCCGCCGACGCCCTCAAGGTGATCGCCCGCGTCAAGGAAGAATCCGGCGCAGAGAACGTCAAGCTACTCGCCGATTTCTACCACCTTGCAGTCAACGGGGACGATGTCGCAGCCGTCATTGAGAACCACGCCAAGGACTTCGGCCACATCCAGATCGCCGACAACCCCGGCCGCGGGGCTCCCGGAACCGGTGAGCTTCCCCTCGGCGAATGGATCGCCCGGAGCCGCGAACTCGGCTACGCCGGCTACATCGGCCTCGAATACAAGGAACCGCAGGAAACGGCCTTCAGCTGGGCCATCCGCCAGCGCGCTACCTCCCACTAGCAAACCCCAACCGCCCAACTGAGTAGCAGTTGATGTCGTTTAGAGCCCTCAAAACGACATCAACTGCGAGCTAGTTGGGTCCAGCACACCTGAGCTAAAACAAAGACTTCAGTAAGGAAAATCATGAGCAACGTTGCAGTTATCGGACTCGGAATCATGGGCCTCCCCATGGCCATCAACCTGGTCAAGGCTGGCCACACTGTCACCGGTTTCAACCGCAGCCAGGACAAGATCGACAAGCTCGTCTCCGAAGGCGGCAAGGGTGCCACGAGCATCGCCGACGCCGTCAAGGACGCCGACGTCGTCATCACCATGGTGCCGGACTCCCCCGACGTCGAGGGTGTCGTGAGCGGCCCGGACGGTGTCTTCGCGAACGCGAAGAAGGGCACCCTCTGGATCGACGCGAGCAGCATCCGACCGGACGTCGCCGCCCGCCTCTCGGCAGACGCCGTCGCAGCCGGCATCCGCCCGCTCGACGCCCCGGTCTCCGGTGGCGAACAGGGCGCCATCGACGCCGTCCTCTCCATCATGGTTGGCGGCGACGCAGCCGACTTCGAAGCAGCCCAGCCGGTCCTCACCGCGGTCGGCAAGACGATCGTCCACGTCGGCCCCTCCGGCTCCGGCCAGACCGTCAAGGCAGCCAACCAGCTGATCGTGGCCGTCAATATCGAGGTCCTCGGCGAGGCCATCGCCTTCCTTGAGGCCTACGGCGTGGACACCGACGCAGCCCTCAAGGTCCTCGGCGGCGGTTTGGCCGGCTCCAAGGTCCTCGACCAGAAGGGCCAGAAGATGCTCGACCGCAACTTCGAGCCTGGCTTCCGCCTGGCCCTCCACCACAAGGACCTCGGCATCGTCACCTCCGCAGCCCGCGAAGCCAACGTCGCAGTCCCGCTCGGCGCGGTCGTCGCACAGCTCGTCGCCGCCACCGTCAACCAGGGCGACGGCGGCCTCGACCACTCCGGACTCTTCAAGCAGGTCCTCCAGCTCTCCGGTCGCAAGTAAAGCCGGCCGCAAGTAAAGCATCCCGGCGACAGGCCGGAAACAAGCAAAACCGGGCAACCGCCGTCGTGAAGTACGACGGCGGCTCGCTCAGTACATCCAAAACAGACTTTTCAAGGAGCACACCATGACGAAGATGCGCACTGTAGACGCAGCCGTCGCCATCTTGGCAAAGGAAGGCGCCATCGAGGCGTTCGGCCTGCCAGGCGCGGCAATCAACCCCTTCTATTCCGCGATGCGGGCACACGGCGGCATCCGCCACACGCTGGCCCGCCACGTTGAAGGCGCCAGCCACATGGCTGACGGCTACTCCCGTGCAGCGGATGGAAACATCGGTATCTGCATCGGCACCTCGGGCCCCGCAGGAACGGACATGATCACCGGCCTGTACGCCGCCTGGGCAGATTCCATCCCCATGCTTTGCATCACCGGCCAGGCGCCCGTTGCCAAGCTGCACAAGGAAGACTTCCAGGCCGTGGACATCGAGTCCATCGCCAAGCCTGTCACCAAGATGGCCATGACCATCCTGGAACCGGGCCAGGTTCCCGGAGCCTTCCAGAAGGCCTTCCAGCTGATGCGCTCCGGCCGTCCCGGCCCGGTCCTACTGGATCTGCCGTTCGACGTCCAGATGGCCGAGATCGAGTTCGACATCGACGCTTACGAGCCCATCGCCGTCGAGAAGCCGAAGGCCAGCCGCAAGCAGCTGGAAAAGGCGCTGGACATGCTCACCGCAGCCGAGCGCCCGCTGATCGTTGCCGGTGGCGGCATCATCAACGCCGGCGCCTCCGCCCAGCTGGTTGAACTGGCCGAACTGCTCAACGTTCCGGTCATCCCCACCCTGATGGGCTGGGGCGCCATCCCGGACGACCACGTCCTGATGGCTGGCATGGTGGGCCTGCAGACCTCGCACCGCTACGGCAACGAGACCATGCTGGCCTCGGACTTCGTGATCGGCATCGGCAACCGCTGGGCCAACCGCCACACCGGCGGCCTGGACACCTACACTGCCGGCCGCAAGTTCGTGCACATCGACATCGAGCCCACGCAGATCGGCCGCGTGTTCTCGCCGGACTTCGGCATCGCGTCCGACGCCGGTGCGGCACTGGACGGGCTGATCGAGCTGGCACGCGAGCGCCAGGCAGCCAAGTCCCTGCCGGACTACTCCGGGTGGGTTGCCGAGTGCACAGCGCGCAAGGGTTCCCTGCAGCGCAAGACCCACTTCGAGAACGTGCCGATCAAGCCGCAGCGCGTGTACGAAGAGATGAACAAGGCCTTCGGCAAGGACACCACCTACGTGTCCACGATTGGCCTCTCGCAGATCGCCGGCGCGCAGTTGCTGCACGTCTTTGGCCCGCGCAAGTGGATCAACGCCGGCCAGGCCGGCCCGCTGGGATGGACATGTCCTGCCGCCCTGGGCGTTGTCCGCGGCAAGCCGGACGAGACCGTTGTTGCCCTGTCCGGTGACTACGACTTCCAGTTCATGATCGAAGAGCTGGCCGTGGGCGCACAGTTCAACCTGCCGTACATCCACGTGGTGGTGAACAACTCGTACCTGGGCCTGATCCGCCAGTCGCAGCGCGGCTTCAACATGGAACAGAACGTGTCCCTGGCGTTCGAGAACATCAACTCCCCGGAAACAAACGGCTACGGCGTGGACCACATCAAGGTTGCCGAAGGCCTGGGCTGCAAGGCCGTCCGCGTGGAAAACCCGTCAGACCTGCCCGCCGCCTTCGACAAGGCCAAGGCACTCATGGACGAATTCAAGGTTCCCGTGGTGGTCGAAGTGATCCTGGAAAAGATCACCAACATCTCCATGGGCGTTGAAATCAACGGCGTAAACGAGTTCGAAGACCTGGCCGAGCGCGGCGAGGACGCCCCCACGGCGATCATCGCCCTGCTGGACTAGTAAGTACTGAAGGAGGTACGGAATGCGTGTGGTCATAGCCCCGGACAAGTTCAAGGGATCGCTGTCAGCCCCCGAGGTCGCCAGCCGCCTGAGCGCCGGACTGCTCGCCGGTTATGCCGCCAGCCGCCCGGGTGAGGGCTTTGAAACCACGCTCATTCCTGTGGCCGACGGCGGCGAAGGGACTCTCGATGCCGCCGTCGGCTCCGGCTTCACCCGCCGGAGCACCACGGTCACCGGCTCTACAGGCCAGCCGATCACGGCCGAATTCGCCGTCCGCGGCACGGAGGCCGTCATCGAAATGGCGGCGGCCTCCGGTCTCGCGGTGCTGCCTGGCTTCGGCGATGGCAGCGCGCCAAACTCCGAAACCGCCAAGAGCTCCACAAGCCAGGGCACCGGGGAACTCATCCGCGCCGCCCTGGACCTGGGCTGCCGGCACATCATCCTCGGCGTCGGCGGCAGCGCCAACACCGACGGCGGCGCCGGTGTCCTGCAAGGCCTCGGCGCAGCCCTCCTCGACGCCGACGGCAACGAACTCCCGGGCGGCGGGGCCGCGTTGGCCCGGCTGGACCGGATCGACTTCTCGAACTTCGACGTCCGTTTGGAGGTCACCGAGTTTGTCCTGGCCTCCGACGTCGACAATCCCCTTTTGGGCCGCACCGGCGCCGCCGCGATCTTCGGACCACAGAAGGGCGCGACGCCGGACGACGTCGCCACGCTCGACGCCGCCTTGGCCCACTTCATCCAGGTCCTCGCCAGCGAGATCGGCCGCGAAGCCCAGGACGCCGCACAGGCTCCGGGCGCTGGTGCGGCAGGGGGCGTCGGCTACATTGCCATCGCGGCGCTGGGCGCGGCACGCAGGCCGGGCATCGACGTCGTCCTCGAATTCACTGAACTCGAGCAGCGGCTGGCCGGCGCGGATCTGGTGATCACCGGCGAAGGCAGCCTCGACGAGCAGAGCCTGCTCGGCAAAACGCCCATGGGCGTGGCCCGGGCGGCGGCGCGTTCGGGGATCCCTGTGATTGCCGTCTGCGGCCGCAGTACGCTGAGCCCGGAACAACTTTCGGAGTCCGGTTTCGAGTCGGTCCACGCATTGACCGAACTCGAATCCAATGTAGAGAAATGTATAGCTGAAGCAGGGCCGCTGCTTGAAGAATTGGGTCAGCACATCGGCGTGCGCCTCTCTGAAAAAGCGGCACCCATCCATGACGCAGCGCGAACCGAGACCAAGGAGCAACTCCATGTCTGAAGAAACCACCACAGCACACGGCCCGTTTGACCTGGTCATCCGCGGCCAGCGCATCCTCACCACCGCCGGCATCACCGCCCGAGAAGTCGGCATCCGCAACGGCGTGATCGTCGCGATCGAACCCCTCGGCAACGGGCTCTCCGGCACCGAAATCATCGAGCTCGCCGAGGACGAAACCCTCATCCCCGGCCTCGTGGACACCCACGTGCACGTCAACGAGCCCGGCCGCAC
>NZ_JBFTQF010000024.1:0-22072 GCF_056398865.1 Arthrobacter sp. 01T419
CCCTGGACTTGCCCTCAGAACTGTGTTGCCGCAGAGCTCCAGTGAGTCACGGGCGAATTCGTGTCAGGGCCGCGTCCACAACCGTCCAGGCCATGGCGATTGCGCCTTCTATGAGTGCATGATCGGCCCGATCCGAGGATGCAGCTTCGGTGAAGGCGTACTGATGGTTGGACACGGGTGAGTCACAGATCTTGATGTGAGGGTGAAGGCTGGGGACGACTTGGGAGACGGCGCCGAAGTCGGTTGAGGCCCTGAATGCGCGGGCCTCGGCATCCTGCGGAAAGCTTCGGCCCAGCGTCTCCGCATTGCGCTGATACAACGACGCAAGCCGCGGCGACTGCACAACATTCGGGTACGTCTGTTCCCAGTCCAGCTCCACTGTGCAGCCGGCCGCGAGGGCTGCCCCCGTGAAGCACGCCTCGACACGTGGGATCAGGGCCTCGAGGTCCGCCAGGGTCTGGGCTCTGATCCCGTACAAACCGCCGGACTTTCCTGGGATCACGTTGGCGGCTGCACCGGCATTCGTGACCACACCATGGACTCGGGTGTCGTTGGGGAGCTGCTGGCGTAGCAGGCCGATAGCGACCTGCGCGATGGTCGATGCGTCTGCGGCGTTCGCTGCCTCCCATGGCGAGGCGGCAGCGTGGGAGCTCCTACCTGAGAACGTGAAGGAGAATCCGGTGCTGGCGAGGAAGCTCGGTGAGGCGTCTTCGAACGGCGCAGGATGGATCATCATGGCCATGTCGGATCCGATGAATGCACCCTGTTCGAGCATGAGGATCTTGCCGCCGCCGGTCTCCTCTGCCGGAGTGCCCAACAGTTCCACCGTGAGATCGAGTTGCCCAGCGACGTGCTTCAGTCCCACCGCCGCGGCGACCGCGCATGCCGCTATCACGTTGTGACCGCAGGCGTGGCCGAGCTCAGGCAATGCGTCATATTCTGCTACCACGACCGCCTTGAAGGAGCCCTCACCCGCAACTGCGGAGATCGCAGTGTCAAGCCCGAAAGCCCGTTCAGTCACCGTGAATCCGGCTGCGCGGAGCTCGTTCGCGACTTCCCGGCTCGAGTAGAACTCCTCGAAGCCGAGCTCCGGTGTGCCGTGGATGCGATGGCTGAGGCCGACCGCCTGGTCTCGGAACGCCTCTATCGCGGCCTGGACCTCAGACTTAATAGTTTTTCGGAGTTCGGGATCCCCGGCCGCTGCTTCCCTTACGGTTCCAGGGATGGCCGCGTTGGCACTCATGCGCCGGCCGCCGCGACGAATCCGATGGCATGTCCCTCGGGCACTGCAAAGGACCCGCCCCCTGGCGCCGTCGTCAGGAAAGCCCACACGAATCCCGTGACGGGCATCTTGACCTCTTCCACGACAGACCCATCCATGCCCACGATGTGTGCTATGACGCTGCCTTGCTCCACAACTGTTCCCGGCTCGCAAACCGGGAACAGAACCCCCGACTCGAGAGAGGTGAGTACCCCATGGTACGTGAAACTCCCATGAAGCCTTTCGATCAACTGAGGCACGACAGGGTCAGCCAACATTCCCAGTTTGGACATAACATTGAGGACACCGCGGACGCCTGCCTCATATCCTTGGTGTCCATGCTCGTCGAGCAACTCGACCATGAGCCCCGGAATGCCGTGCGCTGAGGCTGCGGCGGCGGGCTGGCCTTCGACGGACCCCACGCGCTCCGCCGTGCCGTCCTTTGGATCGGTCATCAGAACGGGGGTAACGCCGAAAGCTTCCGCCATCGCGCGCTGGACCTCGCGGACCTCGGGTGAGGAGCACTCGTCAGCGAACTCCATCGACATGGGCACCGCCGGCTCCGCGTTGTTGTGCAGGTCGATGTAATGGGTTGCGACATCGAAGAGCTTGCGGATCTGCGCCCCGATCCTCAGTGTTGGCGATCCTGCCGGGTCGCTGGGCCAGTAGCACGGCATGCCCATGTGAATGCCATCCTCGGGGGAAGCATACGTCGCCCGGTCGAAAGCAAGGGGATTCGTCACCGGGACCGAGATCAAGGTTCCGCGCAGCCTCGCCGGGTCAATGCGCTCAATAAGTTTGAGAAGCGTCCGTGTTCCCGTGATTTCAGTGCCGTGGGTGGCCCCAGTGACAAGAAGGACAGGACCCGGTTCTGCGCCGTGCATAATGCTCACCGGCACACCGACTATCTGCCCGGAAGCGGACATGGTTGCGGTCAGGCGATCGTGTCGCAGCTCTCCGGCGGGTACCCGGAAGGGTCCGACCTCGAATACGCTCATTGACGGTCTCCTTAGTGTGGGGTTCACGATGCGGCCGGCGCCGCGGTGGAAGCGAGGCAGCGGTGGGTGATGGCTTCGGTGGTTAATTGATCTCCGGTCAACTCTCCGGAGACGGCGCCGTTCTTGACAATGATGACTCGATGACAGAGATGGGCGAGATCCTCATATTCACTGCTCGCGATCACGACGGAGCAGCCGTCCTGGGCGGCGCGGTTGATCAGATCAAAAAGAGTCTTCTTGGCCCCGACGTCCACGCCGTTGGTCGGTTCGTGGAGGAAGAGCACATGGGGATGGGTGAGTAGCCATTTGGCAAGGATCAACTTTTGCTGGTTGCCGCCGCTGAACGACCCGAGAGGCAGATTGGGAGACAGCGGCCGCAACCCAACACGGCGCATCGCCTCGATCGCGTCCTTGCGCTCCTCTGAGTAGGCCATGCGGCCCGAACGCCAATAACGCCTTATGGTGGCCATCGTGAGGTTCTCGGCAGCCGAAGCGGCCATGAGTCCGCTGGAAGTCGCTCGATCTGCGGGGATATAAGCCATCCCCATGCCCATGGCACGGCGCGGTCGAAGCCAGTTCTGGTCGACTTCCTTGCCCTTGACTTCGACCTTCCCTTCTCCTCGGCTGGCGCCGAAGCACAGGGCGATGATTTCCTCGAAACCATCGCCCACG
Source organism: Arthrobacter sp. 01T419 (assembly GCF_056398865.1). Taxonomy (NCBI): domain Bacteria; kingdom Bacillati; phylum Actinomycetota; class Actinomycetes; order Micrococcales; family Micrococcaceae; genus Arthrobacter; species Arthrobacter sp. 01T419. The sequence goes on from NZ_JBFTQF010000024.1 coordinate 2,932, forward strand.
AGACCGGTCAGCCCGAGGATCTCTCCCCGGGACGCCACGAATGAGACGTCCTGGGTGTCTGTTCCACCGAGGTTTGTCACCCGCAGGACGGGCTCAGCCACGGCCGTATGTTCGGACGGATAGAGGTTCGTGAGTTCCGTGCCAAGGATGGCCGTTATGAGGTCATCGGTTGTCGCTGACGCGACGTCCATAGTTGCCACGACTTCTCCTGACCTCAGGATCGTCGCCCGATCGCAAATATCCTTCACCTCGTCGAGTCGGTGCGTCACGAACACGACCGAGCTACCGGTGGCCTTGATCCGGCGGAGGACCTCGAATACTTGGTGCACCGCGTCTCCGGGGAGATATGCGGTGGGCTCGTCGAGGACGAGTACGCCCCTTTCTTCGCCGCTTATGGACTCGATGCCCCTGATGATCGACAGCATGGCCCGCTCTACTGCGGACAGGGACCCGACCACCGTCTCAGGAGACAGCCCGAGTCCGTAACGTCGAAGGGTCTCGTGGGTATAGGACCGTTGGGCGCGCCAGTTGATCCTTCCCCATCGTGTGCGGTATCGGCCTAGCCCGAGCGTCTCCATGACGGTGGACGAAAGGACGAGGCCGAGATCCTGGTGCACAAATCCAAGCTTCAGGCGTTCTGCCGTCTTAGGGTCGATCGGGAGGTTCTCCGACTGGCCCGACACTGTGACGCGGGGCGCATTGTCTGGCGTGTAGCCCCCGTCCGGTGCGATCTGTCCGGCGAGTAGTTTGATCAGTGTGGACTTGCCTGAGCCGTTCTCGCCCAGAAGGGCATGGATCTCACCGGACGCGATCTCAAGGGAAGCATCCTTGAGGACGGGGCGTGCCCCGTAGGATTTGGTGAGATGTTCGGCCCGGAGCAGGAGCTCCCGGTTTGTCGAGATCATGGTACGGATCACCCGTGCCAGAGCCGGGTGTAGTAAGACCGGAAGTCGAACGAGCCGTACCAGTCGCCGGACTTCTTCGCGAGGTCGATCGTGTCGATGTTGGCCCGCGTAAATGTCCGGTTCGGGACCTGCTCATCCGCAACCGCATCTTCGCCGGCGGTCGCGCGCATCGCCTGGTCAACGGCCGCCCACCCCATTTGGTAGAGGTTGGTACCTACTGTCGCAGCCTCCGGGTCCGCCTTGTCCTGAAGCCCGTTCAGGGCCCCGACGATGGCGTTCGAGCCCACCAAGCGGATGTTTCGCCCGGCGAGGCTGGTGATCGACGGCTTAATCGCCAGGTTCATGTCGTCCACGAGGCTCACGACGTAGCGGGTCTCTGGGTTGCGCTGCAGAAACGCGTTGACCTGCGGTTGAAGGAGAGATGACCAGGCTTCCAGGGGTGCGTCCTGGACGGCGACCTTGGCATCAGGGCACAGCTGGGCGAATTGTTTCGTGAATTGGTCGACCACATCGGAACTCGAGGTTCCGAAGGTCGAAGAGCCCAGATAGAGCACACCGGCGTTGCAAGACGAGTCCGCCGCGACGAAGTTTGCCTGCCGTGTACCCACATCGTTCGTCGCCGACGCGTAGGCGAAGACTCCGATGTCGGCGAGTTCCTTGGACACCTTGCCTGGCGCGTCACTGCCGACACTGATGACTGGGATTCCGCGGTTTTTGGCTCCGGTGATGCTTGACGCGACGCTCTTCGGGGGCGTGCCCTGGAGCAGGATGATGTCGACGGATTGGGCGACTGCCTGATCCACGAGTGCGGCGGCCTTCGGAGGATCGCCTTCGCTATCCGAAATGGTGACGGTGGCACCCGCCGCCGCTGCGGCTTCCTTGACGCCGGCGAGAACGTCCTGGCTGAACGGGAAACTGAGGCCGCTCGCGATGAACCGGATATTCTTGCCCCGCAACGCAGTCCCGTTCTTGACGGACGGGATCTTGGGGCTATCGGTCACGGGCGCGATGTCGAGGGCTAGTGCCTTGGCGGCTACGCTTTCCGGGTTCGAGGTCCCTGCACTGGCGTTTGTGCTCTCACTTGCCTTCTGACAGCCCGTGATGCTCAGGAGCACAACGGAAATCACGATGGGCAGGATGGCTGCGCGTTTCTGTCTCATCATTTGAATTACCTAATCTTGTTGGGTCGAGAACGACATTGTTCTTGGATGCTCATGCGCGAATTTTTCGGCGGTTGCGGCGGCCCGAGTACGTCGAGAGGGCGACTCCCAGGATCAGAGCCATGCCGTAGAACACCTGGGTCACCCAACCAGCGAGTCCCAGGAGCTGGAGTCCGGTGATGCCGGTCGCGAGAAAGTACGTCGCAACCGCCGTTCCTATGATGTTGAACCGGCCGGGAGCGAAGCTGGTGGATCCGAGCATCGCTGCCGCGAACGGCGCGAGCGCGTAGCTGGTACCGACGTTTGGGTCAGCTGAGCCCAGCACTCCGGTGAGCAGAATTGCGGCCACCGCGCCTAGAAGGCTGGACACGATAAGGGACCCGGCTCGGATTGCGTCCACACGAACGCCGGACAGGCGAGCCACCTCTCGCCCGGCACCGGTGAAGTACAGGCTGCGGCCGATGGGCGTGTGCTGGAAGACGTACCACGCGACCACAACCACAGCCAGCGCGTAGAAGAAGACGAGCTGGATCCCTCCCACAGTGCTTCGGGCGGCATCAACCAGGTCCACGGAGATACCGGTGACGGTGAGGTTATTCAGCCCCAGAGCGAAGCCGATGAGCACGGAGGTCATCGCGAGCGTCACAATGAGTGAACTGATCCCGATACGGACGATGAAAAAGGCGTTGACGCATCCGACCACCAACCCAATTGCCAGCGCCACGAGCACTGTCGGAATCAGCGGCCACCTTTGGATGACGTTGAGATAACCCATCGTGACTACGGTGATCACAACCACACCGCTTGACGACAGATCGAACTCTCCGGCTGCCATCGGAATGGTCACGGCGATTGCCACGATCAGGACCGTGGCCTGCGAACTGAGGAGGTAGCCCAAGTTCGAGCCTGAGAGGAAAACTCCGGGCAGCAGCACGCTAAAGGCCACGATCATCAAGGCCCAGGTGATAATCAGCCCGAAGCGCGAACCGATGAGAGCGATCCAATCGTGAGCTCGCAACTTCGGCTCGGCCAGAGGACCGTCAGTTGTGTTTGCGGGACGGGATGGTCCGTCCGTAACCTCGGGGCCACCGCGGGACGTCGCGGTGAAGGCCGCAGGTTCTTGTCCGGTAGGCGTTCGCGCCATTTCGTCACTCCTCATGGATCTCAGTCAGTGCTTGCGCGTTGTCGCGCTTTAAGAAGAGTCTGAGGTCAACGATCATAAGAGGCGGAAATTTGTTTGAATTCGACAACAACACAGCGGAAGTTGTAGGAAAACGATTCTCTGTTCCGTTATTTTGGCTCAGTCGGTCCACGGGCGGAGCGGGACGATGTCCGCGGCTCGACCATTTTCCCCCAGAATCCTGCCCATTCGCTTGACGGACCGCAGATCGATAACCCGGTTTGACACAACCACAAAGGGAAACCGCTCAAGCAGGTTTGCCTCTACCGCCTCGATCTCTCCTAGCGAGTGGAGCCAACAGGTCGCCATGAGGTTGTTGGATCCTGTCGTTGCCGCTGCGACGCGAACCTGAGGGGATCCCGCCAAGCTCCGACACACCTCCTGAAGCCTGTTCGCCGGAACCTTGCCCCAGATTGTTGCTGAGATGGGCCAGCCAAATACTGGCGCGGCAAGATCGCACCTGACTCGCACCACCCCACTGTCAACAAGCCGGCTCACTCGACGCCGGGCGGTCGCGGGGGTCACCCCCGCCCGTGCCCCCAAATCCTGGAAGGCCATTCGCCCGTCAATCACCAACGCGTCCAGAAGATCCCGATCCACTGAATCCAGCTGCGGCATCTCCCGGCGGTCGAGCGCATCCCGTGACGTTACCGATGCGAGCCTGCCGACCTGACTGGTGTCCAGTGCGCGGAGGCGCCAGCGGCTACCCTCTCCGTACAGCGTGGTCACGATTGATACTTCGACACGGTCAACTCCGGGGTACCTACCCAACCGGCTCAATACACTCTCGTGAAGCGAGTAGAGGCTGCGCGAGAACACCGTTATGGCGAGATCGGGCGCGCCCCCCGTAATTTCCAAGGTCGCCACCGAAGGGTCGTTCTGCAGCCTTACAGCCAAATTTTCCCGGAGCCGTGGACGACACCACATCAAGACGAACGCGGTGACGCCAACAGTCTGAAAAGCCGGACCCGGCGTAGCGCTAACCCAAGCGAGTCCGGCGTCGCGCAAGCGGTCCCACCGGCGAGCCAAAGTGATTGGCGCGACGTCCAGCACCTGGGAGATGAGAGCCCACGGCGCGCGGGGAGCGCGCTGTAACGACTCCAGCAACGCGAGGTCGAGCTCGTCCGGAGCGATCGATTCGTGCACAATTCCTCGACTATTTGAAGGTTGTTTCCCTGATGAGGCGGGACGAGACGACCCCGCGTGGCGTTGGCCGCGAGACCTGTGCGCGAACTTAACAGTCGACTCGGCGGTATGTCAACGTCCGTGTTGCCTCGCCGGATCGCACTAGGGCGCTACCAGGTCGATGCTGCCGTGGATGAGTTCGTGTGCGTGTGCTGCTGCGAGGGGCGCGGCAAGACGATGAACCGCCTGGAACGTCTCGCGAACCGCCGGACCGCGCCAGTCCTTCGGGAGGTATTCCGACGGCAGGTTCGGGTCCCGATACGGGAAGCGGCGCCACAGCGTCAGCATGGGGATGTAGTAGCGGAAAGCATCCCGGCGCAGCTGGGCCGTCGAGTTGGCCAAGGCGGCCTCGGGATCATCTCCTACCAGTGCGGCCCAAAGATCTCCGGCCCCTTCGTAGAGATCCAAGAACTCGGCGAATTGCTCGTCGATGGCCTTCAGATCCCACCATTCGGCCACCTTCGGCCGCATGGGGCCTTCAAACAGGTAGTCGCCCCGGAAGAAGTCCACAAACTGGATGAGACCGCGCGAGGCAAGCCGCTCCCGGGCCTGATCCAGGACTTGGGCCGGCGCAATCCATACCCCCGACGCCACGGACCCAAAACCGAGCCCGGACAGTTCTGATCGCAGTTGGTGCCGGCGATTCCGCATTGATTCGGGGACGGAGAATACCGCGAGTACCCAGGATTCCAGGTGGGCGGAGCGATCGGCGGCGAAGATTCTCCGGTCGCCCTCCCGGAAAACGTCCAGAACGGTGTCGGACAGTTCGTATTTGGCGACGCCATCCTGGCGGACACTTTTGAGGACACCTTTGGCCTTCAGCCGCGAGACTGAGGAACGGACTCCCGGCGCGTCATAGCCAAGGTCGCCCAGCATGGAGATCAGCACCGAGACGGGGAGGGCGTCGCCTGAACTGCGGCCGTAGAGCCCATAGATGGTGACGATCAGTTGCTGGTGGCGCACCGGGGGAGCGGGCATGTCCATCATGGTTCAGAGCCCGCGACCTTCGGGACTGTCACGGCGGCCGCCTGCCGGATCCGTTCCGGCCACGGCTGGGCTGAGGCTGAGCCCGCGGGCACGTGGGCAGTGGTCAGCGTCCCATGGGCAGCCAGGCCGCCCGGCGAGTGTGGATGCGCGTGGCCGTAGACCTCAAAGGCAAGGGTCATGGACGTGCGGCCGACTTTTTGGATCCGCACGGTTGCTGTCACCCGCTGGCCAAACCACAGCTTGGCCGTGTAATTGACCACTTGCTGCACTCGTGGAGCGCTCGGAAAGTACTCCGGAAGCACCAGATTGCGGAAGAGCTCTGCCTCGGCGGCCTCCACCCAGCGCATGATCGCCGAATTGTGTTGATGGCCCGACGCATCGGTGTCCACCCATTCCACGGTTCTGTCGATGCTTGCGTGCATCCCTGACGGTGGTTCGGTGCCCTCCACGGTTCCCCCTTCGGCGACGTTGTACTGCTCAGGCCGCGTTCAATTGTATACATCAAGTGACGGCCGTTCGGAACTCGATATGCCGAAAGGGGTTGGCTCAGCGTTCCCGGCGGTTGTCCCGTATCCGGCTGGCTAAGCCGGCTGAAGGGCGGCGGAGGGGAAGCTTCCCCTCCAACTGCGAAATGGCGGGTCCGCGGCTGTGTTCGATGTGGGCAACCGCCAGCGCCGACGCGAGCTCGGCCTGGCCAGCGCAGATCGCATCGCACAGGGCGCGGTGTTCCCGGCAGAGTTGTCCGGCATCCTGCTGGACAACGTTTCCAAAGAGCCACCGCATGCGGTTTGCGACCGGGCGGATCACAGTGGTCAGGAGTTCGTTGCCGGTCAGGCTGAAAATCTCGTCGTGAATGGCCACATTGGTGCTGGCCTTGAGGTCCTCGTCGCCGCTAGCCACGAGCGCTTCGGCGTCGGCGAGGACCGAAAGCAAGCGCTCGGGGCTGGCCCMGGCAGCAACCTGGCGGGCAGCGATGCTCGCTGCCGAGACCTCGATGCTGAGCCGGATATCGAAGACCTCATCGACATCTTGAAGCGTCATTTGCCGGACGACCGCTCCGTGCCGCGGACCCGTCGTCGTGAAGCCATCTGCCTCAAGCTGCAGGAGCGCCTCCCGGACAGGGACCCGTGACACATTCAATTCGGCCGAGAGATCCCTCTCCCGAAGCCAGGTTCCCGGCGTCAGCTCGCCGCTGATGATCCGGTCCCGTATTTCGGTGTAAGCAGAAGCTGTTCGGCTCATCTGACGTGCCGCAGGAAATTGGCAGTGCGTTCGTGGGACGGATTATCCAAGACCTGGGCCGCCGGTCCGGATTCGATGACCCGGCCTTCATCCATGAATATCACTCGGTCGGCGACTTCGCGGGCGAACCCGATTTCGTGGGTGACCACAACCATTGTCATGCCTTCCTCGGCAACGCGCTTCATGACCTGAAGGACGTCGCCGACCAGTTCGGGGTCGAGGGCGCTGGTGGGTTCGTCAAAGAGCATCACTTGGGGTTTCATGGCCAGCGACCGCGCGATGGCAACGCGCTGTTGTTGGCCGCCGGAAAGCTGCGCAGGATATGACCCGGCCTTGTCTTTCAGTCCCACCTTGCCCAGTGCGTCCAGCCCCTGCTCCTTGGCCTCGGCTTTGGACAACCCAAGCACACGCCGGGGGCCGTAGCTGACGTTCTCCAGTGCCGTCATGTGCGTGAAAAGGTTGAAATGCTGGAAGACCATGCCGATCCGCCGCCGCATTCTGGCCGATTCCCGTTCGGTGTGTTCGAACAACTGTCCTTTGTGCATTTTGTAGCCAACACGGTCTCCGCCGACTTCAACCGTCCCGGATTCAACAGCCTCGAGACCGTTGATGCAGCGCAGCAGCGTGCTCTTTCCGGAGCCCGAAGGGCCGAGGACGCAAACGATTTCTCCTGGTGCCACGGACATGTTCACACCACGCAGGATGTGGTTCTTTCCTAGCCATTTGTGGACGTCGTCGATCACCATCAGCGGCGCCTGTGTTCGAGCTTGTCCCTGGGTTGGAGCGAGGGTCATGGCTGGACTGCCTTTCGGGGAAGATCGGGGTGGTTCCGCAACAGCACGTTCCGGCGGATGAGTTCCCGGAACGGCCGCCGGGTCGCGGCGCCGTCCGGGCTGAACTTTTGTTCCAGGAAGTACTGGCCGATGCTGGCAACGCTGACAAGGATGAGGTACCAAGCTGTGGCCACGATGAGCAGCGGCACAATCTTGAAATTCTGGCCGTAGATGAGTTGGGTCTGCGTCAGCAGATCGCTTCCGCCGATCGCGGAGACCAAGGAACTGGCCTTGAGGAGGCCGATGAACTGATTTCCCGTCGGTGGAATGATGACCCTGATGGTCTGCGGCAACACGATCCGCCGCAAAGCCTGTCCGCGCGTCAGGCCGATGCTGAGGCCGGCGTCAGTCTGTCCCTTGCTGACCGACAGAATGCCGCCGCGAATAATTTCCGCCATGTAGCCCGACTCGGCCAGCGACAGCGCACAGAGGCCTGCTGTGAAGCCCGAGATCAGCTGATTGGTATCGGCTCCGAGGATCTTGGGGAACAGCACCGCCAGGTTGAACCAGATGAGGATCTGGACCAGGAGCGGCACACCACGGAAGAACCACACATAGAGCCGGCCGACGACGGCAGCCAGCCTGTTTTTGCTCTGGCACATGAGGGCGACGCCGAAAGCCAGGACCACCGAGATCAACATGCTGAAGACCGAGAGTTCAAGCGTGACGGCGATGCCCTTGAAGATGACCGGGTGGAACATGAACTCGCCGACGCTGGACCAGTCCAGATTCTCATTTGCCGCCTGGGACCAAACGAACAGCGCGGCAATCGCCACAATAAGCGTCCCGGTTGCCATCTGCCCATACGGTTTGCGGCGCTTGGCCTGAATTCCGGGTGCGTGCCCGTCCGATGCGCGTGTTGGATCAAGAATTGTCATGGGAGGCTCCCCGGCTTTGTCCTGCGCCGAGGCCCGGCGGTGGCTGTCAATGGTCATGGCACAGATCACCCGAGGGCGAGCATACGGTTTTCGTCAACATGTGGCTGTCCTTCTTTGCGGAACTGGAATCCGGAGTGCGGTCCGTCGTAGCAGACCGCACTCCGGCAATGACTAGGACGTTGCGAGATTCACGCCCGGTTTCGGCAGATCAATGACAGTGACATCCCACTTCTTCAGAATCGCGTCGTAGCTGCCGTCGGCATGCATGGCCTCCGTTGCTTTCAGGAAGGCGTCCCGCAACTGGGGGTTCTGCTTGTTGAAGATCATGCCGAGGAAGACCTTGGGCTCGAAGTTCACCGGCACTGATTCGAGCTTCCCCTGGGTCTCCCGGTTGATCACGGATACAGCCATGTCCGGCCAGAACATCGCGTCCACCCGGCCTGAAGTCAACGCCAGGTTTTTGTCGCTGCCAGTGGGGAAGGTAACCAGCTCTGGAGCCGGCTTTCCAGCAGCCGTGCAGGCCTTGGCCATGATCCCGACCAAGCGCTCGTCGTCGTTGCCTTTGACACCGCCGATCTTGATTCCGCAGCCGCCGTCGGGCTCGCCCGTAATCTTCTTCGGGTTGCCCTTGGCCACCATAAAGACTGTGCCCGCAACCTGGTAGTCCACGAAATCCACATTTGCTTGGCGGCCCTTGCGGTCCGTCATTCCGGCAATCGACGCATCGAATTTGCCGGTCTGGACGCCAACCAACAACTGGTCGAATGGCACCTTCTGGTAGCTGATCTTCAGGCCGAGTTTGGCGGCCATGGCATCCATGAGGTCGATGTTGAACCCCTTGACGCCGTTTTCGCCGATTGGTGTGAAGTTGGCCGGCTCGAAATCGGGCTGGGTCCCGACCGAGATGGTGCCTTTCGCCTTGATGTCCGCGGGCACCAAGGCTGCAAGGGCCGCGTTGGCACTGTCCGTAGTTGGCGATGCGGCCTGGCCTGGTCCTCCGCAGGCGGCAGTGCCGGCGAGGGTCGAGCCAAGAACCGCGGCGATCGCGACTTTTCTCCAGAGACTTGGTACCCGGGGAGCAAAGTTCTTCATTGATTTTTCTCCTACTTGTGGTGAACGGGAACAACATGGGCAAAAAGATGAACGGGAAGGTCAGTCCGGCCAGCGGGCAGCGGGCTGTCCGGGCAGCGTCGGGACGCGTTTAGGGGTGCCGGTGACGCGTTTAGGGGTGCCGGTGACGCTAGGAAATGGCTGCCGGGATCAGGTCGCTGCGGGGTTCCTCGACGAACACGCCGTCGGCGGCCATCTGGTCCCAGATGCGCTCTACCACCTTGCCGGCCTCGCGGACCAGCCTCGCTTCGTCAACCACTACGAGCGCGCCGTTGCGGACTTGCCAATGGCCATCCGTCATGACGTTTTTGACGGAGAGGCCGTTGGCGTACATCAAGTGATTGAGCGGCTCGCGGGGAACCGTTCCCACACCAACCAGCAGACCGCTGACATCGATGCTCGTCAGGTCAGCCTTTGCACCGACGGCTATGCGGCCAAGGTCCTCGCGGCCCAGACCCCGGGCACCTCCAAGGGTCGCTGATTCCATGGCGGTCCAGATGGACGGACGGACCATGGGCACCGGAGTCGAATCGCCGAGGAAGTCTGCCCTGATCCGGCCATAAATGACGGCCATTTTGAGGTTTTCGATGTAGTCGTTCGAGTGCGTATCCAGGCCGATGCCGGAGTTCACGCCTGCTCCGAGAACTTCCGGCCACGGCCACTGCGCGGGTGTGACTCCTGCGCCAGTGCCCGAGGGACAGTTGGCGAAGGTGAAGTTGGGGTTGGCGAGCAGCGGAAGGTCCCGCTCAAAGTCGATTCCCAGGAGGTGCGCTCCAAAGACCCGTACCGAGCCGTCGAAGAGGCCAAGGCTGTGCAGCCAGGGGATCTCGTCTTGGCCCCACAGCCGGTTCATCGCCACTTTGTCAGGTTGCGGTGCCCGGCCATAACCTGCCTGCAGGTGGATGTGGAGTCCGTGGAGTTCTAGGGCGGCAGCTTTCATGGCGGCAAATGTTTCCGGCGTGTGCACTGCGTTTGTTGCCGGCGCCATCATCGGCAGGATGCGGCCGTCGTCGACGCCGTCGACGGTCCGGGCGTAGGCGAGGTTTTCCTGGATTTCGGCAAGTGTCTCGGGCACCGAATCGAACAATTTCTTGTCGTCATCGCCGCGTTTCCAGATCGGCAAGATCCGCCTCATCCCCGGCACGGCCCCGGAAGGATAGCCGCGGATTCCGAATTGCCGCGCGACGCGAACGTAGGACTGCATGGATCTCAAGCCTTTGGACATTTCAACTTGCGTGGTGCAGCCACCTCGGAGAATTTCTGCCAGGTTCAGGGCAGTCATGGTATCGAGGTCCTCGTCGGGAAGATCCTCCAACAGGACCATTGCGTTGAGGAATTGCCTGCCCTGGCGCAGTGTGGCGCCTTTGCTCATCGGCGTGAGGTTGCCTTCTACATACCCGCGTGTGGCAGCGCCGCCAGCGACGTGGCTGTGCATGGAAATCAACCCCGGAACCAGAAGCTGGCCCTGTAGGTCGATGCGTTCGTCCGTGGTACCGGACCAAGGACGGACGGCCTCGATTCGGTCGCCGCGAACCACTACTTCGTGATCGCGCAGAAGGACCATCTCGCCCTGCTGATGAGCCAGGACCCAACTTGGCGCTAGCACCACGGGACGGTTCTGATCGCGCTGTCCGTCTGTGCCGAGGCCTCGTTGGTGCGCGCGGGCCGACTCGCGCTGCACCCGCTCGGCGAGGGCTATGGTCTGTCCCTTGGATACGCCCCCTTTCCGGCCGAAGAGCGCCGAGTCTTCCGTGAACGCGTCCTCCATAACTGCGCCACCATGGCCGCAGGTGCCGCAGCCCAAACCCTCGGGAGCGGCAGGTGATTCCAGCTCAACCATTGAGACTCTTCCCTCCTCGTCATGGCGCCCCGTCAAGCGGGGCGTCGATTGCGCTCACGGTATACCAAGTTGAAAATTGGCGTCAATGGGGCCGAGAGGGATTTCCTTCAAATTCAGCGATGACAGAAAGGATGAATGGGGCCTGAGTGGCGGAATCACGCCACTTGGCATACCAAGAAGAAATTTCGACGTCGGGAGAGCCTCTTCGTAAACTTCGGAAAAGTCATTGCCCCGAGTGGCCCCAATGGCCTAACATCGATGAGATATGACGATCGTCAGAATTTGAATATATGACCAACCTGGCTCACTCCGCGAACAGGCCCGCCAGGTCCTCCGCCGTCAAAGCGCCGCCGGCCAAGGCATCGCCTTCCATGACATCCGCGAACAGCTGCGATTTCTTGGCTTTGAGCGCCATGACCTTTTCCTCGATGGTGTCCTTTGCCACCAGGCGGTAGACCATCACGTTCCTGGCCTGCCCGATCCTGTGGGTGCGGTCCACGGCTTGTGCCTCAGAGGCCGGGTTCCACCATGGATCCAACAGGAACACGTAATCGGCCTCGGTCAGGTTCAGGCCGAAGCCCCCGGCTTTCAAGGAAATGAGGAACACGGGCGCTGCGCCGTTCTTGAATTCGCTCACGACGTCGGCCCGGTTCCGGGTGCTTCCGTCGAGGTAGCAGAACTCCGTACCCTCTTCCTCAAGACGCTGGCGGACCTTGCCCAGGAATCCCGTGAACTGGCTGAAGATCAGTGCCCTGTGCCCCTCGGCAACAATGTCCTCGAGTTGCTCGAAAAGCACATCGAGCTTGGACGAGCGCACCGCGGACAGGGACTCATCCACGAGGGAGACGTCCAGGCTCAGCTGCCGTAGCAGGGTGAGCGACTGGAAAATGGTGAACCGGTTCTTGTTGACGTCGTCGATCAGCCCGAGGATCTTCTGCCGCTCACGCTGCAAGTGTGTCTGGTACACCTTCTGGTGCCGCGGGTTCAGCACTACTTCCAGCACCTGTTCCTGCTTGGGCGGCAGATCCTTGATGACCTGCTCTTTGGTGCGGCGCATCATGAGGGGACGGACCCGACGGCGGAGCTTGGCGAGCTGCGCTTTGTCGCCGTTCTTTTCGACCGGCTTCTGGTAGTACTCCGCGAAGCGGCGCGGGCTGGAGAACAGTCCTGGTGCCACGATGGAGGTCAGTGCCCAGAATTCCATGAGGTTGTTTTCGAGCGGCGTTCCTGTGATGGCGAGCTTGAACGATGCCGGGAGTTTGCGGGCGCATTGGTAGGCCTTGGACTGGTGGTTCTTCACGAACTGGGCTTCGTCCAACATGAGCCCGGCCCACGCCTTGGCGGCATAGGCCTCGTAGTCGATCCGGAACAGCGCATAGGAAGTGATGACGACGTCGGTTCCGGCCATGGCTTCCTGCGGATCCGCGCCGCTCTTGGCGAAGGTCTCGCCGATGGTCTTCACGCTGAGGCCGGGCGCGAAGCGTTGCACCTCTGCGGCCCAGTTGCCCACGACGCTGGTCGGCGCCACCACTAAGAAGGGGGCGCCGCCGCTCCTGGCGCCGTTATCAGCGTTGCCGCCGTCGCCCGGGGCGGAAACCGCCTGCTCCTTCGCCGCGCACATCAAGGCAATCGCCTGCACGGTCTTGCCAAGCCCCATGTCGTCGGCCAGGACCCCGCCCAGGCTGTGTCGGTACAGGAAGCTCAGCCAGTTGAAGCCCTCCACCTGGTACGGACGGAGTTCGGCGTTAAGCGAGCCGGGCAGCGGCAGCCCGGTCACGCCGTCGTCGAGCAATCCGCCCACAGCCTCGCGCCACGCGGCCGCTTGTTCGTCCACGATCCCCAAGTGCGCGAGCTCATCCCAGAGCCCGGCCTGGAAGCGGCTGATCTGCAGGGTGCCGTGCCGGTCCGGGTTGTCTTGCAAGGACCGGGCTTCGTCGATGAGCGCTCGGAGTTGGTGCAGCTCGGGCAGGTCCAGTGAGAAGTAGGCGCCGCTGGGCAGCAACATGCGGCTCTGGCCCGCCGCGAGGGCGGAAAACACCGCGGCAAAAGACACCGGTTCGCCCTCGAGCGTGATGACGATGCCGAGATCGAACCAGTCGCGGCTGTCGGTGGCCTTGGTCGAAATGGAGACGACGGGAGCCTCGGTGGCTTCGCGGTAGTCGGCGATCTCGCCGGAGGTGTCCACGACCACGTCGGGCAGCTCGCCCAGCCGGGGGAGGACCTCCTCGGTGAAGGCCAGCGTGTCCAGGCCATCGAGCTCAACCGATGCCGTCAGCCGCGGGGCTCCCCATCCGCCGCTCGAGGATTCGCCCAGCGCACCAACCACATCCCAAGGCCGGCCCAAGGTTTCCAGGATCCGGGCTTCCTCGGCGTCGTCGCGGTAGCCGTGATCGTCGGGGTGTCGCCAGAGGGGCTGGGCCGTGACGAGCTTGCCGGCCTTGTAGTGCCACTCCCAGTGCAGCCGCACCCGGTGGTCAGCGCCGTAGTTTGCCAGCAGCGACAGCGTGGGCACGGCGAGAACTGGAAGCTCCACGGAATGGTCAACCGCCGTGACCCGGGTGGATTGCTTGAGTTTCGGATAGAACGCCGTGAGGAATCGTTCCTCGTCCTTGGCCGGAATCTGGAGCCGGGACGCGCCCATGACGAAGTCCAGGAGTTCCTGCGACTCGCCTCCCTCCAGTGGGGCCAGGGTGATGAGGTTCTCGGGTGCCGATACGCCAGGCAAATGCCCCTCGCCGGGGCCCGTGAAGAACAAGCCATGCGCCGGGCGGCCGATCAAGGCCAAGGTCGCCGGATCAAGGGCGTCCCCGCCCAAGGTCACTGACGGCGCCAACTGCAGCCCGTCGTCGGGCCGGTCGCTTGAGGCGTCCCCGCCCGAACGGCTGAGGTCAAGCCCGACGACGGCGGGTTCCGCCGCAATGCGGACAGGCTCGGTCCCGCCGGAGTGGATGAGCGCGACCCCGACTTTCGCCGCTTCGGCCAGCAGGTTCCACAGGTTCTTCCCGGCGAATTCATTGAGCAACATCCACATGCTGGATGTGAGCTGCCGGTAGTCCGAGGTGGAATGCGCGGCCAGGAAGCCCTGCATCCAGTCGATGTGGGCCTCGTTGAATTCGCGCTTGTAGCCGAGGTAGTTCAAGTTGGTCCAGGAGACGTCGCCGCGGATCCACTTGCCCTTGGCGCCCATCATCACCGGGCGGGCCTTGAGCTGTCGCACGCTTCGCAGGGGATCGCGGCGGCCTGTGTAGGAGAAGTGCGGGGCAGGCTCTTCCACTTCGAATGCCAGCGCCAAGGGGAGGCCTTGGCCTTGCGGGGCGGTTCCCGGAGTGGCGATGAGTTTGCTAAGGGCCTGCTCCCAGGCCGGCCGCTGCACCGTTCCCCCGGTCTGGGCAGTTTGGCCGAAAGCGGGGGCGCTGAGCAGCTGTGCCCGCACGGCAGGATGGTCCTCGGCCGCGAAGAGGAGGGCTGCCACGTGTTTGCAGTCCTTGCGGACCGGGCAGCTGCACACCCCCACCGTGCAGCTCCAGCCGCCGGGCTTGCGGACCAGTTTGGCCGACGTCGAATACGGCGAAGGGCCACTGCCCCGGACCTTGCCCATCATCAAGCCCGTGGCGGAGTCGAAAGTGATGCTGCTGACCCTGCTCCCCATGGCATAGGCGAGACCGGCCGCCAAGGAGCGGTCGTTAATGGCGGGTGTCTGAATCGCCAGTTCCCAGGAGTCGTCTGAGCGGGAAGGCATTCTTTGGGGCTACTTTCGGCTGGAGGCTATCTATGAATCCTAGTCAGCCGGGAGCAGCCCTGAAACTTTGCCGGACGTTCACCTCGGCCTAGCCTGCCCGACTGCTGCCCCCGCGTACGTTGAAAGGGTCCGGAGCAGCACAAGCTTCCTAGCAGTGAGGAAATCCCATGACCAGCAATGAGAACCCCGTCATTCTGACGAAGGACAGCATCGAGGCCGCCAACGCAGACGTTGTGGACGCGAACGTCACCGTGGTCAACGAGATGTACGAGGAGCTCCTCAACCATGAGGAAATCGCTACCAACGCGCTGCGCAGCTACTTTGTGGACTACTACCTGACGCAGGCACTCGCGGGCGGTTTCGCCCAGTACGTGTTCACGGTCCCGGAGCGCGAAGAAGTGGACACATTTGTCCGCGAAGGCCTCGAAGCCATGGGCGCCACCGGCCACCTTGAGCTGTTCAACCGCACCGCCGCAGCCTTCGATTCACTTTCAGAGGACGACGCCGAGGCCTACCTGGACGGCGACCTTGACGAGTCGGAGGAGGCCCCGGAGGCCGTGGCCGAGCTCGAAGCCCTCGACGGCGAATTCGAATCCCTATTGGAGACCGAGGACATCATTGCCCTCAACGCGGCCTGGCTCCGCAGCCAGGAAGGCGTCCTCTACCTGGACGAGGAGCAGCTCAAGGCCCACATCGCCGAGCGCGTTGCCCTCATTCCGAACCTCGAAGAGCGCCAGGCCGAGGCAGCCGAAGCCGAGCTCGAGAATGCCCCCGAATTCGAGCTCATCATCCGTGAACTGTGCGACGTTGCCGGCTACGAGCTGGAGAAGATCACTATGGGCGATCCCAACTACGAGCACGACGGCGAGACGATCCTTGCCTGGCACTTCGCCACGGACCACGGCAACTACGTCATGATCGAAGAGGACGATGAAGCCTTCATGATCCACCCGGAGACGAAGGAAATCATCGCGGCCGTCGAGTTCGAGGACGCCTAAAACGCTCGCTCACCTTTAAGCCTTCCAAGGCGAACGCTCGCTCAGATCTGCCGGCCGGTCCGGAGAGATCTGAGCGAGCGTTCGCCTTTTGGGGTTCAAAAGTGAGCGAGGGTTTCAGTACGTCATGCCGCTCGGGGTCACCATTGAGCCGGACGGGCTGACCAGGAACCACACGCCACCCACGCCTTGGCCGTAGGTGTCACTGGAGTCTTCATCCTTGGAATAGAAGTAGATGGGCATCCCGTTGATAGTGATCTGCATCTTGCCGTCTGCTGTGGGGATGGTGCCGATCGTTCCGCTCACCCCGTCAACCGCCGGCGTGGCCGACGTTGTCGTCACGGCCGGCCACGAAGCGGCACATCCTCCGGTGCAGGCGCTCTTGCCGGAATTCTTGACGTCCTTCGTGAAGACGTAAACGCTCTTGCCGTTCGCCGCAACCACTCTCTCGCCGGCGCTCGACGACGCCGTCTTCAGTTCCGCCGCAGCGGCAGAAGCGCTCGACGACGGTGCCGGGCTCGTCGTCGATGTGCTCGGCGCCGCGGCGCTTGAGCTCGCCGGACTTGAGGAAGTCGTCGACGTGCCCGGGCTGCCTCCGCAGGCACTAAGGGCAATGGCCAGTGCAAGGACGCCCAGGCCGGTGCTGAGTTGCTTCTTCATGGTGTGCTCCTTTGCTTGGACCGGCCTTTGACGTGCCGGAGGCTAACCCCTACGACGACGACAGGTGAAGAATGGTTCACAGAGCTGAACCTTTTTCGTGGCGGGCACGTCGTATCGCAGGAGAAGGGGAAGCCGCAGCAGACAGGAGGCGCCGATGCCGCTCGACGAGGACGTCGTGGCCGCGATCTACCGCGACCACGGCACGGCCCTGCGCCGCTTCGTGCTGAGCTGCACGCCGGACGCCCATTTGGCTGAAGACGTGGTGCAGGAAACCATCCTCCGGGTGTGGCAGCATGCCCCGCAGATCACCGGGAGCCTGCGCAGCTATTTGTTCCGGACGGCCCGCAACGTCATCATCGACAATTATCGGAAAGCTCAGCGGCGGCCGGCCGAGGCCGCCGAACGCGACATGGCCGACCCGGAGGAGGCCACCGAACGCGTTGACGAACTTCTCAACCGGGTCCTCATGGAAGAAGCCCTCCTGCGTCTCAGCACCGAGCACCGGGAGGTCCTGATAGCTCTGCACTACGAACGTTTCACCGTGAACGAGGCCGCACTGAGGCTCAACATCCCCAGCGGGACCGTGAAATCCCGGGCCTTCTACGCCGTCAGGGCGCTCCGCACGATTCTGGACGAAATGGGGGTGCAGCGATGAACAATGAAACAGGACTTCACCAATTGCTGGGCGCCTACCTGCTCGGCGGCCTGGAGCGTGCCGAGGCCCGGGCCTTTGAAGAGCACCTGGAAACCTGCGCTGATTGCCGGCGCGAGCTGGCCGAGTTGGAAAGCCTCCCCGCTCTTCTCGACGCGGTCCCCGTGCCCGACGCCGTCGCGCTCGCCGCCGGGCGCCCTGCCGTCAAGCGCCCTGCCGTCGCGCAATCCGCTGCGCCTTTCGAGGTCGAACGCCCCGCCGTCGAGTCCACCCCAGACGCTCGCTCACTTTTGGGGGCCTTTTCAGAAACGCTCCCGCAGCCGATCCTGCTGAAAATGGCAGCGCTGCGCCGGAAATCCCGACGTCGGTGGGTGGCTCTGGTGGGCGCCGTGGCCGCGGCGTGCCTCGGGCTGGGAGTCCTGGCCGGGCCGGTGATGAACCAGCCACCCAAGCCTGATGCCAGCTATTCGGTGCAAACCGACAACGGCCTGCAGCTCACCGTGGGGCTCGTCAAGAAATCGTGGGGGACCGAGCTGCAGCTGGAAGGCCGCAGCATGCCCCTCGACGGCACCATGTACCTGTGGGTCAAGGGCCGCGACGGCAAGGAGGAATTGGCCTGCGGTTGGACGGCCACTTCCAGTGGACGTATCAAGGTGACGGGCGCGACGCCGGTCCAGCTCGCCGGGATCTCGGGCGTGGAACTGCGCGACGACGCCCAGAAGACGGTCGCCGTCATTTCGGTTCCGGGGAGCTAGGGGTCCCCGGAACCCGTTGCGCATGTCCGCCGGCTACGCGGATGCGGCGTCAGCTGCTGCCGGGTCGGGCAGATCCGTTGGTTCCCACGTGGGCCTATCCAGCCTGTTGAAGCTGTACAGATGGATTCCGGTGACACTGTCCGGATGCGCCATGAGCTCGGAGACAAGGCCCTCCGGCGAGTATTTGTCCCCACCCAGGAGCTTGCGGGCGAGAGTTCCCTTGTTGCTGAGGAACTTCAAGGACGTACCGACGCCGATCTGGGTCGCCAAAGCCAGCAGTTTGGTGCGGGGAACGGCGCCGGCTACCCCGGCCCACACCGGCAGTTCGACCCCTTCGCGGCGTAGGAGTGCTGCGTAGTCGAGGACTTTCGGTGCGGAGAAGCACATCTGCGTGACAACATGCGTGGCCAGGGGCTGCTTGGCCAACAAGGCATCCAGGAGGTCCAGCCCGCTCACGGAGGGATGGCCTTCCGGGTAGCCGGCGATGCCCGCGGAGATCCTGCCACCGGAGTACTCAGCGACGTCCTCCAGGAGGTGAAGGCACGATTCGTAGGGGCCGGCGCCCCGTGGTCCGTCTCCACCGATAGCGAAGACCTCGGTGATCCCTGCAGCCACGCAGCTACGGAGGATGCCGGAAAGCTGCGCCCGGTCCTCCAGCCCGCGTGCCGAGAGGTGCGGAATCACGTTGTAGCCGAGGAGGCTGAGCTTGATGGAAGCCTCCATGGTTCGCGTGATGCCGTGATGGGGCAGACAGGTGACGGTGAGTGTTGTGGATACAGGCACCGCGGCCTGGACCTTCTCGACGATTCCGTCCGAGGGAATGATTTCAATCCGAGTGGGGAACATGTTGGGTCCTTACGGATCAGGCCGTAGCGTGGTGTGCGAGGAGGGTGCTGGCTTCCTGGCGGGTGGTGCCGGAGTCCTGGATGCCCTCGGCGATGTGGGCCAGGTGGGCGGGGATGTCGCGGCCTTTCTTGCGCATCGCGGTGGCCCAGAGGCGTCCGGCGCGGTAGGAGGAGC
>NZ_JBFTQF010000025.1:0-35030 GCF_056398865.1 Arthrobacter sp. 01T419
AAGCTGGCCACGTCCACGCCGGAGAGCTTGAGCTTGGTGGCGGTGTCGAAGCCCGCAAACGTTGCCTGTCCGCCGTGCAGCCGGTCGGCCACGATCTCGGCCATCGTGTTCGCCGGGGCCACGAGTCCCATGCACATCCCGCCGAAGTTCGCCACCTCGCCGATGGCGAAGATGCCCGGGATCTCGGTTTCGCAACCGTCGGAAATGACAACACCGCCGCGCTGGCCAAGGGTGAAGACCTGTTCCTCGCCCTCCGCTGCACGGAAGAGCTCATCGCGCGGTCTGACCCCGATCGCGACGATCACGATGTCGGCGTCGATGATGCGGCCGTCGGCCATGAGGACTCCGGTGACCTGGCCGTCGTCGTCGGACAATACTTCGGAAGGGAACACGCCGCCGTGGATTTCGAAGCCTTTGTCTTTGATGAGGCGGCCCAATGCCTGGCCGGCGCCTTCGTCGAGCTGGGTGGCCATCAGCCAGGACGCGCCGTCGATGACGATCGGGGTGGCGCCCAGCCGCTCCGTGCCTGCGGCCGATTCGAGGCCGAGGAGACCGCCGCCGATGGTGACGGCGTTGACCTTGCGGCCAAGCTTCTCCGTGAGCCGTGTGATGGCCTCGTTGATGGCCCAGACGTCTTCGAGCGTGCGGTAGACATGTGTGTGCTCGGCGCCCGGGATGGGCAGGCGGGCGGCATTCGAGCCCGTTGCGACCACGAGGGCGTCGTATTCGTAGCTGTTGCCGGACGCGGTTTCCACGGACCTGGCATGGGGGTTGATCCTGACCACACGCTCACCGGTGCGCAGATCCAAAGCATCGTGGTCCCACATCGAAGCGTGTCCGAGGGTGAGGTCGTAGTCCACCTCGATGAGCGCTTTGCTCAGCGTGACCCGGTCATAGGGAAGATGCGCTTCCTCGGTCAGGACAGTGACGTGCCAGCCCTCGAGACCGCGGGTGTGCATGGCATCGGCAAAACGGTGGGCCGCGGGGCCTCCGCCCGCGACAATAATGCGGCGCGCGTTCTCTGAAGGGGAAGTATGTCCGGTCACTGGCGGCCTTTCGCATGTGCCGCAGAACCGTCATCCGCGACTTGTCACTTCAGACTAAAGACACGCAGTTTCGCGTCAGTTTCCCCTTTGTTTCGGGAGCTTAACTTCGGCATCACGGTGAGGATTGCGGTGATGTGAGGTCTCCTTTACGAGCAGGACACATTGATTGCATTCGGGCGAAACATGGCGGGCCTACCGTGAAGTTGTGGCCGCAAACGGCCCGTGCCGGACGGCGGAATTGGATTCGCCGGACCGGCAGGCTAAGCGATAGGGGCTGAAATGACCGTAATTCTGGATCGGGAAAACCAAGAACAGCTGAGTGCACCGACCGCGTCCGGCTGGCACCGCGTCTGCGCAATCGACGAGCTGGAACCGGCCTGGGGCGAAGCTGCCTTGGTCGGAGGCAAGCAAGTAGCACTTTTCCGCACCACGCCGGACCAGGTCCTGGCGGTATCCCAGCAGGACCCGGCAACTCTCTCCAACGTCATGGCGCGGGGAATCGTCGGTTCCCGGGGCAGCCGTCCCACCATCGCCTCGCCCCTTCACAAAGAGGTCTACGACCTCGAAACCGGCGAATGCTTCACCAACCCCGAACTGCGGCTCGCAAGCTACGCCACCCGTCTGGTGGACGGATACGTCGAAGTAGCCGTCTAGACTGCTTCAGCTCCCGACGCCGATTCTGGCCGGTTCCGCCCGCGGAACCGGCCGTTGGCGTTTCTTAGCGATACTCAGCAACCGGGGGCAACTCCAAACCCGCCTAAATTAACGCAAAAGAGGCCGGCCGTGGAATCCAAAGATTCGCACGAACCGGCCTCTGAGCTGCGCGATCGTCGCGCCACGCGGAAGGTAAGGGATTTGAACCCTTGGTGCGGGGTTACCGCACACTGGTTTTCAAGACCAGCTCCTTAGGCCGCTCGGACAACCTTCCCTGCCTAGTAGTGTTTCATAGGGAGTTGGCTGTGCCAAAAACCCGGCGCCGCGATTAACCCAACTAAGGTGTCCGAAAGGCCAATTGCGCTGAGCAAGGAATCGGGAGCACTTATGAAAGCCGTCTACATCTCCGAACCGGGCGGGCCCGAGGTTCTCGAGGTCCGTGAGGTCCCTGCTCCGGTTCCCGGCCCCGGCGAGGTTCTCATCGACGTCGTCGCCGCCGGTCTCAACAGGGCCGATGTCCAGCAGCGCCGCGGTTTCTATCCTCCGCCGCAGGGAGCGTCCGAAATTCCCGGCCTTGAGGTCTCCGGCAGAATTGCCGCGTTCGGGCCCGATGTGAGCAAGCCGTTCTCCGTGGGAGACAAGGTAGTGGCCTTGCTTTCGGGTGGCGGCTACGCACAGCAGGTTGCCGTTCCGGCGGAGCAGGTTCTGCGACTGCCCGACGGCGTGGACCTGGTCACCGCCGCGTCCTTGCCTGAGGTAGCCGCCACGGTGTACTCGAACCTCATCATGACTGCACAACTGCAAGCGGGTGAGACGGTGCTGATCCATGGCGCCACTGGCGGCATCGGCACCATGGCCATCCAACTCGCCAAGGCCTGCGGTGCTACGGTCGCTGCGACGGCCGGAACGGCCGAAAAGGTCGGAACCGCAAAAGCTTTCCTCGGGGCCGACATCGCCATCAATTACGCGGAAGAAGACTTCGCGGTAAGCCTCAAGGCGCAAAACGGTGGCAAAGGCGCGGACGTGATTCTCGACGTCGTCGGCGCCAAATACCTGCAGCAAAACGTGGAAGCGCTCGCAGACTACGGCCGGCTGGTGGTGATCGGGCTGCAGGGTGGCGCCAAAGGCGAGCTCAACCTCGGCCAGCTGCTCAGCAAACGCGCGGCGATCATCGGTACAGCGCTCCGCCCGCGGCCCGTTGCGGAAAAGGGTGTCATCATGAACGCCGTCCGCGAATCGGTGTGGCCGATGCTGGCCGACGGCCGGATCAAGCCGTTCGTGGCCAAGTCGTTCCCCTTGGAACAGGTCCGCGAAGCCCACGAGTACTTCGATTCCGGCGAGCACATGGGCAAAGTCCTGCTACTGCTATAAATCCGCCGAACCGGCCGCAAGGAGGAGAGCAATGTCCATCCGGTACAGCATCCTGGCATTGCTCCAGGAGCAGCCCCGCTACGGATATCAGCTTCGCGCGGCCTTCGAGGAACGCACGGGAGCCGTCTGGCCGCTGAACATCGGACAGGTGTACACCACACTGAACCGGCTGGAGCGTGACGCTTTGGTTCGGAGGAACGGCGACGACGGCCATGGCCACGTGCTTTACAGCATCACCGACGCCGGGACAGCCGAAGTCCGCCGATGGTTCGCAACCTCGGTGGAGCGGGGAGTTCCACCGAGGAACGAACTGGCCATCAAACTGGCACTGGCCGTCACGACGGCGGGCACAGACGTCACGGCGCTCATCCAGGCCCAACGTGAGATTTCCTTGCAGGAACTGCAGGAACTCACCCAAACCCGCAAGGACGTGGCCGCCAACCAGAGAGTGACCGATACAGCCAGGGTGCTCGTCCTGGATTCCCTGATCTTCCATGCCGAGGCCGAGACCCGCTGGCTGGATCTCTGCGAGGCCCGAATGGTCCAGCAGGCCAACGGCGCCAGCAACGGCATGGCAGGAACCTCCCGTGGCAACGGGACGCCCACCTCATAGACTGCTCCTCAGGGGAGGTTCTGGCATGGCAACATTCACGAATGCTGACGTTCGGATCCGGCTGCTCGGTCCCGACGACGCCGACGCGCTGATCCGTCTCGCGGAGACGGACAATTTGTTTGACGAGGATACTTCAGTCGAGCCGTCAGGCGCGTTGACGCACGACGCCGCCCGCTCCTTTTTGGGTGACCCTTCCGTGCTGTTCTGGCTGGCTGAGTTCGGTGGCGGGACAGTGGGGTTCCTTCACTGCTGCATTCAACGACGCCGCAACGCCGGACCGTGGGCCGAACTGCTTCTCATGGAAATGGGCACTCACACGGATTGGCGCCACAACGGTATCGGCCGGTCCCTCCTGGCGGTCATGGAGGAATGGATGCGGGCGCATGGGATGGAGGAAGTCTGGGTCCCCGCCAACGTTTATGCCACGGGCTTCTATGAAAAATGTGGTTTCGCTAAGGACGAAGGCGAAATACTCGTCAAGGCTCTGGGCCGAGTTGCGGCCCGTGAGAGTATGAACGCATGAGCGATCAGGACGACACTCAACCCAGTGGCGAGAGCTTTGACGATATCCCGGTGGAGGGCACAACCTTGGACGCTGGCACGGCGGAGAGCACAACCGAAGTGGGCCCGAAGCCCGGGGCTGGCGCCAAGAAGGGCAGCACCCTGCAGGACCTCGTCGATGAACCCGCCAAAGTCATGCGGATCGGCACCATGATCCGCCAGCTGCTTGAAGAAGTGAAGAGCGCCCYCTTGGACGAGGCTGCGCGCGGACGCCTCGCCGAGATCCACGAACGCTCCATCAAAGAGCTCGAAGAGGGCCTCGCTCCGGAACTTGTGGAAGAGCTGGAGCGCATCAGCCTCCCCTTCCCTGAAAACGCCACACCGTCCGACGCCGAGCTCCGGATCGCGCAGGCCCAGCTGGTCGGTTGGCTCGAAGGATTGTTCCACGGAATCCAGACAGCCATTGCTGCCCAGCAGGCAGCCCGGGAACATGCTGTCGCCCAGTTGCAGCTTCGCCAACTGCCGCCCGGAACCATGATCGCCCCGGGCGTCGTTATTGGCGAGAATGGTGAGCCGCAGCGAGCCCACCTTCCCGGTACGGAAAAGGAACCGGGCAAACCTCCCCGCGTTGAAGATCCGGACCGCCACCCGGGTCAATACCTCTGAGCGCTGGATTGGGATTCTTTGGGGCCGTCCGGCAGGGGCGGAAGGACGATGCTGAACTTGGCAAAGGATTGTGGAGGCGCGCTCACGACCGCTTCCACCGCGGCCTTGACCGGTACCACCAGGTGCTTGAGGGCGTAGAAGACGAACAGCTCTACGTCGAACTCGTGGTCATTGCCAATGAATTGGCGGACTTGTCTTCCAGGGTGCGTGCCGTCTGCGTCGAGGCGCAGCTTCAGGCACCCAGTGACGGACTGGACATTCCTGGGTCGCTCGCAGGCGTGCATCGCGCATTGTCCAAAGCAGGGAACTCTCTTGCTACGACGGCGGAGGCGGCCGCTATGCTGCGTCTCGCCGTCGGGCCCGTCCCGGTGGGAGCGGTTTCGGTGCGACGGCGCGCCGAAGCGGTCTACGAACATGTGGACGAAGCGGAGAGGCTGCTGAGGGCCAAGACCGATTCCCGGCGAATCGAAGAATAGGTGCAGACGCGCCTATTCCCACATGGCAACTATTAAGCGCCTAGCTTAGAGACCGCGGAATCCGTAGCCTCCCGGTGTGCGCGGGTGGCAGGATGGGAGCCATGACTTCGTCACCGAACCTTACTTTTAACGACGGCAACACCATTCCCCAGCTCGGCTACGGGGTGTGGCAGGTTGAGGACGATGTAGCCGAAAAGGTGGTGCGGCAGGCCTTCGAAGCTGGCTACCGCCACATCGATACCGCCAAGATCTATGGCAACGAGGCGGGCGTGGGACGCGCCATCGCATCCTCCGGCCTCAAGCCCGAGGAAATCTTCATCACCACCAAGCTGTGGAACGCGGACCAAGGCTACGAGTCCACTCTCGCTGCTTTCGAAGAATCCATGAATCGCCTCGGCCTGGAAACCCTTGACCTGTACCTGATCCACTGGATGCAGCCCAAGCAGGACAAGTTCGTGGACACCTGGAAGGCGCTCATTGAGCTCCAGAAGCGCGGACGCGTCAAGTCCATCGGCGTCTCCAACTTCAGCAAAGAGGGCCTGCAGCGCCTGATCGATGAGACTGGCGTGGTTCCGGCGATCCACCAGATTGAGCTGCACCCGTTCTTCAACCAGGCCGAACTCCGGGAGTTCGATGCTTCCCAGGGCATCCTGACCCAGGCCTGGTCGCCTTTGGGCCAGGGCGGCGAGCTCCTGGGGAACTCCATCATCGCCCAGATCGCCGCCAAGCACGGCGCTACCCCAGCGCAAGTAGTCATCGCCTGGCACCTGGCGATCGGCAACGTCGTGATTCCCAAGTCCGTGACCGAGTCCCGGATCCAGGAGAACTTCGCAGCACTTGGCGTCACCCTGGATGAGGCCGATGTGGAGGCCATCAACGGCCTGGACCGCGGAGCCGAAGGCCGGATCGGACCGGATCCGGCGGTTTCCGACTTCGCATAGTCGTTCGGAAGTTTCGATGTGAAGGCCCCGCGCTTGCTGGCACCCGCCCAGCAAGTGCGGGGCCTTTTCATGCTTATCGTCGGGTGGCCGTGACCTCACTGATCATTGTCCAGCCACCGGCTTCCTGGGGAAGGTTGATCCGAAATGCGGAGATCACCTGGTTGGGAAGCGACAGATCGGCGCAGGGGATTGTTGTGCCGTCGCACGCTGTTTTCACCGTGACCGGGCCTCCAGCGCGCCAGACGCCTGCCGCGTCCTTCCAATCGAAAGTGGCGTTTTTCGGCACGGAGACGCCCCATGCGTTGTCGTTGTTGAGCCACAGGCGGGCCGTGGCCATGTTGGCCGGCACCGTGAGGGCCGCCAGCAGCCACTGCGTGCGGTTCCGTTCGAACCCCGTGAACTGGCTGGAATTGAAGGCCGCCGGCACAGTGCCGTCGGCCAGCCCGGTGCCGGTGTTTCGGTACCCGCCTGTGCTGCTCCGAGGCTTGGTCAGGAGCGCGTACGACGCGCCTTGCGCAACGTTCTTTCCAGTACCGTCCAGTATTCGGACCTCATCAAGCAAGGCCCACCCCGACGCACTCAAGGACACTGACACGTAGCGGCCGTGTGCACCAGAGGCGAAACGTCCCGACATTGTGTCATAGAAGGCAGCAGTCCCGGCGACGGCCGGCCGCTGTCCCGGAAAGGCCTGCGCGGGGTATCCGGGAGCTGTTGTACCGGTCTGTGGGCCTGCGAACCCGAGAGGGAGGTTCGCCGCCAGTGCTGCCAGGTTATTCGGCCAACTGACCCCCGCAAGGCTGTCCTGGTGGGTATCGACGTTGAAGGAGGAGAGTTGGGTGTCCTTGCCAAGATCGATGATCATGGTGACTTCGGCCTGTGACCAGCCGACGAGACGGTCGGCGTTGGACCCCCACCAGCTCCCGTCGGTGGACTTGGTGCCATCGGTGAGCTTCCCCTTGCCCCAGCCGGCGGTAACCACCGCTGCATCACTGAACTGGGTGGCGGTTTCGTCGTTGCTGGATGAGAAGACCAACTGCCCCGTTGACGGAACACCGAAAGGCTCGTAGGAGGACGCCAGGAGTTTTGGCTGCGTGAGGTTTTGCGTTCCCGGGATCACCGGGGTGACCACCAACGTGGCTTTCACGGCCTTGTTTGCTTGCGCCACTGGAACCATTACCGAGCGGAAAGTGCCATCGGGTTCGCTGAACCCTTGCGTGACCGCGTAGTTGGTACCCAAGGCCTTCCCTGTGGCATCAAAGGAAGTCAGCGCCAAGGTCCCGGCCCATCGTTGGGTTGATCCTGTTCCGGCATCCTTGAAATCCAACCGGACGGTGTTTTCTCCGGGCGCCAGGACGAACGTTGATGACTGGGACGTGATCCCGGTGGGGGCGAAGGAAATGGTGCGGTCAAGGTTGCTGATTCTCGCCCCGCGCAGGTAGCCCGTCAGGTCCTGGTAGGCCCGCCACATGCTGGGTGCTGCCGAAGATTGTCCTGAAACGCGATCAAAGAGGTTCGTTTCGCCGTGGAAGAAGGCCTGGGGTTTCGTGTCGAGCCCTGTTTGTTGGGAGACAGCGAGGTACTGGTGGGCAACGGCCGCACTGTAGTCGGTGCCCCCTTGGTCGCGGATTTCGTATTCCATGCCGATGTTGGTGCCTTTGACCGTCTCCGCGAGGGCACTCAGCCGAGCTGCGGTGACCGTGCCGTTGTCTTCCCTTCCCTTGAAGGCGTATGACGGTTGGATGATGACCCGATTGAAGCCTAGGGCTTCGCCGTTCAGCCTATTGGGCGAGTCGTAGTAGGGGATCCACACGGACGTCAGGCCCTGCGCTTTGATTGTCTGGTTCATGTGTGTCACAAGGCCAGGATCGCCACGGGCGCCAATGATGTCTTCCCGCTGGTAGTAAATGGCTGAGAGGGACGTGTTTGTCCAGCCCGCATTTCGGGCCCTGTCGATGAGCTTCCCGAGGTACCAATCGCTGACTTTGTCCCGGTCTGCTGGATTGGCAGTGTTCACCGATCCGTAGCCAGGGATGTCAAACCACATTTGGTTGCTGATCCAAGGCATGCTCAGCCCGAGCTGGACTCTCTGGCCGAGTGAACGCGCGGCCCGGTCCAGCTTGGTGGCATYTGCGAACTGCTGGTCGAGGAGGGCACTGAGATCCGAAGCGTTCAGCTCGCTGTAGGCAAGATCTTTGCCATTGATAGAGGACTGGAGGAGGACATAGCTGTCAAACAGCTGGTACGTTCCGAGGTTTCCGGAGGAGTCGACCCCTACGAGGTTCTGCTGCCATTGACGGTCCGTCCGTCCCGCATTTGAGTAAATGAGACTCGTTTTCATCCACCCCCAAGCAACTGGAGGGATTGGAAGGGAAATCATAGGGTTCCGCAATGGTTCCGCGGCGGCCATCGGCAGAATCGGGGAGACGGTCAATACAGCGGCCAGGATCGCCGCGTGCTTGATGAAACGAAACCGGGGTTTCCGGTGCGAGTTCATGACGTCCTTTCGGATGCCGGCGCGGGTGGAGTGCGATCATCCTTCTGCGCGAGTGCAGGGAGGGCTCGCCTTCCCATGCCCTCGTTCTTTGTGTGCCGGTCCGCCCAGTGCCGGTTCAGTTGACGAGGAGAAATTCATTGCCGTTGATGTGGTCGGGTTCGGGTTGAACCCGATGGCGATATTGATCAGAACCTCGAACCGGTCATGGCGACCGCGGCCCGGAATGACGGCTGCTTGGGGAGAAACTTTGAGACCAGGACAGCCGCTTTTGTCGAAAATCAAACATCTTCGCGCGTGATTTATATAGTGGCACTGCCTGCGAAGCTTCGGAAGAGCTAAGTGACCTGACCTTGTCATTCCGGCATGGCGGTTTTTGGGTTGGGCTCACCCTCGTAGCTCTCGAAGCTGTTGTTTCGAGAACGGATCCTTGACCCCATATGCGTAACGTTGGATAGCCCTGCAGGTTGCCCGCGTTCTTGGGCGGTTCGGTTATGGTCCCGGCTCGACCAGCGGGCTAAACGCCTTCTCGGACCGCTTCTCCGGGGCGCCTGTCATTTTGGTCACCGATGTGGCGCATCCAAGGCCGCCGAGGCCCATAGGCAACGCCGCTGCCCCGCAGTATATTTGGGTTGAGTTGAATTGGTCTTTAGCAGCCGCATCTTTTTCGGTTCGCCGTCGGGGGGCGCCCACGAATTGTAAGAATCGTAGGGAACCATGTCGGCTCAAAATACTCAGAGTGGCGTTGCTCAGCACCGCCTATCCTTTGTCTTGGCAATCCTCTTGTGCGTCGGATGGCTGAGCGTACCCGGTGAACTGACAAGTACGAATCATGCCGATACGGTGGTTAAAGTGGGTACTCAGGTCCAATCAGGTGATCCTTGGAGCCAGTTCCCGTCTGGCTCTCGCGAGCTCTGGAAGTTCCTACGTGCCACCCGGCGATGACGGCGGTGCCATAGCAGACGGAAGCTGCCGACCAACCGCCAGCCGGTTTAGTAGGGCTGGTGCGTTTCCCCATTCAAACTGCCGTAAAGGGATGGGACCCCTCCAGGACAGGGCGATCATCGGTGCGTCAGGCAGAAATGCGCGGATCTCAATTCCGCGCGGGCAGGGTCACTATCGGCCCGGGTTCGGGTATTTGGTGATCTACACCGGACCGCGCAGTTTCGACTCTATGTCAGTCGGCGACGTCGGCGTAGACTCGCGCCAATGCGCCCCGTCTGGTTAGGCACGTTCTCGGGCCGATGGTTCTCAAGAAAGGGAACTCGATGTCTGGTGCAATCATCTGTTTCGAGCTTCCGGGGGCCTTTCCCTTCCACCGGTGGCCTCGTGTGTTGTCTCCATGTATGGCCTTCTCGCTGTTGGAAACCGGGATCGGCTCAGAGTTAAACGTTGGAAACCGCCATGGGTAGGGAAGCACAGGGCGACCTGCTCAATCCGGATTCATGGAGGGGGAACCTTTTCAGTGCTCGGGGGTGGACTTCCGCGGCTGGAGGTGACATCGCTGTGATTGAAAAGGCGACGGGTGGCCATATGGCCTGGATCGGTCAGGCCTCCAAGGCTGACGTTCTCACGGCGGCCTCCAATGCCGCAGTCGCCCAGCGAGCCTGGGCTGCGGCTCCGTACGAGGAGCGTGCGGCCGTTCTGCGTGCCGCGGGTGAGGTCTTGACCCGTTATACATCGGAAATTGAAAGCTGGGTAGTGCGCGAGACCGGGTCCGTTCGGGTCAAGGCCGCATCAGAGGTCTACGGGGCTGTTCTCGAGTGCCGGGAAGCAGCGGCCCTGCCCTCCCATCCGTCCGGACGTGTATTGCCGACAAGCAATCCGCGCTGGAGTTTTGTGCGCCGTCGCCCCGCTGGCGTCGTCTCGGTCATCGCACCTTTCAACACACCCCTCTTCCTCGCGATCCGTTCGGTCGCCCCAGCCCTCGCGCTCGGCAACGCCGTACTTCTGAAACCCGATCCCCGCACGCCGGTCAGCGGGGGAGCGGTCATAGTCGCAGCCTTTCAAGCGGCCGGACTGCCTGAGGGGGTATTGCATCTTCTCCCCGGCGGTGCCGAGGTCGGTGAGGCTGTGGTCACAGCCCGCGAGGTGCGCATAGTTTCATTCACGGGCTCCACTGCCGCCGGGAGAGCGGTTGCCCGTCTCGCCGGCGAACACCTGAAGCGAGTCCATCTCGAACTTGGAGGGAACGGCGCCCTCATCATTCTTCCCGGGGCAGATCTGGCCAAGGCGGCGATGGCAGGGTCTTTCGGTTCGTTCATGCACCAGGGCCAGATATGCATGACGACCGGACGTCACCTCGTGCATGAAAGCCTGCACTCGGCTTACGTAGAAGCACTGGTTGAAGAAGCCGAACGGCTGACCGTGGGCAATCCGGCCACGGAACAGGTGGCACTCGGGCCCGTAATCGATGACGTCCAGGTCAACCGCATCCACCGCCTGGTCACATCCACGGTGGCGGCCGGGGCGCGCTTGGCCGCCGGCGGAACCCACGTGGGCCTGTTCTACCGGCCCACGGTTCTTGCTGGGGTTACCCCGGAAATGCCGGCCTACGCCGAAGAGGTCTTCGGCCCCGTGGCCCCTGTCGTGCCTTTCGCTACCATCGAACAGGCGATCGCGCTGGCCGGCGACACGGAATACGGTCTCTCACTGGGAATACTGGGCGACGTGGGCATGGCGATGGAAGTTGCCGACAGTATTCCCAGCGGTATCGTCCACATCAACGAACAAACGGTTGGCGACGAAGCGAATGCCCCCTTTGGCGGTGTACGCGCCTCCGGCAACGGGTCGCGGTTCGGCGGGCCCGAGGCGAACATCGAGGCGTTCACGGAAACCCAGTGGCTAACGGTGCGCCCCGATATTGCCACCTACTCTCTCTAAGGGCGCAGGAGCACCGTCTTCACTGCGAGGCTGCCGTACCGGGCGCACAGGGCGAGCGACTTTGGGTTTGCCAGCAACTCGACGCAGGAGAAAGGCAGCCCGGATACCCTGTTGCCGCCGAACGTGAGCCCTTCTCGCTGCCATCCGACAGGTTACCCTTTGGCCAAGGCAATCGACGGAGGGGTGGGCATTGGGGAGAACTATCAAGGAACTGGGGACGCTCCCGTTGCCGCTGCGTGTGGCCTGGGTGACGTGTTTTGGCACCGTTCTGGGTTCACTTTGGCTGCCGGACGAGGTGGCGAAAGCGGTCCTTCCGTACGCCTTCGGGAGGCCTGCTTCGACTGGGAGACTTAGAGGCCGGTCGCGTTACTTGTCGTAGGCGGACGGCGACGATCCAGCGTTGGTCCCAGATGTTGCCATTTCCTTCCACCACGCCTCGCCTGCCATCATCTCCCTGACCTGGCTGTCAGTGAGCTGAGGATGGGCCTCGGCGGTGTGCGCCTTGATGTTTTGGAACAGCTCTTCGTCATCTGCGCCGGTGAACTCGATCCTCTCGTGCGAGGGATCTACACAGTGGAATCCGCGCATTGCTCCTCCTTGGAAGGTTTGCATTATACAGACGTTTGAATTATGGACCCTGCGTTCCGTGGCGACAAGGTTGGCCGGGTCCATCTTCTGGTGGTTGTCGTTGCTGCGTGTGGCTCGAGTGAACCTGGAGGGCAAGCAGAGGTACCTGCGGTTTGCCTGCAGGGCTAGCCGTTCCGGTGAGCGTCCTGATGTGAGCCGTTGGGCCGAGTTCGAGGCCCTACCCGTTCTGGCTTCTGGGCAAGGACAGCCAGACAGGGATGACCACGTTCGGGACAGCCCGTTACTTCCGGCGGTGCACCCGTAGTGCTGGAACATCATCCCTGAAGCCGTGGTGATCGGGGGTGGTCCATGATGAGATCCAGCTCGACGGGATCTGGGCTCGTGGGGCGCCCTGATCGCCATCTCCGGATCCCGGGGTCGTGGGTTGGCAGTTTTGCGACGCCGAGAAGTCGGCGGCACGGCCGCGCTCATGGAACCCAACCCGGCACCGCGGGTCGTGGTCACGGACGACGGTTCAGGGATCGCCGGTGCGCTGGCGGGAGTCTGGCCGGAGGCCTTGGTGCAACGTTATGTGGTGCACGTTTAGCGCAAGGGCCGCCATTAGCTGGCTGGCTCTCAAGCCCCTTATCCTTGGCGGGCGGCGTTCGCCAAACTGGACCGCGCCCTCACAAAGCCTCGTACGCTTCGGTGGCAGCGGTTCCCCACGAGCACCCCCTTGATGGCATCCATGGGGCGACACTGAAGGAGATCCTCTGGTGACGAAAAAGTGACGAAGACGCCCTAATACGATCGAAATCTTTGGGAACTGACAGGAATACGCGTTTGTCAAGGAAAAGCAAAGGAACCCCTAGAAATCATTGATTTCTAGGGGTTCCTTCCGAGCTTCCTATCAGAATCGAACTGATGACCTTTTCATTACGAGTGAAACGCTCTACCGACTGAGCTAAGGAAGCACCGCGCTATCGTCCGGAGACCGGCTGAATCACGCAAGATACAACTGTAATAGAGTCACCTCGTCCGGGTCAAAACAGCGCCGAACGGAGCTCCTACGGTGGCGTTGTTGCGGAATTCACCCGCGCGTCGCGCCCGGTTCAGGCCGTCGTCGCGGACCCGGGGCAAGCTGGGCGGACTAACGTGGCCGCATGATTTCGGCCATTGACCAGCGAAGGGGCGCCATGAGCATGGACAGCAGCAAGAGGATCAACGCGGACGACGCCGGGGCACATCGTGCACAGCGGCTCCGGCTTGCTGTACTGGACATGGTGGGCACCACCATCACGGACGATGGGCGTACGGAACGCGCGATGTCCCGGGCACTGCAGGAGACCGGCGTCGAGCCCGGTTCTCCCCGATTCGAAAGCATGCTCGGCTACGCCCGGGACACCATGGGCTTTTCAAAGTTGACCGTCTTCAGCCACCTTTTCGAGGACACGGAACGGGCCGAGAGCGCCAACAAGGCCTTTGAACGCGCCTACGATGACCTGATTTCCGACGGCGGCGTCCGGCCAATTCCTGGAGCCGAGGAAGCCATCGACTGGATGCGGGACTCCGGCATGAAAGTCTGTCTGGCCACGGGCTTCGGACGCCACACTCAGAACATGGTGCTTGAGTCGCTGGGCTGGATGGGGAAAGCCGATCTCAGCTTGTGCCCTGCCGACGCCGGCCGCGGGCGTCCGTATCCGGACATGATCCTGACCGCCGTCCTCGCTCTTGACCTTGATGATGTCCGCGAGGTCGTCGTGGTGGGCGACACGAGCTCGGATATGTTGTCCGGCGTTCGCTCGGGCGCCTCCGCGGTGGTGGGGGTGCTTACCGGTTTCCACTCGGAGGCGGCTTTGCGCGCGGCCGGTGCCACCGCCGTCGTCCCCTCAGTCAAGTACGTGCCTGCGCTGCTGGAGCCCCGCGCCGCGCGGCTCTAGCGGCCGGCCCTCAACGATCGACCGCTTTTCGCCAGGTCCCAGCCCGGCGAAAGCCGCCAGTCCGCGACCTACGCTGCCGGGTGCCGCGCAAAAGTGGTCAGATGTGGAGCACCAAAAGGCGTCGAGTTATCCACATAGGTAACTCCAGGGCCCCGCAGCAGCCCTGCACGCAGGCATCGTGGAGCCATGGATCTCATGGCTGCCCTTCGTGCACGAGGGGGAGTGGCCATGCGCAGGGGCCTCGTCAAAGCCGGTGTCGGCGCGTGGGGCGGGGCGGAGTGGTGGTCCCCTTCCGTGGGGCGTTGGTCATGGTGCAATGTGCGGTTGTGCGCGGCGACACGACCGTGGATTTCCTTCGCAGACGGTTGCCCGGCAACCGGAACGGCCGGGCACGGGGGGTCTTGGACTTCGTGTGCCGGAAAGCCGATTCGTTGCTCGAGCCTCTGGCGGCCATGCACTTCAAGCAGGCTGGAATCGCCTTTGCGCAGCACGTGGAACTGCCCGGAGTCGGAGAGGTCGATTTCGTCGTCGAGCGCTTCTTGATAGTTGAGCTGGACGGCAAGACGCACTTCGAACCCCGGGCCATCAAGAGGGATCGACGGCGGGACAACACTTCCGTTGCCGGCGGCTTCACTGTGTTGAGGTACTTCTACGAGGACGTTGTGCACCGCCCGGAGGCCATGGTCGCGGAGGTGCAGGCGGCCATCCGGGCCCATCGTGCCAGGGAGCGCCTCGACAAATGACCTTCTTTGCCGGCCCGGCACTACACACCCGCACCGCACCAGGGGTGACTGGCTCAGCCCACCTCCAATAGTGGTCGTATTTTGCGGCCGGGCCAGCAGGCACTCAGCACATGGTCCCGTCGGAAGGTACCTTTCCATCCACGAAGTAGTTGTCCACGGCATCGGACACGCAGCGGTTGGAGCGGCCGTACGCGGTGTGGCCTTCGCCCTTCCACGTCACCAGGGAGGCGTTGCCGAGTTGTTTCCGCAGTGATCCTGCCCAGGCGAGGGGCGTCGCGGGGTCTCCGGTAGTGCCGATGACCACAACCGGTGCCGTGCCAGTGTATTTGGCGGGGGCTGGCGTGTGCAGTGGCTTGTAAGGCCAGTCCTTGCAGTTGACGCCGCCGTAGGCAAAGTAGTAGCCGAAGGTGGGGGAGATCTGCTTCAGGCGGGCCTCCTCTGACCGCATGCCTGCAGTGTCCGTGACCATCGGGTAGTCCAAGCAGTTAATGGCGTTGAACGCGAACGTGGTGTTTGAACTGTAGGTGCCGTTCGGTTCCCGGTCCGCGCCAAAGTCGGCAATCCTCAGCATGAGCGAATCGTCGCCCTGGACCGCGGCCTGCAAGGCTTGGGTAAGCACCGGCCACGATTCATTGCTGTAGAGCGGGGTGAAGATGGCGCTCACGAACGTCGCCGCCGTCACGAGGCGGCCGTCCTTGGCCCGCTTTGGATTCTGCTCGACGTCGGCGATGAGGTCCCGGATCTGCTGCAAGCCCTCATCGACGCCTCCCGTCAGGGGGCAACCGGATTTGGCTTGGCAATCAGCCACATAACTGTGGAGCGCAGCTTCAAATGCTCCCGCCTGACCTGCGGTGACGTCCTCGTTACTCAGGGACGGGTCCACCGCACCGTCCAGGACGAGCTTGCCTACGTTGTCCGGAAACAAGGACGCGTAGGTGGAGCCGAGCGAGGTGCCGTAGGAGAATCCGAGATAGTTGAGCTTCGCGTCGTTCAGGACTGCGCGGAGGATATCCATGTCCTTGGCTGAGCTAACGGTGTCTATGTGCGCCAGTGCTGGCCCGGACTTTTCCACGCACTTGGCGTTGACGGCTTTGGTGTCGGCCAGGGCGGCGTTGAGGCCTTGGTCCGTGTCGTAGTTGTAGACCTTCTCGCGCGAAGCGTCGCGCTCGGAATCGCTGAGGCAAGTCACTGGTGCCGAGCGCTTGACCCCGCGGGGATCGAAGCCCACCAGATCGAAGCTGGAGCGCAGCTTGCTGGTGAAGTGTGTTTTGGCCGCGTCTCGCACGAAGTCATAGCCTGAAGCCCCCGGACCTCCGGGATTGACCAAGAGGGAGCCCTTCTTGGTGCCCTGGCTCTGGAGCCGGATGACTGCGATGGAGATGCTGCCGGCATCTGGCTCGGCATAGTCCACCGGCACGTTGATGTTGGCGCACTGGAATCCTTGTTCGCACGGTGTCCAGCTCATTTTTTGGGAGTAGAACGCCTTGAGCCCGTCCGGCGCCGCGGCCGCGATGGACGCGTCCGGTGTGCTGACGTTGCCGGACCCACTGCCACTAATGAGCGGGGAGAACACACATCCGCTCAGGAGCAGGCTGGCGGAAATGCTGGCCGCAATTGCCGCTACCGCCCGCCGCTGGGATGGAAACCGTGTCCACGAAATGGACCCGGTGGGCCGGCGTCGTGCGGGCGTCATGCGTTACTCCTCATGCTGGGGAAGTGTGCTGTAGTTCTAAACTATCCGGCTACTGCTGAATCAGGCTGCTCGCCATGGACTCGACGGCCAGCAGCGGGGCCACGTTGGTAGTGGTGATCCGCACACGTGCCTTGTTGATGGCATCCATACGGGCCAAGGTGATTTCGGGAGTGGAACCGGCCGCGTAAGCTTCCAGTTCAGTCCTGAGTTCAACGTTGACCAGCTCCACTGCGTTCCCCAACTGGATGACCAAGACGTCGCGGTAGAAGGACAGCAGATCGGTCAGCGTGCGGTCCAGGGAATCAGTGATGGAGCGTTTGGCCCGCCGCTTCTGGTCGTCTTCAAGCTGCTTCACCTGGCTGCGCATCGACGGCGGCAGCGTGCCCGACTCCGGGGCGCCCAGGCTCGCCAGCAGGGCGATCTTCTCGGCGGCATCGCGTTCATCGTTGGAGCTGTTGGCCTCATCGCTCGCGATCTTGACCAACTTTTCCGCCATCATCACGGCGGCAGTGACGCCACGCAGGCCCAGTGGAAAACGGACGGTCTCCAGCCGGCGTTCGCGGGCTTCAGGATCCCGAGCCAGCCGGCGTGCGATTCCGATGTGGCTTTGGGCTGCGCGGGCGGCCCGGTCCGCTATGGCGGGGTCGACGCCGTCGCGCCTCACCAGCAGGGCGGCGACGTCGGCAGCTGGCGGAATCCGGAGGCTCACCGGGCGGCAACGCGAGCGGATGGTAACCAGCACATCCGCGGGCGACGGCGCGCACAGCATCCAGATGGTCCGGGGCGTGGGCTCTTCGATTGCCTTGAGGAGCACGTTGGTGGTGCGCTCGGCCATGCGGTCAGCGTCCTCCACCACAATGATCCGCCAGCGGCCCGACGCCGGACGGTCCCCGGCCTTGGACACTAATTGGCGGGCTTCTTCGATGGTGATGGTGACTTTCTCGGTGCGGACGAAGGTCACGTCGGAGTGGGTCTCGCCAAGGATGGTCCTGCACGAGGCACATTCCCCGCACCCGCGGAGGGCAACGTCGTCCTGCTCACAATTCAGCGCGGCCGCGAATGCCTTGGCCGCGTTGGAGCGTCCCGAGCCTGGAGGGCCTGTGAACAACCAAGCGTGCGTGAGTCCGTCGCCTTGGGCCGCCGCGCGCAATTGTGCGACGACCGGCGCCTGGCCCTGGAGTTCGTCCCAGACGGTCACGTGCGGCTCCCGAGCAATACCTGAACGCGGCGGAGGATCTGGGTGGCGAGGTCCTCGATGGGATCCTTGGCGGGCAGCACAAGGTAGGTTTCCGGGTGGGCTGCGGCCAGCTCGAGGAACGCGGCACGGATACGGGCGTGGAAGTCATCCGGTTCGGACTCGAGGCGGTCCTCGGTGGCGTCGCCTGCGGTTCTGCGGTCCCGGCCATCGCCCGGATGGACATCCAGGAGAACCGTCAGATCAGGTTCAAGGCCTTCGGTTGCCCATTCATTGAGCCGCCTGACGTCCACAGTTCCGAGGTCCCGCCCGGCGCCTTGGTAGGCGACCGAGGAATCGATGTATCGGTCCGTGATGACTACCGAACCCTCCGCCAGGGCGGGTCGGATCACTTGGCTTGCATGGGCGGCTCGGGAGGCCGCGAACATGAGGGCTTCGGTCCGGGGGTCGATGGTGCCGTTACCGTGGTCCAGCACAAGGGACCGCAGCTTTTCGCCAATGGGGGTGCCACCGGGTTCGCGGGTGCGCAGCACGGAAAAGCCGAGGGACTCAAGGGCCACGGCCAGGCGGGCGGCCTGCGTTGACTTGCCTGCCCCGTCCCCGCCTTCGAAGGCGATGAAGAGCCCGGGGCGCTGGTCCGGCGTGGGGTTCTGGTCCTGCTTGAGGCGCTGCGTAGTCACGGATCTAAGCGTACAGAGGAACACTGACAGAACCCGACGACGGCGTCAGCCCACCCAAGCGGAACGTACCCCGCCGCTCGGCAGTCCTCAGCCGCCGGCGCCTTAGCCGCTCGGCACGCCCGAGCCGTAACACCTTTCCAGCACCCCTCCCTCCGGCCGTAGGCTGGAGCAATGAGTCTTTCCCGAGAACATGCCGCAGAATTGTCCCCTGACACTGTGGTGGTGGCGGCAGGCCGTCCCGAACGAAGCCATGATCAACCCGTCAACCCGCCCATCGTTCTGTCCTCCACGTATTTCGGCACGGGAGCACTGAGCGACGGCGACCGCGGCTACGGGCGTTATGCCAACCCCACCTGGGATCCCTTCGAGGAGGCGCTGGCGCAGCTGGAAGGCGCCGAGCTGCCAGGCCTGCTCTACGCCTCGGGCCTGGCTGCGGTCAGCTCCGCGTTGTCGCTGGTGCCCGCTGGTGGAGTCCTCGTCATGCCTTCGCACAGCTACGCAGGCTCACTGGTCATGGCCACCGAACTCGCTGCCAAGGGCGCCCTGGAGTTGCGGACCGTTGACATCGCGGACACCGAGGCCGTCAAGGCGCAGCTCGCCCCCGCGGAGGGAAAGCCCGCCAGCATGCTGTGGATTGAAAGTCCCACCAACCCCATGCTCGGCATCGCCGATATCCGTGCCCTGACCACTGCGGCCCATGAGGCTGGCGCCCTTGTGGTCACGGACAACACCTTCTCCACGCCGCTGGTCCAGCAGCCCCTCAGCCTGGGCTCCGACGTCGTGCTCCATTCGGTGACCAAATACCTCGCCGGCCACTCCGACGTCGTACTGGGCGCCTTGGTGACGTCCGATCCGGAACTGCGCGCGGAACTCCTCCACCACCGCATCATCCACGGCGGTATCGCGGGTCCTTTCGAGGCCTGGCTCGCGCTGCGCGGCCTGCGGACGCTGGCACTGCGGATTGAGCGCTCCCAAGCTTCTGCCGCAACGTTGGCCGAGCGGTTGAGTACCCACCCGCGCATCGAATCCATCCGTTTCCCGGGCCTGCCCAGCGATCCCGGGCACGAGCGGGCCAAGTCGCAGATGAAGGGTTTCGGTTCCATCGTGTGCATCCAACTGGCCGGAGACACTTCCCGCAGCGGTGCCGAGGCAGCCGATCAACTGGTGCGTGCATTGCGGTTGTGGCTCCCGGCGACATCGCTGGGCGGCGTCGAGTCCCTCATCGAACGCCGACGTCGGCACACGGCCGAGCCGCTCAGCGTTCCGGACAACCTGGTCCGGATGAGCGTCGGGATCGAGAACGTCGAAGACCTCTGGGCGGATTTGGAGCAAGCGCTCAAGGCGCTTGACGGCTAGGCTGGAGGGCGTGGACGGAAAAATTTTGATTTCATACATCCGGGATGGGATTTACTTCCTTCTGGGACTGGTTGCCTTTGCCTTGGAGCTGTGGGCGCTGGTGGATTGCCTGCGCCACAAACCCTCGTCCTTCGAAGCCGCATCCAAGCGCACCAAGACTTTCTGGCTGACCCTGACTGGAATCGCAGCGGTCATCGGCGGGTTCTCCGTCCTCACCGGTGCCAGCGGACTGGGCCTCTTTGGCATCGCTGCCGTGACCGCGGCGTGCGTCTACTTGGCGGACGTCCGGCCCGCGGTAAAGGAAATCGGCAACAGCGGCCGCAACCAAGGACCGTACGGTCCCTGGTGACCCGTATACCGCGAGCTAAGCCGGAGCTACCGCTGCCCAGTCGACGGTAAGTTCGCCCAAGCGCCAACGCGACGTTCCGTCCTGAAGGGGCCATCCGGCGTCGCGCATTGATTGGCACATGGCCGTCCACCGCTGCTTGTTGCCAAACGAGGCAAGCGGTGCCGCCTCCAGCCAGGCCTGGTCCAGGGCATTGAGGAACGTGTGGATCCGCTCTCCGGGGATATTGCGGTGGATGAGTGCCTTCGGTAGCCGTTCGGCGACGTCGGAGGGCAATTCGAAACTGCCGAACCGCATGGACAGGCTCAGGCTCAGCGGCCCGTCCGGATCCAGCGCAACCCACGTCACACGGCGGCCGATTTCGTCACACGTTCCGTCGATGAACAGCCCTTCCGGTGCGAGCCGCGACCGCACCAGGCCCCAGATTCCGTTGACGTCTGA
This sequence comes from Arthrobacter sp. 01T419, assembly GCF_056398865.1. Lineage (NCBI taxonomy): Bacteria > Bacillati > Actinomycetota > Actinomycetes > Micrococcales > Micrococcaceae > Arthrobacter > Arthrobacter sp. 01T419. Next base: position 20,604 of record NZ_JBFTQF010000025.1, read on the forward strand.
TTCCTCGTATTGCCGCAACACGTTGAACGCACGCACCAACACGGGATTGCCTGGAACAGGGATTTCGAAGCCGCCCACGTGGAAGGCGAGCCCAGGCCGTTCCAAGGCCTTGGCGATCCGGACGCGCTCGGGTTCGATCTCGATCCCGCACACGCGAACGTCCGGGCGGACGGCCTGCAGCCGTTCGAAGAGTTCGACGGCGGTGGCCGGGGAAGCGCCGTAGCCCAAGTCCACTACCAAGGGGTCGACGGCGGAGCGCAGCCTCCACGCCTGAGGGCCCGCCAGCCAGCGGTCCAGACGGCGCATGCGGTTGGGATTGGTGGTGCCCCTGGTGACATTTCCGACGGGTTTGCCGCGCCTGCCTTGTACCCGCTCTGCCTTCTGCACCACCGTCCAAGCTTAACCGCCAACGCGGGGTCACTTGCGGCCCATCCGACGCACAAACACCGGCGCTAAGTGACCCCGCGTTGTGGTCAAAGGGTAATGGCGTAACGCCCGGTAACGGCAGGGCCTGATCGCTTAGGATGAAAAGCATGACTTACAAGCTGATTCTGCTGCGCCACGGCCACAGCGACTGGAACGCCAAGAACCTGTTCACCGGCTGGGTGGACGTCGACCTGAACGACCAAGGCCGCGAGGAAGCAGCGCGCGGCGGAGAGCTCCTAGTCGAGAACAACGTTCTCCCGGACATCCTGTATACCTCCCTGCTCAAGCGGGCCATCAACACTGCCAACATCTCTCTGGACAAGGCCGACCGCGGCTGGATCCCGGTCAAGCGCGACTGGCGCCTCAACGAGCGCCACTACGGTGCGCTGCAGGGCAAGGACAAGGCCCAGACCCTCGCCGAATTCGGCGAAGAGCAGTTCATGGAATGGCGCCGTAGCTACGACACTCCGCCGCCTGCCCTCTCCGATGACAGCGAGTTCTCCCAAGTGAACGACGTGCGCTACGCGGGCCTCGGCGACGCTCTGCCGCGCACTGAGTGCCTCAAGGACGTCCTGGTCCGTCTCCTCCCGTACTGGGAGTCAGACATCAAGGAAGACCTCAAGGCTGGCAAGACCGTCCTGGTCACGGCCCACGGCAACTCCTTGCGCGCCCTCGTCAAGCACCTGGACGGCATCAGCGACCAGGACATAACCGGCCTGAACATCCCCACGGGCATCCCGTTGGTCTACGAGCTGGACGAGAACTTCCAGCCGATCAACCCCGGTGGAACCTACCTGGATCCCGAAGCTGCGGCAGAGTCCATCAAGGCCGTAGCAGCGCAGGGCAAGAAGTAAGGCTTCGCGCTCCAGTCAAACGACGCCGGCCGGCCCCCCGCGGGGGGTGGGGCCACGGTGGTGGCCGCAGTCTCAGCCCAGGCGGGATCCGCGACCGCCCTGAATACGCTCAAGTGCAGATCGTCGACGTTGATGTTGAGCTTGAGGATGTCGCGGGCAACTTCCAAGTCGCGGGTCTCCAACAGCAGGGTGACCTTCTGGCTGATCTCGAGGTCGAGCCGGGCCATGTCCTTGAACGTTGCCGTCAGCTGCTCGGGGATGACCGTGGCCGGGTAGCGGAGGCGCGCCAGCTGGGCTACGTGCCGGGCGAGGTCACCCATGCGCTCCAGTGACGCACTCATCCGGAGGGAGCCAACAATCATTCGGAGATCACTTGCCACGGGGCCCTGGAGGGCCAGGATATCGATGGCGCGCTCGTCAAGGCCGTTCTGCAGGAAATCGATCCGGGCGTCGGCGGCGATGACGTCCTGGGCGAGGTCGACGTCTGCCCCTTCGAATGAGGTGGTCGCATTCTGGATCGCTTCAGTGACCAGCTTTGAGATCTCGATGAGGTCCTCACCGACCTGGATGAGTTCCTCCTGAAAAACCTTGCGCACGGTGGCGTCCTCTCCTTGGAAATCTCCTCCGCACCCCTCTGACGGCGCGAAAATCTTCACAGCTAACTATGGTCCAACTAGTAAGAATGGCAGTGGTCCGTGAACGGTTGCGCACCTTTAGGTGAACGTTAGCTGAATCGGGGCCGTTTGGTGGCCGTTCCATATTTTGCGGTGTTTCCAGCGCATAAGCTAGATCCGTGGATCCAGTGCTCATCGGTGTCATCGCAGGTCTCGCCGGCCTGTCGTGCGGCGTCTTTGGCGTGCTCGCGTTCAGGCTCAGTGAACGGCAGCGAAAGATCGTGGACCTGGACGTCACGGAACCGCTGCTTCCGGAGGGCGCCGCGGAGGTGCTGTCCGTCGTCGGGCGGGCCTTTGTGGTGGTGGACGCGATCGACGGCGTCGTCCGGGCCAGTCCGGCGGCCTATGCGTACGGCCTCGTCAGGGGCCACACTGTGGTGCACAAGCAATTGCTGGACATGACCGCGAAAGTTCGGCGCGACGGCGTGATCCTGGAAGAGACCTTCGAGTTGCCCCGCGGTCCGCTGGGCAAGGGCACTATCGTGGTGCAGGTCCGGGCAGCCATGCTCGGATGGGAATACATCGTCCTGCTGGCCGACGACCGCACCGAAATCACCCGCACCGAGGAGATCCGCAACGACTTCGTCGCGAACGTCTCGCACGAACTCAAGACTCCGGTGGGCGCTATCTCGTTGCTGGCCGAGGCCCTCGAGGCAAGCCCGGACGACGAAGAAGCCGTCCGTCGCTTCGCGAAGCGCATGCACAAGGAATCCACGAGACTTGCGGCGCTGGTGCAGGACATCATTGAGCTGTCCCGGCTACAGGGCGCCAACGTTGCACAGCAAGGGCACGCCGTGGACATCAACACGGTGATCACTGAAGCCGTGGATCGCTCGCAACTCCCGGCGGAACTCAAGAACATCAAGATCGTGGTCGGCGGACGAACGGAAACCATGGTGTTCGGCGACCAGGACTTGCTGGTAACCGCATTGCGGAACCTCATCGACAACGCCATCCGCTACTCGCCGGAAAACACCCGCGTGGGAGTAGGGGTACGCGCCAAGGAAGGCGTGGTGGCTATTTCAGTCACAGACCAGGGCGAAGGACTCAGCCCAGAGGACCAGGAACGGATCTTCGAACGTTTCTACCGTGTGGACGCCGCAAGGTCGCGGCAAACCGGGGGAACAGGCTTGGGCCTGAGTATCGTCAAGCACGTGGTGTCCAACCACGGCGGCGAGGTCACCGTCTGGTCCCAGCCCGGCCAGGGTTCGACTTTCACCATCCGCCTTCCTGAAATGGAAGGCCAGGAGGACGACGACGCCGGGGCGAAGCCCCGAAACGTGATTCAAACGACGGGCGCGGTACGCGCCCTAGAGCAAGGAGCTGGCGCTTGAGCAGGATTCTGATCGTGGAGGACGAGGAGTCCTTCAGCGACCCTCTGTCCTACCTATTGGGCAAGGAAGGCTTCGACGTCCAGGTAGTGGACAACGGCAGTGACGCGTTGGTGGAGTTCGACCGCAACGGGGCTGATCTGGTGCTGCTGGATCTGCAGCTTCCGGGGACTCCAGGCACCGAGGTTTGCCGGCAGCTGCGGCAGCGTTCCAGCGTCCCGGTGATCATGCTGACCGCAAAGGACTCGGAAATCGACAAGGTGGTTGGCTTGGAACTCGGCGCGGACGACTACGTCACCAAGCCGTACTCCTCCAGGGAACTCGTGGCGCGCGTTCGTGCCGTGCTGCGCCGGCAGGGAGAGCCCGAGGAACTCATTACATCAACCGTGCAGGCCGGCCCGGTCAGGATGGACATCGAGCGCCATGTGGTGAGCGTCAACGGCGAACAGGTGTCGCTTCCGCTGAAGGAGTTCGAACTCCTGGAGATGCTCCTTCGCAATTCGGGCCGTGTGCTCACCCGCGGACAGTTGATCGACCGCGTCTGGGGCTCCGACTACGTAGGGGACACCAAGACCCTGGACGTCCACGTGAAGCGTTTGCGCAGCAAGATCGAGCCCGACCCCTCGGTTCCCCGCTACCTCGTGACTGTTCGCGGCCTGGGCTATAAGTTCGAACCGTAAGCCTCCGCAAGCCGGGAACGGCCTGCAATCGCAAAAGGAAGGGCTCCCGTGGGGGAGCCCTTCCTTTTGAGTTCTTGCGGGTTTGCCGGGCCTGCCTGCCGCCCAGGGCGGTGGAGGCGCTTGCGCTTAGTGGCCGGTGCTGCTCGCGCTCGGCGTGGGCGTGGCGCTGCTCGTGGCCGAACCGCTGACAGAGGGGCTCGGCGTGGCCGTGGCGGGAATGTACTTCTCGTATTCCTTCAAGGAGCCGTCCAGAACCGGGAACTGCACGGTGCGCGAATCGGAGCCAGTCTTGATCGTCACGGAAACCAAGGAGCCGGGGTTTCCGCCGCTGGTGCTCAGAATGGCGGCGTCAGTGGTCTCGTTGAGGTAAGTCTGGGACTTGGCCTTGACCGGAATGCTTGTCTGCGAGCCACTGGCCCCGTTGATTGTCAGGGTCGCATCGCTGGAGGAGGTGTTGAAGACGGCACCAATGACGCGTCCCGGCTTGTTGGCGCCAGTGGAGACAATGAGCATGTTGCGCAGCTGCAGCGAACCGAGGTCTTCCCTGACGCCGTCCGACGCTGCGTACTGGTGGCTGGTCTGCTGGGCGTTGATGTAGCCACAGCCGGTCACGGACAAGAGACCGATGCCGATGGCGGCCGCCGCCATCGCTAGCTTGCCGCGCTGGACACGGTTCATCGCAGTAATGCGCACGACACGTACTCCTCTTAGAGTCATTGGAACACTTTTCAGGCATAGCCTATCGGCAAACCAGGTCAAACAAGGATTCCGAGCACCATTGTGGCGGCCCTCCCGGCGGCGTATCGTGTTTCGGGGCGCAGCGCCCTATGCACTTTTATGCCCTTGCGTCAAGGGGGTGCCGGAGGGCCGAAAAGGCCACTTTCCGCGTATTTACGGGGTTCAGGACCCCTCTCCGTGCCAATCGTATGCCTTAAGCGTGATAAACTGGTCTGCGGGAAAGGGGAAAGTCCACATGGTTTTTGAGGTCGGCGAGACAGTAGTTTACCCTCACCACGGTGCAGCAAAAATTGAAGAAATCAAGATGCGCACTATCAAGGGCGAAGAGAAAATGTATCTCAAGCTCAAGGTGGCTCAGGGTGATCTGACCATTGAAGTTCCAGCAGAAAACGTAGACCTTGTTGGGGTTCGCGACGTAGTGGGCAAGGAAGGCTTGGAGCACGTATTTGACGTTCTCCGTGCCGAGTTCACTGAAGAGCCCACCAACTGGTCCCGTCGCTACAAGGCAAACCTGGAGAAGCTTGCTTCCGGCGACGTCATCAAGGTTGCAGAGGTCGTCCGCGATCTTTGGCGCCGTGATCACGATCGCGGCCTTTCCGCAGGTGAGAAGCGAATGCTGGCCAAGGCCCGCCAGATTCTGATTTCAGAGCTGGCATTGGCTGAGAAGACCGACGAAGAGAAGGCCGCAAGCGTTCTCGACGAAGTTCTGGCTTCCTAACAAAGATTCAAAGATTTAAACCCCGGTGGCAACCTGCCGCCGGGGTTTCCTTTTGCCACGTAGGCTTGAGCGCATGACTACACCATCCCAGCGCGAGGCCACCGCCGTCGTCGTCGTTGCGGCAGGCTCCGGCGAGCGGCTTGGCTACGGCATGCCCAAGGCAAAGGTGCCGTTGGGCGGCGAAGCCATCCTCGCCCATGCCCTCCGCGGAGTCGCCATGGCAGATGTCGCCCGGCAGATTTGTGTGGCGGTCCCTGCAGGGGATATGGAACTGCGCGAGCTCTGTGAGGAGTTCCGGCAGGAACTGGGCGCTGACGGGCCGTTGATTACCGTGGTCGACGGCGGGTCCACCCGCGCCGCTTCGGTCCGTGCCGCTCTCGAAGCGGTGCTCGAGGGAACGCGCGCCGTGCTGGTTCACGACGCTGCCCGCGCGCTGACTCCCGATCGGGTCTTCCACCGAGTTGCCGTAGCGCTCGCCGCAGGGGCCAAAGCGGTCATCCCCGCCATACCGGTGGTGGACACCGTCAAGATGGTTGTGGAAACTGCCGGGGACGACGCCGGAATAGCACCGGAGATCGTCACCGGCACCGCCCCGAGGGAGCAATTACGGGCTGTTCAGACTCCTCAGGGATTCGACTATGAGACCTTGATGCGCGCCCATGCTGCGGCCGCAGGGTTCGACGACGCCCAGTCCGCGGCTGTCACGGACGACGCCATGCTTGTGGAACTCCTCGGCGTGCCCGTCCACGCAGTTCGGGGCGCCAGCCAATCGCTGAAAATCACCACGCCGTTGGACCTCATCATTGCCGAAGGCCTACTGGAAGGCCCGCTCGGAGTCCGCTGGGTGGAAGGCTGATGAACTCCCGGGACGGAGCCATGATTCTGCCGCGCACCGGCATCGGGGTGGACGTGCACGCCTACGCACCTGAGGACGATCCGCAACCGCTGTGGTTGGGCGGCCTGTTGTGGGAGGGGGAGCGCGGGCTGTCCGGGCATTCCGACGGCGATTGCGTTGCCCATGCGGCCGCTGACGCGCTCTTCTCGGCTTGCGGCATTGGTGACTTGGGAACGCATTTCGGTACCGACCGTCCCGAATTCGCCGGCGCTTCCGGAGCGAAGTTGCTGGGGGAGGCCGCCAGGATTGTCCGCGACGCCGGTTTCGAAATCGGCAATGTCGCAGTGCAGTTTGTTGCCAACAAACCAAAATTCGCGCCGCGGCGTGAAGAATCGCAGCGTGTCCTCAGCGCCGCCGCAGGAGCTTCCGTCAGTGTCACGGCGACCACCAGCGATGGATTGGGTTTCACGGGGCGGGGCGAGGGCATTTCCGCCGTCGCCACGGCCCTCGTCTACGCCGTGCCGGCAGCGCCCCCAAACGACGGCACCTAAACAGAGATAGATGGTGTGCAACAAAGCCAGATGGTGCGCATCCGCTAATCTGGAGCGGTGACCCTGCGCTTTTACGACACCGCATCCGCCGAAGTCCGCGACTTCGTTCCCCTTGAAGCCGGCAAAGCCAGCGTCTACTACTGCGGTGCCACGGTGCAGGGGATGCCGCACGTGGGACATGTCCGTTCCGCGATCGCGTTCGATCAGCTGACCCGCTGGCTCGAATACCGCGGGCTGCGCGTCACGGTTATCCGCAACGTCACGGACATTGACGACAAGATCCTCGCCAAGTCGTTGCAGTCTTTCGGGCCGGACTGGGCCGAGGAGCCCACGGCCAAAGCCAATGAAGAATGGTGGGCTTTGGCTTACCGCTACGAGCAGGAATTCGAGCAGGCCTACGACGTTCTCGGCGTTTCCCGCCCTACCTACGAACCGCGCGCCACGGGCCACATCCCGGAGATGCACGCCCTCATCCAAAGGCTCATCGACCGCGGCCACGCCTACCCCGCCCTGGACGACTCCGGGGACGTCTACTTCGACGTCCGATCCTGGAGCAAGTACGGCTCCCTGACCCGCCAGAACATCGACGACATGCAGGGCGCGGCGGACGTCGAACCTCAGTTCAGCAGCAGGAAGCGCGACCCCCGCGACTTTGCGCTGTGGAAGGGTTCCAAAGACGGGGAGCCGACGACGGCGAGCTGGGTTTCGCCGTGGGGAACCGGCCGGCCGGGTTGGCATCTTGAATGCTCGGCCATGGCAACGAAGTACCTGGGCCAGCAGTTCGACATCCACGGCGGCGGCTTGGACTTGCGCTTCCCGCACCACGAAAACGAGATGGCGCAGTCCCAAGCCGCGGGCGACGATTTCGCCAATTTCTGGTTGCACAACGGCATGGTCACCTATGAGGGCGAAAAGATGTCCAAGTCGGTGGGCAACACGGTGAGCCCCGAAGAAATGCTCGAGCTCGCGAGTCCACGGGTTGTCCGGTACTACCTAGGCCAGGCACAGTACCGCTCCATCCTGGACTACCGGCCCACCTCGCTTCAGGAGGCGGCGGCCGCCGTAGAGCGCATCTACGGTTTCGTTGCGAAGGCTTCCAAGAAGTTCGGTGGCGAATTCGCCGCGCACCCCGCGTCGAGCCCGGTGCCGGACTCTTTTGCTGCTGCCATGGATGACGATCTCAACGTGCCACAGGCTCTGGGTGCCCTGCACGAAACGGTTCGTGCTGGGAACACCGCGCTGGCGTCCGGTGACGACACCGGGGCGCAGCAGGCGCTCCAAGCCGTGCTGGCCATGACTACCGTGCTTGGACTCAACGATGTCCGCGGCGAAGTCCAGGAGAACTCCGAGACTGCCCAGGCCCTTGAAGTCCTTGTGGAAGCCCAGTTGCAGGCGCGGGCCGAGGCGCGGGCCAATAAGGATTGGGCGGCTTCCGACGCGATCCGCGACACTCTCGCGGCGGCAGGTATCGCCGTCGAGGATGGCGCCGATGGCGCCAGTTGGAGCCTGAAACGGGACTGACATCCCGTCGTCGTCCCGATTTAAGTTGATTCAGTAGACTTGATTGCAGACGTACTCAACACAATCAAGGGTGGAATTCATGGCCAACAACGGTCGCCGGGCTGTCAAGAACAAGAAGGGCCCTACCACCGGAACCGGTGGCCACGGTCGAAAGGCCTTGGAAGGCCGGGGTCCAACCCCCAAAGCCGAGGACCGCGAATACCACAAGGCGTACAAGAGCAAGCAGCTTGCCGAGCGTTCGGCTGCCAAGCGCGCGGCAGGCGGCACCAGCCGCTCCAACCCGGGCGCCCGCTCAGGTCCGAAGGGCCGCGCTACTGAGGAAGTAGTCACTGGACGCAACTCCGTGGTGGAGGCGCTCCGCGCCGGAATCCCCGCGAAGGCGCTGCACGTTGCCATCCGGATCGAGATGGACGACCGCGTCAAGGAGTCCCTCAAGCTCGCTGCCGAACGTGGCATCCCGCTGCTGGAAACCGGCAAGCCTGAGCTGGACCGCATGACCGATGACGCCGTGCACCAAGGCCTCGTCCTGCAGATCCCGCCGTACGAGTACGAAGACGCGTACGATCTCGCCGAGCAGACGGTCGCTAAGTGGAAGAAGGGCTACATTCCCAACGCGCCCCTCTTCGTTGCGCTGGACGGCATCACCGATCCCCGCAACCTGGGCGCCATCATCCGTTCCGTTTCCGCCTTCAGCGGCCACGGCGTGATTGTGCCCGAGCGCCGCTCCGTCGGTGTCACGGCGTCGGCATGGAAGACCAGCGCGGGCGCGGCAGTCCGCGTTCCTGTGGCCCGTGCGGCCAATCTGAATAACGCCCTGAAGCAGTTCAAGCAGATGGGCATCTTCGTGCTGGGCCTCGATGGCGACGGCGACGTCTCGCTGCCGGATCTCTCCTTGGCCACCGATCCCGTCTGCATCGTGGTGGGTTCCGAGGGCAAGGGCCTCAGCCGCCTGGTCCGCGAAAACTGCGACCAGATCATTTCCATCCCGATCGACTCGGCTATGGAATCGCTCAACGCCTCCATGGCTGTGGGCATCTCCCTGTACGAAGTCTCAAGACAGCGCGCCGCCAAGTAGCAAGATGGGTGGCGGCACGCCGCCGACGCCCGCTCACTTATAGTGCCAAAAACAGCAACGCCCGCTCACTTCTTCATAGTGAGCGGGCGTTGCTGTTCCCCTTGGAAGTCGCCTTAGAAGTCGCGGCGGTTCGCCAAGACCGGGAGCTTGACCCTCGCGTCCTCGACGACGGCGGCATCCAGCTCCGCGAACAAGAGGCCAGGCCCGGCGTCGAGCTCTTCCAGCACGGCGCCCAAGGGGGACACGACGACGGAGTGCCCCACCCCGGTGGGCGCGGCACCTTTGGGCTCGATGCCTTGGCTCGCGGGGTCGCCTTGGCCGCATGCGAGCACGAAGGTTGTGGTGTCGATCGCCCGGGCACGCGCAAGCAGCTTCCATTGTTCGGCTTTGCCTGGCCCTGCGCCCCAGGATGCGGACACAATGTTCACTTCGGCACCGCGATCGGCGTTGGCGGTAAAGAGGGCTGGGAATCGAACGTCGTAGCAGGTGGCCAGGCCGAAGGTGAGGCCTCCGGCATCGAACGTCACTGGATCGGTGCCTGCATCAACGGTGTCCGATTCCGCAAAGCCGAAGGCGTCGAAGAGATGGATCTTGTCGTAGTTGGCCTCTACTCCCGGCCCGGTGGCGATCAGGGTGTTCCTGACTTTGCCGTTGCCGCTGCCATCGGATGAAACCCCGGGCGTGAACATTCCGGCCACGATCACGATCCCAAGTTCTTGGGCAATCTCCCGCACCCGGCTGGCCCACGGCCCATCCAGGGGCTCGGCGATGTCGAGCAGGGAATTCCCGAACGCCCGCATGGTCGCTTCCGGGAAGACCACCAGCTCGGCCCCGCCTTCTTTGGCCCGACGGGCATAGTCCTCCAACAGGGCCAGGTTGTCTGCCAACTCGCGGCCGCTGATGATTTGAGCAAGGGCGATTCGCACAATTACCTCCACATTGGTGTATAGCCAAAGTATGCAACGACCGTGAGGAGGATACGAACTCATCCAGGTGTGGACGGGTTCATTCGGCTCATTCGACACAATCAGGGCAGCGTCCCGTTTCGCTCAACGTGTCAGAAACCGGACAGTGCGACGTTTAAGCAGGTGAGCGGCATGTTTTCGTTCGCTGAGGCCGCAAGCGGCGTGGCGATCGCCGGGCATGCGCACTGTCATATGAGTCGCGAGCGCGGGAGAATTGGCGTCGGAGACTAAACTCTCAACTAATGGTTATGCCGATTTTTGACACAGCATCTACAGTGGACGCCTCGCGGCCATCGCCGCTCGGGTTGAGTATTCCGCGGCCTGGGAGCCTCGACGGACACAGCCCGGCCGACAGGGTCAACGTCGCCGTCTGGGCCCCGGGTCTCACTCGAGTCGAAATCGCCTACAAGGCCCCCGGGGACTCCTGGAAGGTCCACACGTTGCCCAGGTTCGCCGATGGTGTTCATTACGGCATCGTGGACGGGCTGCCGCCTGGCACCCAATACGGCTTCCGCGCCGCGCCGGTTGGGGAAGCGCTGCCACTCTCCGTTCCTGCTCCGGATTTTGACGCCGACGACGCCGAACCGCTGCTGCTCGATCCTTACGGCCGGGCGGTACACCAACGCGGGGAGCTGCTGAGCTCAGTCCGTATGGACTCGGCCTTTGATTGGGGTGACGACGGCCCGCTTCGCACCCCGTGGCGGGACACCATCGTCTACGAGGCGCATGTCCGCGGCCAAAGCATGCTGCATCCGGATATCCCCGAGCACCTCCGCGGAACGTATGCCGGCATGGCACACCCGGCCATGATTGAGCACTTCCAATCGTTGGGTGTGACGTCCGTTCAATTGCTGCCCATCCATTTCCACGTAGACGAACAGCACCTGCAAAATCTGGGCCTGACCAACTATTGGGGTTATAACACCGCCGCGTTCTTTGCTCCCCACGCGGACTATGCCACGCAAGCCGCGCAACTGGCTGGACCGCATGCTGTCCAGGACGAATTCAAGGGCATGGTGAAACTCCTGCATTCCGCCGGGATCGAAGTGATCCTCGACGTCGTCTACAACCACACGGCGGAAGGCGGGCCCGACGGCGACACCTTCAGTTTCAGGGGCCTGGGCGAGCAACAGTACTATCGCCACGATGCCCACGGCCGCTACCTTGATACCACCGGTTGCGGCAACACCCTCGACTTCGCCGAGCCCAGGGTAGTGGATCTGGCCATTGATTCGCTGCGCTATTGGGTGGACGAATTCCACATCGACGGCTTTCGCTTCGACCTTGCCGTGACCCTTTGCCGCAACGCGGGCAATGAGTTCGATCCCCAGCACCCTTTCCTCACCCGGATCGCCGAGGACCCGGTGCTTTCCAAGTCCAAGCTCATTTCCGAACCATGGGATGTGGGCTACGGCGGCTGGCAGACCGGGCGGTTCCCCAAAGGGTGGGTGGACTGGAACGATCACTTCCGCGACGGCGTACGCCGCTTCTGGCTCTCGGACCGCGGCGCTGCCGACGCCGGGATGTCCGGGGGCAGCGTGGGAGTCCTGGCCGACGCCTTAACAGGCTCTGCCCGGGTCTTTGAACCCTCGGGACGCTCAAGGCTCGCCTCGCTGAACTTCATCACCGCCCATGACGGCTTCACCCTTGCCGACCTGGTGTCCTACGACCGCAAGCACAACGAGGCCAACGGCGAGCAAAACCGTGACGGCCACAGCGATAACCGAAGCTACAACCACGGATTCGAAGGCCGGACGGAAAACGAGACGATCCTCGCCGCGCGTGCCCTTTCCAAGCGCAACCTCATGACCACGTTGATGCTCTCCATCGGCGTACCCATGATCACTGCCGGCGACGAGCTCGGTCGCACGCAGCAGGGCAACAACAACGCCTACTGCCAAGACAACCCGCTCACATGGATCGACTGGACCCAGACACCCGAGTCCCATGAGATGCTGCGGAGCACAAAACGGGTGGTCCGGCTCCGCAAGGACTTCCTGCAGGCGCAGGACGAGGGCTTCCCGGATAGCCGGACGGGCCTTGATTGGTTTGACGACAAGGGCCAGCCTATGACGGCCGCCCGTTGGCACGATCCCTCGCTGCGGATTGTGCAACTCCTCATGAGTTCGGAAGGCGGCGCCTACCGCGGGCTGATCGTGATCAACGGGAACAAGGACGACAAGAAGATCGTCCTGCCCAAACTGATCGCCGAGTCGGGCGCGGGAGGCCGTATGTTCGAGCTGCGCATGACAACCTCCGAGCTCAATGACCGCAGGCAGGGAGCGCTGGTTGCGGCGGGCGAGCGGGAAGTGGTCCAAGGCAACACCATCAACGTCTACCGCACCTAGGATCCAGTACCGATGAGCAGGAACAGAAACCGGCTCCTGTTGACCCTGGCCGGGCTGGTGATTGCCGCCGTCGTGCTGGTGCTGGCCGTTGTTGGCGGCAGCGTCGTGGGCGGAACGGCGCCGAAGGACGCCGACGTCGGCACCTCCAGTGTCCGAACTAGCGCAAACGCCGCGCCGGCTCGGTCTTCGGCGCCGGCAAGCACTGGGCCGGCCACGAACACGTCCGGCCTGCCGGCCGTGAACGCCTCCCAACTGCCGAAGGAGGCCCAGCAAACGTTGGCCCTCATCGCAAAGGGCGGACCGTATCCTTACGAACGGGATGGAATCAACTTCGGAAATTTCGAAGGATTGCTCCCCAAGAAGGCCAGCGGCTTCTATCAGGAGTACACGGTCAAGACCCCCGGCGAAGCGGACCGGGGCGCACAGCGGATCATCACGGGCAAGGACGGCGGGAAGTTCTACACGCCGGATCACTACGCTACATTCAAGTTCATCGTCGAAGGCAAGTAGGGGCACCATGAAGATCTATTCCGCAGACACCTGGACACTGGAAGAACTGCAGGAGCAAGTGTCCGACGCCGGCCGTCGCACCGTGATGGTGCCCCCGGCAGCAAGCAAGCAGGCAGTCCTGGAGGTCTTCGGCCAGGTGCTCGATTTCCCCGAGTACTACGGCGTGAACCTGGACGCCCTCAACGACTCACTCCACGATTTCGCAGACAGTGTGTCCGAGGATGACCAGCCGCCCGTCACGCTGATTTGGCAGGTCCCGGCGGCCTATCGGACGGACCGGTCCTTCGGCGTGGTCTGTGAAATCCTCCAGGACGCCGAATCCTACTCTGGGCGTGACATCGCCGTCATCGCGGTCTTTCAGCAGTAGTACCCGTGGCGGCCGGATGGGCGTGAGCCCACCCGGCCGCCATGGCCGCTATGCGTTGACGATCAGGCCCAGTTCGGCCTTGGACGCCAGGGAGGGGTGCTTCGGGAACACCCGGACGGTATAGCCGAAGGATCCGGAGCGGTTGATCAGGATGTAGCCGGTGAACAGGTGGCGCCCGTTGCCAAGGTCCTCGAACGAGCTCAGTTCGGCCACGGCGATGTCTTCCAGCTCGTCGCTATCTTCGGCCCGCCCGTAGGCCACCTCCACGCTGACGTCGTCCGGCGTCAGGGTATGCAGAGCAATGTAGGCGTTGACCTGGAGTGTGTCGCCGATCTGCGGCTCCTCGGTGACGCCGACGGAATCGACGTGTTCCACGATCAACTGTGGCCAGGCATTGCGGATCTTGGTGATCCAGGCTGCCAGTTCCTTCGCTTCCTTGAATGAACCGGCTACGGCACGGCGTCCCGATTCCGCTGCCGGACGGTACAGCATGTTGACGTAGTCCTGGAGCATGCGTTCGGCCGAGACTGCCGGGCCGAGGTGCGCCAGGGTGTGTTTGATCATGGAGACCCAGTGCGTCGGGATGGCCTCCGGGGCGGACTGGGAGGGACCTGCGGCGCCGGCGTGCTCGGAGACCGTGGAGCCGTAGAAGCGCGGGGCCACCTGGGTCTCCAGGAGCTCGTAAAGGGCGGCGGCCTCGATGTCGTCGCGTTCGCCGGGGGACGCGTCGTTGTTGGCGGTCGGGATCGCCCAGCCGTTCTCGCCGTCGTACATCTCATCCCACCACCCATCCAGCACGGACAGGTTCAGCGAACCGTTGATGGCCGCCTTCAT
>NZ_JBFTQF010000026.1:0-21467 GCF_056398865.1 Arthrobacter sp. 01T419
TGATCCGACCGGCGGCGGTCGGGCACGCTGGATGATGAGGTGGAAGCCTGCGCTGAACGCGTTCGCGATCACCTTCGCCGGCCGGTTCGAAAGAACCACTCACTAATGAAACCGGCCGGATCCACACACCGTTTATCGGACAGTCCCCGGCGGCGCGGCGGATGTGCAGGAGCGTTTGGCTTTCGGGCGCTATAGGTGAGCGAGCGTTGGCCGGGAGGGCGCTATAGGTGAGCGAGCGTTGGCCGGGAGGACGCTATAGGCGAGCGAGCGTCGGAGGTTTGGCGGCATCTGCGGGAGCCTGCCGGGGGAGCGAGGCACACCGTGGCACGATAGGACACGATGAAACTGCGCGCTGATCAGACCGGAAACCGTGGACTGCCCATGCCCTTGTGGCTGCAGGGTGCCCTTGAGTCGGCCCAGGCCGCGATCATCTCGGCGCTCGTGGTGGTTCTGCCGCTCGTCGGCGTCTGGGCAACTGACGGATTCCAAAACCACAGCATCGATTTCCTGGCACGATTGGCCGGCCAAACCTGGCTGCTGGTCCACGGCGTGCCGCTGCAGCTTGCCACGGTGAATCTTGGTACCGCGGGGCTACCGGGCTCCGGGATGCTGTCCCTTATCCCACTCGGACTGACCTTGGTTCCGTTCCTTCTGGCGTGGCGCGCGGGGCGCCGCCTGGCCAGGGCGTCCTACACGGACCAGCTATGGCAGGCGTTCTTCGGTGCGTTGCTTGTCTACGGGGCATTCGGTGCGGCCACCGGCTTCATCTGCCGCACCCAGGACGTGGTCATCAATATCTGGTTCGCCTCGTTCCTACCGCTTATACCGTTCGGCCTCGGCATGGTGGTCGGTGCCCGGCGGGAGTCCGGATCCTGGAGCAGGCTGATTGGCGTCGACGCCGTTGATTGGCTCGCACGCACCAGCCAGCATTCCCGATGGGCAGGGTCCTACTTCGGCTCCGCCATCAAAGCCGGATTTGTGGCGATCATGGCAGCACTCGCGCTTGCTGCCCTGCTGCTCGCAGTGGTCCTTGTGGTGCACTGGACGGACATCATCGCCGTCTACGAAGGCCTGAAAGCCGGTGCTCTCGGCGGCGGCGTTTTGACCATCGCCCAGCTCGGTTACTTGCCCAATCTGGCCGTTTTCACCCTGGCGTGGTCCTCCGGCGCGGGGTTCGCCCTCGGCGTCGGCTCACACGCCGGGCCGCTGGGCACCGCCGTCGGGCCACTGCCTGCCATTCCTATCTTCGGCGCGCTGCCCACAGGGCAGCTCGACTTTGGCGCGACGGCCCTTGCCCTTCCGGTACTCGCCGGGCTGTTGGCGGGCTGGTGGTTCCTGCGCGAGGGCGAGAACCACTTCGACGAATGGCTCTCCATCAAAATCAAAGCGCGTTGGTTCACAGCGCCAGTTTCCACACTGTTCCTGGGCGCGCTCGTCGGGGCTGTCGCCGGGGCTTTCGCCGGGGGACTCGCGTGGCTGGCGCGCGGTTCCGCCGGAATTGGGCGCCTCACCGAGATCGGCCCGGATCCGCTGTGGACGGCCGTCTGGATCGCCGCGGAAGTGGGGATCGGCGTCGTGATTGGCTATTCGGCGGGGCCATGGTTGGAGCGGCGACAGAAGCTCCGCGAAGCGGACCTTGACGCTTCCGTGTACGACGGCGACCACAGCTAAGCTGCCCCGCCCCACCGTGGGTTGCGGCCTGGCTAAGTTCTGGTTAGCGCAGCCCGGAAGGAACCGACTTCTGGAAGTCCACTTGGCAGGAGTCTTGGGCTTGGATGGTCAATGCGTTCCGCGAGCAGTCCTGCAACGTGAGGATCTGCTGGAAAAAGACGACGGCCGTCAGCACCAGCAGGCACATGATGGCCGTAACCACCAGCCCGGAAATGGTCCCGAATAGAACCAATCGAGGCTGCTTGAACCTGATGGTCCGGACGAGGACCACCACACCAAGTACCCCCGCGATGACCGTGAGGATGGCACTGAGCCAGACGTAGCTGATGTTCAGGACGTAGACGAAGACGGCGCCGAGCACAGTCAGCAGGAATGACCTGAAAAGCATTTGGGTAACTGCAAGCGCTGATTTGGCAGCCTCGCTCTGTGGATGCTGCTGAGGGCTGGGTCCAACGCCGGAATTCATGTTTTCCAGCCTACGCGAGCCACCCATAAGCTAGTGCAATGCGCATTGTTGTCCTCGTCTCCGGCACCGGTTCCAATCTTCAAGCAGTTATCGACGCCGTGAAGGCAGGCGAGCTTGACGTTGAGATCGCAGCCGTGGGCGCCGACAGGCCGGATACCTACGGTGTGGAACGCTCTGCCGAAGCTGGACTGGACACCTTCGTGGTGGACTTCAAGAACTACGCAGACCGGGCAGACTGGAACGCCGCACTTACCAAGGCTGTTGCCTCTTACCACCCGGATGTGGTGGTTTCTTCGGGGTTCATGCGGATTGTCAGCCCGGAATTCATCGATGCCTTCGGCGGCAAGTACCTGAACACGCACCCCGCACTGCTGCCCGCCTTCCCTGGTGCCCACGGAGTTCGAGATGCAATGGCCTACGGAGTGAAGGTTACGGGTTGCACGGTCCACTGGGCCGACGCCGGGGTGGACACCGGGCCCATCATCGCCCAGGAAGCTGTCGAAATCGCCCCGGACGACACCGAAGACACCTTGCACGAACGCATCAAGGTGGTGGAGCGCAAGCTCTTGGTCCAGACCCTCGCAGAGCTCGCGGCAGGGAAGCACGTCTAAGCCCGGCTCTCCGGGCGGACATGTCCAGCGTTGCCTGCCAGGAATGGACATGCGCAAAACTCTCCGGGGGACATGTCCAGCGTTTGCCTGCCAGGAATGGACATGCGCAAAACTCTCCGGGGGACATGTCCGGCGTTGGCCGCTGCGACAGGACATATTGCTGTTATGTCCACTCCTTGCTGCGAACAGGGGGCATGCTCAGTGGAGTTCGCGCTGTTTGGTCTCCGGTGCAAACAACGCCATCCAAAGCACCGACAGCACGATCAGCCCGCCGGCCAGGGCAAAGGACGTGGCCAGGCCAAACTCGGGCCAGAAATACGAGGCGAACACGAGCGGTCCGATGCCCGCTCCAATCCGTGAGAACGTGGACGCCCAGCCGAATCCGGAGCCCCTCAGCTCGGTGGGGTAGAGCTCAGACACGTAAGCGTAGAGCACTGGGATAGCCACCTGGACAACGAAGCCAAACGCCAGCAGCCAGAACACCGCGGCGTCGGGAATGTCCACCACCAGGGAAACGATCACCAAGGTCAATGCCGATAACGGCCCGGTCACGGCCAGGATCCATTTGCGGCCTACCCGCTCAATCAGAACTGCGGCTACCACCACGCCCAGGAGCCCGACGGCGGCCATCCCGGCTGTCGTGACGAAGGCCTTGTACTCCTCGAAACCGGCACCGATCAGAATCCGCGGCATCCAGGTCAAGCTCAAGTAGTAAACCAGAAGGATGCTGAAAAACAGGGCCCAGGCCGCCGTCGTGATCTTCCAATTGAATTGCCAGAGGCGCCGCAACTGCTGCCACGCGCTCCCGGCCGAGAGACGCGGTGTGTCTTGGGGCGCGGGCAGACTGTAGGCGCGCGGCTCGGCCCCCGTGGCCAAGACGAGACTGTCAATGACCTCGGCGGCCTCTTGGCGCCGGCCTTTGTGGATGAGGAAGAGCGGGGATTCGGGCACGCTCCGCCTGACCCAGAAGACCAGAAGGGCAGGCAAAACCATCACGAGCATGGTCAGGCGCCAATCCGCCAAGGCCGCAATGAGTCCGGCCGAAGTGAAGCCGCACAGGGCGGCGCCCACGGGCCACCAACCGTCCATGGCGGTGAGCACCTTGCCGCGTTGCTTCCGTGGCGTGAATTCACCCACCAACGCATAGTCCACGGGAATGCAGCCGCCTAGCCCGAAACCGGCCATGAAGCGGAAGATGCAGAACCACACGATGTCCGGGGCAAATGCTCCCAGCACGGTGAAGATTGAGAAGATCAGCAGGGTAGCGGTGAATGCCCTCTTCCGGCCGATCGTGTCCGCGACGGTGCCCCAAGCGAAGGCGCCCAGAGCCATGCCGATCAGGTTGGCGGTGCCGATCCATCCGGCGTCGGCGGGTAGCAGCGACCAGTGTTTGGAAAGCAGTGGAATGAGAATGCCGTTGAGGGTCACGTCCCACGCATCGAACATGAAGCCCAAGCCGCCGATCAGGAAGATCCGGCCTTGGACCTTCCACCGCCACGGCAGCTCCTGGACCACCTGCTCGCCGCTCGGGACGGTTGTGTACGTGTTCATTTCCCCTACCTCCGGGGAAAACTCTATCCGTGCTTTTGGATCGCCTTTCGCAGGAAGCCCCCGGCCTCGTCCAGGGCACTCTTCGCCTGCCCGGGATCGATGCCCGTCAGCACCACCAGGATGGCCGCCTTGACCGAACCACCCACGGAATCCAACGCTCGAATCGCCGTCTCCGCGTCCACACCAGTGGCATGTTGGATGGTCCGCTGGGACCTCGCGAGGAGTTTATTGTTCGTGGCGCGCAGATCCACCATCAGGTTTCCGTACGTCTTGCCGAGCTTGACCATGGCGAGCGTGCTGATCATGTTGAGGACGAGTTTTTGCGCAGTGCCGGCTTTCAGCCGCGTGGAACCGGCAACGAACTCCGGGCCGACCACCACGTCGATCGCCACGTCCGTCAATTTGCTGATGGGTGAATCGTGGTTGCAGGCGAGCGACGCGGTGAACGCCCCACGACTGCGGGCCTCCTCGAGCGCCCCGATCACGTACGGCGTGCGTCCCGAAGCCGAAATTCCGACGACGGCGTCCGCCTCGGTCACGCCGATGTCGTGCAGGTCGCGGGCTCCGGCCGTGGCGTTGTCCTCGGCGTATTCCACTGGTTTCTGGATAGCCTGGGTGCCGCCCGCAATGATCCCGACGACGAGTCCCGGGGGAGTGCCGAAGGTGGGCGGGCATTCGCTTGCGTCCAACACCCCGAGACGCCCGGCCGTTCCGGCGCCGACGTAGATCAGCCGGCCGCCGCGGGCGAGGCGTTCCGCAACGGCGTCGACCACAGCGGCGATCTGTTCGCTCGCTTGTTCGACGGCGGCCGGAACTCCGCGGTTCTGCTCGTTCATCGCGGCGACGAGCTCGGCTGTGCCCATGGTGTCCAGTTCACTGAGCGCGGGCGATGCCGCTTCAGTCTGCAGGCCTGCGAGCTCGGAGCGGAGCTCCTTGAGCCGGTCGCCACTGATAGAACCGGGAGAATCAGGGGATGCTGCGTCAGACTGTTCCGTCACGGTGGATGTACCTTTCCTGAAGGAGCCCGCGGCGGTTCGCTGCGAGGGCGGCGCCGTCCATGCCATCGCCGAGCGCCGCAACCACCTCAATCCCAGCCGAAGCGAGGGCGTTGTGCAAGAGCCCGGCAAAGAACTCCGATTTCACCACGCCGCCGAGAAGGGCCACTTGTTTCGTGTCCCCGGACGCGAGGGAAACGGTGTTCACGAGAAGACTGCACGCTTCGTCCAAAATGCCGCGTGCGACGGCGTCTCCCGCCTCCGCTTCCCGCAGTACGGCGGGCGTGAAACGCGCCATCGTCCGGGCAGGGTTCGCGGACTCGGCGAGCCACGCAGGGAGCTGCGCGGGCGAGCCAGCCAGTGCGGCCGCCGCGGCGAGCAACGAAGTGGCCGGGCCGCCGTCGTGCGCTTGAAGTGCGGCCTGGAGACCCTGCTGGCCGATCCATCGGCCGCTTCCCAGATCGCCCAACAGCGGTCCCCAACCGTCGGCGCGGTGCAGGGTCCCGGCGTCGTCAAAGCGGAAGGCAACAGCTCCGGTGCCCACAATCAGCACGGTCCCGGGAGCGCCGTTCAAGGCGCCGAGCTGGGCAGCCGTGGCATCCGAGAGGACCGCTGCGGGGACTTTGAAGCGTCCGGAAAGCAGGACGGCGAGTTCGTGGGAGTTCGCCGCGGAGGCCTCGACTCCGGCCACGGCGGCGCCGATTCCCCGCAAAGAACCGGCTGGAAGCCCTCCAGGCAGCATGGCAGCAGTGTCCGCGAGCAGCTCGAAGGCGAACCGGGCCCCGTTGTCCACGCCCAATCCAGGAAAGCCCTGCTGGTCCGCCGAGCCCAACACCTGATCGCCCTGCCTGAGTTCAACCCGGCATCGGCTCTTGCCAACGTCGGCCACCAAAATCACATCCGCGGATTCCATGGCCCAACCCTATGTTGCGGGAGGCCGCACGTCTCGAAAAACGAAGAGGAGCCACAACACGATAAACTCGTGCGTATCCCCAGCAACCGTGGAATCCCGCGAAATAAGACGGAGACTTTTGTGAGCTTGACGCAGCTTGACCGTGTTCCCATCCGCCGTGCACTGATCTCGGTATACGACAAGACGGGGCTGGAGGAGCTCGCGAAGGGCCTGCACGCAGCAGGTGTCGCCATCGTCTCCACCGGCTCCACCGCGAAGAGGATTGCGGCAGCCGGTATTCCGGTCAAGGAAGTCGAAGAGGTCACCGGTTCCCCGGAGATGCTCGACGGCCGCGTCAAGACCCTGCACCCGCGCGTGCACGGTGGCATCTTGGCCGATCGCCGCGTTCCTGCGCACATGGAAACGCTCGCCAAGATGGAGATCGAGCCGTTCGACCTCGTCGTGGTCAACCTCTACCCCTTCGTGGAGACGGTCCGTTCCGGCGCGGCCCAGGACGACGTCGTCGAGCAGATCGACATCGGAGGCCCCGCCATGGTGCGTTCGGCCGCCAAGAACCACGCCGCCGTCGCGATCGTAGTTGACCCGAACTTCTACGGCGCCGTGGTGGAAGCCGCCGCTGCCGGTGGCTTCGACCTGAAGACCCGCCGCCGCCTGGCCGCGAAAGCCTTCGCCCACACCGCGACGTACGACACCGCCGTCGCCACCTGGACTGCCAGCCAGTTCCTCGATGAAGACGGCGACGGCGTCATCGACTGGCCCGCCTACGCCGGCCTGGCCCTGGAACGCTCCGAGGTCCTGCGCTACGGCGAAAACCCGCACCAGCAGGCCGCCCTCTACGTGGACAAGGCCGCACCCGCCGGCATCGCCCAGGCCGACCAGCTGCACGGCAAGGCCATGAGCTACAACAACTTCGTCGACGCCGACGCTGCCCTGCGCGCGGCCTTCGACTTCTCGGAGCCAGCTGTCGCCATCATCAAGCACGCAAACCCGTGCGGTGTGGCCGTTGGTTCCGCCGATGCTGACGACCCGATTGCCGACGCCCACGCCAAGGCCCACGCTTGCGACCCGGTGTCCGCTTTCGGAGGCGTCATCGCGGCCAACAGCATCGTTACGGCGGGTATGGCCCAGACGGTGGCCGGGATCTTCACCGAGGTTGTTATCGCCCCGGGCTTCGAGCCGGAAGCCGTTGAAATCCTCTCCAAGAAGAAGAACATCCGCCTGCTGGCCCTGCCGGACGGCTACGGCCGCTACCCAACGGAGATCCGCCAGGTTTCGGGCGGCGTCCTCGTCCAGCAAGCCGACAAGGTGGACGCCGACGGCGACAACCCCGCCAACTGGACCCTCGCCGCAGGCGAAGCTGCCGACGACGTCACGCTGGCCGACCTCGCGTTCGCGTGGACTGCTTGCCGCGCGGCGAAGTCCAACGCGATCCTCCTGGCCAACAACGGCGCCGCAGTGGGCATCGGCATGGGCCAGGTCAACCGCCTGGACTCCTGCAAGCTGGCCGTTGAGCGCGCCAACACCTTGGGCGTCCAGGTGGAGTCCGACGTCGAAGGTGCTGGCGGCGCGTCCAACGCCTCCGCGACGGGCGCACCCGAGCGTGCCCGTGGTGCCGTGGCCGCTTCCGACGCGTTCTTCCCGTTCGCCGATGGCCTGCAGATCCTGATCGACGCCGGTGTCCGCGCCGTCGTCCAGCCTGGCGGGTCAGTGCGCGACGAGGAAGTCATCGCCGCGGCCAACGCTGCCGGCATCACGATGTATTTCACGGGAGCACGCCACTTCTTCCACTAAGTCCAAACGCTCCACCTAAAAATGGACATGCCCTCCCTTCCTGGGAGGACATGTCCATTTTTTGTGACCAGGACTGGACATATTCGCAATATGTCCAGTCCTGGGAGCGAACAGGGGTCATGTCCGGGGGGATGGTGGAGGTTACGGCGCTGAGGACGCGGTCTGGTACGTGCCCTGGATGACAGTGCCCCAGTACGGGCCGTACATCTTGGTGGAGTTGCTCCCGTATCCGTAGCTGTTCACGGAGTTCTGGTATCCGCGGGAGCTGGTGCCAATGAACCACGGGCCACCGGAGGAGCCACCTGTCATATTGCACGGGATTCCCTGGGTGTTGTACTGGGGGTTGTAGGGATCATTCGTGGCCGTGCCGGAGCAGCTTTTGAGTGACTCGCCGTTGAACGGGGACGCTGCGGGATAGCCGAACGACTTGTATGACAGTCCGCGGGCGGCATTGAACTGGACTCCGGAGGCGCCCACCACGGTTGAGAGCTTCTGCCCGTTGAGGGTGTTCATGACGGCGAAGCCGGTGTCGTACTGCATGTCCCCGCTCAAGGACCACTGGCTGGTGGTGTACAGCGCTTTGGCCGTCCACTTGCCATACGGAGCCGCACCATTCAAGTAGGCAGGAACGAATGTGAAGTTGGTCGCGAACGCCCCGGGGCCCTCGTTCAGGCAATGGCCGGCAGTGGACACGGTGCTCTGGTTGGCCGAGGTGACGGAATTACCGGAGCAGACGTAGTTCACCCCGCCGAGAGTGAAGAACACTTTTCCGATGTTGGAGACCGGGCTTTCACTGGCGTTGGCCTTGCGATCCACGGTGGGGGACTGCGCTGGCGTGCTGGTGGCCTTCTGGCCCTCGATAGCCACGGTGCGCGCGAGTTCGGGAAAAACCTGCTCCGGAGAAACAGGGAGGTCGGTGAGGCCCACTTTGGCTTGCCCGCGCGCGAGCGCCTTGTCCGCCAGAACGTCGCCGGAGACGGCGCTCTTCATGCGTTCTGGAGTCCAATAGTCCGCAGTGTTGCTGTCCGACGGCGAATGGCTGCTGACGGTCGAGGCGTCCGTGCCGTGGGCGGAGGGCGGAGCCGCGTTGGCTCCGCTGCCGGCTCCCAAGGCGAGCAATGCGGCGGCAGAAAGGCTCAACAGGCTTGTGGCCAGGGTTTTGGTTCTCGTCACAATTGTCCTAGCTTTCGAAAGTTAAGGCGGCCGGTTTGTGGTGGCCGCCGACTGACGGAACCGAAACTACCCAAGCTGTGACTTTTTTGTAAATAGATTTGTCAAATTTTGTGAGATTTGACTTTCATTTTTGACTAGTTGTGAATTCTGTGGATACCTTTCCGCCAGGCGATTCAGGATGTGGATGCCAGTTCGTAGGCTTCCCGGATAACGGAGCCCCAATAAGGCCCGTAGATCACGGCCGGGCCGCCGGGGTAGCCGTAGCTCGTAATGGAGTTTTGGTAGGAATCCCGACCGGAGTCGACCATCCACGGGCCGCCCGATGATCCTCCGGTCATGTCGCAGGGGATTCCTTGCGCCCGGAACTGCGGATTGATGGGATCCTTGGCGGCGTCACCCGAGCAACTCTTCAGTGATTGGCCGTCAAACGGTGGGGCGGCAGGGTAGCCAAAAGCCTGGTAGTTCAGGCCCCGCTCGATGCTGAACTCCACTCCGGACGCGCCAACGACGTCGGCCAGGTGCTTGCCGTTCACCGTGGCAGTGACCGCGAAGCCGGTGTCATAGCGGATATCGCCTGCGGTCCGCCACTGCGCGGTGGTGTAAAGGGCTTTGGCCGGCCAAATACCGTAGGGAGCCGTGCCGTTGAGATAGGCCGGAACGAAGACGAAATTCCGGACAAACGCTCCGGGACCCTCGTTGACGCAGTGGCCCGCAGTGGCCACCGTGCTGTCATTCTCCGACACGACGACGTTGCCGGAGCAGACGTAAGCGAAGAGTCCCATGGTGAAGAAGACTTTGCCAACGTGGTCAATGGGGTCTTCATTTTGGTGAAGGCTCGGGCTGCCTGCTTTGGCGGCACCGGCGATCTTCACGGGCGGCCCCGATTCGACGGTGCCATTAGTAACTCCGGAGGCTGCGGCTCGCGCGAGGGCTTTCCCTGCGAGGACATCACCCGGGATTGCTGTTCGCATCCGTTCAGGAGTCCAATACCCTGTGGGGTCGGTGTTTGCCGTTGCCAGGCCGACGAGTTGCTGCGTCCCAGGCGCTGCGTAACTCGAAGCCGCACGAAGGGGAGCGGCGGCTGCCGCCCCTCCAGCGGAGCAGAGGGTCAAAACGGCGAAGGTAAGGAGGCTCAGGAGACCGGTGATAGGGAGTGATTTCTTTGTCATGATTGTCCTGCCAATCGATGATGTAGCCATCTGTTGTCGGCCACAGTTGACCCATTGAACCTACTCCGATTCAGCCTGTTGGTACATAAGGTTTGGCTGCGTGTGACGTCGCGTAGACGGCGCGAAACCATCCCGGTAGGCGCCAATCCGGCCCCCTCAGGTAAGTTAGAGATGTTGAAATCTGCAGACTTTCAGGGAGATGCCCCGCCAATGGCAAAGATTATCTATACCCACACTGACGAAGCGCCGATGCTGGCGACTTACTCTTTCCTGCCGATTGTGGAAGCTTTCGCCTCGACGGCTGGCGTGGAGGTCGAAACCCGCGACATTTCGCTGGCTGGCCGAATCATCGCAGTATTCGGTGACTACCTGACTGAAGAGCAGCGGATCAGCGACGCCCTGGCCGAACTGGGTGAACTGGCAAAGAAGCCCGAAGCAAACATCATCAAGCTCCCCAACATCAGCGCATCCGTCCCCCAGCTCAAGGCGGCCATTGCCGAACTCCAGGCTCTGGGCTATGCGCTTCCGGACTACCCGGACAACCCTTCCTCTGACGAAGAGACGGACATCCGGTCGCGTTACGACAAGATCAAGGGTTCGGCCGTCAACCCGGTCCTGCGCGAAGGCAACTCGGACCGCCGCGCGCCCCTTTCGGTGAAGAACTACGCCCGCCAGAACCCGCACTCCATGGGTGCCTGGAGCGCCGACTCCAAGACCAACGTTGCCCACATGGCGGCGGACGACTTCCGTTCCAACGAGAAATCCGTGGTCATCCCGGCCGATGACACCATCAAGATCCAGATTGTCCGCGAAGACGGCACGGTCAAGGTCCTCAAGCCTGCCTTCCCCGTCCTCGCCGGTGAAGTGGTGGACGGCACCGTGCTGCGCGCCGCGGCCTTGGACGAGTTCCTGGCTGCCCAGGTGATCCGCGCCAAGGAAGAAGGTGTGCTGTTTTCGGCCCACCTGAAGGCCACCATGATGAAGGTCTCCGACCCCATCATCTTCGGCCACGTCGTCAAGGCATACTTCTCCGAGCTTTTCGACACCTACGGCAAGCAGATTGCTGCTGCCGGCCTGAGCGCGAATAACGGACTGGCTTCGATCCTCAACGGCCTCGGCGAACTCCCTGAAGACGTCCGTGAAGGGATCCAGGCGGCCATCAAGAAGGGCTTGGAAGACGGCCCGGCACTTGCCATGGTCAATTCCGACAAGGGCATCACCAACCTGCACGTCCCCAGCGACATCATCGTCGACGCTTCGATGCCGGCAATGATCCGCAGCTCGGGCCACATGTGGGGGCCGGATGGCAAGGAGCACGATGCCTTGGCCGTCATCCCTGATAGCTGCTACGCAGATGTCTACCAGGTAGTCATCGATGACTGCCGCGCCCACGGCGCCTTCGATCCCACCACGATGGGAACCGTTCCGAACGTCGGCCTGATGGCACAGGCGGCCGAGGAGTACGGCAGCCACAACAAGACCTTCGAGGTCGAGAACGCTGGCACCGTCCAGGTTGTGGACTCCTCCGGAACCGTGCTGATCGAACACCAGGTTTCCCCGGGCGACATCTGGCGCGCCTGCCAGACCAAGGACGTGCCGATCCGCGACTGGGTCAAGCTGGCTGTCACCCGTGCCCGCGCGTCCAAGATGCCGGCCGTTTTCTGGCTCGACGAAACCCGCGCCCACGACGCCCAGCTGATCGCCAAGGTCAAGGAATACCTGAAGGACCACGACACCGAGGGCCTGCAGATCGAAATCATGTCCCCGGAGAAGGCCACCGCGTTCACGCTGGAACGGATCCGCAAGGGCGAAGACACCATCTCGGTGACCGGCAACGTGCTGCGCGACTACCTCACGGACCTGTTCCCGATCCTCGAACTCGGCACGAGCGCCAAGATGCTCTCCGTGGTTCCGCTGATCAACGGTGGCGGACTCTTTGAGACCGGTGCCGGCGGATCTGCTCCGAAGCACGTCCAGCAGCTCCTGCAGGAAAACCACTTGCGCTGGGACAGCCTGGGCGAATTCCTTGCCCTCGCCGTTAGCTTCGAGCACCTTGCCACCACCACCGGCAACGCCCGTGCACAGGTCCTCGCCGACACCCTGGACCGTGCAACGGGGACGTTCCTACTCGACAACAAGTCCCCGAAGCGCAGGGTCGGCGAACTCGACAACCGAGGCAGCCACTACTACCTCGCCAAGTATTGGGCCCAGGAACTGGCCCAGCAGACCGACGACGCCGAGCTCGCTGCGGCATTCTCCGCCGTCGCCGGGGCCCTGACGTCCAATGAGGAAACCATCATCGCCGAGCTGCTCGCAGTTCAGGGTTCGCCCGCAGACATTGGGGGTTATTACCGTCCCGACGCCGCGAAGGCAGAGGCCGTGATGCGTCCCTCCGCCAAGCTCAACGAGGTAGTCGCCACGCTGAACTAGCGCCCGCGCTCCTCGCCCGGCTAGCCCGCGGTGATTGTCGTTTTGAGAACGACAATCACCGCGGGCTAGTTGCGTCTAGGCACGGCTTCGCCCGGAAAAACGGTGGGGCGCGTCGATGCCGTCGACCAGGTCGGCAAGCACCCGGCCCATTGCCGGGGTGAATTTGAAGCCGTGCCCGGAGAAGCCCGCACCGATCACCAGGGGACCAAAACGGTCAAGCACGAAGTCTTCATTGGCCGTGCTGGTGTAGGTGCAGCTGATGGGAACCRCCGATTCGGCATCCACACCCGGCAGCCATTCACGGGCGTAGCGGCGGAGGGCCTCCAGCTGGACCGGCTCAGGTTGGAACGTGCGGGCATCTGGATCCGTGACGGGCCCCACTCCATGCCAGCCTGCCTTGACCCCTTCACCCGGTGTGAGCATCCCGTAGACGGGGCTGTACCAATAGTCGTCATGGGGATCTCCGGGGTCGGGAGCGTGGTTGAAGCTCGGCCAAAGCTGTGAACCGTTGATGGGTGTGAAGTGGGCAGGCTGCTCTTGGGTGACCACCAGGCGGGGCAGGGGCACCTGCGTCCCGACAAGCTTGCTGGTCCAGGCACCGGCCGTGACGACTACCCGGTGCGCCATGATCTCTTGTGAATCAGTCACGACGACGGCGCGATCATCGCCGAGAACGCGGATGTCGCGAACCGGGGTTGAATACTCGAACCTTGCACCGTGGGCCTCGGCCGACGTGCGCAGGACCCTGAGTGCCTCGGCTGCACGAACGCGACCCGATTCAGGCACGAAGAGGACATCGCTCCGGAAGGCCATGCCCGGCCAACGCTCTCCCGCTTCCTTGGCGGAGATGAAATGGCTTGCGATGCCCCGCTTCGCATGCGCGGAACGGACTTCCCGGAGCCGGGCGACGTTGCCATGGTTGGCCAGCCCCACAAGGTCCAACAGCCGTGTTCCGGTCTCCTCGGCGAGCCCCTCCCAGAGACCCTTGGCTTCGCTGAGCAGGGCGAGATAGTCGTCCTCCGCGTATGCGGTGTTGAAGTTGCGCGTCGCGCCGTGGGAAGCGCCTCCGCCGACTACGACGACGTCAACATTCATCCCGGATTCACCCATCCTGTCCGGGCCTCCCAGCGAAGCCCACTTCAGCTTCCATTCTGCCGCCCGCCGGCTGATACCCGAGGTCAGGAAGCGAACTCCTCGCGGTAGCGGCTTGGCGTGTTTCCGAAGGCGGAGCGGAAATGTTGCCGGAAGGCTGCCGTGGAGCCAAAACCGCAGGAGGCGGCAATTTCTTCGATTCCAGCATGGCTTGACTCCAACATCCTTCGTGCGTGGTCCAGCCGCTGTTGCGTCAGCCAATCAAGGACCGTGGTTCCCGTGCGGCTGCGAAAGTGCCTTGTGAAGGTCCTGCGGCTCATCGAAGCAGCCGCCGCTAACTGGTCCAGGCCGATTGGCTGGCTGAGGTTTTCGCGAGCCAACGTCATGGCGCGCTCAATTCCGTCGTGGCCCGTGCCGCGCGGGAGCCTGGCCGGAATGAACTGGGCCTGGGTGGCATTGCGGTGCGGTGCCATGACCAAGCCGCGCGCCACGCGATCGGCCGCGTCCGAGCCGAAGTCTTTTCGAAGCAGATGGATGCAGCAGTCGAGTCCGGCCGCAACGCCGGCCGAGGAGACGACGTCGTCGTGGTCGGCCCAGAGAGCATTCTCCACTACCCGCAGAGCGGGATAGCGCTGCTGCAACTCCCCGGAGTATCCCCAATGGGTTACTGCTTCGCGGCCGTCCAGTAGCCCGGTGGCAGCCAGCAGGAATGCGCCGAGGCATAGTGAGACAACCCGGCTGCCGTTCTCATGAGCGGTCCGGATTGGATCCAAGAGTTCTCCAGGAGCTTGGACGTCGGGATCCCAGCTCGGGAGGACAACGGTGTTTGCCCATGCAATGGTTTCCAACCCGGGTTCAACCACCATGTCGGGGCCGTGGCCCATTCGGACCCGGCCGGGATTCGGCGTGAAAACCTTCACTTGGTATCGCGGCGCGGCCCCGGACGGGGCGGGATCTTCGAAGACCATCTGGGGCACAGCAAGGTGGAAGGGGCTCATGCCTGGCATGGCAAGCACTGCAACCTTGTGGGATCGGTGAACCATCATGGCCCGATCCTAACGATAATTGTCTTCCGGGCCACTTTTTTGCCACCAGTTGGGCGGGCAGAGTTGCCTTATGAACATTCCCCAAGACCTCCAACGGCCCACACTGACGCATATTGGTGGACCGACCATCCTGATCCGATACGCAGGCCTGAACCTCCTCACTGACCCTACTTTCGATGCCCCAGGGGACTACCCGTTGGGCGCCGGCCGGAGCCTGGTCAAACTGACCGGTCCGGCCGTGGCGGCAGAAGACCTAGGACGAATCGACGTCGTTTTGCTTTCGCATGATCAGCATGCAGACAATCTGGACAACAGCGGAAGGGAACTCCTGAACGATGCCGGAATGATCCTGAGTACAGCAGAAGCTGCGAGCCGAATCCCCGGGGTCCGGGGACTCCGTCCTTGGGAGCGCGTGACAGTGGAGGGGGACGCACCCGTGGCGGTCACCGCCGTACCGGCGCTGCACGGACCGAGCGGCGCCGAAGCTGTCACGGGTGAGGTCACCGGTTTCGTGCTCGAGGCGGAAGGCTGGCCGACGGTGTACGTCTCGGGGGACAACGCATCACTGGAGCTGGCAGCCAAAATCTCCCTGCGGTTTCCGACCACCACCTTGGCCGTGGTTTTCGCGGGAGCTGCACGAACCCCGCTTTTTGGTGGCGCCCCGTTGACGCTCACTTCGCAGGACGTTGTGGAATTGGCCGGACTTTTCCCTCTTGCCACCGTGGTCCCCGTCCATACAGAAGGCTGGGTTCACTTCACCGAGGGGCCGGATATTGTGAAGCAGCTCATGGGTGACGCTGGCCTGGCGGCCCGGCTCGCCGTCCTTCCGATCGGCGAGCCGCACCGGCCGTCGCTTCCGCGACCGTCACTTCCGCAACAGCGCTGAATGCCTAGGCCGCCAGGTTCCGGCGGACCCAGGCGGAGAACTGGTCCACCACGATGATCAACACCAGAACGATGATGATGTGCGTGACCATCGCTTGAAGGAGCTTCTCGCCGGCTTCTACGAGCAGAACCCGCCGGGTAGCGCTCGACGGCGGCGGCTTGCTTGACGCCGTCGTCTGCGCTGACGATGTGGCAGGCGGACGCCTGGCGCCCCATATGATCCACCGCGCTATGGAACTGACTGGCGTGTGTGGACGTCCGTGAGGTTCTCGCTGCCGGTGACACCACGAACGACCTCAAAGCGGCAAAGAACGCGGGAATCACGGCTGTTGAGGTATTGACGGGGAAGCTGGGAAGCGAGGAGCTCGCTGGACAGCCACACGATCACATTCTGGCGGGCGTCAAGGATATTCCAGCGCCGTTGGCGTGATTCTAACGGCCGGATTTCAAGGCGGCTGTTTTGAGCTGTGCCGTCGGCATGGAAGATTGGACCGGGTGAAATTCCTCCTTCCTTCGCAGACCTCGTCCTCGCGTGGCATCGCGTTTCTGAGGGTCGTGTTCGGCGGCCTTGTGCTGCTGCATGGGGTCCAGAAACTGTCAGCAGGGCAGCCGGCATTTGAGGCAACCATCGCCGCGATGGGTGTTCAAAAAGCGGAGCTGATGTCCTGGCTGGTCATCTGGGGTGAAACCGGACTGGGCGCACTTTTGGTGTTCGGCGCCCTGACCAGAGTGGCTGGTTTCCTGGCCGCTCTGATGTACGCGGGGATCTGGTTTGTCACCGAATCAGGCAAGCCGTTGCTGAGTGATCGTCCCGGAATCAACGCTGAGCTGCTCATTCTGTATGTCGCTGTGTCGCTTGCTTTTGCTTTCATCGGTTCCGGGGCGGTTTCGCTGGACCGGAAACTGTTCGCCGGGAAGCCAGCCCGGAAGTCACGGCGCTTGGCGCCCTAGCGCCGTCAGGCCTGGAGCCTAGCGCCGTCCGGCCTCGAGACCGGCCCGGGCCATGGCGTCCGCGTAGGAGCGGCCCATTTCGATCAGCCATTCGGTCTGGCGTTCTTTGGAACCGGCGAAGGCGCGCCCGTGCAGCGAACGGGCCTTGTAGACCTTCAGGCCGCGGCGCCAGATGAGCTGGTTGTCTGTTTTGAGGAGCATTTGGGCCAGGCGGTTGGCTTCCGTTCCGTGGGCGACGATTGCCGAGGCGCGCGGAACGAGTTTGAGGAAGGCGATCAGCGGCTTGAGTCCGGCGCCGACCTGCTCGGGAGTCAGCTTTCCGTTGGCTTCGCCGGGGGTGAACCACGGATGGGTGTTCCACGGCATCATCCATTCCGGGCGGAGGCCGAGCTGGAACTGCAGGCCCAGTAGCCGGGTGGCGGCGACGTCGTCACCGGCCCAGACAACGCCCCGCGTGGAGGCCTCGCCGGTGTTGGAGAACAGGGTGACAATCCGGCAGTCCTCTACCGAGTGCATCGGATCCACGTAGGGAACCTCGAAGTCCGGGCGGAGCTTGCGGAGGAACTCCACATGCTCGTTGACCGGTGCGATATGCGGGGCGAAGAAAGGGCTGTCCGGAACCGCGGGAGTCACGGCTTCTTCGGCGGCAGCCGCTGCGGCGCTCGCCCGTTCGACGACGGGAGGTTCGACGGCGGCCGGCTCGACGACGGTTACCGTCGGCGTCTCTTCGACCACGCTAGCTTCGACGGCGGCGACCGGTTCGGCGGCCGGAGCGGCCGCAGGCACCACCCTGCGGGTAACGACCGGGCTGGCCTTGGGCATCGAAATTGAGGAAGCCTTCTTCGGCGCGGCCGTCTTAACGGCGGCGGCCTTCGGAGCGTCTTTCCGGGCCGGAACCTTCTTTTCGGCCTTGGCCGGTGCGTCCAGGTCATCCTCGTCGTCGAACAGACCATCGAAGAGCTTGTCGAGTTCGTCGTAGCCGCTGCCGTAGTCGTCGTCGAGCTCGGGGCCGCGCCCGAAACCTTCCTCGTACCGCGAGTCCAGTTCGCTGCGGTAATCCTCGTCGTGTACCTCGAAAAAGTCCGGTTCGGCCAATGCGGTC
Organism: Arthrobacter sp. 01T419; assembly: GCF_056398865.1. NCBI lineage: Bacteria > Bacillati > Actinomycetota > Actinomycetes > Micrococcales > Micrococcaceae > Arthrobacter > Arthrobacter sp. 01T419. The sequence continues at coordinate 17,847 of NZ_JBFTQF010000026.1, forward strand.
ATGAGAGCAGGGGTCTCCTGGGGTCGGGCAGGGGCCGGTATCGGGCGCGTGGGGGCACGTCCGTTCCGGACCAGTTGATGGGGGGCTCTCCCGGGGGCCGGGTTGAGCCTTTAGATCTTAGCAAGCCACAGGTGGTCTGGTGTCCTTCCGCCGTTCGCCTGACGCGGTATGTCGCGCAGCCCCGGGCGTGAAGGAACCGCGATGCGTCGAACATCACCCGGATGCGCCGCCGAGGGCGAGAGCAGAGACACGAGAGGGCGGTGGAATGAACGAAAGAGTCCATTCCACCGCCCTTGTTCGGCGTCAGCGCTCAGACATGGATGACGAATTGTGCAAGTGCCGCAGCTGCTATGAAACTTGCGGAGAACGTGATTGTCGCCACAATCACCGTGCGCCAGTTTAGGCTCTTCAGCGCGTTGACGTCGCGCCCCACGTTCATGCCGAGCAGGGCGATCGATCCGAGGCCTACGTAAAGCGCGTCAAGGTTATGGGTGAAGGAGACGATCATACCGCTGAAAGGAAGGATCGGAGCCGTCGCGAAGGTGGCGAGAGCAAGGACCCACACGCTCGACGGTACGGCCGGCACGTACTTGGCGAGCACGAAAGCCAATGCTGTCAGGAGGCCAAGGATCACCACCCCAATGACATCGTTGACACTGATGGATTTGGTTCCCAAAGCGTTGAGAACCACGCCCGTGGCGATGCTTGCGACGAAAGCGATAATCCAGGTTGAAGGCTTCGTGCGCACCTCCGGGTCCTGGAGCACAGCCGAGACGTCCACCTTGCTCCGGTTCTGTGGCCGGCGCAGTCTCGCTGCAACGGCATTTCCGTCACGGTCAAGGCGATTGCCTTCATCATCGCGGCGGAAGAGGCGCGACCAGAACTTGTAGAGCCGCAGGGACATCGGCAACGAAAGGAAGGCACCGGCGTAGAAGCCGACAAGGTTGGTTACTAGGTTCGAGACGGCCGCCAGCGCCATGATCTCTGGTGCTTGCCCCGGGTAGATGATGGAGAGGGCAGCTACACCACCGAGCATCATGGATCCAGAGCCGAGGCCCAGGCCCAGCGCCAGGGCACGCGGGTCGAAGATGCCCATCCCGCCGAGTAGGCCGGCCAGCAGTGAGATGAAGACTGCGCCGAAGACGCTGCCTAGCAGCCATACGGAGAACACGCCGCGGTAGACAGGGGACTTCACGCCGAAACGCTGCAGTGCGTAGGCCAAGTGTGATTCACGGTCGATTGCCCAGGTGGCACCAATGGCCGTTCGGCCCATGCCCAGGGCAATTCCGACCGGCAGGGCGATGATGACCGTTCCGAAGATGTGGCCTACTTCCTGGAGGAGGATGGCCGGGCCGAGCGAGGTCAGTTTGGCCAGGGAGGGCCCTACTTGGGTGCCGAGCGCCGCCAGGAACATCACGATGCTGACGTTTAGCAACACCGAGGCCACGGCACGGCTTTGGCCGGACATGGGGCGTACTTTCTGCACGCCAATGACAGCGCCGATCAGCACGGCCCACAAGACCGGCATGAGCACGATCGCGGCGTTGCCCAGGGGAATTTTATGCGTTCCGGCCAGGATGGCGACGGCGCAGACGGCTGTGGACAGCAGGATCATCGATCCCCATTGGCGCGCGGTCGGGGCGAAGAGGCGGGTCGCGCCGTCATCGACCTTGACTACGGGCGCATCCACCTCCGGAGTGGTTGTGGATTGGTTCTTCATTAGGTGCACCCTTCGTGTGCTGCAGAGGCGAAGGCGGGATGCGCTTACGCCATTTGGTATACCAAAAATGGTAAGGTGGATCACAGCACTATGCAAGACGTGTCACAGAAACCGCTAAAAGTCTTGGAAGTGAGGGCGTCCATGCGCTTGGTCAACTTCGAACTTTTCCGCGGCTATTCGATCTGGGATACCTAACTTGGAGGGTTTATGATTACTCAACTTTCTGCCCGGTACGTCCTCGGCTATGACGGGACAAGGCATGTGATGCACACCGACGGGCACGTCGTGATGCGGGACGACGAGATCATCTACGTCGGTACCGGCTACACGGGTCCTGTTGACGAACGCCGGGACTTTGGACAGAGCCTGATCGCACCTGGCCTCATCGATCTCGATGCCTTGACGGACATTGACCACATGATCTTCGACTCCTGGCCCACAGAGGAGACTGCTCCAGGCCTGCAATGGTCTGAGGACTACTTCAACAACCGCCGTCGCGATGTCTTCACCGCGGAGCAACGCCAGAGTGTGCGCAAGTTCGCACTGGCGCAGCTGGCCTTGCACGGTGTGACCACCTACATGCCGATCGCCTCTGAGATCCACAGCTCTTGGGCTGAAACCTTCGAAGAACTCCAGGGAATGGCGCAGTCCAGCATCGAGCTCGGTCTGCGAGGCTTCCTGGGCCCGGCGTACCGCTCAGGGATCAATGTCACTGACGACGGCGGCCAGCGCGTGATCCTCTTCGACGAGGAAGAGGGCCGCAAGGGACTTGCCGACGCCGCACGGTTCCTCGACTACGCCGACGAGCTCGGACACCCGTTGCTCACCGGTGTCCTGCTGCCGTGCCGAATCGAGACACTTTCGGACAAGCTGATGCGCCAAACCGCCGAGCTGGCCATCGAACGCAACGCACTGGTCCGCCTGCATTGCCTGCAGCAGCCCAATGAAGACGGGTTCCTTATCAAGCTCACCGGGCGCACCGTCTTGGAGCAGCTTGGGGATTCCGGTCTTCTGGACACTCGGCTCCTTATCCCGCATGGGGTTGTCATCGACGGCACCGACCCGTCCTCCGGCGCAGAGGGTGGGCCGTTGAACGTGCTGGCCCGGCATGACGTCAGCATCATCCACTGCCCCCTGACGTCGTTCCACTACTCAGACATCCTCAAGTCTTTTGACGCCTTCGCGGCTGCCGGGGTCAACATGTGCCTGGGAACGGATTCTTTCCCGCCGGACCTGATCAAGGGCATCGACGTCGGCACGCATCTGGCCCGCATCGCAGAGGGCCGCCGGGACGCCGGTGCGGTCTCGGCGTTCTTCGACGCTGCCACTCTGGGCGGCGCCACGGCATTGGGCCGAGACGACCTGGGACGTCTGTGCCCGGGCGCGCAAGCGGACATCATGGTCGCCTCACTGGGTGACTTCCGCGACGGGGTCGTGGAAGATCCATTGCGCACGCTCATCCTCAACGGCTCTGCACGCAACGTCACCGACACGTACGTTGCAGGCCGCCCCGTGGTTGTTGATGGATCGCTCCTGGGTATCGAACTCGATGAACTTCGGGCTGAGGGTCAACGTCTTTTTGGGCAGATGGTTGAAGCCTACGGCGAACGCGATTACCGGCGGCGCGAAGCCTCCGAGCTGTTCCCCCCGGTCTATGCCTCGGCGGTGGCCCAGACCCATGACACGGCAGCGATGTAGCGCGGCAACTAACTCGCTTCATCACTCCACTGGGGGCTGAAACAGCTCTTGCAACGGGACTGTCCGATAAACGGTGTGTGGATCCGGCCGGTTTCATTAGTGAGTGGTTCTTTCGAACCGGCCGGCGAAGGTGATCGCGAACGCGTTCAGCGCAGGCTTCCACCTCATCATCCAGCGTGCCCGACCGCCGCCGGTCGGATCAA
>NZ_JBFTQF010000027.1:0-17914 GCF_056398865.1 Arthrobacter sp. 01T419
CCCCGCGCGCAGATCCTCGCCTCCGGCGTCTCGGTCCCCTGGGCACTGGACGCCCAGCGGATCCTCGCCGAAGACTGGGGAGTCTCCGCGGACGTGTGGTCCGTGACCTCCTGGAACGAACTCCGACGCGACGGACTCGCCGCCGAAGAGGAAGCGTTCCTGAACCCCGGCGGACCGGCACGTGTCCCGTTTGTGGCGCAGCAACTGGCCGATGCGCAAGGTCCAGTGGTGGCCGTCTCGGACTACATGAAGGCAGTCCCGGACCAGATCCGCCAATTCATCCCCAACGAATTCGCCTCCCTCGGCGCCGACGGCTTCGGCTTCTCCGACACCCGCCAAGCCGCACGACGCTTCTTCAAGAACGACACCCACTCGATCGTCACCAAAACCCTCCAACTCCTCGCGGCGAGGGGCGAGGTAGACCCGAGTGCGCCGTCGTACGCCATTGACCGCTACAAGCTCCTGGACGTCACCGCCGGCACCACTGGCGGTTCAGGAGGCGACTCCTAAGGTGCCCTAAAACTAATCGGCGGCAGTGCTCCTGTGAGCACTGCCGCCGATTTCTCTTATTGGGCTCCGAGCGAGCGGTGATCCACCACGAATCCTGTGGCGGCATTCTCCCTGACAGCGTTGATACCGGCCACGAGGGCCGTTATATCTCGGAACCTGGGCGACACTGCCACCACGGTTCCATCATCGGCCTTCAACCGAAAGTGGAACGTTTGCTCCCCTGCTGCCAAGATTTCGAAAATGCCAGACATAAAACCTCTTTCCACCGCGGATGCATCGTTGCATCCTTTCCGATGACCACTGACTCTCGTGAAGTCCCTAAGAGAATATCCGCCGTAGGAGCCTCCCAGAAGGCCTACCCATGGGTAATATTCAACCTTTTTCGGTAGACCAATGTCGGAATGAAAGGTGAACCTACGGAACTCAAGGGCACGATGGATAGGGTGATCCCATGAACCACACCAGCCCCGCGCCCACCACTGGCGTGCTGTTGGCCGGCGGCGCAGGGACGCGCCTGGGCCTCGGCCCCAAGGCATTGCTCCCCTTCCGTGGCCGCACCTTGGTGGAGGTACTCGCCAAGGCGCTGCTCGACGGCGGATGCCACGAGGTAGTAGTGGTGCTCGGTGCAGGATCCGAGGAAGTCCGCCGCACCACGGATCTGGACCGGTACCTCGTGGTGGACAACCCGGAGTGGGCCTCCGGCATGGCCAGCTCGTTCCGGACAGGGGTTGCCGCGGCTGCCCACGGCCACAACGTCCTGATGGCTTTGGTGGACCAGCCCAGCCTGACCCCCGGCGTCGTCGCCAGGCTGCTGGCTGCGCACCAACCTGGCCGCGTGACCGCCGCGGGGTACGCAGAAGACGCCCACGACGGCAGCGCAGCCACAAAACTCCGGCGCGGCCACCCCTTGATCATCGATGCCGCCCTCCGCACCGAAGCAGCCGAGTCCGCCGCGGGCGACGCCGGAGCGCGCCGATTCCTCAAAGCGCACCCCGGGCTGGTGGACGTCGTCGACTGTAGCGACCTCGCCAGCGGAGCAGACGTGGACACCAAGGCCCAGCTACACCTCCTCGGCGACTAGCTCCCCCAACCGCCCGGCCCCCCAACTAGCTCGCAGTAGATGTCGTTATGAGGCTCCAAAACGACATTAAATGCGAGCTAGTTGGGTGGGGGCGGCAGCGTCCTTGAGCGCGAGGTAGATCTTGTCCCGAGCGATGGGGAGCGCCGCGAATCTCACCCCGGTGGCATTCCGGATGGCGTTGGCCAGCGCGGGCGCCACGGGATTGAACGGACTCTCGCTCATGGACTTCGCACCGAGCGGCCCCATCTGATCGTTCGTTTTCGCGAAGTAGACCTCGCTGCGCGGCACGTCCGCGAAGGACGGGATGTGGTACTGGCGCAGGATGTCCGTGGTGACCCGGCCGGCGTCGTTCACGCGGACTTCCTCGTACAGCGCGACGCCGAGCGCTTGGGCGATTCCACCTTCTACCTGGCCACGGCATTGCCGTGGATTGACCACGACTCCGGCATCCGCTGCCTGCACGCTCTGCAGGATCCGCAGTTCCCCGGTTCCGGTATTCACTGCCACCCGGAATCCGTGGACGTTGAAGGCAACCGAACGCGGTGTTCCACCCCAACGGCCCTGGGCGGCGAGTTCCACGCCCTGCTGCTGCGCGGCGTCGTACGCTTCCGTGAACGTCAGGACCCGTTCACCACAGCGCACGACTCCGTCCTCTAAAACACAGTCCGCCTCCGAAACACCGAGGAACGCAGCAGCCACAGCCCGGATCCGCACTGCGAGATCCTGCGCCGCAAGGAGCGTAGCCTGCCCGGCCACCACGGTGCCTGCGGAGCCGAACGCACCGGTGTCGTGCTCCACGAGATCCGTGTCGGACTGGCGTACGGCCACCTTCGACGCCGTCGTGGACAGTGCGGTCGCGGCAAGTTGGGCGTGGACCGTGGTGGTGCCGTTGCCGAACTCGGCGGTCCCGACGGCGGCGTCGAACGTACCGTCCGGCAGGAGCCTGAGGCGCGTGTGGGCGAAGTGCCCGCGGGGCGGAACTGTGTCGATCATGGACAGCGCGGATCCGACGCCGGTGGCCCACTCCGGGCCGAGGTTGTCGAGGCCGGCATCACGGTAACGTTTCTCGCCCCGCTCGAGGGCATCCCGGACCAACGCCACGCACTGGTCCAGGCCGTAGCTGCCGTAGAAGACGTCCTCTTCCGGTTCCGGGTTCGTGGAAAGCATGTCGTCACCCGGCCGGACCATGTTCTTGAGCCGGAACTCCAAGGGATCCATGCCGATTCCGACGGCGAGCTCGTCCACCGCGGATTCGATCGCGAAGATCATCTGGCTCAAGCCGTAGCCGCGGAATGCACCTGCTGGGACGGTGTTGGTGTACACCGCCTGCGCGTCCACCTTCTTGTTGGCGCATTTGTAGACGGCCAAGGATTCGCCGCAACCGTGGAACATCACTCCGGGCGCATGGTTTCCGTACGCACCCGTGTTGGTGACCACGTCCAGCTGCATCGCCGTCAGGTGACCGTCCCGGCTCGTCCCGGCCTTGACCTTGATGGTGAAGGGGTGGCGTGTGGTGGTGGCAGTGAATTGTTCGGTGCGGGTGAACTCCACTTGCACAGGCCGGCGGAGCTTGAGGGCCGCCATGGCCACGAGGTCCTCGGTGAGTACTTCCTGCTTGCCGCCGAACCCGCCGCCTACGCGGCCGGCGACCACGCGGATGCGGTCCTCAGGAAGATCGAACACGCGGGCGAGGGTCCGCCGGACCAGGAAAGGGACCTGGCTGGAGGAACGGACCATGAGCCGGTCCTCTCCGGGCGTCCCAGTAGGTTCCATCCACGCGATGGAACAGTGCGTTTCCATCGCGACGTGCTGCACGCGCTGGGTTTGATACGTGTTCTCATGGATGAAATCGGCCGCTGCAAATCCGGATTCAACGTTCCCCAACTGGGAATGGACCTCAGCTACGACGTTGTTCTGCGGGCGGGAAATCCGGGCCGTTTCCCCGTCTTTCTCCCCGTGGATCGCGGGCGCCCCGGGCAACAAAGCGTCCTGCGGCGAGAAGACAGCGTCAAGAAGTTCGTATTCCACCTTGATGGCCCGTGCTCCGGCTTCCGCTGCGCCCACCGATTCGGCGACGACGGCGGCAACCCGCTGGCCGATGAAGCGCACCACGTTGTCGAGGACACGCGTGTCGTCCGGATCATCGGTGTAGAGCTCGTGCTGGGCGGTCGAGAACAACTGGGCCGGCGCGTCCTCGTGGGTGAAGACCGCGAGGACGCCCGGTACCTGGAGGGCCGCCGTCGAATCGATGGAAACAATCCGGGCATGCGCGTGCGGCGAGCGCAGCAGCTTGAGGTGCAGCAGCCCCGGGAGTTGTTCCGCAGGGACGTCGAGGGTGTAGCGGGCGGTGCCAGTGACGACGGCGCGGCCCGCCGGGGCGGGGACGTCGTCGCCGAGCTGGCCCGTGTTCGGAGCTGCCGTGACTGCCGCATCGCCGCCGGGTGCATGGGTGGGGTTACCGCAAACAGCCTCCGCAATGGAGCGGTAACCCGTGCAGCGGCACAGGTTTCCCTTGAGGCTGCGCGGCAGGTTGGCTTTCTGTTCCTCGTCGAAGGTGGCGGCAGTCATCATCATGCCCGCCGTGCAGAAGCCGCATTGGAAACCTTGGTGTTCCAGAAACTGCTGCTGGACGGGATGTAGCTCTTCCCCGCCGGACGGGATCGCGCTCGACAGCCCTTCGATAGTGGTGACCGAGTGTCCTTCGGCGCGGACGGCCGGGTAGATGCAACTGTGCACGGGGGTGCCGTCCACGTGGACGGTGCAGGCGCCACAGTCGCCGCCGTCGCAGCCTTTCTTGACGCCGAAGTTGCCCTGTTCGCGCAGGAACGTCCGCAAGCACTGGCCCGGGCGCGGTTCGGCCTCGGTGGCGGTTCCGTTGATCTCGATTGCCATGCTCAGGCCTCCTTCTTGAATTCGGGTTGAGTGGACGGTTGTGGCGACGTGGCGTGCGGTGGCCAGAAATCGCCCGAGACGGTGAACGGCTCTCCGGGTCCAGCAGGGTCGAGCAGCTCCACGCGGATCTCTTCGGCGAGGCGGAAGGTCATGTCGCGACGCCATTCCGGGAGCCCATGGATGTCGTCGTGGTACAGCCCCACGGGGATTGAGCGCTCGACAGCGGAAGCCAGCTGCCCGGCGTCGGGCACGTCCGTGGCGGCGAACCGCAGCTGCACTGGCCGCTTGGTCGCGGCGGTGACGGTGAGGACCAGGGTGCCATCGGCGTCGAGCCTTCCAATCAGCAGTACCCCGGACCGCCCGAGGTTGCTGAGCGAGAGGCGGCGGAAGGCGAGCCGCGCGGAAAGAGCCGACGCCGGCACCTGGATGCTGCGGAGGAGCTCGCCGGGTGCCAAGCAGTTTTTCCCGTCCCCGGTCACGAACTCGGCCACAGGAACAGTGCGGCTGCTGCCGTGCCGGCCAAGGATGGTGGCCGTGGCATCCAAGCCGGCGCACAGCGAAATCATGGGTCCGGCCGGGAGCGAGGTGCACAGATTGCCGCCAACGGTGGACATGTTCCACACCTTGAAGGAGGCCACGAAAGAGTCGCAGCACGGGCGGAAAAGATCCAGCCCCGGCCAGTTCCGTCCGGCCACGGCGTCCGAAACCGGGAGCGCGTAGAGCTCGGCAACAGTGCAGGTAGCGGCAAGCTCGATGCCGGCGTCGCTCACGGTCACGGGCTGCCAGCCCGCTTGGCCAAGGTCCAGCAAGCGCTTCAATGGTTCCTCGCTGCCTGCCGGGCTGCCGTAGGAGAACAGGACCGTGCCGCCGGCGAGCCAGGCGTCGCCGCCGCGCCATTGTCCTGGATCCGTGGTGGCAACCACGGACTCGATGGTGTTCATGTCCATGGGGTCGCCTTGCTTTGTTCGGGGGTGCGGAGTTCGGGAGAGTCTGTGGGATGGATCGGGCCGGGATGGATCGGACCGGTGCCGTCCTTGAGCGAAACCCAGCCGCGCGCCGCTTGGGGCGCACGCGTGGCGAGGATCTCGGCAGTGATGGACACCGCGACTTCGGCCGGAGTAACCGCGCCGAGGTCCAGCCCAATGGGCGAATGAAGCCGTTCAAGTGCCTCAGGCGAGGTACCGCAGGCCAGCAGTCCATCGATCCGCTGCCGGTGGCTGCGCCTCGAACCCATGGCGCCCACATACGCGAGATCCAAACCGAGGGCGGTTTCCAGCAGCGGAATATCGAACTTGGGATCGTGGGTCAGCACGCACACCACGGTGCGGGAATCGATCCGGCCGGCGGCTGCTTCTGCGGCAAGGTAGAGGTGCGGCCAATCGGTGACGAGGTGGTCGGCGGCGAGGAAACGGCGTTGGCTCGAAAACGCGGGCCGGGCATCACACATAGTGACCTCGTAGCCCAGGAGTTTACCAGCGGGGAGCAATGCCGCGCCGAAGTCGTTGGCGCCAAAGATGAGCATCCGGGCCGCGGGCAAGCGGCTTTCCACCAGGAGGGTAATGGGTTCGGGGTCCGGCAGTGTCCCACAGCCTTCAGCCGGGGCGAGCCGCACCAACCCGGTCCGCCCACCATGCAGGAGTGGCTCAAGCTGCGCTGCAGCGGCGCGGATCACGCCGGCGTCCCCGCCAAGCAGGGCCGAGAGCTTCTTTGAATCCGCCACGGAAAAGCGCGCCGGATCACGAACGACCACGGCACCTCCCGCGGCGTCGAGCCTGCGGATGAGTGCCATGGAAGAGGGCCAGCCGCCGCTGACCGCGTTCAACAAGGCCCGGTCCAGTCCGGCGGCACCGGTTGGCTGGATGTGGACTTCCAGCTCGCCACCGCAGGTGAGCCCGACGGCGAACGCGTCCTCGGCGCTGTAGCCGAACGACTCAAGGCGGCTGCCGCCGTCGCGCATTGCTTCAAGGGCGGCCTCTACTACGGCTCCTTCCACGCACCCTCCGGAGAGGCTGCCGAGGACATCGCCACGTTCGGAGACCAGCATGGACGTGCCGAGGGGCCGGGGCACGGATCCTCCCGCGGCCACGATGGTGGCTACGGCGCATCGCTCGCCGGAGACCGCGGGCCGCCAGGTGCCCAGCGAAGGCATCAAATCCAGCATGGCAACACTTCCTTTACCGAGGTCCCGGACCGGAGACCCTCCCGGGGCAGTGTGCGATCTTGCCTCATATTCTCATTCCTTGCGTCTGTACAGGAGAGCTTCGGGTAAACAGGCAACCCTTTTCGTGAAGAGGACCGGGGCGGGCCTCTCATTTCCCACCCCGGTCCTGAGCGGAGCGGCCGCACCTCACCGCCGCCCGCCGATCGTCGTCCGCACCTTGCGGTGGGAGGACGATCGGCGGACGCCTATTCATTGCGGTGACTTGCGGCCGGACCGCCGTCTCAATGGCCGGCTACGCTAGGTCACGATCCCAAGAGCGTGCTGATCGGCCCGCGGGCAAAGTAGATCAGGAAGCCCACTGTCACCACCCACATGAGCGGGTGGACCTTCTTGCCCTTGCCCGATGCCGCATGGATCACGGCCCAGGAGATGAACCCGACGCCGATGCCGTTGGCGATGGAGTACGTCAGCGGCATGGTGACGATGGTCAGGAAGGCCGGCAGGGCCACGGAGAACTTGGAGAAGTTTATCTCGCGGATCTGTGCCATCATCATGGCTCCCACTACTACCAAGGCTGCGGCTGCGACCTCAAGCGGAACCACGCTGGTGAGCGGGGTCAAGAACATCGAACCTAGGAACAGCAGGCCGGTGACCACCGAAGCCAAGCCGGTGCGGGCGCCTTCGCCAATCCCGGCTGCGGAGTCGATGTACACGGTGTTGGACGAGCCCGACGTCGCGCCGCCGGCCACCGCGCCAAGGCCCTCGACAATGAAGGCCGACTTGAGCTTGGGGAAAGTACCGTCCTTGTGCGCCACGCCGGCGCTCTTGGCGAGGCCGGTCATGGTGCCCATGGCGTCGAAGAAGTTGGTGAACACCAGCGTGAACACCAGCATCGTGGCCGCCAGGCCGCCGATCCTCGAGAACGAACCAAAGAGGTCGAAATGGCCTACCAAGCTGAAGTCCGGGGCGGAAACCAACTGGCCGGACAGCACCGGAGTGTTGAGGTGCCAGCCACCGGGATTGGCGGCGCTGCCAGGCCCGATGTGCATGACGGCCTCGACGACGGCGGCGAGGACCGTGGTGGCGACGATTCCGATCAGGAGGCCGCCCTGGATCTTTCGGGCCACGAGGATTCCCATGACCAGCAGACCAACGATGAAAACGAGGGTGGGGATGGAGGTGATGGAACCATCCGTGCCGAGCTGTACCGGAGGTCCACCTTTTGTGGCGCGGACAAAGCCGGAGTCGACGAAGCCGATGAAGGCGATGAACAGGCCGATGCCAACGGTGATGGCGGCCTTGAGTTCCTTGGGGACGGCCCTGAAGATCGCAGTCCGGGCACCCGTGGCGCCGAACAGGACAATCAGGATGCCGTTGATGACCACCAGGCCCATGGCTTCTGGCCAAGTGACTTCGTGGATGACGGCGACGGCAAGGAACGAGTTGATTCCCAGGCCCGCCGCGAGGCCGAACGGCAGGTTCGCGATGAGGCCGAAGAGGACCGTCATGACACCGGCGGTCAGGCCGGTGACGGCCCCCACCTGCGCTGCCGACAACCATCCGCCTGCCACGTCCGTGGGTGCGTTTTGGGCCGAGAAACCGCCCAGGATCAGCGGGTTGAGGATAACGATGTAGGCCATCGTGAAGAACGTGACAATGCCGCCGCGGAATTCGCGGGCCAGCGTGGAGCCACGCTTGGTGATCTGGAAGAAACGATCCAGGAAGGAGTTCGACGCCGGGGGCTTGGGGGCATTGCCCCGTGTTGCCAGTCCGGTTGCCGTGTGCTTTTCGCGTGCCACTGTCTGCCCTACGCCCAGGGGCGCAGCCTGCTTTTCAGTTGCCGTTTGCATTTCTGCGGGGTCCAGGATTGTCATTTCAGCCACCGGCCCTAGTAGTCAATCCTGGAGTCAAGCGTGTTCCAGGTGTTGAACGGTTCCAGGATGGCCGGTGCCTGGGGGTCGCCCAGTTCCAGCTTCGTGACCGGCATGAGCTTGTCGCGGTCCTCGTTCTCGAAGTATTCGTAGAAGACTGCGTCGTCGAAGCCGACTGAGGCGGCGTCGTGCCGGTCTGCTGCAAAGACGACGTTGTCGATGCGTGCCCAGAGGGCCGAGGCCAGGCACATGGGGCATGGCTCGCAGCTCGTGTAGAGGGTGGCTCCGCTGAGATCGAACGTGCCGAGTTCGCGGCAAGCATTGCGGATGGCGGTGACCTCGGCGTGGGCCGTGGGGTCGTTGGTGGCGGTGACCCGGTTGACGCCTTCGAAGGCGCGGCCATCCGCGGTGACAATGACGGCGCCGAACGGCCCGCCGCTGTTGAGGACATTGGCTGTTGCCAGCTCAATGGAGGTGGCCAAGAAATGTTCGGCCGTGACGGTGGTACTCATGTGCGACTTCCTTAGTGCTGAGGAAGCCTGTAACCAGGGGGCATCTGAACATGACAGACCAGTGCTGCGATTACCAGGCTTCAGCATGTGCTTTTGAAGGTTTCGCCTGGTAGATAGCTTCCCGGAGTCCGGGTGCCCGCCTTTGGCAAATTGAGATTAGCACCGGAGATGTGAGCCGCGCCATAGTTTCCGGAAAAAAAGTTTCGACATGTGAAATTAGACTGCTGGCCGGGCGGTTGGTGCCGGTCACATTGACGCATTTCGGGGAGCCACCTACGCTGGGTGCCACCGGCAGGGTTCACCCGCCGAAACCTGGATCAGCAGACAGGAACCACTGAGCTGGAACGCAACTACGCCGACCAGACAAGGATTCCAGTGTCTCCGAAACCCTCTTTCGAACCAGCAGCCCAAGCCGCGCCACCCACCTCCAGGCTCTGGATCAAGAATCCCCTCGCAGTGTTCACCGCCAACGGGCTCGACGCCACCGGCGGGATCGTGGTCAGCGATGGAAAGATCTCCGAACTCGTTCCCGCAGGAATGCAACCTTCGGCACCCTGCGATCGAATCTTCGACGCCGGGAGCCACGTCCTGCTGCCCGGCCTCATCAACACGCACCACCACTTCTACCAAACGCTCACGCGCGCCTGGGGTCCGGTGGCCAATGCTCCCCTGTTCCCATGGCTGCAGAACCTCTATCCTGTTTGGGCTCGGCTGACCCCGGACAGCCTCGAACTCGCCGTGAAAGTAGCGCTCGCGGAACTGCTGCTCTCCGGCTGCACCACGGCAGCCGACCACCACTACCTCTTCCCAGCGGGACTTGAGGACGCGATCGACGTCGAGGCCGGCGTCGTGCGCGAACTCGGCATGCGCGCCACCCTGACCCGAGGCTCCATGACGCTGGGCGAGGACGACGGCGGCCTGCCGCCGCGCTCCACCGTGCAGCGTCCGGAGGTGATCCTGGCGGACAGCGAACGGCTGATCGGGAAGTATCACGAACGCGGAGACGGCGCGGTCATCCAGATTGCTTTGGCCCCTTGCTCGCCGTTCTCGGTGACCAGGGAAATCATGGCCGAGAGCGCCGCCATGGCCGAACGGCTGGATGTCCGGCTCCACACCCACCTCGCCGAAACCATCGATGAGGAAGAGTTCTGCCGCGAAATGTTCGGTCTGCGCACCGTGGATTACTTGGACAGCGTCGGCTGGCTCAGCAAGCGCACCTGGCTTGGCCACGGCATCCATTTCGACGACGACGAGATCGCCCGGCTGGGTGCCGCGGGTACCGCCGTCGCGCACTGCCCGACGTCGAACATGCGGCTTGCATCCGGCACCGCAAGAGTGTTGGAACTCGAGGCCGCCGGGGTTCCGGTGGGGCTGGGAGTGGACGGTTCGGCGTCGAACGATGCATCCAACATGATCCTCGAAGCACGGCAAGCGTTGTATCTGCAGCGGCTCCGCTATGGTGCCGATGTCCCCGTGGAGCGCGCGCTAGGCTGGGCGACGCGGGGATCCGCGGCAGTGCTGGGCCGCACCGACATCGGCCAGATAGCTCCCGGGATGCAGGCGGACGTTGCCCTGTTCAAGCTCGACGGGCTCCGTTTCTCCGGCAGCCATGATCCCATCGCTGCATTGTTGCTCTGCGCCGCGGACCGCGCCGACCGCGTCATGGTGGGCGGCAAGTGGCGCGTCGTGGACGGACAAATTCCGGATCTGGACATCCCGGAACTTATTGCCAAACACTCAGCCGCCGCACAGAAAATCATCAGGGGCTAGGAGTAGCCTCTCGATTAAGTAGCAATCAGGAGGCAGCAATGACCGTCCCGCAGCACAGCACTCCGACCCCTGCAGGCTGGTACCCGGACCCATCGGGCTCGGGCCAACTGCGATGGTGGGACGGCACCGCCTGGACCGGAACTGCATGGAACCCGCCACAGGCAGCGGCGGGCCAGGCGGGAACGGGTCAGCCGGGAGCTTCGTGGCCTGCCGCCGCAGGGCCGGGTCAATTCGCGGGGCCGGGTCAATTCGCGGGGCCGGCACGGCCCGCTCCCCGCCCGGAAATCAGCCGGCAAACCCCGGTCTACAATCCGTTCATTTGGCTGGTCACACTACTGCCTGTGATCACGCTGATTATCCTGATGATCTGGAATCCGGTCTTCCACCTGCGGTATGTCGGCGCCAGGCGCGTTCCTACCCTCGATCCCAGCGCGTTCAGTGCTCCCTATTTCCTGCTGATCGTTTCAGCTTGGCTCATCTACGGGGTCAGTGTTCTCTTGTCCTACCTCGACTGGCAAAAGCTGCAGAGGGACGGGGTGGTCCGACCCTTCCACTGGGCATGGGCCTTCCTGGGCGCCGGAGTCTATGTGGTCGGCCGTTCAGTGATCGTCCACAAGGTTGCTCCACAGCGCGGACTCGCGCCGGTTTGGGCACTGATCGGGCTGGCCGCCGTCGGCTTCATCCTGGTGGCCATCAAGGCAAGCATGATCGTTTCAAGCATTGCCAGGACCCTGCCGATGTAGGCTCCCCGCCCGAAGAATCCTTCCCAGACCAACAAAGCGGCKGGCGGCACCTCCCCAGGTGCCGCCCGCCTTTTGGCTCTGTTGCGCAGAGTCCCTCATCCCCAGGGGCAGGAGCCCTAGGAACGCTGCCGGCCGAATACCGGAAGGGCGCGCAGCCAACGGGAGAATGTCCCGGGCGTGCGGTCACAGTCGGCCGGAATGTAGAAGTCAGGATCCGTGGCGCCGAACGGCAGGTACAGTTCCTGGCCGGGCGCCGGGAATTCCACGACGTTGTTCTTATCCTGCGAGTCCATCTGTCCTCCTATTTCATGCGCTCAAGTTCTCCGTGGCGATGCGGTCCAAGCCCTTCGTCAAGCTCTTGTCTTTCCGCATCAGGTTTCCACATACTGGAAAACATTTTTTGTTATATGGAAATGGTAGAGGGGATCCTCGAATCGCGTCAAGGGGTGTCCGCGGGGCCACATCCCACCGCAGGACGCCGCCGGTCACAAACGGAAAGTAGATAACGATTTTTCCGAAGTGATGTACACCACTGGCAAACGTGGGCTACGCTTTCTTCAATTCGTGGCGTAGGTCACGTAACCTGGGAGCAGCAGGCAGGGTCGTAATGAGCTGGCATCAATGGATGCCGGCTCTTTTTTGTTGGGTCGGCTCCACCAGAAACGCGTTTGAAATACGCGCTTAATTTCATTGGTGGACCTTAGTGGTTCCACCTCGTAGAAGTTGGGATATGACCATGAGCAACAACATCGTCCTCGGCGACAACCAGTACGGCAAGGCAGAAGTCCGCGTCGTCAAAGTCATTCGCGACACCGACCGCCACCAGATCGAAGACCTGAACGTCACCTCACAATTGCGTGGCGACTTCGAGGCCGCGCACCTCCAGGGCGACAACGCACACGTCGTCGCCACGGACACCCAGAAGAACACCATCTACGCCTTCGCCCGTGACGGCATCGGCTCCCCCGAGGCCTTCCTCCTCCGTCTGAGCGAACACTTCACCTCCGGATTCGAGTGGGTCACGGGCGGCCGCTGGGAAGCCGAGGCCTACACCTGGGACCGCATCCAGGCACACGGCTCCGAACACGACCACAGCTTTGTCCGCAAGGGGCAGGAAGTCCGCACCGCCGTCGTGGTCCGCGAAGGCAACACCACGCACGTCATTTCAGGCCTCAAGGACCTGACCGTCCTCAAGACCACCCAGTCCGGTTTCGTCGGCTACCCCCGCGACCGATACACCACGCTGCCCGAGACCACCGACCGCATCCTCGCCACCGATGTCTCGGCTCGCTGGCGCTACAGCACTGGCCTTGACGTCGCCGGGACCGACTTCAACAAGAGCTACGAGGACATCAAGGCCCTGCTCCTCGAGGGCTTCACCGAGAACTACTCCCACGCCCTGCAGCAGACCCTGTTCGACATGGGCAAGAAGGTCCTCGAAGCGCACAGCGAAGTTGATGAGATCAAGTTCTCCATGCCCAACAAGCACCACTTCCTGGTGGACCTCAGCCCGTTCGGCCTCGACAACCCCAACGAGGTCTTCTTCGCCGCCGATCGCCCGTATGGCCTGATCGAAGCCACGGTCCAGCGCGATGACACAAAGCCGGCCCCCGTCGCCTGGAGCGGTATCGCCGGCTTCTGCTAAGCCCCCAGGTACCCGCCCAACTGACTCGCAGCAAGTGTCGTTTTGGAGCCTCAAAACGACATCAAATGCGAGTCAGTTGGGCACCCGTACCCAAAACCACATCGTTAGCCAGACAAAGTTAGCCAGACAATGACGTCTGCCATGAACCAAGAAAGTCTGCCATGAACACCAAGAAGAAAACCCGCCCCGCAGAGTCCGGGCCAGCCCGGCCCGAGGACAAGCGCCTCTCGATCGGGAGCACGTTCGCCTACGGCTTCCAGCACGTCCTGACCATGTACGGCGGCATCATCGCCCCGCCGCTCATCATCGGAGCCGCCGCAGGCATGTCCTCGCAGGACATCGGCCTCCTGATCGCGGCCTGCTTGTTTGTCGGCGGTCTCGCCACCATCCTGCAGACCATCGGCATCCCGTTCTTCGGATCACAACTGCCCCTGGTCCAGGGCGTCTCCTTCGCCGGCGTTTCCACCATGGTGGCAATCGTCCACGGCGGCGGCGGGATCCAGGCGGTATTTGGCTCGGTCATCGTGGCATCCCTGATCGGCCTGCTGATCACCCCGCTCTTCTCCAAGATCATCAAGTTCTTCCCGCCCGTCGTCACGGGTACCGTCATCACCACCATCGGTCTGACACTCATGCCGGTCGCGGCCAACTGGGCCATGGGCGGCAACGCCGCCGCACCCAACTACGGCAGCGTGGCGAACATCGGCCTCGCCGCAGCGACGATGGGCATCGTCCTGCTCCTCAGCAAAGTTGGAAACGCGGCCATCTCGCGCCTTTCCATCCTGCTTGCCATGGTGATCGGGACAGTCATTGCCCTCGTCACGGGAATGGCCGATTTCTCCAAGGTCGGCCAGGGTCCGATCGTGGCCTTCCCCACTCCTTTCGCTTTTGGTGCTCCCACGTTTGAAATCGCCTCGATCGTTTCGATGCTGATCGTCATCCTGGTGACCCTGACCGAGACGTCGGCGGACATCATCGCCGTCGGTGAAATCGTAGGCACCAAGGTCGATTCCAAGCGCATCGGCAACGGCCTGCGTGCGGATATGCTCTCAAGCGCCGTTTCGCCGCTCTTCAACTCCTTCACCCAGAGCGCCTTCGCCCAGAACGTCGGGCTCGTGGCCATCACGGGCATCAAGAGCCGCTTCGTGGTCAGCGCCGGCGGGCTCATCCTGGTGGTCCTCGGCGTGCTGCCCATCCTTGGCCGGGTTGTCGCAGCGGTTCCGACGCCCGTCCTGGGCGGTGCCGGCGTCGTACTCTTTGGAACGGTAGCCGCGAGCGGTATCCGGACTCTCTCCAAAGTGGAGTACCGCAACAACATGAACCTCATCATCGTGGCTGCATCGATCGGCTTCGGCATGATCCCGATCGCCGCCCCCAAGTTCTACGACCAGTTCCCGTCCTGGTTCTCCACGATCTTCCACTCGGGCATCAGCTCAGCAGCCCTCATGGCGATCGTCCTGAATGTCCTGTTCAACCACTTCAAGGCCGGCAACTCGGACAACCAATCGGTGTTCGTCGCGGGTACCGGCCGCGTAGTCAGCGAAGCGGATATTGCTTGCCTCGCGCACGGTGACCGTTTCGAGAACGGCAAACTGATCGACGCCGAAGGCAAGGAAGTGCCGCTTAAGTCGTCTACCGTATCTGACCACTAACGGTTTTTCTCCACCGAACTGGCAGGTGTTGCCCCTTTCTCGCAGAAAAGGGGCAACACCTGCCAGTTCGCGCTAGATGCGGCTCCGCGTGAGACGGTTGTTTCATGAGGATCGATGAGCGAATCCAACAACACTATTCGGAACTTGGGCCGCAGGAGCAAAAGGCCGCAGACACCCTGCTGGACCGCCTTGGCGACTTGGCCGTCTACAACGCGGCCGAGCTCGCCCAGCTCAGCGGAGTGTCGAAAGCCACCATGAGCAGGCTCTTTCGCCACCTCGGATTCGCCGACTTCAACGAGGTGAAGGAACACACCCGGAACCTGAGGTCCAGCGGAGTGCCCCTCGCCAGGCAGGAAGCCGACGGCGGAATCCCCCTGCATTTGGCAACGGAACAGCAGAGCCTGAACCGGCTTTTCGACACGCTCGACGACGATCGCCTCCGCCAGGTGACTCAGCGATTGGCCGAGGCCCGGCACGTCTTGCTGATCGGCTTCCGCAACAGTTTCCCTGTAGCCCTCCACCTCCGGCAGCAGCTCCTGCAGTGCCGTCCCTCGGTAAGCCTGGCCCCGCAACCGGGCCAAAGCGTCGGTGAGGAGCTACCAGGGCTGGACGCGAACGACGTCGTGGTCCTGATCGGCTTCCGGCGCAGGCCGGACGGCTTCCACCAAGTCCTGAAGGCGGCCACCGACACCGGGGCGACCACCATCCTGATCGGCGACCCCAGCGCCCGTTGGCTTGCGGCGGAGGCCTCCCTCTGGATCGAGTGCCCCGTGGAGGGCAGCGCCGCCTTTGACAGCTACGCCTCGGCCATGAGCCTCATGAGCGTCCTCGCGAACGGCGTGCTGATGGCGCGGGGCCGCCCGGGAAGGGACCGCGTCAGGGAAATCACCGGCGTCTTCGACTCGCTGGGAGAGATCGAGCGACGGTAGTCGCGCGACAGTTGGCCGCGGCACGCTCGGGCAGCCGCAGCGCCAAGCGTAAAGAAGAGTTAGCCGCCCGGAAACGGCATTGAAACATCTGTTCCATTCAATTGAATCAGTGAAACGACTGCCCCCGGTCGTGGAAAACCTGATTCGAGGAACCGATGGCCGAAGCACAACTCGCCCCAGAGAAGACCGGCACGCTGCTCGGCAGCCCGATTGACGAAGCCGCCGCACACCGCGATCCGCGGCTCTGTAATGAAGACTTGGTGCCCCTGAAGAACCAACGCTGGAGCAGCTACAACCTGTTCGCCTTCTGGATGTCGGACGTCCACAGCATCGGCGGCTATGTGACAGCGGGCAGCCTGTTTGCCCTTGGCCTGGCCAGCTGGCAAGTGTTGGTCGCCCTGCTGGTGGGCATCGTGATCGTCCAGGTCTTCTGCAACCTGGTGGCGAAGCCCAGCCAGAAGACCGGCGTACCGTACCCCGTGATCAACCGAGCGGTCTTCGGTGTCAAGGGCGCCAACATCCCAGCCATCATCCGAGGCCTGATCGCGGTGGCCTGGTACGGGGTGCAGACCTTCTTGGCCTCTGAGGCCCTGGTGATCGTATTCCTGAAGTTCTTCCCGGCCATGAAACCGTTGTACGACGTCCATCAGTACGGCTTCCTCGGCCTGTCCGCCCTGGGGTGGATCTGCTACGGAATCCTCTGGGTAGCCCAGGCCGCACTGTTCTGGAACGGAATGGAAAGCATCCGCCGGTTCATCGACTTCGCCGGACCCGCCGTGTACGTCGTCATGTTGGTTCTGGCCATCTACCTCGTGTCCAAGGCCGGCATCAGCAATATCAGCCTCAACCTGTCCGCCGGTGAACCTCTCGACTTCGCGGCATCCATCCCGGTCATGATTTCCGCAATCGCGTTGGTGGTGTCCTATTTCTCCGGCCCTATGCTCAACTTCGGCGACTTCGCGCGCTACGGCAAGAGCTTCAAGGCAGTCAAGAAGGGCAACCTCCTGGGCCTGCCGGTCAACTTCCTGTTCTTCTCGCTTCTCACTGTCATCACGGCGTCGGCCACCATCCCCGTCTTCGGACACCTCATCACGGACCCGGTCAAGACCGTTCAGGAKATCGACTCGGTGTTCGCCGTGCTGCTCGGCGGGCTGACCTTTGTCATCGCGACCGTCGGCATCAACATCGTGGCCAATTTCATCTCGCCTGCGTTCGACTTCTCCAACGTGAGCCCCCAGAAGATCAGCTGGCGCATGGGTGGCATGATCGCCGCCGTCGGGTCCGTCATCCTGACCCCTTGGAACTGGTACTCGAACGACGACGCCATCCACTACACGCTCGGCGTGCTCGGTGCGCTGATCGGTCCGCTCTTTGGCATCCTGATCGCCGGCTACTACCTCGTGGGCAAGCAGAAGGTGTGGGTTGAGGACATGTACACCATGAGGCCCGGCGGCAAGTACTGGTTCCGCAACGGCTACAACCCCAACGCGGTCAAAGCAGTGGCCATCAGCGGCGTCGTCTCCATCGCTTCGGTCCTCATCCCCAAGGCACTCCTGGACTCGGGAGCCACCACGGTCAATGCCACGTGGATCGGCAGCTACAGCTGGTTCCTCGGTTGCGCCTTGGGCCTGCTGACCTTTTGGTACTTCGAAAAGCAGTTCCCCATGATCAACCTTGAGCCGAACGGGGTCGAAGCGAACGACGGCGCCCTCGCCTAAGCTCCCGCCCACACGAAAGAGCAACCGCCGGACGCTCGCTCACTTTTGACCCCTTTTGGGCCGACGCTCCTGCAGATAGAACGCTCCCTGGCCGAACGCTCCTGCAGATAGAACGCCCCCTGGCCGAACGCTCCTGCAGATAGAACGCCCCCTGGCCGAACGCTCCTGCACAAAAGATGTGCCGGAGCGTTCGGCACTTTGGACTCAAAGGTGAGCGAGCGTCCACGGCGGATTCAAGTGGTTGTTGCAACACGTCCTTATGCTGCTGATTTTTCCAGAATTGGGACTGTCCGATAAACGGTGTGTGGATCCGGCCGGTTTCATTAGTGAGTGGTTCTTTCGAACCGGCCGGCGAAGGTGATCGCGAACGCGTTCAGCGCAGGCTTCCACCTCATCATCCAGCGTGCCCGACCGCCGCCGGTCGGATCAA
>NZ_JBFTQF010000028.1:0-15862 GCF_056398865.1 Arthrobacter sp. 01T419
CCCGTCGCGCAGGGCGTGGCCGTGCACGCGGCCCTGTCCCGGCACGCCGACACCCTCCGCTCCTCTTCCGGGGAAACCCGGTCCCGGGCCCAGATCATGGCCGACACCCTCGTCGAACGCACCACCGGCACCCCCGGCGGAATCAGCGGAGTGGAGGTCCAGCTCGTCATGACCGACCGGACCCTGTTCCAGGGCGATGCCGAACCGGCACGCCTGCCCGGCTACGGCATCGTCCCCGCCACCTGGGCCAGGACACTCCTCACCGCGAACAACAACCACCCCGGCAACAGCGACGCGGACAAGGACCAAGCCGAAAACAGCGGGCCCGGGCAAGGAAAATCCGCTCAAGGCCAGCAGAGCCAGGACCTCAAGGTCTGGCTCCGGCGCCTCTACACCGCCCCCGGCACCGGCGAGCTCGTCGCCGCCGACTCCCGGGCGCGGCTGTTCCCGGCGGGGTTGCGGCGCTTCATCCAAGCCCGCGACGACACCTGCCGAACACCCTACTGCGACGCGCCGATCAGGCACTTCGACCACATCGTCCCCTGGCACGACGGCGGCAACACCAGCCAGGCCAACGGAGCAGGCCTGTGCGAAGCCTGCAACCACACCAAAGAACTCAACGACTGGACAGCACAAACCCGGACAACACAAACCCACCCCGGGAGACGCCATGTCCTCGAAATACGCACCCCCACCGGACATTCGTACCGATCCACAGCCCCGCCCCCGCCCGGCTTCCACTGGTCCGCTCCCAGCCAGGTGACCAGCAATTCACCCGGCGCGGACCCGCCGACTACGACGGACCACTATTTCGGGGACCTGTACTACTGGCGCCCGCAACGACAGTCAGCTTAGGACCTCGGATTCTGGAGCCGGGCCTTGAGTGCCGCCGTATCCACGCCCAGGTTATGGAGCAGGACGGCAGCCGGATCCGGTTCCTGCCGTTCCGACAGGGCGAGCAGGAGGTGCCGGGCGGTGATTTTGCGGGCCTTCTCCCCGGTGGTCAGAATCAGGGAATCCTGAATGACCGAGCGGGCGGCTGACGTGAAGGTGGTCCGGCTGCTTCCCTTCGGCGCATTCAGTGGTCCGAAGTCGCCCAGCGTGACGCCGACGGCTTCCAGCGCTTGCTGGTCAAGAGCATCGAGCTGGGCGCGGGCAGATTCAAGGTCCACCGCCAGTGTCCGGCAGCTCTCCGGATCGTGAAGCAATCCCAGGAGCAAATGGTCCGTACCTATTCTCCGGTCGCCACGCCGTTTGGCTTCCTCTGCGCCCGCATGGACTGCAGTCCTGGCCTCAGCGGCAAATCGTTCAAACATGGCAGACTCACTTTCCGTATTTGGCGTGGACCGACTGCCGGGAGACGCCTAAAGCATCGCCAATCTGCTCCCAGGACCAACCCTGCTGCCGAGCAAGGGCCACGTTGGTGGCCTCCACCTTCTCGGCCAGGCGATGCAGGGCACCAACGGCGCGCAGGCCAGTTGCCGGGTCCGTCACCGGGGTGGGAGGAGTCAATTCATCGCCATTCATGTTGTCAGTTTGAACTGACAACTGATGCCTGTCAATACAGACTGACGGACTTGCCGTCGACCGGATGCGGCTCCACCCGCCGCCGCATGGCGATCCTCGGCCAGCGGCTCAGGCCGAGCAAGGCTTCGCACTCCAGGATCCCGCGCAGTCCATCGTCGAGCAGTTCCGGGTCCAGCTCTTCGAAACCGAGTCTCCGGTAGTACGGGGCGTTCCACGGCACGTCACGGAAGGTGGTCAGGGTCAGCCACGCCAGTCCCTCCGCCTGCGCCCACTTTTCGGCGGTATCAAGCAACTCACTCCCGAGTCCCCGCCGCGCATGTGAAGGGTGGACACTCAGTTGCTCCACGTGTGCATTGCCGTCCAGGCGCTCGAGCAGGAGATAGGCCACGGGAACATCTGACGCGTCGGTAAAGACCAGAGCGCCGCCGCGCGCCTGGAAAAGTGCCAGCTCGGTGACGGTGAACGGCTCGTCATCTGCGATGGCGTCCATTCCGCAGGAGCGGAAGATCTCGCCCGCGGCGAATTCGATCCCTCGCAACCGCTCCAGTTCGTCCGCGCGCGCTGGCCTGATCATGCGGCGGCGCCACTGCTGGCAAGGTATCGATTGCGTTGTTCAATGAGGTTCCGCAGATATCTTCCCAGGATCACTTTCTCCGCAAGCCGGCCCACCACTCCGAAGGGAGCCGCGAACTCGACGCGATCGATCATGAGCGTGCCGCCGTCGTCGGGAATGAACTCATGAACGTGCCGGAAGAACCGGAAGGGACCACGCACTTGCTCGTCCGTGAAGGAATCGGGGAAGTGAAACTGGGTGATCCGGCTGATCATCCGCAAGGGTAGGGCGAAATGCCAGGCCCGCCAGGTGACCTCGTCCCCTTCCGACAGCAGTCCGGACACCACACCGGCCACCGCGCGTTCCCGGGATCTGGCCATGGAGCCCACGTGTGCGTCGACATTGCGCGAGAGGTCGAATAGCTCCGCGGGTTCACGTCGGATGTGGGTATGGCAGGTGAACGACACAGTCATGGTTCGATCCTGCCACTGATTCGAAACACCCGTCGACCCAACTGACCCGCAGTGGTTGTCGTTATGCGGGCTCAAAACGACAACAACTGCAAGCCAGTTGGGTGGGTGGGAGGCTGGGCCCACGCCGGCGAGGGCCCCGACCTGAGCTTGCGAAGGTTGGGAGCCGGAGGGGACTAGTTGGACGGGAAGTTGTACGAAGCTCCCGAAGCGTGGGTGGACTCAGGCCAGCGGGACGTGATGACCTTCCCGCGGGTGTAGAAGGACACGCCCTCTGGACCGTAGATGTGCTTGTCGCCGAACAGCGAGGCCTTCCAGCCGCCGAAGGAGTAATAGGCAACAGGGACCGGCAGCGGCACATTGATGCCGATCATGCCGACATCCACGGAGCGCTGGAATTTCCTTGCTGCCGCCCCCGAGGACGTGAAGATCGCGCTCCCGTTGCCGTACGGGTTGGCGTTGATCAGCTTGATGCCTGCGTCCAGGTCCTCCACCCGGACCACCACGAGGACCGGGCCGAAGATCTCCTCTTGGTAGGCGCTCATTTCCGTGTTCACATGGTCGATCACAGTGGGGCCGACCCAGAACCCCTCTTCATGGCCGGGAATCACCAGGTCGCGTCCGTCCACCACCATCACGGCGCCGGCCTGCTCTGCCTCTGTCACCGTCTTGACGATGAACTCGCGCGATTCGGGGCTGATCACGGGGCCCATGTCGGCATCGGCTTCGGTGCCGTTCTTGACCTTGACGTCGAGGGCACGCTCTTCGACCTTCTTGACCAGCAGATCGGCGGCATCGCCGACGGCGACCGCAACGGAGATGGCCATGCAGCGCTGGCCAGCGGAACCGAACGCGGCGGCGGCCAGGTGGTCGGCAGCGTTGTCCAGGTCGGCGTCGGGCATGATGATCGCGTGGTTCTTCGCCCCGCCCAAGGCCTGGACCCGCTTGCCGTGCGCCGTCGCCACTTCCAGGATGTGCTTCGCCACAAGGGTAGACCCTACGAAGGAAATCGCGTCCACGTCCGGGTGCGTCAGGAGCCCGGAGATGACATCGCGGTCACCGTGCAGGACCTGGAACACGCCGTCGGGCAGACCTGCCTGCTTCCACAGCTTGGCCAACAACATTGCGGCCGAAGGCACTCGGTGTGAAGGCTTGAGGATGAAGGCGTTGCCCGTGGCGATCGCCATCGGGGCCATCCACAAAGGCACCATGACGGGGAAGTTGAACGGGGTGATGCCGGCGACAACGCCAACGGGCTCCCGGAAGGAGAATACATCGATCCCGGTGGAGACCTGGTCCGAGTACTCGCCCTTCAGCAACTGCGGGATGCCACAAGCGAACTCGATGACCTCCAGGCCGCGGCCGATCTCGCCCTTGGCGTCGTTGAGGACCTTGCCGTGTTCGGCGGTGATCAGCTGGGCGAGTTCTTCAACGTGCGAAGCGACGAGTTCGCGGAACTTGAACAGCACGGCAGTGCGCTTGGCCAGGGAAATGTCGCCCCAGGACGCCGCGGCTTCCTTGGCGATGGCAACCGTCGCGTCCAAATCCGAGCGGTTGGCCAACCGCAACTCGGCCGTTACGGCCCCGGTGGCGGGGTTGAAGACGGGTTTGGTGCCCGTGCCGCTGCCGGCAGCCTCGGCTCCGCTGATGAAGTGGTTGATGATAGTCATTACTGCTCCTGTAATAGGTGGTGCTCCACGGCATGTACGTCGTTTACATCCCGCGGCAAGCCGGTGGCGAGTGATTCCTGGAGCGCCAGGCGGACGGCCAGGTTCTGTTCGGTCAATTCCCTGTGGACGAGTTCGGGTCCGGAGTTGCGCACCCACGCGCTGAATCGTTCGATTTCGGTCTTGAACGGGTCTTCCCCGATGTCGACAGACTCGGTCCGGCCATCGCGGAAGGATACGGTAACGCGCGCGATTTCGCCCGGGTCCGGGTCGAACGCCTTGTCCAGGGTGATTTGCCCTTTCGTACCGATGATCTGGAACGTGTTAGTGCGCGGTCCCTCGAAACCGCAGTCCAGCGTTCCCAGGACGTCCCCATAGTCCAGGATCGCGGCCATAGTCGTTTCCACCGCGTCCGTGCGGCTTGTGCCTTTGCCGTAGACGGTTCGCGGCGCGCGGCCCATGACCATGTTCATGATGTCGACGGCGTAGCATCCGACGTCATTGAGCGCGCCTCCGTCCATTCCCGGCTGGAGGCGGACCTCGCCTTCGCTTCGGTCCATGACGAAGTGGAAGCGGGCATGCATGGACACCAACTCGCCGATCTTGCCCGAGTCGATGAACTCACGGACCTTCTGGTGCTGGGGGTGGAAACGGTACATGAACGCTTCCATCAGGTTCACCCCATTGCGTTCGCAGGCTTCCAGCACCCGGCGATAGTCGTGGGTGTTGGCGACGAGTGGCTTCTCGCAGAGGATGTCCTTTCCAGCCTCCGCGGCCGCAACAATCCAGTCGGCGTGCAGCGAGTTGGGGAAGGGCAGGTAGACGGCTTCGATGCTTGGATCGGCCAGCAATTCCTCGTGGGAAGAATAGGCCGCCGGGATGCCGAAGCGCTCTGCGACTTCGGCTGCCTTTCCGTTCGGGCTGCTGATGGCCGACGCAACTGCGTTCCGTGCCCGGCTCATGGCGGGCAGGAACCTACCTTGGGCGATCCTTGCCGTGGTCAGCACGCCCCAGCGGACGGCGCTCATCAGCCGATCTCCGCTTCGAGCTGGCGCAGGAACGCAACAGACTGGCGGACGTCCCGGACCGGACCGTCGTCGGTGGGTTCGGAATCAAGGATGGTGTCCTGCTCCATAGTGAACCAGCCCTCGTACCCGGCGCCCAGCAGGTCGCGGACGATGCCGGCGATGCCGACGTCGCCTTGCCCCAGCGGCACGTACATGCCGGCCTTGACACCGTCCGTGTAGGAGATCTCACCCGCCTGGACCCGCTGAGCGACGGACTTGCGCACGTCCTTCAGGTGGGTGTGGCCGATTCGCGAGGCGTAGTCGCGAACCAGAAGGGCTGGGTCGGTTCCGCCGATGAGCAGGTGGCCTGTGTCCAAGCACAGGTTTGCGGCGGTGTCGTTCAGGACCCGGTTCACGTCCGAGGTGCTTTCGATCATGGTTCCCACGTGGGGGTGGACCACTGCCTGGATGCCCTTGTCCGCGGCTGCCTTGACCACGGCGTCAAGGTTCCTGCCGAACAGTTCCCAGCCTTCGGCGTCGAGCTCGTGGCGCTGATCGTAACCTGCAACGCCGGTCTCCGCCGCGAGGACCATGACGCTGGCCCCTGCGGCTTCGTACGCATCCAGCTCAGCCGCTACGACGTCCAAGGGGTTCTTGGACGGGTCGTGCAGGATGACGGGGAAGAAGCCGCCGATCGCCTGGAGGTTGTGCCGCTTCAGCACTTCCGCGCGCTGGGCAGCCTCTTCGGGGAGGAAACCCGCGGGGCCGAACTCGGTAGCGCTGATGCCCAGCGCCGTCATTTCCGACAGGACTCGGTCCGCCTCGAGCTGGTGGCCCCATCCGGGGACTTCACAGACGCCCCAGGAAATGGGTGCCGCGGCAAGGCGCTTGGTGATGGTGCTCAATCTGATCCTCCGTATACGTTCTGGTCCCAGTCGATGACCGAACCTGTGACAACACCGCTCCGGTCGGAGAGGAGAAAGACAATGAATTCGGCGATCTCGTCCACTTGTCCGAGCTTTCCCATGGGGACGGACGCGTTGGCTTTCTCCAGCCAGTCGTCCCCTGCGCCGTGGAATTTCTTCTGGGTTTCGGCTTCGCCGTCCGTGGCGGTCCAGCCGATGTCGAGTCCGTTGATGCGGATCTTGTCCCAACGGTGCGCATGTGCTGCATTACGGGTTGCCCCGGCCAGGCCGGCCTTGGCCGCCACATACGGCGCCAAGTACGGCTGCCCGCCGAGTTCGGCGATGGAGATGACGTTCACGATGCTTCCTGGCACACCCCTGCTACAAAGATGCTTGATGGTTTCGGCCATGATGAAGAACGGCGATTTCAGGTTCACTGCGATGTGCGCGTCGAAGAGCTCGGGCGTGGTGTCCAGCATGGTGCCGCGGGTGGTCAAGCCGGCCGCGTTGACCGCGCAGTCGAGTCGACCGAAGCCGTTGATCGTCTCAAGCACCGAGTTCCGGGCCTGTTCGACGTCGGCGAGGTCGGTCTTGATGAACCGCGCCTCGACCCCCGATGCGGTGATCTCGGACGCGAGTCGTTCACCCGAGTCCGCGTTCCGACCTGTGATGGCGATCCCGGCTGCACCCTCGGCCGCCGCACGCCGAGCGACTCCGGCGCCCAAACCCTGCGTGCCTCCGCTGATCAGGATGACTTTGTCCTGGAGAAGTGGCATGGCTACGACTGCCCGATCTTGACCGAATTTTCGATCCTGACGGCGCGGCCTGAACGGGCGGACTCTTCGGCCGCGTTGGCCAGAGCGAGTGCTTGCAGGCCGTCGTCGAATCCCGGGCTGCAGGGGATGCCCGCGCGGATGGCCTTCGCGAAGCTGTCCAACTCGTTCCGGTAAGCCGCGGCGTAACGCTCCAGGAAGAACGGCAGGTAGGCATCCGACTCCTCGGTGCCCGTGGCGCCATACTTGCGCACCGTCGTCGGGGTGACGTTGCCTGCGCTGAGCATCCCCTCGCTGCCGAATGCCTCCAGTCGCTGGTCGTGGCCGAAGGCGCTGTGGCGGGAGTTGGTGATGGTGACCAGCTCGCCGTCGCGGCCCTTGAGGGTGATGACAACCGAGTCGAAGTCCCCGGCTTCCTCGATGTAGTCGCAGAACAGGTTGGCGCCGGTGGCAGAAACCTCGATGATGTCAGGGACGAAGAACCGGGCCATGTCCAGGTCGTGGATGCTCTGGTCCCGGAAGATCCCACCGGAAGTAGCAATGTAGGCGGCGGGCGCAGGTGCGGGATCGCGGCTGATGATGGTCAGCTGTTCGAGGCGGCCGATTTCACCCGCTGCGACGCGCGACTGGATAGCCGCGAAGTGGGGATCGAAGCGCCGGTTGAACCCGAGCATGAGGGGGGTGTTGTTGCCCTTGATCGCGTCGCGGCACGCGAGCGCCCGCTCGATGTCGAGGTCGATCGGCTTTTCGCAGAGGGCCGCCACGCCTCGCGCCATGGCGCGCGAGATGAGGTCCACGTGCGTGCTGGTGGGCGAGCCGATCACGACGGCGTCAAGGTCACCGTTCGCGAAAACCTCGTCGGCTGAC
This sequence comes from Arthrobacter sp. 01T419, assembly GCF_056398865.1. Classification (NCBI taxonomy): domain Bacteria; kingdom Bacillati; phylum Actinomycetota; class Actinomycetes; order Micrococcales; family Micrococcaceae; genus Arthrobacter; species Arthrobacter sp. 01T419. The sequence continues at coordinate 7,770 of NZ_JBFTQF010000028.1, forward strand.
TCGACAGCGATGGCACCGGTTTCAGCCGCCAACGTTCGGGCTCCATCAATGAAAGGGTCGGCAATCCATGCCAATTCCAGGTCCGGGTGATCGGCGATATTCCGGGCATGAACCTGCCCGATGCGGCCGGAACCGAAGAGCGCTACTTTAAGGGGCTTCACGGGGCGATCAGTGGACATGTGTGGGGGTCCTTTCTAGCTGGTTGCCCGGGAAAAGTTGGGCTTGGGTTGGTTTTGGCGTTTTGACGGGGACGTGCCCAACTTCAGAGCGGTCATGGCGCTGCCACCGCGGCGGGCGTGCGGCCAGCGAGGACGTCAACCGCGCCTTGGGCGGCATCCCTGACGGTGTGGGCCATGCCTTGACGGGTGAATCCCATCAGGTGCGGAGTCAGGACGACGTTTTCGTGGTCGAACAATGGGTGGTGAGCGGGCGGCTCGGGATCGTACACGTCCAGCCCGAGCCCGGAAAGATGGCCGGACTGCAGTGCCTCGTGGACGGCGTCGAGGTCGACGAGGCCGCCGCGGCTGCAGTTGATGAGGATCGCTCCCGGTCGCATGGCCTTGAGCCGGTCCGCGTTGATGAGGTTGTGGTTTTCCGGTGTCAGGGGCGCGTGGAGGGTGATGAAGTCGCTGCCCGCAAGGAGTTCCTCCACACTGTCGCAACGGATCGCCGCGGGGATTTCGGCGAAAGGATCGTAGGCCAGGACCTTCAGCTCGAAGGCCTCGGCGATACGCGCCACCCGTCGGCCAATACGGCCATAGCCGATGATGCCGAGCGTGAATCCCTCCAGGTCTCCGACGTCGACGGCGGCACGCTGCTCCCAGCGTCCCTCGCGGACCAGCGCGGTCAGTGGAGAGAGCTTCTTGACGAGTGCCAGCAGGTGGGCAAACACGCCTTCGGCCACCGAGGCGGTGTTGCTTCCAGGCGTGATGACCACCGGGATCCCGCGCCGGTTGGCCTCGGCGACGTCCACGAGGTCGGTTCCGACGCCGGTCCTGGCAATGACTTTGAGGGCGGGCATGCGGTCCAACAGTTCCCGGTCCACGCGGTAGGCAGCCCTGACGATCGCGGCATCGGCATTGGCCAGGTCCTCGTCGTTGGGGTCCTGGATGAGCCGCTGGTGTTCGGAGAGGAGCGGTTCCACGAGGTCTGGCTCGACGCTGCCGAGAGCGACAAAGATTTGGGGTGTGGTTATGGAAGCCATCGTCATCCTTGAAGATGTGGAGGTATGGGGCGGCGTCAGATATGGCGCCGCTGATACGTCTGGAGGGTTTAAAGGCCTGGTGTTTTAGAGGCCCAGGAGGCTGGATTTCCGCACGACCAAGTGGGGCGTGACGGAATGGTGGACGAACCCGCTACCCTCGCCATGGATGCGTTCCAGGAGGGTTTTGGCCCCTGTGACGCCAATGCTGGAGCTATCCGGGTCCACCGTGGTCAGTCCCAGGCGCGGCATGGCACCCAGCGCGATGTTGTCGTAACCGGTGACGGCTATTTCGACGCCGCGTTCATCGGCAGCTGTCATGGCACCAAAAGCGGCGAGGTCGTTGATGCAAGCCAGCGCTGTGGGGCGCTGGTGCTTGGAGCGGGAGCTGAGGGCCCTTTGAGCGGCAACATAGCCGGACTCTTGGAAGAAGTCGGCATCGACCACGTGGATGTGACGGGCCAGCCCGTGCTCTTCCATAGCCGCCGAATACCCGTCTACGCGTTCCCGGCCAACCGAGCCACCAAGACCGCCAAGGTGCACGATGTTCTCGTGTCCCTGTGCGATCAAGTGCTCAACAACCATTGCCATGCCGAGGGCGTCGTCGCTTCGCACGATATCGGCGGTGTCGATGTAGTCCGGTCCTCCACCGGCAAAGACCACAGCCCCACCGGAAACGGCGCGGCTGAACGGGTGCTGGTCAGGCACCGTTCCGACGACGAGCAGGCCCGCGACCCGCAAATCCCGGAAGGCCTGGAGGATGGATTGGTCCACTCCCCTGCCCGCCGCCGTGACCGCGCTGAAGAGGACGGTGTGCCCGGCCTCTTCAAGTACGGTCCGTGCGGCGTCGGCGACGTCAAAGGCCCACGGGTTGTGCATATCGCTGACTAGCACACCGATGGTGCCACTGTCCCGCGTTGCCAGGGACCGTGCTGCGAGGTTCAACTCGAAGCCCATTTCCTCAACGGCCTTGAGCACCCGCTGGCGGCGTTCGTCACTGACGCGCGGTGAGTCGCGCAGCACGAGTGAGACCAAGGACTTGGAAACGCCGGCGCGTTCTGCCACGTCCATGATCGTTGGCCGCCGGGCGGATGGAGGTGCCATGGTTACACCCGCGCTGCCGTGGTGCCGTGGATTTCCTCGATCTTCTGCCATTGACCCGACAGCGAGGATGCTTCAGCAGCGCTGACAATTGCGGCAGCGGAAGCGGCGTCGTGGATGTTGGAGTTCTCCTGCGCTCCTCCAGTGACGGCGACCAGGAACTTCTTGGCCTCGATGAMCTTGAGGTCGTCAAAGCCCATGCTGTTGCCGGGACCCGGCTGGAAGTGTGCGTAGTCGCCGTGGCGGGGGCTGGCGTTGACCGTGGTGTAGCCCTGCTCGTCGTTGTTGCGGCCAAGGCAGACCTTGAGTTCGTTCATGCGCTCGAAGTCCCATTTGAGCGAGCCTTCGGTCCCGTAGACCTCGATCTGGTAACCGCATTCCGGCCCAACGGCAACGCGCGAGGATTCGATGGTGCCGACGGCGCCTGCCCCGCGGGCGGACGGGCCGAAGCGGACAAGCGCTGCAGCGTAGTCCTCATTCTCGACCTCTCCCATTTCACCGTTTTCGATCACCGCGAAGTGCGTCCCTGACCCCATCGCCAGCTTGGGGCGCTGCGTGTAGACCGTGCTTGTGAGCGCGGTTACCTCGGCGATGGGCCCAACTACATATTGGCACAGGTCCGTTGCGTGGCTGAACAGGTCCGCCAACACGCCGGTGCCGGCAAGTTTCCGGTCAAAACGCCAGGACAAGGCGCCGTTGGGTTCGGACGCATACCCCGAGAAGAACACGGCGCGCACGTTGGTGATGCGGCCGAGGCGGCCATCCGCAATGAGCTTCCTGGCGTGCTCTACCGCGGGTGCATGCCGGTAGTTATATCCAATGGAGGTCACGACGCCGGCCTCCACAGCGGCTTCCTGCACGGCTGCGGTTTCTTCATAGCCGCGTCCAACAGGCTTTTCGATCCAGAAATGCTTGCCGGCTTTGGCTGCCGCAATACCGATTTCCGCATGCAGGAAGTTGGGTGCGCAGATGGAGACAACGTCCACGTCCGGGTGGTTCAGGACATCGTGGTAGTCGGTGGTGCCTTCCGCGAAGCCAAGGACGTCGCGGGCATAGTCCACCCGGTCCGGCGCCGTGTCCGCCGCGATGACCAGCTTGGTGGCCAAACCAAGCTCCGGGTAGGCGTAGGGGACCGTCTGGTAAGCGCGCGAGTGGAGCTTTCCCATCCATCCGACGCTGATGAGGCCTACACCGACTGTGCGGGATTCTGGGCTCACGTTATTGCCTTTCTCGTTGTAAATTCTTGTCAGTTGCGTGCGGTGTCAAAGGCGTCACGGAATGCTGCCGCCATGATGGTGGAGTCGGAGCCGATGGCAACGAACGTGAACCCTTGACCGACATACTTGGCCGCCGCCAAGCCGTCCACCGCGAGGATTCCCGCCGCTTTGTTGTGCTGTTGCGCGGCCGCGACCACTCGCTGCAACGCCTCTTGGAAAGCACTGCTATCCAGTTGCATCGGCACACCCAGAGCGAAGGACATGTCCATCGGTCCGACGAAGAGGACATCCACGCCGTCCTGCGCCGCGATCTCCTCCACGTGCTCCAGGGCGTCGAGTGTCTCGATCTGGATGATTCCCACGGTTGACTGCTGATCTGCGCTCAACGGAGCCCTGTCCATGCCCCAGCGGCAGGAGCGGTTGTAGGTTGCCACGCCGCGGTCGCCGTAAGGCGGATAGAGCATGTGCTTCACGGTTTGGCTGGCTTCTTCAACGGTGTTCAGTCGGGGCACCATGATGCCTGCCGCGCCCTGGTCCAGGACACGCCCGATGCGGATCCGCTCGGCGCTCTCCACACGAACGATGGTGGGGACGCCGTAGCTTCCGGCCGCAAGGACACCGTCGCGGACGGCATCTTCACCCCCGGAACCGTGCTCAAGATCGATCAGCACCCAGTCGGCGCCTGCGGCGGCGCACACTTCCGCCGCAGTCGCCGAAGCCATGCCAACAAAAGTTCCCACGGTCACCTCTCCGGCGGCCAAGCGGCGCCGCAGCTGACCGCCGTCGAGCGGTCCGCCGTCGTGGTTTCCGCCGCTCGCTGATGACGCGCTCATCCGAACCACCGCTGGCGGCTCTTTGCCTGCTCGTAATCGGCGCGGAGGGTGCGGACCCATTCCTGTCCGGAGACTTCTGCGGGGGCTACGTCCCACCAGACGTCTCCGCCGGGCAGGTCCACGTGCGGGACGGTGGGCACCACGATCACGACGGGCCCTTCGGTATCGCGAGTGGAGGCCAGCGCTTCCCGGACCTCTGCCGCGGTGGTTGCCCGGATGGCGAGGGCGCCCAGGCCTTCGGCGATCTGCCGCAGATCCACCTTGAGGTAATCGCCATCCAGGCGCGCCTTGGGCGCGTCTTCGACGGCGACGCTGCCGCCGGTGGTGCGGTAGCGGAACTCGTTGCCGAATTCCTTGCCGCTGCGGTTCATCTGGAGGCGGTGGATGACCTGGTAGCCGTGGTTTTCGGAGACGACAACCGTGACGTTGAGTCCTTCCTGCGCGGCCGTGAGGATTTCGGTAGGTGCCATGAGGAACGTGCCGTCGCCGATGAAGGTGACCACCCGATTGTCGTTATTGCCCTCGGCCAGCCGGACGCCCATTCCGGCCGCGATTTCGTAACCCATGCAGGAGAAACCGAATTCCAGGTGGCAGTTGCGGTTACCCGTGGCGTCCCAGACTTTTTGCAGGTCACCGGGAGGTCCTCCGGCCGCCGCAATGATCGTGTCGCCGGAGCGGGCGTGCTCCTGCATCAGGCCGATCAGCTGCGGTTGGGTCAGGACCGCGCCTGTGACCGGCGCGTCGGGGTGGTCTTCCGGGCGGAAGGGAGTGTCGGCGTCGAGCCACTGGGACCGGATGGGGGCCCACTTTGCTTTCTCGGTGTGGACGGTTTCCTGCCAGCTTTCGCTGGTGCTGTGGCCCTCCAAGGAGCGGGAGAGTGCTTCCAGGCCGAGTCGGGCGTCCGCCAGGATGCCCGTGGCGCCCTGCTTGCGGGTATCGGCGTCCACAATGTTCAACGACGCGAAACGGACGTCCGGGTTTTCGAAGATCGACTGCGAGCCGGTGGCGAAGTCTGTGAGGCGGGTGCCGACGCTCAGGACCAGGTCGGCTTGCTTGACGAGGGTGTTGGAGGCGAAGTTGCCCTCCAGGCCAACGCCGCCCACTTGCCACCATTCATCCTTGGTCACGGCGCCCTTGCCGCCGAAGGTCTCCACGACGGGAATGCCGATCTGTCCTGCGAGTGCCTCAAGCGCGGCGTGGGCATCGGAATAGTGGATGCCGCCGCCGGCGATAATCACCGGACGTTCGGCCGAGCGGATGAGCCGGGCGACGTCGTCGACCTCTTCCAGGTCAGGCAGCGGCCGGCGGATCTTCCAATCACGCGGCTCGAAGAATTCGGCCGGGAAGTCGTAGGCGTGGGACTGCACGTCCTGGGGTAGCGAAAGGACCACGGCGCCCGTGTCCGTGGGGCTCGTGAGCACGCGCATTGCCTGCGGAAGTGCGGTCAGGAGCTGCTCCGGGCGGTTGATCCTGTCGAAGAACCGCGAAACAGGACGGAACGCGTCGTTGACCGTGGCATCARCCTCGGTGGGGTGTTCGAGCTGCTGCAGCACCGGGCCCTGGTGCCGGGTGGCGTAGGTGTCACCCGGCAAGAGCAGGAGCGGAATCCTGTTCACTGTTGCCAGGCCGGCGGCGGTGACGAGGTTGAGCGCGCCCGGGCCGATGGAGGCCGTGACGGCGAGGACTGCCTGGCGACGGCTTGCCTTGGCATACGCGGTGGAGATGTGGGCCAGGTACTGTTCGTGCCGGCCTTGGACGAAGGGCATGTCGTCGGCCAGTTCGTCCAATGCCTGTCCCAGGCCAGCCACGTTGCCGTGGCCGAAGATGCCGAGGGCTGCGGGGACCAGGCGGCGGCGCACGCCGTCGGCCAGCGAATACTGTGCGGAGAGGTACTTGATGACCGCTTGGGCGGTGGTGAGCCTGATGGTCTGCGATGGTGTGGTCATTGCCTTATTCCCGTTGTCGTGGTTACCAGGGGCGCCCGTGCAGGACGACCGTCTTCTCTTCGGTCATTTCCTGGACAGCAGAGCGAACGCCTTCCTTGCCGATGCCGCTGCCTTTCAAGCCGCCATAGGGCATGAGGTCGGCCCGCCACAGCGGCGACCAATTGATGTGGATGTTGCCGGCGTCGATCTGCCGCATGGCCTGGACCGCTCCGGCGACGTCGTTCGTGAAGATGCCGGCGCCCAGGCCGTATTCGTTGTCGTTGGCCATGGCGATGGCGCTCTCCATGTCCTGGGCGGAGGAGACGGCGACGGCGGGTCCGAACAGTTCGTTCCGGCTCAGCGGCGACCGGGGGTCGACCCCGGCGACGACGGCGGGAGTCACCACTGCGCCGTCACGGTCACCGCCGGTGAGGACCCGGGCGCCCGAATGGCGGGCCTCGAGGATCGATGCGTGGACGCGTGAGGCTTCGTCTTCGGAGATCAGCGAACCAAGCCGGGTGTCCTCTTCCTTGGGATTGCCCACGGCGATCGCTTCGACCTTCGGGACCAACGCATCCAGGAAGTCCTTTTCAACCCGACGGTCAACGATGACCCGCTGAACGGAAATGCATACCTGCCCGGCGTTGACGTAGCCGCCGGCAGCCACCGCGGTGGCGGCGAGTTCGAGATCCGCGTCCGGCAGGATGATCACCGGGCATGAGGCCCCCAACTCGAGGGACAGTTTCTTCACTCCCGCGATCGAACTGATGTGCGTCCCGGTGCTAGTGGAGCCGGTGAAGGACACCTTGCGGACCCGCGGGTCCGTCACCAGGACGTCGCCAAGGGAGCTGCCGGGTCCGGTGATCACGGACAGAGCTTCAGGCGGCAGGCCGGCGTCGACGAAGCACTGTGCCAGCTTCAGCGCCGTCAGCGGCGTTGCGCGGGCGGGTTTAAGTACGACGGCGTTACCGGCTGCCAGCGCGGGTGCAATTTTGTGCAACACGAGCAGGGCGGGGTAGTTGAACGGGGTGATGGCGACGACGATGCCCACCGGCTGCCGCAACGTGAAGCCGATCTTGTCCAAGCCTGTCCCGGCGTTCGCGTCCAAGGGAAGCGTGGAACCATACAGCTGGCTTCCCTCGTAGGCAGCGAGGCGGATGATGTTGCCGGAGCGGCTGGCCTCGCCCCGCGCCTCCGTGATGGGCTTTCCGGTTTCTGCGCTAATCGTCTGGGCGATGTCCTCGGCGCGTTCATCCGCCAGGGCGGCTGCACGCAGGAGGATGTCGACGCGGACGTGGGCCGGCGTGGTCCTTTGGACGTGGGCACCGATCTCGGCCCGGTCAAGGGCGGCCTCGGCGTCCTTGACTGTCGCCACGGGGACTGTGTCGATGGTCCGGCCGTCGAAGGGCGAGCGGACCTCTTCGGTCCTGCCGTCGGCGGCGCCGCGCCAGTTTCCAGCTATTAGCATTTCCATGGTTGCTCCATCAGGTTGTGTACGTTCGCGCTTAGTGGCGCTTGGTGTTGCTTTCGGCTGCCGCTTCGGCGACGTCGGCGACTTCGGCCTGGACTTCCTTGAGGGCCTCCGTGTGTCCGCCGAGCTGCTCGAGTTCGTGGGCGAGTTCCGCGAGCTCGGCGCCGCCGGCCATCTGGGCGGTGAGTTCGTCCAAGGTGATGTCTTTCTTGTCGTAGTAGCCGATCGACTTGCCGCGCTTGAGCAGCAGGAACCGGTCACCCACGGGGAAGGCGTGGTGCGGGTTGTGCGTGATGAAGATGACCCCCAGCCCGCGGTCGCGGGCCTGCAGGATGTAGCGGAGCA
>NZ_JBFTQF010000029.1:0-8380 GCF_056398865.1 Arthrobacter sp. 01T419
GGAATACTGCGGAAGCACCTCCGTGATGCCGAACTCAGGGGAGAAATACGCAATGCACGCCGGAGCGTCCGGACCCAGGCCCTGGTACCACCGCGGCTCACTCAGGTACCGGTCAAGATCCGCAGCGGCATGCTGGACACGCTCGACAAGATCGTTGTTGGAGGCAAGTTGATATAGCTGCTCACGGCCTATTGACCCGAGAAGGCTAATGGGATCGTGACCGCTTTCCTCCCACAATTCGTGGTCGAGGCTTGCGAAGAGTTCGCGGGTAGGCCGGTGCCAAGACCAACGCAGGTTCATTGCAAGACGCGCCAGTGGCCGGATCGGCTCGGGGAGCAGGGTACGGACTGTAAACCTTCGAATTGCCTTCACGAGCGCCACACTAATCCACTCGGTGGACAGCAGGAACAGCTTTCGGTTTCTTTTAGGTAAATGACACATTGCGCCGAAGAGTCTGGGGCACCTCTTAGCAAAATGTGATTTTTCTCGCTAACGTCGAGGTTGTGACCACTACCGCAACACCGCGATCCAGCTCAGCATCCAAGTCCAAGCAGAAGACCGGTATCACCGAAGGTCTCCGATTCGGCAGGTTCCCCATCACAGCTGTGCAGCCAGTGATTGAGGAAGGCCGGTTCCCGGCCAAGGCCTTGCCGGGTGAAGACCTTGTGGTAGGCGCCACGGTTTTCCGAGAGGGCCACGACCAGCTTGGGGTGAGCGCTATCCTCCTGGACCCCAAAGGCAAGGAACGCCAGCGTGTGCGGCTCGCGCCGGCGCCGGGCGAGCGTGGCAAAGGAACCGACCGTTGGGAGGGACTGCTGACCCCGACGACGCCGGGAGCCTGGACTTTCGCGATAGAAGCCTGGCATGACCGCTACGGAACGTGGCACCACAACGCTGAAGTCAAGGTCGAAGCCGGCATCGACGTGGAGCTGATGCTTGCTGAAGGCGTCGCCCTGCTTGCGGACGCGGCCGGGGACAACACCCGTAGCGCGGCGGACAGGCGCACCCTCCGCGCTGCTTCTGAAGCCCTCGCCGATACTTCACAGACTGCCGAGGAACGCCTTGCTGCTGGTTTCAGCGCAGAGGTGGCCGCCGTCGTCGAGCGCCAGCCGATCCGGGAAATGGTGACCGTCTCGGATCAGTACCCCCTCCTGGTGGAGCGCGACCTTGCCGGCCGTGGAGCCTGGTACGAATTCTTCCCGCGGTCAGAGGGCGCCGTTTTCGATCCCGCCACCGGAACGTGGACCTCAGGCAACTTCACGACGGCGGCCGAGCGGCTCGACGCCGTCGCGGACATGGGCTTCGATGTCATCTACATGCCGCCCATCCACCCCATTGGTTTCCAGCACCGCAAGGGCCGCAACAACACCCTGACTCCCGGCCCGCAGGATCCCGGGTCGCCGTGGGCCATCGGATCCAAGGATGGCGGCCATGACGCCATCCACCCGGAGCTCGGATCGTTCGAGGACTTCGACGCGTTTGTGGCCCGCGCCAATGAGCTGGGACTCGAAGTGGCGCTGGACCTGGCGCTGCAGGCTGCCCCGGACCATCCCTGGGTGGAGTCCCACCCGGAATGGTTCACCACGCGGGTGGACGGGAGCATCGCCTATGCCGAGAACCCGCCCAAGAAGTACCAGGACATCTTCCCGCTGAACTTCGACAACGATCCCACCGGGCTGTCCAAGGAAATACTGCGGATCGTCTTCCTGTGGGTCAGCCACGGAGTGAAGATTTTCCGTGTGGACAACCCGCACACCAAACCGGTGTGGTTCTGGGAGTGGCTGATCGGCAAAGTCAACAAGAAATACCCCGACGTCGTTTTCCTCGCCGAAGCGTTTACCCGTCCCGCGATGATGCACGCCCTCGGCCGGGCCGGCTTCCAGCAGTCATACAGCTACTTCACCTGGCGGAACACCAAAACCGAACTGGAATCCTATTTCGATGAGGTCAGCCACGTAACCCCGGCATACTTCAGGCCCAACTTCTTCGTCAACACCCCGGACATCCTCACCGAATACCTCCAGTACGGCGGTCCGGCAGCGTTCCGCATTCGCGCAGCGCTGGCAGCCACAGCCAGCCCGCTGTGGGGCGTCTATGCCGGATTCGAGCTGTACGAGCATGTGGCGCGTCCGGGGGCCGAGGAATACATCGACAACGAGAAGTACGAGTTCAAGGACCGCAACTGGGATGCCGCAGCGGCATCCGGTCACAGCCTCGCCCCCTACATCACACGGCTGAATGCCATCCGGAAGGCCCACCCGGCCTTGGGTGATCTGCAGAACCTGACACTGCACCACAGCACAGATGACGCCACTATCGTGTTCTCCAAGCACAAGACCCTGCCGGACGGCAGCAAGGACACCTTGATCATTGTGGTCAACGTCGATCCGCATGGCACCAGGGAAAGCACCGTGACCCTGGACCTCGCCGCGCTTTCGCTGGATCCATCCGATTTCACGTCCAACGGGCGATTCTGGGTGGATGATTTGGTCAGCGGCGAAAGCTGGGAGTGGGGGGAGTACAACTACGTCCGACTCGACGCCCATGTAGAACCGGCACACATTCTCAACATCCGGAGGTAGCCTTAGTGAGCTTTAATCCGCAGATCCAGAGCCAGTACTTCACGCCGAAGAATACCTTCGAGCTGAACGCCCCGGGCCTTCAACATGACCCTCATTGGTATAGGAAGGCTGTTTTCTACGAGGTGCTGGTGAGGGCCTTCGCGGATGCCAACGGTGACGGATCCGGCGACTTCCACGGTTTGATCGACAAGCTCGACTATCTGCAGTGGCTTGGGGTGGACTGCTTGTGGTTGCCGCCGTTCTTCGATTCGCCCCTGCGCGACGGCGGCTACGACATTTCCGATTACACCTCCGTGTTGGACGAGTTCGGCACAATCAGCGACTTCAAACGGCTCGTGGCCGAGGCCCACGCCAGGGGTGTCAGGGTCATCATCGACCTCCCCCTGAACCACACCTCGGATCAACACCCCTGGTTCCAGGAATCACGCAAGAACCCGGACGGCCCGTTCGGCGACTTCTACGTATGGAGTGACACTGACGAGAAGTACCAGGACGCACGCATCATCTTCGTGGACACGGAAGAGTCGAACTGGACATTCGATCCCATCCGTCGGCAGTTCTTCTGGCATCGTTTCTTCAGCCACCAGCCCGACCTGAACTTCGAAAACCCCCGGGTCATCGAAGCCGTCCACGACGTTGTCCGGTTTTGGCTGGACCAGGGTATTGACGGATTCCGGGCGGATGCCATCCCATATCTCTTCGAAGAAGAGGGCACCAATTGCGAAAACCTGCCGGCTACCCACGGCTTCTTGCGGGACCTTCGCAAAATGGTGGACGAAAACTACCCTGGCCGCGTGATCATCGCTGAGGCCAACCAGCCGCCCCACGACGTCGTGGAGTACTTCGGCACGGCGGAAGAACCGGAGTGCCACATGGCGTTCCATTTTCCCATCATGCCGCGCCTGTACTACGCGCTCCGCGATCAGAAGGCCGCCCCGATCATCGAGACTTTGCGCGATACCCCTGGAATCCCGGCCGGGGCGCAATGGGGTACCTTCCTGCGCAACCACGACGAACTCACCCTGGAGATGGTCACCGCCGACGAACGTGCGGCCATGTTGGGCTGGTACGCGCCTGACCCGCGGATGCGCGCCAACATCGGTATCCGGCGGAGGCTTGCCTCGCTGCTGGACAACTCGCGCTCCGAGATCGAGCTGATCAACGCGTTGCTGCTGTCCCTGCCGGGCAGCCCCTTCCTGTACTACGGGGATGAAATCGGGATGGGGGACAACATTTGGCTTGACGATCGAGATGCCGTCCGCACACCGATGCAATGGAACCCGGACCGCAACGCGGGTTTCTCCAACGCCGACCCCGGAAAGCTCTACCTGCCGGTCATCCAATCGCTGGTCTACAACTACAGCATGGCGAACGTCGAGGCCGAAGCGGCCCACTCCGGCTCGCTCCTGCGCTGGACCCGGCAGATCCTGAGCGTCCGGAAGAACCACGCCGCGTTTGGGCTTGGTGAATTCCGGCACGTTCCAGCGGACCACGAAGTGGTCCTTGCCTATCTGCGGGAACTCCGCGAAGACAACCCGGAAGGCGAAGACGCCGAATCGATCCTGTGCGTTTTCAACCTGTCCCAGCATCCGGTGGCTACAACCTTGGATATCCCCGAATACGCGGGAAGAGGCCTAAGGGATGTCTTCGGGGGCCAGCCTTTCCCGGCGATTGGCGCTGATGGCTCATTAACCCTTACGCTCGGCAGCCACGATTTCTTCTGGCTCCGGATACGCTCGGCGGGTTCCACTGGATCCTCGCCGTACACGCAAGCCATCCCAGTGCTCTCCATCGAAGGCTGACATGAGTATCTTGGCGCCCAACACGGTCCTGGCACCCCTGCTCAAAGAATGGCTGCCCCGGCAACGCTGGTTTCCGGTCAAGGCAGGGGCATTCGATGTGGACCTCGTTGGCTCCTTCCGCCTGCGCCAGCCCGACGCCGGGATCGGCTTGGAGGTCCGGTTGCTGTCCGTCCGCTACGCCACGGCCGACGGCGGGATGCAGACTGACATCATCCAGGTGCCGCTCAGCTATCGCTCTCGTCCCGCAACCGCTTTGGCGGCTGCCTTGGTGGGCCGGGCCGACGGCGATACGCCGGTCTGGGTGTACGACGCGCCCCACGATCCCGTCTTCGTGACCGCATGGCTCGATCTCATCCAGGGTCTGGCCATGGCCGAACCTGGAGAGGGGGAATGCGCCGCGAGCGGGCATTCAGTGCCTGGCGCCCTGCGCCTGCCCAGCGCCTCAGGATCCGTGCGCGTCTCCTCCGGTGAGCAGTCCAACACTTCGGTGATAGTCGACGACGGCGAGTCGGCGGCGATCGTGAAGATCTTCCGGGTGTTGTCGATCGGTAAGAACCCTGAAGTGGAAGTCGGTGCGGCCCTGACGTCGGGAGGAACCCAGGAGGTGCCCTCCACGCTTGGCTGGATTACGGGAACATGGGAGGTAAGGACCCCTTTGGGGCGCCACGGCACAGCCTCAGCCGACCTCGCCGTGGCCCACGAATTCCTTGCGGGCGGGCAGGACGCTTGGCGCCTCGCCGTCAATGCCGCCGCATCCGGAACGGACTTTACCGCCGAGGCCCGGCAAATGGGCCAGGCGACGGCTACCGTGCATCTACGGCTCGCAGAGACCCTTGGAACGGCACGGGAACAGGTTCCGGGCCAGGACATTGCGCCCGAAGTAGCCCGGCGCGTCCGCCAGTCGTGGGCTGAAGCGGGTACCGCCGTCGGGCCCCATGAGCAGCAGCTCGAGGCGCTCCTGACGCAATTGTCCGGCAAGGAAGCCGGGACGTTGCAGCGCATCCATGGCGATCTTCACCTGGGCCAGATCCTCTTGGTCCCCGGCGCCGCGGGAGAACCGGGCCGGTGGGCGATCTTGGACTTTGAAGGCGAGCCCCTCCGGCCGATCGAACTCCGTAACATTCCCGACGTTCCCCTGCGCGACGTCGTGGGAATGTTGCGGTCCTTTGACTATGCGGCCGGCGCGGCCATCCGCGAGAATCCTCGTGCAGCAGTCCCGGCGACATGGGTTGACGACTGCGCGGAAGCGTTTCTGGCCGGCTACAGCGACATCACCCCTGGAACCATTGACCGCGGCTCGCCGCTCTTTGTGGCATTGTGGCTGGACAAGGCCTTGTACGAGGTGATCTACGAGATGCGGAACAGGCCGGATTGGTTGCCCATTCCGGTCAACGCCTCGCGGCAGCTCCTCGGCAATACGAGCCCCGGCACGGACGCCGTGGCGACATCGGAAGGTAAGGAAATGACAGGCTCAGCACGTACCGAACGGCCCCGAGTCCCGCTGTATGTGGACGCCGCTACCCTGGGCCGGGTGGCTGCCGGTGCGCACCACGCCCCGCACTCGGTGCTCGGCGCGCACCTTGACGACCACGGTCACGTCACAATCCGTACGGTCAAACATCTCGCCGAGTCCGTCACGGTAGTCACCGAGGCCGGTTCCACGCCGATGATCCACGAGACCGACGGCGTCTGGGTGGCGGTCCTCGAGCCGCTGCAGCACGGCCACGTGCCGGACTACCGCCTGGAAGTGGTGTATGGCGATTCTGCCCCGGTGACCATCAACGATCCCTACCACTACCTTCCAACAGTCGGCGAGGTGGATCTGCACCTCATCGGAGAAGGCCGGCATGAACGGCTTTGGGACACGCTCGGCTCGCACGTCCAGCACTACCGCTCCCCACTAGGTGACGTGGACGGTGTCTCCTTTGCCGTCTGGGCGCCCAACGCGCAGGCGGTCCGCGTCAAGGGCGAGTTCAACTCTTGGGACGGGCGTGAACACGCCCTGCGCTCACTGGGCTCTTCCGGTGTCTGGGAAGTCTTCATTCCGGGCGTTGTAGCAGGGGCGCGCTACAAATTCGAACTGCTCACGAAGGCCGGCCATTGGGTGGAAAAAGCCGATCCTCTCGCCTTCGGCACCGAAGTGCCACCCTTGACGGCATCACGCGTTGTTGAGTCCAGCTACCGCTTCAAGGACGACGCCTGGATGACGGCGCGCGCCCTCAAGGATCCGCACAACTCGCCCATGAGCGTCTACGAAGTCCATCTCGGTTCCTGGCGCCTCGGCCTCGGGTACAAGGAGCTGGCCAAGGACCTCGTGGAATATGTGAAATGGCTTGGCTTCACCCACGTGGAGTTCATGCCAGTGGCCGAGCACCCCTTTGGCGGTTCGTGGGGCTACCAAGTCACTTCCTACTTTGCTCCGACCTCGCGCTTCGGGCATCCGGACGAGTTCCGTTTCCTGGTCGATTCCCTGCACCAAGCAGGCATCGGCGTCATCCTGGACTGGGTTCCGGCGCACTTCCCGAAGGACTCATGGGCTCTTGCGCGTTTCGATGGCGAACCACTATACGAGCACTCGGACCCCCGGCTTGGCGAACACCCGGACTGGGGCACGCTCATTTTTGACTTCGGTCGAACCGAGGTACGCAACTTCCTGGTCGCGAATGCCCTCTACTGGCTTGAGGAATTCCACATCGATGGCCTTCGCGTGGACGCCGTTGCCTCCATGCTCTACAGGGACTACTCCCGCGAGGACGGGGAGTGGTTCCCCAACGTCCACGGAGGGCGCGAGAACCTGGAAGCAATCTCCTTCCTCCAGGAAGTCAACGCCACCATTTACAAAACCCACCCGGGTGCCGTGACCATCGCCGAGGAGTCCACGGCGTTTCCCGGCGTCACCGCCCCCACCAACCACGGCGGCCTGGGTTTCGGGCTCAAGTGGAACATGGGCTGGATGCACGATTCCCTCAAGTACATCTCCGAAAACCCGGTCAACCGCCGCTGGCACCACGGTACGGTGACGTTCTCCATGGTCTACGCCTTCACGGAAAATTTCCTGCTTCCCATCAGCCACGACGAGGTAGTGCACGGCAAGGGGTCAATGCTGCGCAAGATGCCAGGGGACCGTTGGCAGCAGCTCGCCAACCTGCGGGCCTTCATGGCGTACCAATGGGCGCACCCGGGCAAGCAGCTCATCTTCATGGGCACCGAATTCGGCCAGGAGGCCGAATGGTCCGAACAGCACGGCCTCGACTGGTTCCTCGCCGACATCCCCTCGCACCGGGGGCTGCAGCTCCTCACCCGTGAGTTGAACACCTTGTACAGCTCGACGCCGGCCCTGCACGTGCGGGACAACGAGCCCGGCGGCTTCCAGTGGATCAACGGTGCGGACGCGGATCGCAACGTGCTGACCTTCATTCGTTGGGACCATGACGGCAAGCCACTGGTCTGCGCCGTGAACTTCTCCGGCGGACCGCACCAGGACTATGTCCTCGGCGTTCCTTCTGCCGGCGCTTGGCAGGAAGTACTTAACACTGACGCCGAGGTGTACGGAGGCTCGGGTGTGGTCAACAGCGGTGAGTTGGTTGCCACCGCACCCGGGGCGGAAGGACTGCCCGCTGCACTGACTGTCACCTTGCCGCCGCTGGGAGCTTCCTGGTTCACGCCTGTGGGCTAGTTGTTCTTGCTTGGCCGAGCTTCGGCCGGAGCGTGAAGGGCCCGGAAGCCTTGAGCTTCCGGGCCCTTTGCGTGGATCTTGCGGGGTACTGCTGAAGCGCAGGAAGCCGTTTGGCGGGGGTTTTGCCTCCCCGGAGAAGTGGTGGTATAGTTAGTACCCGCGCTGCTCCCCAGTGGAGATCGGTGAAGTTGACTGAGTTCCTCGTGAAAATCAAGTCAAGAACGCTGATTTGACTAGGAGGCAAGCAGCCGGTAAGTTTGGAAAGTTGCTCCGGAGCGATCCTGGACCCTTTTGTGGGTGTGGGTGGTGTCGGGTGTGTC
>NZ_JBFTQF010000030.1:0-6176 GCF_056398865.1 Arthrobacter sp. 01T419
GGAGAGTAGGACACCGCCGGACAACCATTAACGGTCAGGCCCCGACACACCAGTGCCGGGGCCTGACCCATTTAAAACCACACCCCCACCCCGGGCACCGGACCCCCGGACAC
Source organism: Arthrobacter sp. 01T419 (assembly GCF_056398865.1). Lineage (NCBI taxonomy): Bacteria > Bacillati > Actinomycetota > Actinomycetes > Micrococcales > Micrococcaceae > Arthrobacter > Arthrobacter sp. 01T419. The sequence continues at coordinate 114 of NZ_JBFTQF010000030.1, forward strand.
CCAACCCCCGGACACCCCGCCCCGCCGGAARACGCCATAAGCGAGCGAGCGTCGGCTCAGGAAGCGGCATAAGCGAGCGGGCGTCGGCCCAGGAAAGTCCCGGGACCCAGCAGAGGTGAGCGGGCGTTTAGCCCGAGAAGAAGTCGGAGAGCTCGGCGATGAGTTTGTCCGGAGCCCGGATTACTCCGTCGTGGCCGTGGCCGGGGAGGATGGTGTAGCTCGATCCGGACAGGACGTCGTGGATCTGGCCGCACGCCACCCCGAAGTATGCCGGGCTCTTTTCGCCCACCACAATGAGCGTCTCCAGCGGCAACTCCAGGAACGGCTCTGCGGGCATGTCCGCGGCAATGACTGCCTTGATCTCACGCACGCCGGCCTGCATGAGCTCACGCATTTGTCTACCCATGGGGGTGCCCGACGTCAGCTTGTTGACGAGGGTCAGCATGGAGAGCGGCATCCTCGCGAAGGCGCCTTCCGTTTCGACGCCCTTCACCAATACTGCGAGTCCGCGGTCAAAGTCTCCGGCCGCCGTCGCGCGCTCGTATTCGCTCGTCCAGTCGGCCTTCACGCTGTGGTTGACGGAAACTGCGGGGTCATAGACCGCCAAGCGTTCCACAGGCAGCGTTCGTGCCGCGTGCAGCGCCACTGCACCCCCGAAGCTGTGCCCGAAAACGTCGGTGCTTGACGTGTGCTTCATGATCTCGGCAAGATCCCTGATGTCCACGTCGAGCGTGTAATCCTTGGGCTGCGGCGACGATTCGCCGCGGCCCCGGCGGTTGAAAGTGTGGACTGGACGGCCAAGGGCGGCGCTGAGCTTCTGGGCAAACCTGGAGTAGTCTGCGGCGGTCACCATTGAGGCGGGCACGACGACGACGCCGGAGCCGCCAGCGGCCAGCCCACCACCCGTCGTGAAGAGCTCGAGGGTTCCGCCGTCGGCTGTTGTGATGTTCTCGCGCGTCATGCTTCGAGCCTAACGGAGCCGCCGGGTTCCGTCAGTCCTTGAAATAGCTGGAAATGTCCGCCACAAGTTCCTTGACCGCTGCGGGGACGGACCCGTGAAAGCCTTTCGGCGATACCACGAGCGTGCTTCCAGGGACGGCTGCGTACAGTCGCTCGGCGGTGACCTTGTAGTACTTGGGGCTCTTGCTACCCACCATGAACCGTGTGTTTCGGGGAAGTACAGAGAAGTCCCGGGGGTGTGCAGCTTCGTCGTAGGCGGCTTTGAGTTCGCCGACGCCCGTTGGCATGAGTTCCCTGAGGACCTTGTTCACCTTCGTGTGGGAGACGAGGGCCATGAGCCCGGCCAGGATGGGTTCCGGGATCCGGGCCAAGGTGCTGCCGGGCTGCATGCCCTTCTTCATCCGCGCCATGGCACGTCCCACATTTCCGCTATCCACGGATTGCGCAAAGCCGTCCAGCCAACCCGTGTCCATACTGCCGTCGATGTTGACCGCGGCATCGTAGACGGCAAGTTTGTTCGGTTCGTAGTTTGTTCCCGCAAACTCCTGCGCGGCGTTCAGTGCCACGGATCCGCCGAGGCTGTGGCCGAGGATGTTCCTCGCGCCCGTCGCGTCCGTGATGGTGCGGACGTCCGCGATCTCCGTGGCCATGGAGTAGTTTGCGGGTAGCTCCGTTGAGCTGCCCCGGCCCCTGCGGTCGTAGACGTCAACTGCCCACCCTTCGCCGAGTCCGCTGGCTAGGGCCATGGAAAATGGCCGGTAGATGAGTGCGGTCAGGAATGCACCGCCAATGAGCAGCACGCGACGTTCTCCGGGAGCGTCCACCGAGCCGTAACTGTACAAGGCGAGCTTGCCGCCGTCGGGCGTGGGGACCTCACGTTCTCTCACCGTTTCATCCTAGGGCGACGCCGGCGTCGCCCGTCCCTTGGGCCAGGTAGCGGGCGATTTTCACCGCGAGATGTTTCCCCGGCCGGAGGGGGCCTTCATGGAACTGCAGGGGGACTATCGCGAAGTCCACCACCGGGACGGCGGCGGCAAGCTGCCGCCCGGTTTCGGCGAAGTACGCCGGGCTCCAGCCGCCACTGAGCATGAGGGTTGGGGTTTCCAACTTCGCATAATCCTGTATGTGTGAGTCCGCGTCGATGATCACGCGCATCTCTGACACAGCCGTCGGCAACAAGTCCCTCATCTCGGCTCCCAACCTGGTCTTGGCCGAGAGGATGCTGAGCACCCGCAGCGCTCCGAGCGGCAAATAGGAAATCGGCCCGGCCGTGGCCAGCCCTTGGACCAAATGAGCCCATGCGTGGTCGAGCTGACCCGCGGTGACGGCCTCTTCCAATTGCGGTCGCCAGCGCCCGTTCAGGTTGCCGGACAGGGAAACCGCGGCGTCGTAAGTGACCATCCGAGAGATGGGCGCGCGCAAGGCTGCCTGGAGCGCCACGAATCCGCCATAGCTATGCCCGACAACATCCGCGGAGCCACTCGCCTCCATCACGGCAAGCAGATCGCTGGTCTCTGTCGCGGCGGAGTAGTCAGGCGGCTGCGGTGCCGAGCGGCCGCGGCCGCGCCGGTTGTATGAATGCACCGGCCGGCCAAGCAGGATGCTGAGGTTCCTCGCGAATGGCCAGTAGAGGGAGTCGGTCACCAAGGTGCCGTGGACAAGTACGACGCCGGGTCCCTCCGCCGCGCTCGGAGCGCCTGGAATGGAGGCACCGGCCGCGGGACGGAAGGAATGCACCTCAAGGTGGCCGCCGTCGTCGTCCGTCTTAACTGTCCATGTCTCCACAGCCCGAGTCTATGTCGGCCGCCGCCGGGAGCGAGGGTAGGTAACTCTGGGGAAATCCGGTAGGGAACTCCAAGGAATCCCCGGTAAACTTGGGGATTGTGACTTCCGCAAACACCCCAGCCCAGCACAACGCCGCAGAGCCCGCCGACGCCAGCGAACAGATGCGTATCCGCATGGAAAAGCGCAGCAAGCTGATCGAGCGTGGCGCCGAGGCATACCCTGTGGGTGTTGAGCGGACGCATTCCCTTGCCGAGATCCGCGAGAAGTACGCCCACCTCCAGGCTGACGAAACCACCGGCGACACCGTGGGCGTGACTGGCCGTGTCGTGTTCGTGCGCAATACCGGCAAGCTCTGCTTCGCCACCCTCCAGGAAGGCGGGGCAGACGGAAAGGGCGTCCGCCTGCAGGCCATGCTCAGCCTGGCTAACGTCGGCGAGGAGACCCTTGCGGACTGGAAGGCGCTGGTGGACCTCGGCGACCACGTTTTCATCAAGGGCGAGGTCATTTCATCCCGCCGGGGCGAGCTGTCCGTCATGGCCGACTCTTGGTCCATGGCTTCCAAGGCTTTGCGCCCGCTGCCGGTGCTACACGCTGAACTGAACGAGGAAACCCGCGTCAGGCAGCGCTACGTGGACCTGATGGTCCGCGATGAAGCCCGGGAAATGGTCTACACCCGTGCTGCGATCACTCGTTCGGTGCGCGACACTTTGGACCGCCATGGCTATGTGGAGGTGGAGACCCCCATCCTGCAGCTCGTCCACGGCGGCGCTACAGCCCGTCCGTTCGAGACGCACATGAATGCGTTCGACCAGAAGATGACGTTGCGCATCGCCACTGAGCTCTTCCTCAAGCGCGCGGTGGTGGGCGGAATTGACCGCGTTTACGACATGGGCCGCGTCTTCCGCAACGAAGGCGTCGATTCCACCCACAGCCCGGAATTCACCACCTTGGAATGCTATGAGGCGTGGGCAGACCAATTCGTCATGGCCGATCGCATGAAGGAAATCATCCTCAACGTCGCCGACGTCGTGGGTACCCGCACCATCCAGACGGACGCCGGAGAGATCGACCTCGACGGCGAATGGGCCTGGGTAGCTGTCTATCCGGGACTCTCCGAGGCGATTGGCGAGGAGATTACGCCCGAGACCACGGTGGCGGAGCTGCTGGCGATTGCCGCCAAGCACGAAGTCAAGGTGGATCCCAAGTGGGAGGCCGAAAAGCTGGTGGTCGAACTGTTCGGCGAGATCGTCGAGCCCACGCTGCTCAACCCCACCTTCGTCTACAACTACCCGCCCTCCGCGCAGCCCCTCGCCCGCCCGCATCGGGAGGACGGCCGCTTGATCGAGGCTTGGGACCTCATCATCGGTGGCATGGAACGCGGCACGGCCTTCTCAGAGCTGATCGACCCCGTCATCCAACGCGAACGACTCACCGAGCAGTCGCGCCGTTCGGCTGCCGGCGACGTTGAAGCCATGCAGCTGGACGAGGACTTCCTCAGAGCCCTTGAGTACGGTGCTCCGCCCATGGGCGGCATCGGCTTGGGCATCGACCGTTTGGTCATGCTGTTCACCGGAGCAGGCATCCGGGAAACCATCTTGTTCCCACTCCTCAAGCCCGAAGGGCACTGACCATGGAATACATTGCCGTTCTTGCGCCGTCCGTCGTTGTCGGACTTCTCTTTTGGTTTGCCATGAAGGCTATCTTCAACGCGGACAAATCGGAACGCCAAGCAGAAGCCCGAGCCCAGGAAGAAGCCGGTTTTGGAATTGCGAACCCGGCCGGCGACGGTTCAACGCCTGCCAAATAGCTCTTTCCCGCGGCCTTCCCCAAAGATTTAATAGTGTCTTTGGCGATGTCTTTGACGATGTGCCATGTCCTGGACGATAATCTTTAATAAGTAGTCCAGCTATTCTGCATATCCGACCCCTCCAAAAGAGAGTCTTTTCATGGCACAGAAAGTCAAAATTATCCTCGTTGACGACCTGGATGAGGGCGCCGCGGATGAAACTGTCCGCTTCGGCCTTGACGGAGTCAGTTACGAAATGGACCTGTCCAGTGCCAACGCTGCCAAGCTGCGGGACGCTCTGGGGCCGTTTGTGGCCAAAGCGCGCAAAACCTCCACTGGTCGTGCAACGCGCAGCCGCGTTGCCGCAGGGAGAAACCAGGACTCTGCACAGATCCGTCAATGGGCGCGCGAGAACGGTTATACCGTAAACAGCCGAGGCCGCATTCAGGCCGAAATTCAGGAAGCCTACCAGAAGGCAAATTCCTGACACCAAGTATCAATACCCCGGCCCTAGGGCCGGGGTATTGTCATTTCAGCGTCCGTTTCGCGGGTTACCCGTGTCGATTGGCAGTACGGCGGCACTATTCATCTGAAGACTTGGAACCGCCTGTGAATATTCGGTATGTAGTCACTACGTTTGCTGAGAAGAACGATGGCGGGTGGCCCGGCTCGTGAGGGCGGCGGCGGCGCCGCACGAGGCCGCGGAACATCCGGAGTTTGGTTCCCAACGTCGCGCCAAGGACCCATCACGGCGTGAGTGGTCTTATTCCCAGTGCGGCCATGTTTCCCCTGTGGCGAACACGCCCCAAAATTCCTGCGTTGCCACGTAGCATCAAAGTACGTCGTAGCTAGGAGTGTGGCGAAATGTTTGAGAGATTTACGGACCGTGCCCGTCGCGTTGTTGTGCTTGCCCAGGAAGAGGCACGCATGCTCAACCACAACTACATCGGTACCGAGCACATCCTCTTGGGTCTGATCCACGAGGGTGAAGGCGTTGCCGCGAAGGCGCTTGAGTCCCTGAGCATTTCGCTCGATGGCGTCCGCGAGCAGGTACAGGAGATCATCGGCCAGGGCCAGCAGGCTCCGTCCGGTCACATCCCCTTCACCCCGCGCGCCAAGAAGGTACTTGAGCTTTCGCTCCGGGAAGCCCTGCAGCTCGGCCACAACTACATCGGTACCGAGCACATCCTGCTGGGCCTCATCCGTGAGGGCGAAGGCGTTGCCGCRCAGGTGCTTGTCAAGCTTGGSGCCGAYCTYARCCGGGTCCGCCAGCAGGTCATCCAGCTGCTCTCCGGCTACCAGGGCAAGGAAGCCGCGGGCCCCGGCTCGGGACCTGGCCAGCAGGAAGGTACTCCCGCCGGTTCGGTGGTGCTGGACCAGTTYGGCCGCAACCTCACCCAGGCTGCGCGCGAAAACAAGCTTGATCCTGTGATCGGCCGTGAGCTGGAGATGGAACGCGTCATGCAGGTCCTCTCCCGGCGCACCAAGAACAACCCCGTCCTGATCGGTGAGCCCGGCGTCGGCAAGACCGC
>NZ_JBFTQF010000031.1:0-3955 GCF_056398865.1 Arthrobacter sp. 01T419
TGACACAGGACCAGCCAAAACAACCAATTCATAAAAACAAATCGGTATCAACAAACTTGGCACACTATTGAGTTCTCAAACAACAGACACACCCGACACCACCCACACCCACAAAAGGGTCCAGGATCGCTCCGGAGCAACTTTCCAAACTTACCCGAATCATTGCTGCTTTGCAAATCAGTATTTCAACCAATTTCGCAGGAACAATTCGAATTCCCTCAAATTGCGGCGCACAAAGCACCAAGCCTATTAGGCTCAATTCGAAGGGGTTGGCCACCCGTGGTTCCCAGCTCTAGGCTGTCTCCCTCGCGGCGACTTAGAAGACATTACACGGCTCCCGCACTCTACGCAAATCCGCCCCCGGGGCGCTCCTTCGGCTTCCAGCAAATCGATACCGGCACCGCCACTACGGACGCGCCGAAACTTGCCAGCTGGTCCCCAAGGGGACAGGGAGGTCCCGCTCGGCGCACCGCGAAGACGCCGACGGCGGAGCGGGAGTTCCGCCGTCGGGCCCTGCGCTCAGCGGAAGGCGGCGACGCCGGTGAGCTTGTTGCCCAGAATGAGTGTGTGGACCTCATCGGTGCCCTCATAGGTGCGAACGGATTCGAGGTTGTTCGCGTGACGCAGCGGTGAATAGTCCAGCGTGATTCCGTTGCCGCCGAAGATCGTGCGGGCCTCGCGGGCAATTTTGATGGCCTCGCGGCAGTTGTTCAGTTTGCCGACCGAAATCTGGTCCGGATGCAGCGTGCCGGCGTCCTTCCTGCGGCCGAGATGCAGGGCAAGCAGGAATCCCTTGTTGATCTCCAGAGCCATGTCCACCAGCTTCTGCTGGGTCAGCTGGTAGCCGGCAAGTGGCTTGCCAAACTGAAGGCGCTCCTTGGAATAGTCCAGGGCGGCCTCGAACGCGTCGCGGGCCGCGCCCATGGCGCCCCAGATGATCCCGTAACGCGCCTCGTTCAGGCATGAGAACGGGCCCTTGAGCCCGACGACGTTGGGGAGCACCGCGTTCTCGGGCAGGCGCACGTCGGACAATTCGATGTCGCATTGGATCGAGGCTCGCATGGACAGCTTCGGCTCGATCGGCGTGGCCGTGAATCCGGGGGCGTCGGTCGGGACGACGAAACCGCGGATCCCGCCGTCGGTCTGGGCCCAGATGATGGCGACTTTGGCCACGGACGCCAGGCCGATCCAGCGTTTTGATCCGCTGAGGACCCAGTCATTCCCTTCACGGCGCGCGAAGGTGGCCATGCCGCCCGGATCCGATCCCGCGGTGGGTTCAGTCAACCCGAAGCAGCCGATCGCTTCCCCCTTCGCCATCGCGGGCAGCCATTCCTGTTTCTGCTCTTCCGAGCCGTGTTTGTAGATAGCGCTCATGGCCAATGAGCCCTGTACCGAGACGAAAGTGCGCAACCCGGAGTCGCCGGCCTCAAGTTCGGCCGCGGCCAGTCCGTATTCAACGGCGGAACGGCCGGCGCAGCCGTAGCCCTTCAGATGCATTCCGAGCAGTCCCAGTTTGGCCAGTTCGGGGACAATTTCGAGCGGGAAGACGGCCTTTTCGTACCAACCCGCGATGTTCGGCTTGATTTCGCTGTCCACGAAAGACCGTACAGAATCGCGCAGCGCACGTTCATCCGTGCTGAGTAGGGAATCGAGTTCAATCAGGTCGCTGATGTCCGACATCTATGAGCCTTTCGCGGAAGTTGTTGGGAATTCCACGGGGAAAGTGGAGCCTTGGTGTTCGCCAAGGGTTGGGGGAACTTGCCAGTAGCTCGGTGCTGCTGCCGACAGCCTGATCGGATTGGCCAACTGCCGAGATTCGCGGCCGGTGGCGGGATCGGTGACAACAATTGACGGCTCCAGCCCCAGGTTGTCAGCCAGCTCGAAAGCCTCACCGATTGTGTTGACCTTGCCTGCAGGCACCCCCGCTGCAAGCAATCTGCGTTGCCACTGCGAAGCGGTGTCGGCGAGAAGCGCGGCCTCAAGCACAGCGCGAAGCTCCGCGCGGAACCTCACCCGGCGTTCGTTAGTGAGGAACTTGGCTTGCTCAGCCAGGCCATGGAGTCCCAGCACTGAGGCCAACGCCGCAAACTGACGGTCGTTACCAACCGCAACGGCGAGGGTGCCGCTCCCCGTGCGGAAGGTCTCGTAGGGCGCGATACTCGGATGGGCGTTACCCAACCTGGCAGGTGAGTTTCCCGTGGCCAACATCGCGACCCCTTGGTTCACCAGAGCTGCCAGTAGCGAGGAGAGGAGGTTAACCTGCACCTGCTGGCCGGTCCCAGTAGCGTCGCGCACCCGCAGGGCCATCAGGATCCCCGCAACGGCATTCTGGCCGGCGAGCACGTCAACCAGGGCGACCCCAACCTTGCTAGGTTCCCCATCTGCGGAGCCAGTAATGCTCATTAGGCCGCCGAGCGCCTGAACCAGAAGGTCGTAGCCGGGCAGATCCGCGCCAGCACCGGTCCCGAAGCCCGAGATCGAGCAGTAAACGACGTCCGGCCGATCCTTGGCAACGGTCTGATAATCCAACCCAAATTTCGCCATGACTCCAGGGCGGAAATTTTCGATGACGACGTCGCAGCCAGCCACCAGATCACGGGCATAGCTCAACCCATCGTCGGACGTAAGATCGGCGATCACGGACTTCTTGTTTCGGTTGACGCTGGCGAAGTAGGTGCCTGTGCCATCCGCGGCGACAGGCGGAATCCACGCGCGGGTATCGTCGCCGGCAAGGCCCTCGATCTTGATGACCTCGGCGCCGTAGTCTGCCAGCATCATTGAGCACAACGGTCCGGCCAGAACTCGGGAGAAATCAGCGATCCGTATGCCGGCCAACGGTGGCGGGCCGCCTTGATTGCTCTGCGGTGTGGATGCCACGTTGCATCTCCTCCGGTAGTTGTATGTTGCATGCAACAGTAAATGAACAGGCAGAGCTTGTAAACAGCATTCGAGGTCAGCCGCGGAACTTCGTCAGCTGTTCCAGCTTCGCCAAGTACGCATCCGCGGAAAGCCCCGGCGTCTTGGCGCAAACGCCAGTGATGAGAAGTCGCGCAGTGCGGGTGACATGTTCACGAACCGCAGCCGAAGCAGCCTGCGGATCCTTCCGCTCCAGTGCCTCAAGAATGTCGCGGCAGTCATCGGCCAGATCCTGGCTGCTTCGGACCGAGGGGATGGTCACGAGACCATGCGCAAGAACGAGATTACGCAACTCACTATCCAGTGCCGATAGCCGCTGATTGCCCGCCAAGCCCAGCAGAAACAAGTGGAATTCCTTGTCCGCTTGAAGGGTGCCGGGGCCGTCGTCGTCGGCTGCAGCATCCAGGATGCGACCGTGAAGCGCGCGGAAATGCTCAAGGTCGTCCTTTGTAACAACCTCGGCGGCCCGAGCCGCAGCGGGAGGCTCGAGAATGATCCGAATCTGAAAGATCTGCACGATCTCGTCAAGTGAAATCTGCAGTACCCGAACACCACGGTTCTTCTCGATCCGGACAATGCCTTCCTTTTCGAGTAACTGCAGGGCTTCACGCACGGGCGTCCGGGACACGCCAAGCCTCTCGGCCAGCCCAATCGCGGAATAGTGCTCCCCTGGTGTCATCTCGCCGGAGGTGATTGCCGCGCGCAGCATTTCCGTGGCCTGTGTTGTCAGTGACACCCCGGGAGTAACCTGTTGCATGCTACTCATGCGGACATTCTACGGGTCGACGTGGGCTGAGTGGGGTGCAGATGTGATGGAGGGTTTCCCGGAAGTGCCGCATACGTGATGGAGGGTCCAGTGCCTGGGTGTGACGGGTGGTTTTTAAATGGTCCAGGCCCCGGCACTGGTGTGTCGGGGCCTGACCGTTAATGGTTGTCCGGCGGTGTCCTACTCTCCCACACCCTCCCGGGTGCAGTACCATCGGCGCTGTGGGTCTTAGCTTCCGGGTTCGGAATGGGACCGGGCGTTTCCCCCACGCTA
>NZ_JBFTQF010000032.1:0-2969 GCF_056398865.1 Arthrobacter sp. 01T419
CGCCGGCCCGCCGGCCGTGCAGTGAGACTGACTGCACGGCCGGCGTCGTTGTTTCCCTATGGGCGCTGAGCGCCTGCCGAGATGCTATCTATTTGCTCCTTCCTTCAGACATTGGGTCGGGCCAATTGCCGATGAATCTCGTCTGGTCCTGCATGGTCTTCTCCTGACTGAGGCTGGTCCCTACGCGTGTGGCGCAGGTGGGTCGTGCCTGCCATCGAAGCAGGGGCGGCCTGGTCAGTCGGGAGAAGACCCCGGATCGAACGCGGGTTCGGCAGCGGGTTCTTGACCGCCATCAGGGATGCGGCCGTCGTGGAAGGGCGGTGCCAATGCACGCTGTTCCGGGAGATCTGCCGCCCCGTCGGCGGATCCGCCGTGTGGTCCCGACATCGAGCCGGACTCAGGTGGGGACGCCGCGGCAGGAGCCGGTGTGTCTGCCAGAGGATCCCTAGGATCAGGCAACGAGTTAGTCATCGCCAATTCGGCGGGGAGTATCGGAACAGCTTCGTCCGGAATGAAAACGGGGATTGGTACGTACGCGGCCGATCGGCCGTCGGCAGTGGGCGCGTTGGTACGGAAGAGTGTGGCCGAACCAGGCGGCGTCAGTGCACCGGAGTCGCTCCCCTGCAGCGGAACGGCCGGAACGTCTATTCCCGGGGGAGGCAGGATCCCGGGCAGTGGCGGCACCGGCGGCAATGGCAGCACCGGTGGCAATGGCGGCACCGGTGGCAACGGCAGCACCGGTGGCACCGGTGGCAACGGCAGCACCGGTGGCACCGGTGGCAATGGCGGCACCGGCGGCAACGGCAGTCCTGGGAGTTGACCGATCGTGGTGTCAACCAGCGGTGGCACGGCGTCGATGATTCCACCAACGACCGGTGGCACGGCATCGCCCGGCAACAGATTGACGAGGGTCTTGGGAATCGCGGCCAATTGGCTCGGACCTGGAATGGCGGGAGGAACATCCTGGGCGATTGACCCTATGAGATCGGAAGGGGCAACAGGCGCAGGCAAAACGGAAGGCGACGGGGCAGGCGGAACTGACGGCAGAAGATCACTGGCCTGCGATGGCCCGGCGAGCCACAGCAACCACACGAATGCGCCGATGACGGCGAGAAGCATAGGGCGCAACAACCAAATGCCACGGCACCCCAGATACCCGGCCAAACACGCCACCTCCCCAGTGCGGTGTTTGGACCTTAAGTTACGCCCGTCCTGGGCAGTAGTCCATAGCTAAGCATGCTTAGTGCCCAAACTCGGGAAGGATCGTCAAGCGGATCGCCGCGTCGACATCGGGGCGAAGGTCCCGGTCCTGAACGTCGGAGGGTAACGACAGACCGGCGTCGAAGGCCTTTCGGAACCGAAGGCTCGCGAATTCTTCCGGCGTCCGGCCCTGCAGCCTGAGTGCCCGTGACGCGCAAAGGAGTTCAATGCCAACAACCGTTGACAGCGCCCGCACCGTGGAATCCAGGCGGGAAGTGGCCACACTCGCGAAACTGGCATCTTCTTCTGCGCCCAGGGAGAGGACCACCGTTTGCAGGCTCACCGGCTGAGCATTGGCCCGAATCCGGCCCACCGCTGCGGCGGCCACATACTCCAACATCATGACGCCCGACTGGCCGCCGTCGTCGACCGCCAGGAATCTGTGGAGGCCCGTGTAGCTGGGATCGCACAACAGGCTGATCCTCCGGAGATTCGTTGCGCACGCCGCACCGATGGCCAACTGCAGGGCATCGACGCGGCGGGCCAGGCTAGTCATCTGGAACAGGCCATGGTGGGCCACTCCGTTGCTGCCATCCTCCGCATCGCCGTACACGAGGGGGTTCTCATGGCCGGCCACCACCAGACGCCCCAAAAGGATGCTGAGCGCCTCGAGTTCCTCGGCCACTGAGCCGAGAACCTGCGGCAGGGTGCGTAGGCAGTACGGGTCCTGGATCCTTGCCGGATCACCACTGCCTTCCACAAGGCCGCGGATTACGCCGGCCATGTCCCTGATAGCTGGCGCATCCGCGGCCTTTGCGACTTCCGGACTCAAGGCTTCCGGATTGCCGGACATTGCCGCGAAGGACAGTGCGCTCACGGTGGTCACGTTCCCCAGAAGGGTCGCCAACTTCTGGTGGGCCAAGACTGCCTGGGCGATGGTGAGCGCGCTGGAACTGATGAATGGCAGAGCATCCTCGGTGGCCCAGGTGTCCAGTGGCACCGGGACGCGCTTGCCGTCCATGGTGGGGCGCTCGCCGAGGAGAGTGAGGGCCGTTCCTGCCAACGCGGGCAGGTCCGCAGTGCCGATTCCGCCGAATTCCCGCACTTCCGGCAAGGCGTCGGCGTTGAGCATCTCCACGACGGCATGAGCCACAGCCGGGTTGATGCCGGACGATCCCGCGGCGAGCTGGGAAAGCCTGATGACCAGCATTGTCCTGACGGTTTCGCGGTCAAGGACTCGTCCGGCGTCGACGGCGTGGCTGCGCAAAAGATTCAGTCCGTGCGTATTGGCTTCCTTGTCCGCGGTATCCAAGGCAACCGAGCGATTAGCCCCGACGCCTGTGGACCGTCCGTAGACGGGCCGGGACAACGCGGTCGCGCGAGCGGACCGCTGCGATGCGGCCATACGTTCAGCGGCCGACGGCGACAGGGTCACCTTCGTGCCACCTGCGGCCACCTTGGCAATATCGGCCAGGTGCAGCCGGACGCCGTCGATTTCGATCATGAAAGTGATTCTTTCAAAGATGGGCGGTTGACCTCCCCAACTAGCTCGCAGTTGTTGTCGTTATGAGGGCTCATAGCGACAACTAATGCGAGCTAGTTGGGGTTGTCGGGTCTTGGTTAGCGGGTTTCTTCCATGGGGATGCGGACGCCGCGTTCGTGGGCGACTTCGACGGCGCGGGGGTAGCCGGCGTCGACGTGGCGGATGACGCCCATGCCGGGGTCGTTGGTGAGGAGGCGTTCGAGTTTCTGCGCGGCGAGCTCGGTGC
>NZ_JBFTQF010000033.1:0-2419 GCF_056398865.1 Arthrobacter sp. 01T419
TCTTCGGCGGCGAGTCCGTCGTCTTCGGCGGCGAGTCCGTCGCGTCGGAGTTCGTTCCAGGAGGTCACGGACCACACGTCCGCGGAGACTCCCCAGTCTTCGGCGAGGATCCGCTGGGCGTCCAGTGCCCAGGGGACCGAGACGCCGGAGGCGAGGATCTGCGCGCGGGGGCCGTCGGTTTTCGCCGGGGCCAGCAGGTAGATGCCCTTTAGCACCCCGTTGACGTCGAGGTTCTCGGGTTCCGCGGGCTGGGTGATGGGCTCGTTGTACACGGTGAGGTAGTACATCAGGTTTCTATCGGATGCAGGTCCGGTTCCTTCGCCGCTTGCGGCGGGCCCGTACATGCGCTGGAGCCCGTCGCGGATGATGTGGCCGATTTCGTAGCCGTAGGCGGGGTCGTAGGTGAGCACGGCGGGGTTGGTGGAGGCGAGGATGGGGGAGTGGCCGTCGGCGTGTTGGAGTCCTTCGCCGGTGAGGGTGGTCCGTCCTGCGGTGGCGCCGATGATGAAGCCGCGGGTCATCTGGTCCGCGGCGGCCCAGAAGGCGTCGCCGGTGCGTTGGAAGCCGAACATGGAGTAGAACACGTAGATCGGCACGAGGGGTTCGCCGTGGGTGGCGTAGGCGGTTCCGGCGGCGGTGAAGGCCGCGACGGCGCCGGCTTCGTTGATGCCGGGGTGGATGAGCTGGCCCATGGGGGATTCCTTGTAGGCCAGGACGAGGTCCCGGTCCACGGAGAGGTAGTTCTGGCCCTTGGGGTTGTAGATCTTCGCGGTGGGGAAGAACGCGTCCATGCCGAAGGTACGCGATTCATCCGGCACGACCGGCACGAAGCGTTTGCCGAAGTTCTTGTCCCGCATGAGGTCCTTCAGGAGCCGCACGAAGGCCATGGTGGTGGCGGCCTGCTGCTTGCCGGAGCCGCGCTTGGCGACCTCGTAGGACTTTTCGTCCGGCAGCTCCACGGGGGTGTGGGCGCTGCGGCGTTCCGGGACAGCGCCGCCCAGGGCCGCGCGGCGGTCCATCATGTACCGGATTTCCGGGGCGTCCATGCCGGGGTGGTAGTACGGGGGCCGGTACAGGTCCGTGTCGAGTTGCTCGTCGGTGATGGGGATGCGCAGGTGGTCTCGGAAGGCCTTGAGGTCTTCCATGGTGAGTTTCTTCATTTGGTGGGTCGCGTTGCGGCCCTCGAAGTGGGGTCCGAGCCCGTAGCCCTTGACGGTCTTGGCCAGGATCACGGTGGGTTTGCCCTTGAACTCGGTCGCGGCCTTGTACGCGGCGTAGACCTTGCGGTAGTCGTGTCCGCCGCGTTTGAGGTTCCAGATCTGGTTGTCGTCCAGGTCCGCGACCATGTCCTTGGTGGCCGGGGTCTTGCCGAAGAAGTGTTCGCGGACGAACCCGCCGGACTCGGCCTTGTAGGTCTGGTAGTCCCCGTCGACGGTTTCGTTCATGATCTTCACGAGGGACCCGTCGGTGTCCTTGGCCAGGAGGTCATCCCATTCCCGGCCCCAGACGACCTTGATCACGTTCCAGCCCGCGCCGCGGAAGAACGCCTCGAGTTCCTGCATGATCTTCCCGTTGCCGCGCACCGGCCCGTCCAGGCGCTGGAGGTTGCAGTTGATCACGAAGTTCAGGTTGTCCAGGTTCTCGTTCGCGGCGAGCTGGAGCAGGCCGCGGGACTCGGGCTCGTCCATTTCCCCGTCGCCCAGGAACGCCCAGACCTGCTGCCCGGAGGTGTCCTTCAGGCCGCGGTCGTGCAGGTACCGGTTGGACTGGGCCTGGTAGATCGCGTTCATCGGGCCGATGCCCATGGACACGGTGGGGAATTCCCAGAAGGAGGGCATCAGGCGCGGGTGCGGGTAGGAGGACAGGGCGTGGCCTTCCTTGGACTTTTCCTGCCGGAACCCGTCCAGGTCCTCCTCCGTGAGCCGGCCCTCCATGAACGCCCTGGCGTACATGCCCGGGGACGCGTGTCCCTGGAAGAAGACCTGGTCCCCGCCGGAGGGGTGGTCCTTGCCGCGGAAGAAGTGGTTGAAGCCGACCTCGTACAGGGTCGCGGCCCCGGCATAGGTCGAGATGTGCCCGCCCACGCCGATGTCGGACCGCTGTGCCCGGTGCACCATCACRGCCGCGTTCCAGCGCATGTACGCCCGGTACCGGCGCTCGAACTCCTCGTTGCCCGGGAACGGCGCTTCCTGGTCCGCCGGGATCGTGTTCACGTAATCGGTGGTGGTCACCATCGGCACCCCGACCGACTGGGACCCCGCCCGCTGGAGCAGGCTGCGCATGATGAACTGCGCCCGCTCCGTGCCCTGCTCCCTGATCAACGCATCCAAAGACTCAACCCACTCGGCAGTCTCTTCCGGATCACGATCAGGCAGCTGGGAAGTCAACCCGCTAAGGATGTGTGAGGTCTCTTCTCCTG
>NZ_JBFTQF010000034.1:0-1714 GCF_056398865.1 Arthrobacter sp. 01T419
GCCGATTTCACGCCGATTTCACTACCGGAGCGCGTCCGGTCAAAGCTGCCCGGGGTACGGAGCTGACCGCGAAGAGCTGGCAGACCGAGGCGCCGTTGCGCATGTTGATGAACAACCTGGACCCGGAGGTCGCGGAGCGTCCGGATGACCTGGTCGTGTACGGGGGCACGGGCCGTGCGGTGCGGTCCTGGGCCGCGTTCGATGCGATCACCCGGACCCTGGAGACCATGGAGAAGGACGAGACGCTGCTGGTGCAGTCCGGCAAGCCGGTGGGGGTGTTCCGCACCCATGAGTGGGCGCCGCGGGTTTTGCTGGCGAACTCGAACCTGGTGGGGGACTGGGCGACGTGGCCGGAGTTCCGCCGCCTGGAGGCCGAGGGCCTGATGATGTACGGGCAGATGACGGCCGGGTCCTGGATCTACATCGGCACCCAGGGCATCCTGCAGGGCACGTACGAGACCTTTGCCGCGGTCGGGAACAAGCTTGCCGCGGAGGGACGCCACCGGGCCCCGGCCGCTGCGGGTTCCACGGAGGGGCCGCTGGCCGGGACGCTGACCCTGACCGGTGGTTGCGGTGGCATGGGCGGGGCCCAGCCTTTGGCCGTGACCCTGAACGACGGGGCCTGCCTGATCGTGGACGTGGACGAGACCCGGCTGCGCCGCCGGGCCGGCAAGCGCTACCTGGACGAGGTCGAAACCGACCTGGACGCCGCGATCGCCAAGGTCCAAAAGGCCAAGGACGAGCGCCGCGGCTGGTCCGTGGGCTACGTGGGCAACGCCGCGGAGGTCTTCCCCGAACTGCTCCGCAGGCACCGGGCCGGGGAAATCACGATCGACGTCGTCACCGACCAGACCAGCGCACACGACCCGCTCTCCTACCTGCCCGAGGGCATCAGCGTGGACGAGTGGCACGCCGAGGCCGAGGCGGACCCGGAAGGGTTCACGAAGAAGGCCCAGGCCTCCATGGCCCGGCAGGTCCAGKCCATGGTCGARTTCCAGGACGCCGGGGCCGAGGTCTTCGACTACGGCAACTCGATCCGCGACGAGGCCCGCAAGGGCGGCTACGACCGGGCGTTCGAGTTCCCCGGCTTCGTCCCGGCCTACATCCGTCCGCTGTTCTGCGAGGGACTGGGCCCGTTCCGCTGGGTCGCCCTCTCCGGTGACCCCGAGGACATCGCCGTGACCGACAAGGCGATCAAGGAACTGTTCCCGGAGAACACCCACCTGCACAAATGGCTCGACGCCGCCGCCGAACGGGTCGAGTTCGAAGGCCTGCCGGCCAGGATCTGCTGGCTCGGCTACGGCGAACGCGCCAAGGCCGGGCTGCTGTTCAACCAGCTCGTGGCCGAAGGCAAGGTCAAGGCCCCCATCGTGATCGGCCGGGACCACCTGGACTCCGGCTCCGTGGCCTCCCCCTACCGGGAAACCGAGTCCATGGCCGACGGCTCCGACGCGATCGCGGACTGGCCGTTGCTGAACGCCCTGATCAACACCTCCTCCGGCGCCACCTGGGTCTCCATCCACCACGGCGGCGGCGTGGGCATCGGCCGGTCCCTGCACGCCGGCCAGGTCTCCGTCGCCGACGGCACCGAGCTCGCCGCGCAGAAACTCGAACGCCTCCTCACCAACGACCCCGGCATGGGCGTCATCCGCCACGTCGACGCCGGCTACCCCCGCGCCGTCGAAGTCGCCCACGAACGCGGCGTCCGCATCCC
>NZ_JBFTQF010000035.1:0-1380 GCF_056398865.1 Arthrobacter sp. 01T419
GGGACTGTCTGAATAACGGTGTGTGAGGTCCGGCCTGATCCGAAAGGAGACGGCCGTGTCAGAGTCCACGACCGCAATGACAGGGGTGATGATCGATCCTGTGACGGGAGAGATCATCGATCAGAAGGAGCTTGCGGAGCGGTTGCTCGCGCAGGCCAAGGAGCAGGGCGTGAGCCTGGTAGGCCCAGGCGGGCTGCTGAACCAGCTCACGAGGAATGTGCTGGAAACCGCGCTGGAAGCGGAACTGACCGAGCACCTCGGGCACGAGCATGGCCAGACGCCGATTGCAGCCAACATGCGCAACGGCACCAGGCCGAAGACCGTGCTGACCGAGATCGGCCCGGTCGAGATTGAGGTGCCCCGGGATCGGGACGGCTCGTTCGAGCCGGTGATCGTGCCCAAGCGGAAACGGCGCCTGGACGGGATCGACCAGATCGTCCTCTCGCTGTCCGCCCGGGGGCTGACCACCGGGGAAATCGCCGCGCACTTCGAGGAGGTCTACGGGGCCAAGGTCTCCAAAGACACCATCAGCCGCATCACGGAGAAGGTCGCCGGGGAACTGGCCGAATGGTCGGCCCGACCTTTGGATCCGATCTATCCGGTGCTCTTCGTGGACGCGATCGTGGTCAAAGTCCGTGACGGGCAGGTGCGCAACACCCCGTTCTACGTCGTCATGGGCGTCACCATGAACGGTGAGCGGGAGATCCTGGGCATCTGGGCCGGCGACGGCGGCGAGGGYGCCCGGTTCTGGCTGCAGGTATTCTCCGAGCTGAAGAACCGCGGCGTGGAAGATGTGCTGATCGCCGTCTGCGACGGGCTCAAGGGCCTGCCGGAGGCCATCACGACCACGTGGGAGCGAACGGTCGTGCAGCAGTGCATCGTGCACCTGATCCGCAACAGCTTCCGCTACGCCGGACGCCAGCACCGCGACGGCATCGTCAAGGCGCTCAAGCCGGTCTACACGGCCCCGTCCGAGCAAGCGGCGAAGGACCGGTTCGCCGAGTTCACGGCCGAATGGGGCCAGCGATATCCGGCAATCGTGCGGCTCTGGGAGTCCTCCTGGGCGGAATTCGTGCCCTTCCTGGAGTACGACGTGGAGATCAGGCGGGTGATCTGCACAACGAACGCGATCGAGTCGATCAACGCCCGCTACCGGCGGGCAGTGAGGGCCCGCGGGCACTTTCCGAACGAGGCCGCTGCCCTGAAATGCCTGTATCTGGTCACCAGGTCCCTTGATCCGACCGGCGGCGGTCGGGCACGCTGGATGATGAGGTGGAAGCCTGCGCTGAACGCGTTCGCGATCACCTTCGCCGGCCGGTTCGAAAGAACCACTCACTAATGAAACCGGCCGGATCCACACACCGTTTATCGGACAGTCCC
>NZ_JBFTQF010000036.1:0-1169 GCF_056398865.1 Arthrobacter sp. 01T419
TGTGAATATATTCTTGAATTGCTCGGTAGGCCATTTCATATGTTTTTGGGCACACTAAATACAACTTCTCTGTTTTTAAATGTGAGAAGAATGATTCGATACACGCATTATCAAAACAGTTTCCACGTCTAGAATGACTACCGACAAATCCTAATTTCTCTAACTGTTTTGCGTAGGATTTAGATGTATATTGAAACCCTTGATCTGAATGGAAAAGGGGCTTAGTAGTTAATGACTTCCCTTCTAATTGACGTAATGTAGTTAAAACYAAATCTAAATCATTTCTTGAAGATAGCTTCCAGGCAACAATTTCATTGTTGTATAAATCTAACACAGCYGACAAATAGGCAAATTGTTCTCCGATTCGTACATAAGTAATATCTGTTACGAATTTTTGATTTTGCTTTTCAGCTTGAAACTCTCGATTCAAATGATTTTTAAATACCACAGATGTTTTTCTTCCATAAAACGGACGTTTTTTTCGAATGATAGATTGAATACCCAGCTCTCTCATAAGACGACGAACACGTTTATGATTCATTACCATTCCTTCTCGAGCCAAAGCACGAGTCATACGTTTATACCCATAGTAAGGGTGCTGACGATGAATAGATAAAATATGTTCTTTATGCCACATATCCCTTTTCTGACGTAAACGCTGCACGTTATGATATTTCCGCCATTTATAGTAGCCAGCCTTAGAAACTTCCGCGATTTGAAGCAACCATCGGAGTGGATAGGCTTGGCGTAATGAATCGATAAGAGAAAATCGTTCTTTCTTTAGGACCATTCCTTCCCGTGTAGATTTGGATTGCGCTTTTTTAAATACTCAACCTGTGCCTTCAAATAAGCATTTTCTTCTTCTAGACTATTAAAATTCTTTCGATTCCAGACACCACGTTGATCATCAAAGGACTCCCCTTGTTGCGCACGTTTTACCCACTCAATAATCTGGGCATCGCTCTTCACACCGAGTTGTTCACGAATTTCTCGCAATGATTTTCTCTCTTCTAATCGAAGACGAACTGCTTCTCGCTTTAGTTCTTCTGTATATTTTTGAAATGATTGTCCTTTTCTTGCCATAAAAAAATCCCCTCCAGATAAAACAGTATTGAGTCCATCATATCAGATGGACTCTTTTTTTACTGTCTACCTATAGGGGATAATAC
>NZ_JBFTQF010000037.1:0-1045 GCF_056398865.1 Arthrobacter sp. 01T419
CCCGTCGCGCAGGGCGTGGCCGTGCACGCGGCCCTGTCCCGGCACGCCGACACCCTCCGCTCCTCTTCCGGGGAAACCCGGTCCCGGGCCCAGATCATGGCCGACACCCTCGTCGAACGCACCACCGGCACCCCCGGCGGAATCAGCGGGGTGGAGGTCCAGCTCGTCATGACCGACCGGACCCTGTTCCAGGGCGATGCCGAACCGGCACGCCTGCCCGGCTACGGCATCGTCCCCGCCGCCTGGGCCAGGACACTGCTCACCGCGAACAACCACCACCAAACCCAGCCCGGCCAAACCGGACAGGCCCAGGACCTCAAGGTCTGGCTCCGGCGCCTCTACACCGCCCCCGGAACCGGGGAGCTCGTCGCCGCCGACTCCCGGGCGCGGCTGTTCCCCGCCGGGCTGCGCCGCTTCATCCAAGCCCGCGACGACACCTGCCGCACACCATACTGCGACGCACCCATCAGACACATCGACCACATCGTCCCCTGGCACGACGGCGGCACCACCAGCCAGGCCAACGGAGCAGGCCTGTGCGAAGCCTGCAACCACACCAAAGAACTCAACGACTGGACAGCACAAACCCGGACAACACAAACCCACCCCGGGAGACGCCATGTCCTCGAAATCCGCACCCCCACAGGACACCACTACCAGTCAACAGCCCCGCCCCCGCCCGGAACGCACTTGAACGGAGACCCGCCCGTCATGGCGGCACACTATTTCGGAGACCTGCACTACCGGCGCGACCGACGCGAACTACGACAACCGGCCTAGGCACGCAAACACGCCCGCCACACCGCGGAGGGCGGTGGCGTCCGGCAGCACGCGTCTAACAACGAAGGAGCGAGCATGCAGAGGAACGCGCACATCGCCGCTGTACGAAGCGCCGCGGGACTGTCTGAATAACGGTGTGTGAGGTCCGGCCTGATCCGAAAGGAGACGGCCGTGTCAGAGTCCACGACCGCAATGACAGGGGTGATGATCGATCCTGTGACGGGAGAGATCATCGATCAGAAGGAGCTTGCGGAGCGGTTGCTCG